>MEOF01000022.1 GCA_001769505.1 Bacteroidetes bacterium GWF2_33_38
TAAATATTTCTTGCCGCATAATTTGCCCTAAAATAAGGGATGGGGTATTTTATGCTCATATTGAAACAGGGGAGTTATATATGAGTTGAACGAACTATCGTTTTGATATTTGTTTTAAAAAAATTACAACAATATTGTATCCTTGATTTCATGAAATAAAAAATTTATTACATTTGTTGATTCTAAAAAAATTGGATGTTTAAGTTTAATTCGGATTTGGTAAAGTAAATAAGTTTTGGATGTTAAATCCAAACTTATCCCTTAAATTTTACTCTGGTAAATTTTTACCGAGTTTTTTTCTATTTACATATCAATAACGATTTGATTATTAGCAAAGTGTAATTACTTTTTGCTATTTTTCAATAATAAATTTAAACAAAATGAACGACGAAAATAAATCAATTCACGAATTTGAGATGAATTTAATTTGTGAATATTTTTCAAGTATAGAACGTCAAGGTCCAGGTAGCAAGGAAGTTACTGTGAAGGCTTTGAGTTTTATCGATAATTTAACAAACAAATCGAAAATAGCAGATATTGGTTGCGGTACAGGCGGTCAAACAATGGTTTTAGCCCAAAATACAAAAGCCAAAATTACAGCAATTGATTTGTTTCCTTTTTTTATTGATTTGTTGAACGAAAAAGCCCAAAAGCTGAACTTTCAAAACAGAGTAAAAGGCAACGTTGGTTCAATGGAAAATCTTCCTTTTAGAGAAGAAGAATTTGATGTAATTTGGTCAGAAGGAGCAATTTACAATATTGGTTTTGAACGTGGAATAAACGAATGGCGAAAATTTCTGAAAAAAGGCGGTTTCATTGCAGTAACCGAAGCTTCGTGGTTTACCGAAACTAGACCTGCTGAAATCGATACTTTTTGGAATGAAGCTTATCCTGAAATTGACACTATTGCTAACAAAGTTGCACAAATGCAAAAAGCAGGTTATGTTCCAATAGCAAGTTTTATTTTGCCCGAAAACTGTTGGATTGAAAATTTCTACACTCAACAAATCGAAGCACAAAAAGTATTTCTTGAAAAATATGCAGGAAATAAAACTGCCGAAAATTTTGTTGCTTATCAACGGCACGAAGCTCAATTATATTACAAGTATAAAGAGTTTTATGGTTATGTATTTTACGTTGGGAAAAAAGTTTAATTTCCAATATTGTTATAACCAAAAAACGGACGCCTTTTAGCGTCCGTTTTTAATTATTGAAATAAGTAATTATTTCGAGAAATCCATTGAGGCTAATCGTTTGTATGAGTTAAATCTCCATTTTGCATTTTCTTCGGCGGCAACAAATAATTCTTTTGCAGCTTCAGGGAATGTTTTCTTTAATGAAGAATAACGAACTTCACCCATTAAGAAATTTTGGAATTTACTCCAGTCAGGTTCGTTTGAATCTAATTGGAACGGATTTTTTCCTTCATTTTCTAATCGTGGGTCGTAACGATAAGTTGACCAATATCCTGCTTCAACTGCAAGTTTTTCTTCTTCTTGTGTTTTGCCCATACCTGCACGTAAACCGTGATTGATACAAGGGGCATACGCAATAATTAAAGATGGTCCTGGATAAGATTCTGCTTCTTTTACAGCTTTGAAATATTGCGATTGACTAGCTCCCATGGCAACTTGAGCAACATAAACATAGCCATAAGACATTGCCATCATTCCTAAGTCTTTTTTTCGAATCCTTTTTCCTGATGCAGCAAATTTAGCAACCGCTCCTACAGGAGTCGCTTTTGATGATTGTCCACCTGTGTTTGAATAAACTTCGGTGTCCATTACTAACACGTTTACATTGTCTCCTGATGCTAATACGTGGTCAAGTCCGCCATATCCAATGTCATAAGCCCAGCCGTCGCCACCAAATATCCAAATTGACTTTTTAACTAAGTATTGTTTTAGATCTAAAATTTCTTTTGCTAATGGAGATTTTTCTTTCTCTAATAAAGCAATAACGCTGGCAGATGTTGTTTTTGATTTTTCTACATCGTCCATTCCTGCTAACCACTCGGTAAACGCAGTTTTTAATTCAGCCGAAATATTTGTGTCAATGGCAGCTTTCATTCTTAACGCTAATCTATTGCGTAGTTGAGAAGCTCCTATTGATATTCCTAATCCATACTCAGCATTGTCTTCGAACAACGAATTTGCCCAAGCAGGTCCATGACCTTGTTTATTTGCACAATATGGAGTTGCTGGAGCAGAACCACCGTAAATTGAAGAACAACCTGTTGCATTAGCAACCATCATTCTTTCGCCAAATAATTGAGTAATTGTTTTGATATATGGAGTTTCTCCACAACCAGCACATGCACCCGAGAACTCGAATAAAGGTTGTGCAAATTGACTATTTTTAACGGATTTATCTTTGCCAAGAATGGTGTCTTTATAACCTACTTTTTCGTGCATATACATGTATCGTTCATGTTCTGCTATTTGAGTTTCGAGAGGTTTCATAACCAATGCTTTTTGTTTCGATGGGCAAACATCTGCACAGTTACCGCAACCAGTACAATCGTAAGGACTTAATTGAATTTTGAATTGATATTCTTTAATTCCGCCAATGCCTTTTACGGTTTTTGTTCCAGCAGGAGCATTCTTAACTTCTTCCTCGTTTAATATAAACGGACGAATACAGGCGTGAGGGCAAACGTAAGAACATTGATTACACTGAATGCAATTGTCTGCAATCCATTCAGGAACGTTTACAGCTATACCTCTTTTTTCGTATTGAGTAGTTCCTGCAGGGAAAGTTCCATCTTCGCGATTCAAAAATGCACTTACAGGAAGATCATCGCCTTTTTGTGCATTGATAGGATCCATTACATTTTTAATGAAGTCAGGTCGCAACGAATTATCAACTTTTTTAGTAACATTTAACGATTTCCATTCAGTTGGCACGTTAATTTTTGTTACTTCTCCGCCTAAGTCAATCGCTTTGTTGTTCATTGTAACAACATCTTCTCCTTTGTTTCCATACGATTTTTTAATCGCATATTTCATTTGGTCAACAGCTTTTTCGTAAGGAATTACGTTTGCAACTTTGAAGAATGCAGCTTGCATAATTGTATTGGTTCTGTTTCCAAGTCCAATTTCTTCGGCTATTTTGGTAGCATTGATAATGTAAAATGAAATTTCGTTATCTGCCAAATATTTTTTCATGTGATTTGGCAATTTTTCTTTGGTTTCTTCTACATCCCAAATACTATTGAATAAGAATGTTCCATGTTTTTTCAACCCTTTCAACATGTCATATTTTTCAAGATATGCAGGAACGTGGCAAGCTACAAAGTCAGGAGTGTTAACCAAATAAGTTGAGCGAATAGGATTGTCGCCAAATCTTAAGTGGGAAACGGTGATTCCGCCTGATTTTTTTGAATCGTAGGCAAAATATGCTTGACAATATTTATCGGTTGCTTCACCAATAATTTTGATAGAGTTTTTGTTTGCTCCAACTGTTCCGTCTGAACCTAAGCCATAAAATTTAGCTTCGTAAGTATCTTGACACGAAATACAAATTTCAGGTAAAATTGGTAAGGATAAGAAAGTAACATCGTCAACAATACCTAATGTAAATCTGTTTTTTGGTTCGTTCATTTTAAGATTATCATAAACAGAGATAATCATCGAAGGAGTTGTGTCTTTAGAACTTAATCCATAACGACCGCCAACGATAATAGGAGCGTTTGGTTTGTTATAGAAAATATCTTTTACATCAAGATACAATGGTTCTCCGTTTGCACCTGGTTCTTTTGTTCTATCCAAAACACAGATTCTTTTTACTGATTTTGGTAACACTTTTAAGAAATATTTTTCTGAGAAAGGTCTATACAAATGAACTGAAATTAATCCAATTTTTTGTCCTTTTGCTTTTAGGTGATCGATGGTTTCCTTAATAGTTTCGGTAACAGAGCCCATTGCAATAATGATATTTTCAGCATCTGGTGCTCCATAATATGTAAACGGATGATACTCACGACCTGAAATTTTTGACATTTCTTGCATGTATTCTTCAACCATATCAGGAATGGCATCGTAATATTTATTTGCAGCTTCGCGTGATTGGAAATATATATCAGGATTTTGTGCAGTACCTCTTGTAACAGGATGTTCAGGATTCAACGCATTGTCTCTAAATCGTTGCAAGGCATTTCTATCCAATAGTTTTGCTAATACTTCTTCTTCAGGAACTTCAACTTTTTGAATCTCGTGTGAGGTTCTGAAACCATCGAAGAAATGCATAAATGGAACTCTTGATTTGATTGCAGCTAAATGAGCAACGGCAGCAATATCCATGATTTGCTGAACGCTTCCTGTTGCTAACATAGCAAATCCGGTTTGACGAGCCGACATAACATCAGAATGGTCGCCAAAAATTGATAAGGCTTGTGCAGCCAAACTTCGTGCACTAACATGGAAAACAGCTGGTAAAAGTTCGCCTGCTATTTTATACATGTTTGGTATCATAAGCAATAATCCTTGAGAAGCTGTGTAGGTTGAAGTTAATGCTCCAGCTTGCAACGAACCGTGTACGGCACCTGATGCTCCACCTTCCGATTGCATTTCAACTACTTTTACTTCTTCTCCAAAAATATTTTTTCTGCCATTTGCTGACCATTCGTCAACATTTTCTGCCATATTTGAAGATGGTGTGATTGGATAAATAGCTGCTACCTCGCTAAACATATAAGCGATATGCGATGCAGCATAGTTTCCGTCACATGTAACAAATTTTTTCTTTGACATTTTCTATAAGGTTTAATATTTAATTTTAAATAAATTTCAAAAATGACTGCTAATTTAAGAATATTTGAGGTTCAATTATATGTTGAAAAATAGTTTTGAAGCCGATTTTTAATTGCAATGTTAATTTAGAAAGATTATAAAGATACTCGATGTAAAAAATTAGGATTATCTCGATTCGAAATCATAAATCCCAAAATCAAATCGGCATTACTAAATCCAACTCTCTTTTTCTACCGGAAAAAAATCAATATTGAGTAAAATAAAAACGATTTGACACAATAAAAAAACTTGCTTAGAGTCGAAAAGCCCAAAAAGGGAACCCCCTATTTCACGTGTTGTGAAACATGAAAAAGCATTGTGCTCATTTTTGATAAAAACCCGCTTTTAAAAATCACATATACAATAAGGACTTACATGTATTTTGTTGTTTACTAAATTGTTGAAAAATTTATTAACACTACCGAGCACTCATTATTTTTTTTAAATATGTCGTAAATAGTGTAACTTTGGTTTGAATAGAAATGTATAAACGAAAGAATTTTAAAACTAGCAATTATTCGCTTTACACTTCTAAATGCTGTAAATTGTATAAATTTAGTGTAACAAATATGAAAACAAAAATATTTCTAAAATTCGTAATTATTGGATTGTTTACTCTTTTAAGTGTTAATTCTAATGCTCAATCAACATATAGCATGAAAAATATTAAATTAACTACAATTGTTTTTTCTTATACTGATTATTTTGAATTCTCGGAGTATATGGATTTTTATGATTATATTTTTAATCCAACAGGAATTATATATTATAATGATTCTAATTCTACAGATATTTGGCAGATTTGTATTCCTAATAAAGGAGAATGGGATGAAAGCTTGGGGCTACCATATATATATCCTGCAACCGATTCAAAAGTGCTAATGACAGATTCGGTTTATTCATATCCTCCTAATAATCATTCCTCCTTTGAAGTGCATATGCAAAAACCTGAATGGGCAATAATAAATAATTGCCCTTGGAGAAATATGAGAATCTATTTTACTTATAAATGTGAAACAGATACACTCAAAGATGGATTATTTATTGAAATCTCATTTGATGGAGGGAATACTTTTGTTAACCTTTTAGATTCAATTGAGGTTTATAGTGCAAATAATGGACCCAATAATATATCTTTTGACTTTTCAAATGTTACATATGTTCAAGATACTATATTGGGTTTTTCAGGACATTCAATAGATAATTCGTCCTATAATCTTACGGCATTTGATTATTATTTGGATTGGGATAATCCCCATGAGCTAGATGTTGAATATGCAATTATTAAATTTCATTTTTTAAGTGATGATGTGGATTTTCAAAAGAAAGGAATATTAATTGATCATATTAGTGCTAGCGTAACTTATAATAATGTAATTGGTATTGAGAGTACAAAAGGAAGTATAAAAAAAGGAGTATTTCCAAACCCAATAAATGAAATGAGTAAATTATTCTTTGATAATAATGGAAGCTGTTCTGTTAAACTAACTCTTTTTAATAATACAGGTAATGTGATTTATACAGAAATCACAAATGATTCATTTTTTGAAATAGGAAAAATTTCATTACAAAAAGGCTTGTATATATATCAACTTACAGATGAGAAAAAAATAAAGAATACAGGAAAACTTATTAAATATTAAATCAATATCGTATGAAAAAATTTAATGCTATTCTATTTGTGTTTGCCATTAGTTTTTGTGCTTCAGCACAAACAATATCAACAGTATTGAAAGATAATTCTGATAATTTTTTTGAAGTAATAAAAGAAGTTGAAATAAGAGACAATGATATACTCTTAAATTCAACAGAAAAGGAAAAAAAAGGATATGCCCGATGGCGTGCATTTTGGGAAAACAGAGTTGATGAATCAGGAAAAATGACAACTTATGTTGATACATGGAAAAATCATTATTTTAATGAATCGAGTTTGCAAAATCGTTCTATAAGTACATCAAATTTAGATATGGAATGGGAGCAATTGGGTCCGTTTGAAACTTCGAGTTTTAGAAACTGGCAGGGACGTTGTCAAAGCATCTGTGTTCATCCTACCGACAATAGTATCGTGTATCTTGGAACAATGGGAAGCGGAGTGTTTAAATCAACCAATGCATTAGAGGCTAATCCAACACAAGTTCAATGGGAGTGCATTACAAAACAATTTGCCTCTTTAGGTGCTTATGATATTGAATTACACCCTTTAAATCCGGAAATAATATATTTTATTGGGAGTTTTTATTCAAATGGTCTTGTTTCAACAAGAAATTATAGTGTGGGTTTGTTTAAAAGCATTGATGGTGGGGAAACATGGGAGCTAGAAATGGAAGTAAATCCGGAAGATGAAATATTTTTAACAAATATTATGTTTGACCCAAATGATTCAAACATAATGTATTTATTATCGAATAGGGGTATTTTTAGAAAGGATTACAGAGGTACAGATGGCTGGGTATATACCGAATTAGATTTTGACGCTCAACTTTGGGAAATGGAAATAAATCCAACTAATTCGGATGAAATATATTTGTCAGGGAAGAATTTTATTTACAACTCCGAAGATGGTGGGCAAACATATAATGATATTACAAGTGAAGTAGATCCAACTGACCTTGGTTTTTATTATTGTGTCGATTATAATTTAGCAGATAATAGGTTTTATGTTCTAGTGGGAACTCCTGATTATCATAGCACCAATAATGGACCTGATGATATAAAATATTATAATGGAACGGATTGGGTTACTATGGGAACATTAAATCAATTTGGAAATGCTTGCAACTATGTTGCAGAATTAAAATTTGCACCTAATGGAGATATGTATTTGGGGGGAATGAAACCATTTATTAAAATCAATGGTTCAAGTACATTTAGTCAAATTCCTGACGATTATGTTCATGATGATTTACGAGATATTGCTTTTAGTAACACTACAGATGGTTTGCCTGTCTTTTTTGCAACTGATGGAGGAATTTGTAGGAATAGTGGTACAAATATAGGTCAGTGGAGATCTATTAATGGCAATTTATGTATATTACAATTTATGGGTTTTGATGTATCTGAGAGTAACCCTGAAGTGATGGGAGGAGGAACTACTGATAATCATTCTTGGGTAAGAGATGAGAATGGAACGTGGAGAAATGTTTTAAGTGGCGATGGCGGAGCCATGGCTATCGACGCAACAAACGAATTAATTATGCTTAGTGCAAATGGTTCAGAATCCGATGGTATGACTGTTACTGGAACAACTAAATCTTTTTTTTCTGGATACAACTTTGGTACGTCTTATTCATTAAAAAAATATGATGCAAGAATAAAAAAACACCCTATGTTGGAAAAAACATTTTTCTTTGATCAATGGGGTTTAAAAAAGACTTCAGATGGAGGAGTAACGATTTCAAATATTTATCCAAATTCTGGAGGTATTGTTAATGCTTTTGATATTGGAAAACAAGTGCCATATACAATTGTCTGTTCTCATCAGGTTTATGGTGGCAATTTAGAAAATTATGTTCAGGATGGTAATATAGCAATATCCTCTGATGATGGACTTACTTGGAACGAAATTTATTCTTCAAACACGATAGGCTTGGATGTTGATTTAACAAATACTCCTGTAACTGATATCGACATAAATCCAATAAATGATAATGAAATATTTATTTGCTTTGGTCGTTTTTCTGATGGTCAAAAAGTTTACAAAACAACAGATAAAGGACAAAGCTGGACTAATATATCATATAACCTTGAAAATATTCCTGTTAATACAATTGAATATAATTATTCAAACGGTATTTTATTTGTCGGAACCGATTTTGGACTATATTATCTTTATGATAACACGACAACTTGGGAAAAATATTCAAATGTTGAAGAATTTCCGGAAGTTATTATTCCAGATATTACGATAGTTGAATCGTCTAATGAAATTGTGCTTGGAACGTCCGGTCGTGGAGTCTGGAGAGCGAATTTAAGTTGCCTCGCTAATTCTCCGGAGTTGCTTATTGATAATAATTATACTAAATGGGAAAGCAAATTATGTATGAATAGAGATATTCGAATCGCAACGGGTAATACATTAGATATTCGTGCAGATATCACTATGTCAGAAGGTAAAAATATATATGTTGAACAAGGAGCAACATTAATTCTTGATGGAACAAAACTAAGTAATAATTTTGCATGTAACGATAATTTGTGGCAAGGCATTATAGCCGAATTAGGTAGTGAAGTAATATTAAAAAATGGAGCTACAATAGAAAAAGCAGATATAGGCGTATTAGTTCAAGACGATGCAAAATTAAGTGTGACAAACGCTACATTTAAGAACAATAGAATAGCTGTAAAAATTGAAAATAGTAACACAAGAGTTTATTCATTTGAATCGTGTGATTTTGTTAGCGACGACTATTTTTCTATATTAGGTTCAATATTACCAGAGAGCTTTGTAGTTTTGTCAGATGTAAAGTCGGTATCATTTAAAGCTTGTACATTCAAAAACGAATCCCCAGAAAGTTATGATATTAATTCAAGAGGTTCAGGAATAAAAATATCTGGAGCTACATCCGTAAATTTATTACCTCTTTGCTCTCATCTACTTGATGTAGGGGAATCATGTCTAGATCATTATAAAATAAGAACAATTTTTCAAAATCTTACTTATGGCATAGATTGTAGTGAAAATTATGGAGAAACATCTTATATTAAGATAGAATCTTGTGAATTTAAAGATAATTTTAGAGGAGCATTATTAGCCAATTTCAGTAATATTGATATCTTGTCAAATAGATTCTATGTTGGGTACATAAATGACAACTATGATGTTAATGAGTATTCATACGATGAGAATGACTATACAAGTGCTTATGGTTTATATTTATCAAATACAAGAAATTATACGATTGAAGAAAATTTATTTACAACAAATAAAATTGGAGTTGGTAGACCAAGCAATTGTGGGCTTCGCAATTGAGAATACAAATAGTCAAATAAACACTATTTATAAAAATACGTTTGAAGATTTACCTTTTGCAACATCAAATATGTATAATGCTCCCGAAGAAACTTTGTCAACAGATGGTAGGGCTTTAATACCTTTTACTTTAGCTCGTAATAGAGGTTCAATCTACAATTGCAATTCTTTTACAAATAATAAATATTCAATAACATCAAGTGGAAAATATAGTATGAATTATTATCAGGGGTCTGTAACAAAGCCGGTAGGAAATTTATTTGATCACCCTTGTACAGCAAGTATTCCATATTCAGATTTTTATATGAATCCAACAGAAGATTATGCTCATATTTCTTATTATTACTATAATTCAAGTAATGGAAGTGGGGATGTTACAAACCCATACTGTAGCCATCCATCTCGAATAAACAAAATAGGTGTAGACTTGGCTTATGCATACGAAGATAATTGCCCATCAAATATAGACAATACAGGACGAATAAATCCATCTCTTGTATTAACAGAAACTCATTCCTTATCAATAGATTTGAAACAATTGAAAAACTATTTAGAACACACTATTGACGATGGCAACACCGATAATTTGCTACGCCAAATTGAGCGAGCCAACAACATCAACAATGTAAAACGAAAACTCTTACGAGCTTCGCCATACTTGAGCGAATTGGTAATGGGAGCCTTAGCAAGCAACGATAATTACAGTACACAAACCGTAACCGATGTATTGGTAGAAAATCCACATTCAGCAAATTCGGTATATGTAGCCGAGCAATTGGCAGAAAGAACCGATGCATTGAGCAACGAAATGATTTATGAAATATTAGCAAACAAAGACGTGCCCTCTGAACTAGACAATTTAATAAGTTCAGCTACCCAATTAACACTCGAAAGAGATAATTTAGTTGGCGACATAAGCAAATATTATCTATCCGACACCATCGCTGAAAATGATGCCATGCTGATTGATGTGTTTACACAAATCAAAACCTTGGAAAACACATACAGTTTAGTTTCATTGTATTTGAGTTTAGACCGACCACAAGACGCACTTACTTTGTTAAGCCAAATACCAAATATGTTTCCGCTCACAGAAGAAGAAACAGCCGAATACAACAAATTGAACACGTATTACTCGATTTTGGCAAATTTAGCCTTACAGGGACGTACAATTTCAGAAATCAGCGAAACCGAAAAACAATCGCTTTACACACTAATCGAAGACTATTCGTCGAAAGCAAGTTCACTCTCAAGAGCAATCCTTTCGCAAGTTGACAGCCTTCCGTTTAACGAAAAAATAGTGTTGCCAAGAGAAATAACACACGACACCTTGCTAATTTCGGGAGTTGTATATTCATGCGGAAACACCCCCGCAGCAAACCTAAATCTAGTTTTTGCCGACGAAAATGCAAGCATAAGCACAGTAGCAGAACCATTTAGCACCAACGCAAACGGAGAATTTAACCTAATGTTGATTGATGTAAATCCATTCGACGCACTACTTCATTTGACCATACAATTAGAGTCGGGAGAAGCCTTGATAGCCGATACCTACAAAACCCTGAAAGAATGGTCAGAGACCGAAATAAATGTAAATCTTTCGTACGAAATCAGCGTAGCAGAAACCATAACTCAACCTACCTGCAACAACAGCGATGGAAGCATTTCCGTAACTGTTTCGGGCGGAATATCGCCATACACTTACAATTGGAATGCTGGAGCAACTACTTCTAATCTCCAACTTCTAACGTCCAACATCTATCTTCTAACTGTAACCGATGCAAACAATTGTAAAGTAGAAACAAGCTATTTGCTAGAATCGAACTACGAGCCAGGCATGGTAAAAAATCAATGGAAAATAAGTGAAACCAGTGGCGACCTAAACGTAATTTTAAGCAACGGAGACCGCTTTGGTTCAGCCATTGCATGCGTTGGAGACCTGAATCAAGATGGCGTAAAAGATTTAGTAGTAGGAGCCTCATTCGACGACGACGGAAGTCAAGACAACGGAGCCGCTTACGTGTTGTTTATGAATAGCGACCGAACCGTACAATCGTATCATAAAATATCATCGCCCGAAATACCGACAGGAAGTTTGAGCGTATTCGGAAACAGAATCGACACCATTGGAGACCTAGATTTTGACGGAATTACCGAATTAGCCATAGGAGCAGAATGGGATTTTGACGGCGGAGCCTATCACGGTGCATTGTGGATTGTTTCAATCAACAACAATGGAGCGGTAAAATGGTATCAAAAAATATCCGATTTAGAAGGTGGATTTGATGAGACCATTCCTGAGAACGGCTCATTTGGAAGTGCATGTGCACCTATTGGCGATTTCGACAACGACGGAGTGTTGGATATAGTTGTAGGCATGCGACGACAAGATGCCGATAAAGGAGCTATTTATTTGATGTATCTGAACTCAAACGGAACCGTAAAAAATTATACCAAAATAGGAAACAATCAAGCTGGATTCGATGCCGGACTAAACACCAACGACCAATTCGGAGTAAGTTTAGCCAATTTAGGCGACTTAGACGGCGACGGAATCATTGATTTAGCCGTTGGAGCCTACCAAGATTCCGATGATGGATTGAAAAAAGGAGCCGTTTGGATATTGTTTTTAAATACCGATGGAACCGTAAAAAACTTCAACAAAATAAGCGATAATGTATTCGACGGAATAATAAATACAAGCGATTATTTTGGAGTATCGGTAGAAAACATTCGAGCCACCGACGACATAAATGGAGACGGAGTAGTTGACATAATAGTAGGAGCCGTATTTACCGACGATGGCGGAATTGACAACGGAGCTGTTTGGGTGCTGTTTTTGAATTCCGACGGAACCGTCAACGATTATCAAAAGATAAGCGGAACCGAAGGCTGTTTAGCAGGAATAAATTCAGGCGACAGATTTGGAGCATCGGTAAACGCACTTGGCGATTTTGCAAACGATGGAAAGTTTAATATAGCCGTAGGAGCAAACACAAGTGATGATGGCGGTTTGGACAAAGGAGCAGTTTGGATTTTAGAACTCGAAAAAGCAGCACCGATGTTATCAGCACGAAATATCACCACAAACGAAGATGAAAATAATACGAGAAGTTCCAACGGAATACAAGAAATTATTTCCGAAGAAAACGGAGAAGAATCAGCATATTTGAGCATAGAAAAAGAAAATGTGAACTTTAAAATCTATCCAAATCCGTATAAAATAAATACAACCATCAACTATGAGTTGAAAGACGTTTCGCAAATGTCGCTGGAAGTATATACACTCACTGGACAACACATTCATACGATTTACAACGGAAATCAAAACAAAGGAACCTATCGTTACGATTTTAGTGCAAAATCTTTAGGCTATGCAGCCGGAACATATTTACTTAGAATTGTTATAAATAATGAAATAAATAGTTATTGGTTGATTGAAATGAATTAGAATGGTTAATCTGTTTTATCTGATAAAAGCAGTGCATTTAAAAAATGTACTGCTTTTTTGCAATTTCAAAGCAATTATGACTGAGCGTATCGTCTCTATATTTGCCCACGATTGAAAGAATCAACCTTATTTTTTCGAATTCTGAGAATCAATTCTTTTTTTCGATAATCAATTGTAGCTTTATATTTCAATAGAAAGTCGCCACCAATCAAACCCCATATTTTTCGGTTGATGATGGGTTCGTAGATTTGATTTATATGCGACAAATCGATTAGTACCGTTTCAAAATTTACCATTTCAAATGAACCAATTTGTAATTTCGGGATATTCGCAAATTCGCTTAATGTAACATCGCCACCAACTCCGGCTGACTTTATTTCCATTTCTTTCAAAACCATTTCGGCGAAATTTTGAGTTAAAGTTGAATCAAAAACCGTTTTTGAAGCCCCAGTGTCGATAATAAGATTTATCGGCTGAATATTGTTGAGTAAACATTCAACGAATAAATGACAGCCATCTTCCTCTACTTCAACAATGGTTATTGGAATGGTTACGAGCATTATTTTTTTATAAAATTATCGATTACGGTCATATATTCAACAAAACCCATGGTGTTTGGCACATCGCCGTGGTCGGCTCCGTCAACTCTTACAGCTTCGCTATATTCTCCATTGTAATTTTTGTAAATAATTTCACCATGAGTTTCCATGGCTAAAAAAGCATCGTTAACGCCGTGAATCCACAAAAAAGGTTGGTTAACTTTTTTTATTTTTTCGGCATTATCGATTTTTAAATTAGTAAAATACGACGATGGAATTGCCAAACTCGAAGCGTCGTGTACCATAACTTCTGCCGAAGCAAATGGAGATTCGAGAATGAGTTTAGAAGGTTTCATGGAATAGTTTTCGGCCGACATTTCAGTAGCTGGAGCTGAGCCCAAACTAAAACCATAAATCACAAGTCGGTCATTTGTTAATCCTTTATTTTTAAGCCAATTTAAGGATACATTTACATCGGCATAAAGCCCCGACTCGGTGGTAACTCCTTCTGATAGTCCGAAACCTCGATAATCAATCATCATGACTCCATAATGACAATTTCCTCCAACATTTGCCAATAACTTTGCTCGTTGCCAATAAAAATCCATATGGTCTTTGTTGCCATGACAATACATGATAACGGTGTCTTCTGAAATGGTAGATGTGTCGCCTAAGTAAACGGCATAAATTTCGGCTTTGTCTCCTTCGTCGTCAGAAGTTAAGGTAAACATTAAAAATTTATTTTCGGGAATTTTGTAACTTGTATCAAGTACAAAATCGACTTCGCCTTCGTAATTGTCGAATTTGTATTCCGAAATTGTGTTGTCGCTGTTGTACAAATTATCGTCGAGTCGCAAACAAGAAGATAAAAGAACTAGGGTTAAAAAAATTATGCTGTGTCTCATGATTAAAATCGTTTACTTATCCCAATATAAATTCCGATTGTGCCTTTATCGCCAAAACTTCTGTAATCGACAATAATATTGTTGTTGCTGACAAATGGATTAATGTATTTTGCTTCAATTGTGTACGACATTTTTGGTCGCTTAAAAGTGTGCCCAATTTGAAAAGCAGGAATCCAATGCTGTTGTTGGGTTTCTTCGTGAGCACGAGTTGAACGCAATTCGAACCAATTAGTACCGCCCACGTAAAAATAATTTTGCGATTGTTTATAGTTCCAATAAAAATTGTAATCGATTGCCGGATAAAAACTAAACGTACTTTCCCATTTATCGAACATTAAATTGGCTGTAGGAGCTATCGAAATACCTGGAATAAAACCTTTTTGAGCAATCATTTCGCGTACAATTCCCAAATCGGTTTGAAAAACTCCGTATGCCAATGAGGTTACATGAAGCGAGCCAAATACGGTAAGATTTTCTTTCACTCCGTATGCTCCGCACAACGAAGTAAAAGGAATAGGAATAGTAGTTCCAGCAAAGCCAATTAGCGGTCCACCGAGCGAAAACGAAACATCTTTTTCGCCCTTTGCTAGGGGCTTTACTATTCGGCTTGGAGCACAAGCACCCAAGATCAGGCTAAAAAAAATCAAGATGAGTATATTTTTCGAATTCATAATTTTAATAAATTGCGATAATTGCTTGTTTTTGTGATAAATGACTAATTTGTTTTGCAAACAAACCAGTCAAAGTTATGAAATTAAAATTATTTTTTTGAACTTTAGACATGGATATAACGATTATTTTTCGTTGTTAAAAGAATTCCAACCTTGAGCCTTTAGAGGGACTTCTGTACCATCTCGAGCAATAAGGTTTAGTCCCAATGATTTTTCGGTAATATGTCCTATGGGTGTAATATTTGGGTCGTTTTTAATTTTATTATAATCGTCTAAGGAAATCGTAAATAAAAGTTCGTAATCTTCGCCACCATTTAATGCACAAACTGTTGGATCAATGTTAAGTTCTGCTGCCATATCTTTGGCAATAGGACTGAAAGGAATTTTATCTTCGAATATTTTGCAGCCAACATCCGACTGTTTGCAAATATGCAACAATTCAGATGAAAGACCATCAGATACATCAATCATTGCAGTTGGAACGATATGGTTGATAGCCAAAAACTCAATAATATCTTTGCGAGCTTCCGGTTTTAACTGTCGTTCGAGAATATAGTCGTATCCATCAAATTTTGGTTTCGCATTAGGATTTGTTTTAAAAACCATTTTTTCTCTTTCGAGAAGTTGCAAACCGAGGTAAGCAGAGCCCAAATCACCTGAAACACAAATTACATTATTTTCTTTAGCCCCATTTCTGTACGTGATTTTTTCTTTTTCGATTTCTCCGATTGCCGTAATGCTTATGGTCAGTCCTGTAAGCGAAGAAGTTGTATCGCCACCTATTAAGTCGATATTATATTTTTCGCAGGCTAAATAAATTCCTTGATATAGTTGATCAACAGCTTCTAAGGAAAATTTTGATGAAATTGCAATCGAAACCGTAATCTGTTTAGGACTTGCATTCATTGCATAAATATCTGATAAATTCACAACAACAGCCTTATATCCAAGATGTTTTAATGGAAAATAAATTAAATCGAAATGAACACCTTCAGTAAGCAAATCGGTTGTAACAACAATATTTTTTGTTCCAAACTTTAAGATTGCAGCATCGTCCCCTACTCCCTTAATTGTTTGTTTATGACGTAGTTTTATATTTTTCGTTAAATAATCAATCAATCCAAATTCGCCAAGTTCCGAAAGTTTTGTTGCATTATTTTTTGTATTCTCCATTTTTGCTAATTAAAGTATATAAATGTAAAAAATCTAAATTATTTTTCTTAATTTTGTTCTTATTTAGATTAAATCAAAACAAGAAATAAAATTCTTTGTAAAGATATGGAAAAAGAACAGGATAAAATACTCGACGAAGTAACACAAAATGAATATAAATATGGATTCACTACAAATGTTGAAACCGAATTTATTGCAAAAGGCTTGAGTGAAGATGTTGTTCGATTGATTTCGTCGAAAAAAGGAGAGCCAGAGTTCATGCTTGAGTTCCGATTAAAAGCTTTTCGCCATTGGCTTACAATGAAAATGCCAACATGGGCTCATTTGAATATTCCCCCAATATCATTTCAAGAAATAATTTACTACGCAGCTCCAAAAACGAAAGAAAACCCTAGAGGTTTAGACGAAATCGACCCTGAAATAAAAGATACTTTCGACAAGCTTGGCATTCCACTTGACGAGCAAAAACGACTATCGGGTATTGCTGTTGATGCCGTTATGGACAGCGTATCGGTCAAAACTACTTTTCGCGAGACTCTAGCTGAACGAGGAATCATTTTTTGTTCAATGAGCGAAGCAATTAAAGAGCATCCCGATTTGATTAAAAAATATCTTGGCTCAGTGGTTCCTTACACCGATAATTTTTTTGCCGCTTTAAATTGTGCCGTATTTAGCGATGGTTCGTTTTGTTATATTCCAAAAGGCGTTCGATGTCCAATGGAGCTTTCGACATATTTTAGGATAAATGCCGCAAACACAGGTCAATTCGAACGAACATTAATTGTAGCTGATGACGATTCGTATGTAAGTTATCTAGAAGGCTGTACCGCTCCGCAACGAGATGAAAATCAACTACATGCCGCAATTGTCGAAATAATTGCAATGGAAAGAGCCGAAGTAAAATACTCTACGGTTCAAAATTGGTATCCAGGAGATAAAAACGGAAAAGGCGGAATTTTTAATTTTGTAACTAAGCGAGGAATTTGTAAAGGAAACAATTCTAAAATTTCATGGACTCAAGTCGAAACCGGCTCTGCAATTACTTGGAAATACCCTAGTTGCATTTTAAAAGGCGACAATTCGGTTGGAGAGTTTTATTCGGTTGCCGTTACAAACAATATGCAACAAGCCGATACCGGAACCAAAATGATTCATTTAGGAAAAAATACGAAAAGTACGATTGTTTCAAAAGGAATTTCAGCAGGGAAGAGTCAAAATTCCTATCGTGGTTTAGTAAAAGTTATGAAAAATGCCGAAAAGTCTAGAAATTTTTCACAATGCGATTCCTTACTTTTAGGCGATAAGTGTGGAGCTCACACCTTTCCTTATCTCGAAGTAGATAATAATTCGTCGATTGTTGAACACGAAGCAACAACATCGAAAATTGGTGAAGATCAAATATTTTATTGCAATCAACGCGGAATTTCTACCGAAGATGCTATCGGATTAATTGTGAATGGATATGCTAAAGAGGTGCTAAATCAACTTCCAATGGAATTTGCGGTCGAAGCTCAAAAATTATTACAAATTAGCTTGGAAGGCAGTGTAGGATAATTTTATTATGACGAATTGACGATGATATTCGTATAATTATTATCTTTAACAAACTAAAAAAACTAAAAATGAAAAAAGGAAGACTAATATTAATTCTTATGTTATTCTTTTCATTAGGAATATTAAATTCAAATAAGTCTAATGCACAAGCAGTTAAGCAAGGAACAATTTTGATTGATGGGTTTTATGGTTGGCCTAATTTGGTTACCGGAACCATGAAGGCATTTTACGTTGACGGAGCATTCGACGAGAATGTAAATATTAATAGCATTGGTCCTTTAGGCGGTCGAGTTGAATATTTATTGTCAGATAATTTAGGACTTGGTATAGACGTTGTGTATGCAAATTCGTCGGTATCATGGACAGATATTGACGAAGTAACCTCAGAAACATATAGTTATGAAGTTTCAAATCCTAGATTAAGAATTGTTCCTAGATTAAATTATCATTTTTCACAAAATGAAAGAGTCGATTTTTACGGAGTGTTTGGCATTGGCTATAAATTATCGTCGATAGAGTTTAAAACTTCGGACTTGGATTGGAATCCTGATTTTGCATTTCCATTATCGCCCGTAGCATATCGCTTAGCTATTGGAACTAGATTTTTCTTTACCGATAATATCGGAATGAATTTAGAATTTGGGTTAGGTTCGGCTCTTGCTACAGGAGGTATATCAGTAAAATTTTAAAAAATGTTGCAAATATTTATTATATCTGTTGTTTTAATTGCAGTGTCAATGTTATTTCTTGGCACTCAAATCCTTTTAAAGAAAAAAGGAAGTTTTCCCGAAACTCATGTGGGTGAGAATAAAGAAATGCAGAAAATTGGAATCACATGTGCCAAATGCGAAAATGCCGGTAAATGCTCAGTTAAACATTAGTACAACAATATATTTTAATAAATTTCTGTTCCCGAATTAATAATATTTAAACAAAAATATCATGGCAAAATCACAAGATGCAAAGAAAAACGTTAAAAAAGAGCCTCTAAAAACTGCAAAAGAAAAAAAAGAAGAAAAGAGAGCAAAAAAAGCTAGAAAAGCTTAATTTTTTTAATTTAATATTTTGGTGCTAGAGTCGAAAAATTACGGAATTTGTTGAAGATTGGCAATATATCATTTAGCAAGTATCCATTGTTTTTAGCACCAATGGAAGACGTAACCGACAAGAGTTTTCGGATTTTGTGTAAAGAATTCGGTGCAGATATGATGTACACTGAATTTGTAAATTCCGATGCATTGGTTCGCAAAGTAAATTCAAGCATTAACAAAATCGTAATTGCTGATTATGAGCGTCCTATGGGCATTCAGATTTATGGTCATTTGATTGAATCAATGGTCGAATCTGCAAAATTTGTCGAACAGTACAATCCTGACGTTATTGACATCAATTTTGGCTGCCCAGTAAAAAAGGTTGCTCGACGTGGTGCTGGTTCTGGGATTATGAACGACATTCCTAAAATGGTGGCAATGACCGATGCAATTGTTAAAGCCACAAAACTTCCTGTTACTGTCAAAACTCGGCTTGGTTATTCTGACGATAATAAAAATATTGTCGAAATTGCCGAGCGACTTCAAGATGTTGGTATTCAAGCTTTAACTATTCACGGGCGTACACGCTCTCAAATGTACACTGGCGAAGCCGATTGGACATTAATTGGAGAAGTGAAAAATAATCCTCGAATGAAAATCCCAATCATAGGAAATGGCGATGTTGATAGTGGACAAAAAGCAAAATTAATGTTCGATAAATATGGAGTTGATGCCATCATGATTGGTAGAGCAACGATTGGTCGCCCTTGGATATTCAGAGAGATACAACATTTTTTCGATACTGGAGAAACAGTTTCTAAAATTAGTATAAAAGAAAAATGTGAATTTGTAAAACGACATTTGAGTAAATCGGTTGAAATTAAAGGCGATTATGGTGGAGTTATTCATATGCGGCGACATTTTGCTAAATATTTCACCAATATTCCAAACTTTCGTGAAACACGAATTAAACTTTTAACAGCAAAAACACATGAAGAATGTGTCGAAATAATCGATTATATTGCCGATAATTTTACAGAGAGTTGTTAATTTTGATTTCATTAATATTCTCAGCAAAACGATTTAAATGCGACAGATTGTCCTAATAATATTGTTTATTATAAGTGAACTTCCTCTTTTCGGACAGCCAATAAACGAATGTTGGAAAAATGGAAACAACAAGTTTTCGGGAGAGTTTAACTCTGAAAATCAACGTGTCGGAACTCATATTTATGGATATCGAAATGGGCATAAAAAATTAGAAATTGAATACCAAAATGATAAGATAAATGGGCAGATGGTTTCGTGGTACAGAAACGGACAAATGAAATCGAAAGCAAATTTCAAGTCGGATGTTTTGCACGGAAAACAGACATTTTGGTATAAAAACGGAAAAGTTAGTGTTCAGCAATATTTTATTGAAGCCGTACCCGAAGACTATTGGTTCTCATATTACGAGAACGGAAACATGAAAGAGAAATCGTTTTTTGTAAACGGGATACTCGAAAATAAATGGATTAGTTGGCATAAAAACGGGCAAATTGCCGAATTGGGTTTTTGTAAAAATGGCGTTCGCGATAGCATTTGGGCTGAATTTTATCCAAATGGGAACAAACGTTCGTTGTTGAAATATAAAGATGGTGTGGTTATCGACAACCCTGTATTTTGGTGGTCTAACGGAAAAATCGACGAAATGTCAAGTATTTTGTATATTCGAAAACTATTTGACGATATTTATTACGATAATGTAGAATAATATGGCAACATTTCTTTTTGATAAAATAATTTTTGGTCCGGTTAAAAGCCGCAGATTAGGCATTTCCTTAGGAATAAACCTACTTCCTTTAGATGTAAAATATTGCAATTTCGATTGTGTTTATTGCGAGTGCGGCTGGTCTGATAAAAGCAAGTATAAAGGCATTTCGTTTTATAAAAAAGGGGAAATCATAAAGGCTTTAGACGAAAAACTCTCGAACTATAAAAAGAATGGTGAATCGATTGATGTAATAACCTTTGCCGGAAACGGTGAGCCTACGCTTCACCCTCAATTTTCTGAAATTATTGACGAAACTATTGCCATAAAAAACAAGTATTTCGCAGACATAAAAATTTCGGTTCTTTCCAATGCCACCATGCTTCATAAAGAAAAAGTGTTTGAAGCACTGAAAAAAGTTGATATGAATATTCTTAAACTTGACTCCGGAATTGAGAAAACAATCAATATTATCAATCGACCACAATTTGAGTATTCAATCGAAAATATCATCCAAAAACTAAGTTCATTCAATGGAAATGTTTACATCCAAACCATGTTTTTAAAAAGCCTTAACAAGGATTTTCCGATTGATAATACGAGTAAGGAAGAAATTGACGCATGGCTCGAAGCCTTGAAAAAAATTAAACCAAAAAATTTAATGATTTATTCTCTTGATAGAGAAACTCCAGCAAGTGGATTGGTGAAAATTTCGCTTGATGAACTCAATCGAATTGCCGATAAGGCAAGAGAACTGAATATCAATGTAATTGTTTCGGGCTAAATTGATTGAGAACAAACGCATATTAGTTTGTCCGCTTAATTGGGGATTGGGTCACGCAACTCGCGATATTCCGATTATTCGTGACTTAATTGCTAAAAATAATAAACTTTTTGTCGCCGCTGATAAACAAATCATTTCGCTACTTGTTGAGGAATTTCCGGACATTAATTACATATTATTTCCATCGTTCAATGTGCGGTATTCAAAAAACTTTTTAATACTAAAGTTGTTTTTAGCGATTCCATATATCTTGTTTAAAATATTCAAAGAGCACCAACAACTGAAACAAATTATAAGCGATTACGAAATCGATGTTGTGATTTCCGATAATCGGTTCGGACTATGGAATAAGAAAGTACATTCCATCTTCATTACACATCAAATAATGATTAAACTTCCGAAAAGTGTTCGATGGTTTGAAAAATTGTTGTACAAATTTAATGGTTGGTTTATTCATAAATTCGACGAGTGTTGGATTCCTGATTTTAGCGAAGAAAATAACTTATCGGGAGATTTATCACACAAATATAAACTCCCTAAGAATGCTAAATGTATTGGAATTAAAAGTCGATTCCAAGTTCCTGAAAATATGCCTGAAGTGAAGGAAAAAATGCTTGTGATTCTTTCGGGACCCGAGCCACACAGAACCATATTGGAAGATAAAATTATCAGTCAACTTAAAAATGTGCCTATACCATGTTTAATTGTTCAGGGAAAACCTGAACATGAACAAATTACGAAACAGATTTACAGTTCTGTTTTTTCTATTTCACATTTGAATGCGACAACACTTGCTAGAGAGATTTTATCGTCGAAAATAGTGATTTGTCGGGCAGGATATTCAACCATCATGGATTTAGCAACATTACATAAAAAAGCCATCATAATTCCCACACCAGGTCAAACCGAGCAAGAATATCTTGGAAAATATCTTCACGAAAAAGGCTTGTTTTATTGTGTTAATCAGTCGGATTTGGATATTAAGAAAGATATTGCAATGTTCGAAAGAATGTACGTATAATGGATTACCTACAAAATATTTACCTCCGGATTTATTTGAATACCAAATTTTTGCATGACGGATTCTTGAATGTTGTTTGATAATTCAAGGATTTCGTTTCCGGTTGCTTTTCCGTGATTGACCAGAACGAGTGCTTGATTTTTATGAACGCCAACATGGTTAATTTGCTTTCCTTTCCATCCGCATTGCTCAATTAGCCAGCCTGCTACTACTTTGTATTGTTGCGAATCTACGCTGTATAAAACAATGGTTGGAAATTCTTGTTTAATTTGCTCGGCTTTTGATTGGTCGATTATCGGATTTTTGAAAAAGCTTCCTGCATTTCCAATTTCTTTCGGGTCGGGTAATTTTTCTCTTCTTATTGCAATAATTGCATTCCGAACCGATTGAATGTTTTGTTCTTGATATTTTTTTAATTCTTCGTCAACCTTTCCATAATTGGTAACGAGTTTGTGTTTTTTGCTTAATTTAAAAGTTACGTTGGTTATGAAATATTGTCCTTTAAGTTTATTTTTAAAAATACTATCGCGATAATCAAATTTGCATTCGGCATTTGAAAATAATTTTGTCGAGAAATCAGAAATTTTTACGGCATACACTTTATCAATCACATCTTTTGCTTCGACTCCGTAAGCTCCTATATTCTGTACCGGACAAGCTCCAACATTTCCCGGAATTAACGAAAGATTTTCGACTCCTCCATAATTATTTTCGACAGCATATTGTACAAAATCGTCCCAAACAACTCCGCTTCCAGCTTTTATCCACACAAAATCGTTGTCCTCGTTAACTTTTTCGAGACCATTCATCAAAGGATGAAGAATAAGCCCATTAAAGTTTTTGGTAAATAAAATATTGCTTCCGCCTCCAAGTACAAAGTTTGGTAAACTCTTTAGTCTTTTGTCGTTATAGATGATAGACCGTAGTTTCGAAACATCGGTAAATGGAATGTAATAATCGCAATGGGCTTTAATCCCAAATGTATTGAATGTTGTTAAATCGAAGTTTGCGTGAACATTGTGCATAATTTCAATTTTATTTTGAACTTTATTTTATAAATTTTAAGCGGTTACTACGACCTCAACAATATTACGAAATATTCCTTAAAATGTAATTGTTTTTTTACTTTTTGTAATTTAGCAAGATTGGAAAATCAATTTAATTATCGTCAATTTACATTTGCATTGTTAATTCAAATTTAAAATGAACAAAGAGGAAACAACAAAAATCTACTACGAAAGAATCAACAAAGTGATTGCGTATATCAGTAGTCATTTAGACGAAGAAATGGATTTAAACCAATTGGCTGAAATTTCGTGTTTTTCGCCCTTTCATTTCCATCGTATAATTCGAGCTCACCTTAACGAGTCTTTGGGTTCGTATATTGTAAGAACGAGAATTGAAACTGCTGCTTCGCTTATACTTTACTCGAATCTACAAATTAACGAAATTGCATTAAGAGTGGGTTATGAAATACCTTCGTCTTTCAATAAAGCGTTTCAAAAAAGATTTGCTTGTCCTCCAACTGAGTTCAAAGAACGACACACAAATTTTAACCAAATAAATTATTTAACAATGACAACATTATCAGAAAACATTAAGTTGAAACCATCGATTAAAATGGTAAAAACAAAGAAAGTAATTTTTGTACAATCAATTGGAAGTTATAGTGACGAAGGCACAGGCAAAGCTTGGGACAAAGTTTGCGAATTTGCACAAGCCAAAAAATTGTTTGGTTGGAAAACCGAATTCATTGGAATTAGTCACGATGACCCAAGCATAACCGATTCAGAAAAATTACGCTACGAAGCATGTATTGTAATTTCTAAAGACATAAAGCCGGAAGGTGAAATTGGCGTAAAAGAAATAGTTGGTGGAAAATATGCCGTATTTATGCACAAAGGACCATACGAAAATTTTCAACAAACCTACGATGCTATTTATAAAAAATGGTTGCCCGAAAGTGGATACGAATTAAACGAACAGCCTTGTTTTGAATTGTATTTAAACGAACCTAAAAAGACAAAACCCGAAAATCTAAAAACTGAAATTTACATTCCGATTGTGTAATTATTTAGTGAATCAAAAACGGATTCTTAATAAACATAATTACAAACATCATTAAAAAGAGGCTGTGTAAAAAGTGTTAAGGTTGTCATTTCGAGCGAATGCGAGAAATCTTAATGTGTTATATTTTAATTATTTAGATTCTTTACTGCGTTCAGGATGACAGAAAAAATTTACTTTTTACACAGCCTCATTTTCCTTAATTCCGAGATAAAGTAACAAATATAATTTTGTATGTACGACTACCTAAATTCTCCCATAAAAATAAATTTAAAACCTGACGCCTCTTTATTTACTCAATATAATATTCGAGATAATTTCGGTAATAAAACAGTCTTTAAAAAAATAGAAAACGAAGATTATATAGTTTTTTATGCCACATGTTACAAACTTGTAAAAATGGGTTGGAAAATAAGAACGGATATTTCTGGAAGCGATATTTTAATCAACAAAAACAATATAACATTAAGAATTCATATTAGAAGTTATGTTTTGGGTTATAAGAATGCGTTTTCAAAAATTTGTAAAAAACCAATGGAGTTAATGTCTTACTATTGCCACGATACCGATAAAGTCGATGAAGGTGATTATGTAATTTTGAACAACCCCAAATTGAAAGATATATTTTATATAATTCCGTATAATGTAGTTGTCGAAAGTTTACTTTCTTGTTATGGCAAAAGTGCTGGGTTTACCATTTGGTTTACTATGTTGAAGTTAGATTATAACATTTTCAATAGATACAAAAACAAATGGAAAATTTTGGATGAAAAGAAAGAATAAATGAATCTTAATAAATCGACTCAAATAATTAAAAAAGTATTTATATGAATGCAAAAATCATTTTCGATGAAGTTCTACAAGAATATATTTTAAATCCCAAAGAATATGATTTACGAATGAAATGGAGAAATTATAATAGGACAAATCGCATATTTGACATAAAAATTCGACGATTTATCAATACAGTTGAGGGTTGTGAACCATTCTGTATTGACTTTGGTTCTTTCTTTTTAGAGAGATTATTTTTTGAGTTCGAAACAATTCGCCGCTACGATTCGGGAGAACTTTCAATAACAAACGATTGGGTTAAAGAAAAAACCGAATTAATTTATTTGTTTGAATATTTACATTTTTTTGATCCTAAGCTGAATTATGAAGAGTATAGCATTAGCCCACAACTATTTTTGGATAATTTTATTGAAAAAATAAAAATTTTTAATCAGTTAAAAGGGAAATATTTTCTAAGACACTTGTATTATATAATGATTGACGAAGGCTCATATTTTAAAAAAAATTTAAATGTCGATAAAAATCATCAATACAAAGAGCTATTAAATAGTTGTCGAGTAGTTTCTTTTAACAAAATTTCAACAATGTATATCTATTATTTTTGTAATGAAAATTCATATTTCCCTGAAGTTATGGAAAATGTTCATTCGAGAAGATTTTATGATTTAGCAGATTTTGAAATCATAAATAAATTTGGAATGAAATATAATCCTAAAGATTTGCGAGAAAAATGCGAATTCAAGAAATATTTTTTAAAAGAAAAATATAACATTGATTGGAAAACACCGTTCGAGGAATTTCCTGAAATTAATTTTGAATAATAATTAAGGTTCAATAGTAACACAAATGTATGGGAAAGATTATAACATTAAAAAATGATGCATATTTTGCTCAAATTAATCAGATAAAGATAGACTTAGAGAAATTCAGAAGTTTAATCTACACGCATGCAATCAATTTAGCATGTAGCGGAGAATGGAAGGAATGGAACGATAGTATGGAAGATGGAGATTTATTTTCTTTTACTTATGAAGCTTTAATCGACACCGGCGATAAAAATATTGATAAATTGATGGAAATTTATAACTTTATTGGAGAAATGCAAAGCAAAATAAAATAACATGGAAACGAACCGAAATATTGAGGAATTACAAAAGGTAGATGGAGTCAGTGTTAAAACTGCTGAACGTCTTTTTAATATGGGAATAAAAACACCAGAAGATCTTGCAAATGCAAATGAAAAAGATGTTTTTCAGAAGTGGAAAGATTTAAAAGATAAAGGCAACATTTCATATCAATGTTCTTTGAAAAACATTAAGAGTTGGATTGAAAGTGCAAAAAAAGGAGAATATAAATTTTCAAAAGCAAAAATTAGATACGAAAGTCTTAAAGAAAGGTCATTTGATGCAATATATAGGTTATTGCTTTTTGAAAATCTAATACTTCTAAAAAAGACAAGTATTGAATTAGAAAAAATCACATTTAAAATCAGTGAAGAAACCAATACGTTGTTCAAAGAAAGTTTTAATAACATGACGCAGTTACGAGCTAACAATATCATAACTAATAAATGGACACAAGACAAAGATAACAAAGTAGTCAAAAGTAAGTTGCGGAAAATGTACTACGATTTTTTTGTGGAGAACTTACCATACGAAAAATTTAAAATATTTTATAAGCAAGACAATGATGAAAGAACTTGTAAGTACTGTAATATTTCTGAAAATCAAATAGATACACTAAATAATAAAAACACAATCCTTACAAAAAGAATATATTCTCGCGGTAAATCATTAGAAATTGATAGAACAAATCCAAATGGAGAATATAAAATTGGGAACATTGAATTTTGCTGTTATTGGTGCAATAATGCAAAAACAGATGAATTTACAGAGAGTGAATTTACAGAGATTGGGAAATCAATTCAATCTGTTTGGCTAAAAAGACTAAATGGAATTTAGTAGCCACTTTTCGCTACTCTATTTCAATTAGTTTTTTTACTTTTTGTATTCTCAATCTTAATCGCTTTTCTTCCAAAAAGCGATTTGGAGAGAGTTATGTTGATAGATTTTTTTTCGATTTTCTACTTCGTATTATAATTCGACCATTAATTTTGATTGTATACCAAGATTCCAAAAATATTTAAAATGTTGTACATCTTCATGTTTAGTTAGTGAAAGTAAACAAACATAGGATGTTTAAAACTGAGAATTAAAATTTCTCAAAATCATTATCCACTTTGTTCGATAAATGCAAATTTATTCCTATTGATTTTGCTTCTGCTGCCGATTGATGTGCAATTTGTTTTGTATTTCCTGTAAAATTATTTGATGATTTTCCAAATGTTTGTTGAACAGACTCTTTACGTGTGTTTTTATTAATTTTAAAGAAAGATATTATTTCAACCAATTGTTGTGATTGACTTGCCAATTTTTCTGAAGTTGTAGCCATTTCTTCCGCTGATGCTGCATTTTCTTGTGTTACTTGATTTAATTGTTGAATTGCATTATTCACTTGATTTGAACCAGAACTCATTTCTAAACTCGCTGCTGTAATTTCTTGTACTAATCTTGATGTATTTTGAATATTTGGAACAATTTGAGCCAACATTTTTCCTGATTTTTCAGCAACTTCAACACTTCCTTTTGTAATTTGAACAATTTCGTTTGCTGCAATGTGGCTTCGTTCAGCTAATTTACGAACTTCGGCTGCAACAACTGCAAAACCACGTCCGTGTTCGCCTGCACGAGCAGCTTCAACCGCAGCATTCAATGCTAAAATATTTGTTTGAAATGCAATATCGGTAATTATCGAAATTTTACCTGCAATTTGTTTCATTGCGTCAGCAGTTTGATTTACTACAATGCTACTTTCTTGAATTTCGATAGCTGCTTGTTGCGAAATTTTTTCGGTTTGTTGAGCATTGACAGTATTTTGTTGAATATTTGAACCCATTTGTTCCATCGAACTTGAAACTTCTTCGGTTGATGATGCTTGTTCCATAGCTCCTTCTGAAATGGTTTGTGAATTTGCACTCAATTGTTCCGATGCCGATGAAATATTATCAGCTCCAGTAACAATTTCTGAAACAATTCCTCTCAGTTTTGTTGACATATTTTTCAAAGCCTCAGCCAACATTCCGATTTCATCTTTTTGATTTATATCAATTTCTGCCGATAAATCGCCTTCTGAAATTTGTTGTGCAAAGGCAACTCCTTTTTTAACAGCACTTGAAATAGAATTACTTATGTAAGTATTGATTAATAAAATCACAATTATTGCAATAAAAATTGCTATTATTATTACATTTCTAAGATGATTCAAAACCAACATCATTTCATCAATATAAATTGATGCAGCAACATACGATTCAATTTCTGGAATATAAACTGAATATTGAGCTTTTTCTCTTCCTTCCCAAGGGTAAAAAGTTTTTCCGCTTTCGGCAGTTAAGGCTTCTAATTGTTTGAAAAATTCTGCATCTTTAAAATTTTCACCTTCTTTATTTGGATGAATTACTAAAGTACCTTTGTTATCAACCAAAAATGGATAACCTGTTTCTAAATATTTTTTGCTACTAAAAAACGCTTTTAATCCTTTCATATCCTTTTCAGGAACTCCAACAAACAATATCCCTTCAATACTACCATTAACTTTAATCGGGTGATATGCAGATAAATACCAATCATTAACCACAAATGCACGCCCAACGTATGCTTCTCCATTATCTATAGCTTGAACTACTGGCGACGAATTTGAAATATAGGTTCCAACAGCTCTGCTTCCATCTTCTTTTGTAACAGTTGTTGAAATTCTTAGATATCCACCATCAATTTTTTGAAAAATAGTTGCTTTTGCATTTGTTATACTTGTGATTTCATCAACTATTTGTGTCGAATTATAAATACTTGTTCCTCCAATAATCAATTCGGGAATTTCAACTTGTTTTGTTTCTTTTGAAATTTGATCAGTTGCATTGATTGAAATTTTTTCAACAGAAAGTGAAAAACTTCCTTTATTTTTCAACAATTCCTCAGCTGCTTCAATTGATACTTTTATTTGTGTTTGACGTTCTTTTACTTGATTTTGAATGAGATTCCCCATGTCATTTACTTGTTCTGATATTCTCAAATCAGTTTGTTCTATAATTTGTGCACTTTGGGTTTTATAAATATAAGTTCCTAAAATTGATAGCATAATTACAATTGACGCACCTAATAAAAGATTTTGTCTTGTTCCTATTTTTATATTGTTAATGTTTTTCATAATACAATTATATTAGGTTAATAATATTTAACTAAACTTATAAAACATCCGATATCATTACAATACCAGATGTCCACCACAACGTAGCAAACCCTACTGAACTACGTATTGGGATTATTATTGGTTTTTAAAATTTTTCAAAATCGTAATCTTCTTTATGTTTTATGTGCAAATTAATTCCAGTTGATTTTGGTTTTGTACTAGATAAATGAGTAACTTGTTTTTTAGCTCCACCAAAATTGCTTTGAGCATTTGGATTTTTTAAAGTTTGTTTTATTGTTGATTTAGATTTATAATTTCCAATTTTGAAGAATGTCATTATTTCAGTCAATTGTACAGCTTGACTTGTTAATTCTTCTGCAGTTGTTGCCATTTCTTCGGACGCTGCTGCATTTTCTTGTGTTACTTGATTTAATTGTTGAATAGCATTATTTACTTGAGTTGAACCTAAATTCATTTCAATACTTGCGGCAGTAATTTCCTGAACTAATTTAGAAGTATTTTGAATATTTGGAATAACTTTTAACATTAATTCTCCTGCACCCTCTGTAACTTCAACACTTTCTTTTGCTAACGAAACTATTTCATCAGCAGCAATTTTACTCCGTTCGGCTAATTTTCTAACTTCTGCTGCAACCACGGCAAAACCTCTTCCGTGTTCACCTGCTCTTGCTGCTTCAACAGCCGCATTTAACGCTAAAATATTGGTTTGAAATGCAATATCATTAATAATTGTAATTTTATTAGATATTTCTTTTACAGATTGAAGACTTTTTTGTGCAGCAATTGCAACATTATTAATTCCTTCGGTTGCATCTTTTGAGATTTTTTCAGATTGTTGTGCATTATCTGTATTTTGTTGAATATTTGAACCCATTTGTTCCATCGAACTTGAAACTTCTTCGGTTGATGACGCTTGTTCGTTTGCTCCTTGTGAAACCGTTTGTGAGTTTGAGTTCATTTGTTCTGATGCAAATGAAATATTTTCGGCTCCCAAAATAACTGATTCTACTACTTCTTTAAGTTTTTCAGTCATATTTTTTAAGTTTTGTAGTAGAACACCTATTTCATCATTATTAGTAACTTTTATTTCAATTGTTAAATCTCCAATTGCTAAACTATCTACAATTGAATTTGCCTCTTTTAATGCTTTGTTAATATTGGAAATTATATAATATGCTAATATAGAAGCTATTAAAATGGAAATTAAAATAATTATATATGAATTGCGTTGAGTATTAGAGTAAATTATACTTGCATTTGTATTTATTTGTTCCGAAATATGTAATTGTTCATTAATTAGTTCTCCTATTTTTTCTGTGAATGGGTCGATATAATTATACATATCATTAATAATAAATTCATTAAGTTCACGAACTGCTATTGAGTCTCTGTTTTTTTGAAGAATAATAAAAGCTTTTTCGTAAGCTAAATCACAATCTTTTTTCATAATTATTGCTTCGTCAACAAGTTTTCGTTCATTTCCTTCTATTAAAGTTCCAAGATATCCATCCCAATTTTCATCAATTAATGTTTTTGCATTTTTGTAATTTTCAACAGCTTCTGACCAAGTAAAATTACCATTTCGAGCTTTATGCGAAGCATCAACAATATTTACAGCATAAGCATCAGAAACCACTTTTAGTTGTTTTAATGGAATTACTCTATCTTTGTACATTGTGGTAGTTCCATCGTTTATTGTACTTAAATTGGTAATTCCATAAATACCAATAAATATTATAATTGAAGATAGAATCATAACTAAAATTATAAGCTTTGAGGAAATTTTTAGATTTTTCATCGTCTTAATTTTTAGATTGATGTTTTATTTTCTTTATTGTCATTTCGAACTTCCCGTGAGAAATCTGTTTTTTAGATTCCTCGTCGTTATACTTCCCTCGGAATGAATCAGCACATAATCTTGTTCCTTTCTCTTGTCCTTTTTATTCTAAAATTACTAATTTTGTTTCCTTACACAAACATAGGATGACAGCCCGTTCAGTATTTTAATTGTTATTTTTTTAATTGTTAATTACTAATTGAACATTACTAATTGCTAATTGAAACTAATTCTCCTAATTCTATTTCTGAAAAAATATTATTCATATTCACAATCATAATAAATCCTTCGCCCTTTTTATACATTCCAGTTATGAAATCGGATTTAAATTTATTTCCAATATTTGGAGGAGGTAAAATTTCTTGTTGTTCAATTTCAAGCACTTCTTTAACTGAATCAACAACACTTCCAATAAATATTTTTTCATTATCAACATTAATTTCTAAAACAATTATACAAGTATCTTTCGAAATTTCAGTTTGTTCAATTCCCATTTTCATTCGAGTATCGATTACTGGAAGCACAGTTCCTCTTAAGTTTATAACCCCAAGCATATAATTTGGAGCTTGTGGAACTTTTGTTATTTGTGTCATTTCTAAAATATTTAGAACATTTATAACATGAGCTGCATATGTTTCATGTGCTAATGTAAATGACAGATATGAGTTCGTTTCCATAATCGTTATTATTAAGTTATTATTCCTTCTGATTTAAATATTCGTTTTTTAATAATATACTTATGATTGTAAATTCATTATATTTTTATTGTATCTGGTACATAATATTCACCATTCATTACTTTATTAATTGTTGGAATTATTTCATTAAAAAAATTATTTTTAAAAACACAGGCTTTAAAACCCGCTTCTAATATTTCATTCAAATATGCTATTTCATATTGATTGGTTACTGCAATAATTTTCACATTTTGATATTTTGAAGTTGCCTCAAAAGTTGTTTCATATCCTCCTTTTTCTGGCATCATTAAATCCATCAAAACAACATCTACATAAAAAATATTTTTGAGTTTTAAAAATTCAATTCCGTTAGCTGCTTCTCCAATTATTTCTGCATTGAATTCGGCTTCTAAAAAACGTTTCATACAAATACGAAAAGCCTCACTGTCGTCAACCAAAATTATTTTGATTTTGTTTATGATGTTTTTCGTTTCTTCCATAGTTCAAAGTTATATCAGATTGAACTATATTATATAATGGAAGAAATACAGAAAAGAGATAGTTTTCGCCACTGTTTGTAATGGAAAAACCCACCCTTTAAGGTGGGTTTTTCCATTACAATAAAAAAGCATACAAATATTGAAATTGTTTTTTGCCTCATTTTATTTAATATTACTTCTACCCTCTCCAACTGGAACAACTACAGGATTAAGGTTTGATATATTGATAACGCCTGCAATAACAATAGTTTCTTTACGACAATACTTCGGTCAACTTTGGCAAAGTTGATTTTGTCAAATTCGTAAACATTTAATAATCAACGACATAATTAATCTTGAATAACTTTGCCAAAGTTCTGATTATCAATGTAATATAAAAATGAACGAACCATTGTTACGAACAACTTCAGAATAAAAATACTTCGTGTCCATTTGTAAAAAAAATGGGGTTGTTCATAAACCCCACTTTCTGATTAACTCAATAATCAGTTTGCGTATTATATTTGTATTGTTTTAAATTTAAAAGCATTAAGCTTTCAATACAATAAATTCTCCATAAGCATCACCGCATTCTATTCCTTTTGTCTGTTTGCAGGTAAAATCGTTGACTTTTTCGCCTTTTACTGAGTATTCTCCAGAATATGCAAGTGCCATAAATGCGGCACAAATTCCTTTTACCATATAAGCTTTAAACATAGACGATTTTCCTTTCATCACAACATCTGCTTCGTAATAATCATGAGCACGAACCACTAATTTTTCACCAGGAATCAATTCTACAATTTCCGAATTTGCCCATCCCCATGCTGTTAGTATTGCAAAAGCACCATGCAATACATCTTCTACATTTTCAACCATGGGTTGAACAACTGCTTTCCATTCTTCACAGGTGATAATACCGTACCCAGTATGATATCCGCATTCTTGAGCTGCATTAACAAGAAGAGCTTCTGTAGCATCAATAATTTCATTATCAACGCTGCCTACAAGTTTTTCAGAAAATCCAATCCAGAAATCACTAGGTAACTGATTTACAAAAACGCCAAAACCATCAATGATACCGTTTTTATCGCCTACCACCTGAATTTTTGACATGTCTTCTATTATTTTTTCTCTATTTATAGCCATAATTGTGTCTCCTATTATTAGTTTTTTACTACTTTAAACATTGTATATTCATCTCCTTTGACAATACTTTTTGTTTCTTCTACATGAAAAGAGTTTAACGGATTGTCAAAAATTGCACTAAACATTGCTGCCACATAACCACAGCCAATATAGTTTACGGATTTGTCATATTTGCTCCATTTTTTAATCCAACCCATTTCAATATGAGAATTTGCAGATTTTACCTCGCCCGAATATTTTCCAATAAAACACACTTCAAGAGTTCCAAGACCTATTGCACTGTAATACTGACAAGCAATTTCAATTTTATCGTCGAGACTTTCAATACCATGCTGTTTGTAATAATCTGTTAAAATTTTTAAAAAATTTTCTTCTGCCACATTTGCCAATAATGCTGTTTTTCCTGCATCAATGGCAAGTTGTGTGTATAGTGTGGTAAAATGATGACAGTGGAAAACTATTTGAGTGTCATTAATAAAATGTCTACCTGTTTTCTGATCGAACTTATGATCTAGTACTAGTTGTATTTTTTCTAAATTTGCCATAATATAAATAGTTTAATTAATATTTTACATATTCTTTTTTAACTTCATTTAATGCTCTTTGTAGTAGATTAAATACTTCCTGAGAATCGGGCATGGTTTCGGCATTAACTCGAGTAATTCTCGTTAATATAACCAATCGCATTTCCGCTTTAAAGCCACCAAGTGCTTTTGCTTGATCAAACAAGCTTTTTAGTTGTTGAGCCATATTATTTAATATTTAAGTGAATAATTATTTCTAATTGCAATGCTGTTAATAGAAACCTCCTTTCTTTCTCATAAGTTTTGAAATATTTCAATAGCTTTTTCATTTTTCATCCATATTCTGATAGAATAATTTCCCTCAACGCCTTTTATATTCATTACGTCTTCTATTTCAAAACTGAAAAACGGTCGGGCAAATGTAGGGTAATATTTAAGCTCCCCTTTTTCTTTTAATAAAAGGATGTATTCTTTCGTAATTTGTTCATCAAGAAATAATTCTTTTATAAAAGAACCATCAAAACAATCTTCAATATTTTTTATTTCAATAATTTTCATTTGTTCAATTCAGAAATAATCTGTTTAATAGTTGCTATGAATATATCTATTTCCTCAAACGTATTAAAATATGATAAGCTTACTCGAACATTTCCTTCTGGCATACTTTTAATATCCTGGTGAATTAACGGGGCACAATGCAATCCCGATCTGGTAATGATATTAAATGAATGTTGGAGAATATAGGAAACATCTGCTGGCGAAACATTTTTTATATTAAATGCTAAAACCGATAAGTGAGTATTTTTTTTGTTTACCCCATACAATATTATTTCAGGAAATTTTTCTAGCCCACAAATAAGTCTTTCATACAATTTGTTTTTTTTATTTGCAATTTTCTCAATCCCTGTAAACAAAATAAAATCCAATCCAATTTTCATAGATAAAATTCCTATAACGTTTGGCGTACCCGCTTCATAATACATTGGAATGTTTTCAGGTTGAAATAAATAGTCGCTACGCACACCAGTGCCACCAACTTTTAATGGTTTTAACCTTAAACCGTCTTTAATGTACAAGCCACCTATTCCTTGTAATCCAAATAGGTTTTTGTGACCCGTGAAACAAAGTATATCAATATCATTTTCTATTACATCTATTTCAATAGCTCCTATTGATTGTGAGGCATCAACAATAAACAGACAATTATTCTTATGTGCTATTTCAGATATTTTTTTAATATCCTGCACCGTTCCTGTCACATTTGAACAATGATTGATAATAATTACTTTAGTGTCAGATTTTATTTCACTTTCAATATCTTCTGGATTAACAAAGCCATTCTCATCACAGGGAATAATAGTTAGTCGTATTTTATTTTCTTTTTCTAAAGTTTTTAATGGTCGCAATACTGAATTATGTTCTGTAGAAGATGTTATAATATGAGACTGATTATAATCAATTCCAAAGATTGCTAGATTCAAGGCTTCTGTGGCTCCAGATGTAAAAATGATATTTTGGTGTTGAGGAGAATGAATGAAATTAGCAATTAGTTTTCGAGTTTCAAATATTATATCTCCACTATTACTTTTAAAATCACCACGATCTGTTTGACATGGAATAGCACAAAGAAATTCAGTAATTGTCTTTATTACTTGAGTAGGTTTTGGATAGCTTGTGGCCGAATTATTGAAATATATGATTTCTTTCACAGAAATAAGTGTTATATTTTTAATAAGTTATTAATTCAGTTTTTTATCATACTAAGTTATTGCAAAGAAAAGGGCTAAATTATAACTGATAGTATGGTTTTTTGCCAAATACATATAACGGAAAACCCACCTTAAAGGGTGGGTTTTTATGAAGTAAATGTAGTTAAAATACTGATTGAATGATGATTTGCATTAAAAGTACTTAATTTGCTTAAATATCAATAATTTTATTTTTTATTGAGTACAAAACTAAACTAACAGAGTTTGAACAATTTGTTTTTGTCATTATGTTAGCTCTATGCCATTTTACTGTATCAAAACTAATATTTAACTTTTCCGCAATTTGTTCATTTGTAAAACTTTCACAAATAAGTTTAATTATTTCTGTTTCTCGTTCAGATAAATTTGAAGATTTTTTTGTTGGCTTAGAATTGAATTTTGTAATTACTTTTTGAATTAATTCTGCTGAAAACCAATTACCACCTTTTGAAACTTCGAGAATTGCATTTTTTAATTCTAAAATTCCGGCATTTTTTAGCACAAAACCTTTTGCTCCAGCTTCTAACATATTGTAATAATAGTTTTCGTCGCCAAACGATGAAAGCGTTAATACTTTAACATTTGGTTGCTTTTCAATTGCTTTTTTGGTTGCTTCAATTCCGTCCATTTCGGGCATCGAAATATCCATTAGAATAATATCTGGCGTATGTTTGTCTAATAATTTCAAAAGCTCAATTCCAGTTGATGCTTCGGCAATTACTTCGGCAACATTTTCAAAAGTCAATATTTTACAAAGACTTTCGCGAAACATTCGGTGGTCGTCGGCTATTATTATTTTTATCATTTTTATAAAATAGTTGATAGGTTTATTGGTTGAAATGAAATTTATTAAGTTGTCATTTCGAATTTCTTGTGAGAAATCTATATTAATCAAATTCCTATAGATTTCTCAATCGCTATCGCTCATTTCGAAATGACAGCCAGTTCTGCACTCTTCATTTTTTCACTTTTCAAAATTACATCATATTTTTGTGCATTTTCAAATTAAAAATAATGATAGTTCCTTTTTCGAGTGTGCTTTTAATTTCCATAAAACCATTTATCGATTTTATTCTACTTTGCATATTTAGCAATCCTATTCCAGGGTGTTTTGAAAGTGTTTCATTTACATCGAATCCTTTTCCATTATCAGAATATTGTACTTTTAAAAATTCATTTTCGGGTTGAATATTTATTGAAATTTTAGATGCTTGTGCGTGTTTTAATGTATTGTTTATACATTCGCATATCACTCTGTATGCAATGGTTTCGGCATTTTTGTCGAAGCGTTCAATTTTTTTGGAAACAATTTCTATTTCAATCTCTGATGTTTCTTTAATTTTTTCGGCATAGGTTTTTGTTGCATCAACCAAACCATAGTTTTGCAAAACGTGTGGACTTAATTTGAATGATATTTCACGAACTGTTCGAGCCGATTCGTCAATAAGTTTTTCTATATCTTTCAGGATTTCAGATTTGTCGAGCTTTGCATTTGGCATTCCAAGCCACTGCACATACATTTTAGTTGCCGAAAGTAAAGGACCAATTCCATCGTGAAGTTCTTGCGAAAAGTGCATTCGTTCTTTTTCTTCGGTTTCAATTACGTTGCGAAGTATTTGTCTTTCGAAAGATTTTCGTTCCGAAATATCGCGAACAATTACTAAAACTGCATTTTCGTTTTCATATTTCGTTAATTTAGATTTTAGTTCAACATGAATATTTTTTTTGCTTTTTGAAATTATTTCAACTTCAATTGATTCTATTTCATTTTTGGAAAATAATTGTTGGGCTCTTTCAGTTAAAAGAGGAATGTATTTTTTATCTACAAACTCAAAAATATGTTTGCCAAGCCCATCTTCTAATTTGTAATCGAGTATCTTTAATAATGTTTCGTTTACATTTAAAATGGTATAATTCTTATCTATAATTATAATACCATCGGAACTTGAATTAAAAATATTTCTAAATTTAAATTCACTTTGCTGTAGCGTATTTTCGTGTTGTTTTCGCTCTGATATATCGCGAGTAACGCCCTGAAGTTCAACTAATTTATTATTTCCATCATAACTGGGGCTCAGAATGATTTCTCCCCATTTTGTTAACCCATTTTTACATAAATATTCTAACTCAAATTTTGCAAAATATTTCTCAGTTTTATTATTTAGAATTTTTGATAATTCATTTTTAAATACTTCTGTTGATTCCTTTGTAAAACGGTTATCGATATTTTGATGCAAATATTCCTCGGTGGTAAATCCAATAAATTGTTCGATAGAAGGCGTAACATAAATCCTATTTCCCTCCAAATCTAACACCCATATAACGTCGAAAATATTTTCTGAAATTAAACGAAATCGAGCTTCTTTTTTTTCTAAGGCTAATTCGCTTAGTTTTCTGTCGGTAATATCCCGAATAATTGATATTATTTTATCTTCTCCAAACTTTTTTATTCTTGCTTCAAATATTTTTGTATCGTTTGTATAAGGAATCGGAAGTTCATATTCAACAATTTGCAATTCATTTGTTGAAATTGTTTTTTCAATATAAAAATTTAACTTTTCCGCTATTTTTTGAGGGAAAATATCGGATATTTTTTTCCCAATAAATTGTTCTGGTTTTAAATATAAAAGAGTCTCATCTTGTGAATAAAATTCTAAAAAAATACCATTTATATCGTGTACAAAAATTAAATCAGGACTTGTTTCTATTAGTGCTTTTTTATTCTTGCTGATTTCTTCAATAGCTACTTTAGCGTTTAACTTAGAGCTATACTTCCTTTTTCGTTTTTTGTTCATTTTTGACAGGTTTTATTTACAAAAATATACTTTATTTAACATGTATGAACTATAATTTTTTATTGTCATATTAAATAATACTTCGGTCAACTTTGATAAAGTTATTTTTGATAAAAACTGTAAATGTCTATTAAACAACGATATAGATAAATCAAGGCAACTTCGCCAAAGTTCTGATTATCAAGTCAATATAAAATATTAACGAAGTATTGATTAAAGAAAGCGAATATAAAAAACTAACCCGAAAGAATTAATTTATACTAAACGATTTAATTCTCGCGGTAAATCATTAGAAATTGATAGAACAAATCCAAATGGAGAATATAAAATTGGGAACATTGAATTTTGCTGTTATTGGTGCAATAATGCAAAAACAGATGAATTTACGGAGAGTGAATTTACAGAGGTTGGAAAATCAATTCAATCTGTTTGGCAAAAACGACTAAATGGAATTTAGTAGCCACTATACGTTACTCTTGTAATCATTAAAAATTGAGAACATTGAATTTTGCTGTTATTGGTGTAATAATGCAAAAACCGATGAATTTACGGAGAGTGAATTTATTCCGACCCGCTTAAGTCAATTATTTGAACAAGAGCAATAGTGCTTTTGTTCTTTTTTATGATTGAAAATTCGTATTTGTCGATTTTAATTTTTTCTTTAACATTTGGAATTCTTCCAAATTTTAGAATAAGATAACCCGCAAGAGTTTCGTATTGTTCGTCTTTTTCGATTTGATGAGGCAATAAGTCGTTGATGTCGTCAAGTTTTGTTGAAGCAATAACGCTATACGTTTTATCTCCTATTTTTTCAACAAATGGTATTTCGTTATCGTATTCGTCTTGAATTTCGCCAACCAATTCTTCCAAAATATCTTCCATCGTAATAATGCCTTCGGTTCCTCCGTATTCGTTTATGACGAGTGCTATTTGTTGGTGTTTAATTTGAAATTCATTTAATAATTTTCCAATACTTTTAGTTTCGGGCACAATAAGAATATTTCGCATAATGCTTCGGAGGTTTACTCGGGCATTTTTTCTCGATGCAATCAAAAAATCTTTTAAGTAAACAACACCTACAATATTGTCTAAATTATCTTCGTAACAAGGTATTCGAGAATAGCTTTCTTCAATAACTTTGTTCAACATCGACTCGTTAAAATCGTTCAAATCAATTGCAAAAACCTGAGTTCTTGGAACCATAATTTGCTTGGCGATTTGTTCTGAAAAATCGAAAGCATTTTTAATTATTTTATATTCTTCGGCATCAATCTTCCCACTTTTTTGTCCTTGCTGAACCAAATATCGTAACTCATCACTGCTGTGGACTTCATTTCCATGTACGGGTGTAATTCCTATAGCCTTGAGCATTAAATTTGCAATACTATTCAGAAACCAAATAACAGGTTTGAACAATATAAAGAAAAAACGAAGTGGGTATGCAATGAAAAGTGTTACTTTTTCGGAACGTTGAATTGCCAATGATTTTGGGGCAAGTTCGCCAAATACAATGTGTAAAATAGTAATAAGACCAAATGCAATAGGTAAGGATATGTGATGGGCTAACTCTGGATTTGAGGCAAAGCCAAATAAAGACATTATTTTAATAATTATTTTAGATACTACGGGTTCGCCAATCCATCCTAAGCCCAAACTTGCCAATGTAATTCCAAGTTGTGTAGCTGCGAGGTAGCCATCGAGGTGCGAAACAATACTTTTTGAAAGAATAGCAAATCGATTTCCTTCTTTGACTTTAAGCTCAAGTTGAGAGGCTCTAACTTTTACAATTGCAAACTCTGCGGCAACAAAAAATCCATTAAGAAAAACGAGTAAAAAAGTAATTAAAATATCAAAAATCATAGTTTCTAAGCGAAATTTAAACCGCTAAGTTACAAAAAATAGGTTTAATGAACATTTATTTTGCTAAAAACTTTCGTTTTCAGAATTTAATACCAATTACCAAAATATCATCAATTTGCTCGGCTTTTCCTTTCCAAACCTTAAGTTCTTGCTCAAGTTTGTGTTGTTGTTCGCTTATTTCTAGAGGAATAAGTGACTCAACAAGCAATTTGAATCGTGAATCTTTATATTTTTCTTTCTTCTCGTTGGGTTGGTCTCTAAATCCGTCTGAAAACATATATAAAGCATCTATTTCGGTGTAATTTAATTCTATGTTTGTAAATTCTACAGTTGGATTTTTTGCCCAAAAACCACCAATGGAAAAAATATCTCCTTCAAGAACTTCGAGTGTGCTATTTCTGACAATATAAGCGTAATGATTTGCCAATGAAATAGTTATTTTATTCTTAGTTTTATCTATTTTACATAGCGAGATGTCCATTCCGTCACTTATCTCATCATCATTTTCGATGCCATGGCTTAATATATCAACAACTCCTTTGTTAAGTTTGTGTAGAATTTCGCTTGGATTTTCGGTATTAGATTTATTTACAATATCGTTTAGCAAGGTTGTGCCAATCATCGACATAAACGCACCAGGAACACCGTGTCCGGTTGCGTCGGCTAAGGCGATATAAGTCGTATCGTTTTTTTGCGAAAACCAATAAAAATCACCACTTACGACATCTTTAGGCTTGAAGAAAATAAATGAATTTGGCAAGTTGTTTTTAACCATTTGATTTGATGGCAATATGGCTCGCTGTATGTATTGTGCGTAATTTATGCTGTCGGTAATTTGTTTATTTTTTGCAGCAATTTCTTCTTGTGCTTTTTTGATTAAAGAAATGTCAGAATCAATGGCAATCAGTTTTTTTAAATTTTCGGCTTTATCAAAGATTGGTGTTAAAGTCCTTTGTGCCCAAATTTCGACTCCTGATTTTGTTTTTAGCTTACTTTCGTATATTACAGATGTTTTTCGTTCCACGCATTCTAAAAATTTTTCGTGAAATGATTCCGACGAGCCACTGGATATCATACTTGCTCCGAATGTATCAATAAATTCATCTTTTGTATAGCCCAACAAACGAGTAAAACCATCGTTAACCCATTCAATAATTCCTTGCTCATCGGCAATGGTAACAGAGTTGTCGGTTTCGCTGGCTACAATTGATAACTTTTCGAGTTCAGCGTTCGCATCAACAAGCATATCGCGTTGTGTTTCTATTTCTTCTTTTTGTTGTTCGATTTCTGCTGTCCGATCTTTTACAATTTTTTCTAATCGTTTTTTTGCAGCAACTAATCGTTGCGAGTTTAGTTTTAATGTAGCGTAAAATAAGAGAATACCCAACATTACAAAAATGGCGTATGCCCACCACGTTCTGTACCATGGAGGCAAAATAGTAAAAGCAAATTCATCAATATTGCTTTCGGTATCGTAAATATTCTTCGACTTCACTCTGAATACATAATCGCCTTCGGGTAGGTTTGTGTACTCTTTAATTGATGTTGATGCCCATTCTGACCAATTTTTGGTCATTCCTTCTAATTTCGCCGAATATACAATGCTGTCTTGATTTTCGAAAAAAACACCTGAGTACTCAAAAGTTATATTGTTAAATTGAAATTCGATTTGCAATGGCTCATTGAATTTACATTCAATAAAATTTCCTTTAAAAATTGTTGAATCTTTACTATTGTTTGTGATAGATATGTTTCTGATTATTGTTTTATAAAACAAATCAGAGTTGTCGAGCATTTCGGAATCATAATGTACAAATTCACTTGGGAATCCGATAATAATATTATTTTTACTTAGGGGTTCAAAAACTCCAGAGTAAGTTTTGGATTTAAATTTTTTGAATGGTTTCGAAATACTCTTCCCATTGTTTTCGTATACAATATCGTCATTTTCAAAAACAAATAATAAATCATTGCTTTTGCCCGCTGAGATTTTTCTTATTTTTAAATTTTCAAATTGTTTATATGGCTCAAATCTTAAATTTTTGTTATTAAAAATTACAGCTTTCATTTCATCATAAAGCACAATTTTATTATTAATTTTTGTAATTATTTTTACCCACTTTAATGAATCAATGGTGTCCTTCTTTAAGAAATTTTCAGACTCGGTGTTAAAATTATATCTACAGACGTTATTTCCTTCGATTTGCCAAACATAATAAAACGTATCGACGAAATAGTTTAGTGGTAAGATTTCGGTTTTTTGATTTGATATTTTTCTTGCTTTGTAAAAGTCGTTTGTTGGATTTAATTCAAAAATACCATCGTCTGAAGAGATAAAAAACCCGTTCTTATTCGCCGGAATAAGATTTGCAAGAATTGTTGTCATAACTTTTTCAAGTTTATTCTCTTTCAGTATGTAAACTCCGTAATAGTTTGTTAGATATACTTGATTGTTATTTTTTATATAACTATAAAAAAAGCCGTCACCTCCTTCAATTTTTTCAATTACATTATTTGTGATTCTGTATAATCCTGTCGTTAGTGAAAATAGAATAGTACTATCATTTATCATTTCAGACCACACCATTAACCCATTATCAACCCCCGAAAAGTTATTAATAAAAGTGAATGGTGAAAAAATATCTATTCTGCACATTGCCGAAGCTGTACTCACCCATAAACCCCCTTGATTATCATTGGCTATTTCCAATATTAGATTATCTGGTAATCCACTATTAATATCAAAATGTCGAACGATTTTAAGATTATTATCAATAATATATAAGCCTTTTTCAAATATTCCAACAGCTATATATTTTTCATTTATCTTGCAAAAAGAGGTGGCTTTATTATTGCGGAGAATATCATTGATTTCAAATGAAGTAGACGAATCTGAGCATTCAGTATTAAAAAACGAAATATTATTTCTGTAAATAAATGTAATTAATTTATTGAATTCGAATATCCCAAGTACGGCTTCGTTTTTTAATTTTTTAATTTTAGTTAAGCTTGAATTGTTAATTGAAAACAAGTCATTATTGTTTAAACTTATCCATATTTTATCTAGAGCCTTTCCTGTCGCTTGGACTTCATTTTTTTCAGGAATTAAAATTTTTTCGATAGAATTTGACATTACAGAATAAGCAAAAACTTCTTTACTGTAAATAAAATAAATTGTATCGTTGACGAGGATAATATTGACCAATTTGGAATCAATATTAATATTGATTCCATTCATATCACTCAGACTCTTGTATGTTGCATTTCCTGAATGATCAAAATCGAGGTATCCAAAATTATTGTGAGCTCCAATAAAAACTTTATTTTCAAAATAATTAAGAAGTTTTCGGAAAGTTATTTTTTCATCCTTAAATACAACTCTTTTTTTTTGTCCATCAAATTCATAGAGAACTCCATCTTCTTCTTCATCTTCTAAAAAGTAAAACAAACCATTTTCACCTTGTGTAACACTCGAAAATATGATATACTCATTGTAAACCTCAATATTTGGAACACCAAGTTCCTTTATTTTCGATTGAGCAAATAAAAACACATTGCTCAGAATAAAAAGAAAGCTAAGGCATAAAAATTTTAAGTTCATAACTACACTTTTTGAGCAATGAAAATAAGAAAATTTATGCGAAAAGTATGATTATTCAGAAATAAAAAATCCCACTAACAAATTTAGCAGGATTTTTTATGTAAGCCTTGATATGTTTATTGAATTTTAATTGGCAAAATGTACTTCACTCTAACTGGTTTCCCAACTTGTTTTCCCGGTTTCCATTTTGGCATTTTGTTTACTACTTTCAACGCTTCTTTATCAATGTAAGGGTCTAAACCATAATGAATACTTGCATCTATTACGTTTCCAAATTCATCAATTGTGAAAACCACAAAGGTTTTACCAACAATATGCATGCCTCTTATTTCTCTAGGCATTTCAAAATTGTCCGCAATAAATTTTGGCAACTTATCCATTCCTCCTGGGAATTCAGGTTTATCTTGACAAATTACAAAGTCTATTGTTTCAATAATTTCGGGTTCATTATGAATTCGAAACAATGATGAATCTATTTTTACAACCGTATTTCCGTTTGCTTCGGAAGTTGCAATAACTGCTTCGTTTTTAATCTCAGTATCATCTTTTTTGATAATAAGAACTTCTGTTTTTTTGAGAGGTTCAGGCGGTTTTGGCTTTTCGGGAAATGTAATGGGCGGAAGCTCCAGTGTTTCAAAAACAGTTGTGTTTTCGCCAATATAAATTCCCTTGTCGATTGGGCTTTTCCATTCAAATGCCAAAAGGCAAATGCTAAGTGTTGTTGCCAACCCAATTTGAAAAAATAACGTGCGTTTTTTTTCAAGATTTTTTTCGTCTGATTTTTTCTTTTCCATAATGTTTTTGTTTTAAAGATTTATAATGAAGCAACAAAAACAAAAGGCATACCGAAATTTAACAAATTTTAAGAAATCAACGAAACTCGACTACAAACTTTTTCTTTTCATTACAAAATAACTTCCGTACGAAAAAATAAGAATGTAAGCAATAGCAACAATCAAATTTAACGTCATTGATGCGTCTTCAACAGGGAGCTGAGTTGGCATTTGCTGTTGTATTTGTCCATTAATGGTGGTTTGAAATTGTGCTTGACCTGTAAAATTAAAAATTTCAGGGGCTGGCGTGAGATTCGAAATTACTTTCATGGGGAAAAACATTCCAATTTGGTCGGGAAATAGATTGCGAACAATAGGTTCAATCGGGAAAAAATACAAGAAATAAAACACTATGCTTAAGGCTGTATTTTTAACCAAAATTGCCAAAAACATTCCGAAAGTCATGTATGCAATTGTTTGAATAAAATAGACAAACATAATTCCCGCATTTGAAAAAATTATCGAGAAATCATAATGGGTCGATAATATTAATCCCATTGCTATTGTAACTATAGAAACAAGCACAAAACAATAAATTGATAATACGATGATTACCAATAATTTTGAAATAATGAGTTCTGAACGAGAAAGTCCGTCAATAACATTTTGTCGAAATGTTTTGAATGAATATTCGTTCCCTATAAATGCAATAAGTAAAATGGCGAGAAGCAGATTAAACCAACTGGCAATCCAGCTAACCGTATTCCAGATGGTTGGAAATTGAACAAATGTTGTAAAATCAAGCCCCGGAATATCAATATTTATTTGACTACCAATAAATAGCGATAAAATAAATAGCGATGAATGTAAGCCAATGATGACCCAAAAATTTGTGTACGATAAATATTTTTGCAATTCTATTTTGAGAAGTCTTAGCATGTTTTTTTATTTTACTAATTCTAAAAACTGACTTTCTAAACTTTGTTTTTTTACTTCTAGTTTGGAAAAAATATATCCGTTTTTTAACGCAAGTTCGTTCAAATTCATAGTCGAAAAATTTTCGTTCAAACGGAGTTCTATTTCGTAATCTTTTTTGTTTATTGTTTTACAAACACCTTCTCTAGCTATAAATTCGTAAAATTCACTTAATCTGTCAGTTGAAACAACAATTAAATCGTCTTTTGTAAGCAAATCACGAACTTTTCCATTTGCAATTAATTTCCCCGATTTCAGCACTGCAACATGCGAACAGACTTTTTCAACTTCATCTAAAATGTGACTGGCAAGAATAATTGTTTTATTTTTTTTCGCTTCCTGAAGTATGATGTTTCTTATTTCGGCTATCCCTTCAGGATCAAGTCCGTTGGTAGGTTCGTCAAGAACTAAAACATCGGGGTCGCCAAGTAAGATTGATGCTAATGATAATCGTTGTTTCATGCCATATGAAAGCGTGTCGTATCTGCTTTTTCGACGTTTTTCTAAGTTTACAATGTTTAAAACTCGGCTTATATCTGATTCTGGAATGTTTTTAATAGCTGTTACAACTTTTAAGTTTTTCTCAACGCTCAAGTATGGGTAAAAACCTGGAGATTCAATAAGTGCTCCGATTTTATGTTTGGCTTTTTCAATATTTTCTTCATTGAACCATTGAAATTGTCCAGAGTCTTGTTTTATAATCTCCATTAATATTGAAAGCGTGGTTGTTTTTCCACTACCATTGGGACCTAATATTCCGTAAACGCTCCCTTTATTGATTGTAAGCGATAATGAATCAAGAGCGGTTATTTTTCCATAACTTTTTCGTAATTCTTGAATATTTAGTACAATTTCGTTCATTAGTTTCCAATTTCCGAGATAAACTTAATTCTAACAAGTCGAATTTCTTCTTCGCTAAACACATCTTCGCCAAGTTCGAGAAGAGCCGCTGGAATTTCGTCGGTATCGGCTTCGCTAAAATATTCGTAAATTTCTTCTTGTTTGTCTAGATCAATAACTTCGTCGATATAGTAATTGATATTTATTTTAGTTCCTGAATAAACGATTGACTCAATTTCGTGAATAAGTTCTCTAAATTCAATTCCTTTGGCATCAGCTATATCGTCAAGGGGCATTTTTCGGTCAATGCTTTGAATGATTGAAACCTTTATTCCTGATTTCGAAGGGATTGAGCGAACAACCATGTCTTGAGGTCGTTCTATTTCATTTTCTTCGACATATTTTTTGATTAAATCAACAAATTCTTTTCCATATTTTTCGGCCTTTCCAGTTCCAACACCAGCGATATTTTTCATTTCGTCGATTGTAATCGGATATTGAATTGACATATCTTCGAGCGATGGGTCTTGAAAGATAACAAATGGAGGTAAGCCTAATCTTTTCGATAAATCTTTTCGTAAGTCTTTCAGCATGCTGAACAAAGTAGTGTCGCCACCGCCTGAGCCTCCTGAAGGTGGTGCAGATTTGTCGTCATCGTCAGAGCCTTCGTATTCGTGATCTCGTGTAATTTTAAACGAACGTGGATTTTCTAAAAATTTATGACCTTCGTCTGTAAGTTTAAGCAAACCGTAATTTTCAATATCTTTCGATAATAATTTATCAATCAATGCTTGACGAATTACCGCACTCCAAAAATTTAATTTTTTATCTTTTCCTATCCCAAAATTAGCAACTCTGTCGTGTTTATAAGATTTGATTGCAGAAGTTGCTTTTCCTGCAATAATACTTGCAACATGGTCAGCTTTGAATTTTTCTTTGATTTGTAAAATAGTTTCAAGAGCAATTGTAACTTCTTCTTTAGCTTCGATTTGTTGTTTAGGATTTAAGCAATTGTCGCAAGCACCACAATTTTCTTCGAAATAGGTTTCTCCGAAATAGTGTAAAAGTTGTTTCCTTCGACAAATTGAAGATTCAGCATAGGCAACGGTTTCAAGCAATAGTTGTTTGCCTATTTCTTGCTCGGCTACCGGTTTTCCTTGCATGAATTTTTCGAGCTTTTGAATATCGTTATAGCTGTAGAACGTAATGCATTGTCCCTCGCCTCCATCTCTTCCGGCTCGACCGGTTTCTTGGTAGTAACCCTCTAAACTTTTAGGGATATCGTAGTGAATAACAAATCTGACATCTGGTTTGTCGATTCCCATACCGAAGGCAATGGTTGCTACAATAACATCAACATCTTCCATCAAAAATTTGTCTTGATTTCCAGTTCGAGTTGCTGAGTCCATGCCCGCATGATAGGGTAAGGATTTAATGCCGTTAACTTCGAGAGCCATTGATAACTCCTCGACTTTTTTTCGACTTAAACAATATATAATTCCAGATTTCCCTTCGTTTTGTTTAATATATTTTATAATTTCTTTTTCGGTGTTAACTTTTGGTTTTACCTCGTAATAAAGATTTGGACGATTAAACGATGATTTATAAACCTTTGCCTCGAGCATGTTTAAGTTTTTTTGTATATCATGCTGAACTTTTGGCGTTGCTGTGGCTGTAAGTGCAATGATTGGAGCTCGTCCAATTTCATTTACTATCGGGCGAATTCTTCGGTATTCAGGTCTAAAATCGTGTCCCCATTCAGAAATACAATGAGCTTCGTCAATAGCATAAAACGAAACACTAACTTTTTTTAAAAATTCAACATTTTCGTCTTTTGTCAATGATTCGGGGGCAACGTACAATAATTTTGTTTTTTTTGCAATTATGTCGCTTTTTACTTTTGCTATTTCAATTTTTGATAATGACGAATTTAAAAAGTGTGCAATGCCTTCTTCCATACTGAATCCACGCATAGCGTCAACTTGATTTTTCATCAAGGCTATTAGAGGCGAAATAATTATGGCTGTTCCTTCTTGAATTAATGCTGGTAATTGGTAGCATAAGGATTTTCCTCCGCCTGTGGGCATTAAAACAAAACTGTCATTGCCGTCAAGCACATTATTAATGATTGCTTCTTGATTTCCTTTGAAGCTGTCGAATCCGAAATGTTTTTTTAATAAATCTGGGAGCGAATCTCTGGTTTTTACGTTCATATTTTAAAATCTCTTTCTAAACAAATAAAATATTTACTGATAAATCAAACTTTTAAAATGCTTGTATATTTCGAGTAAATAGTAATAAAAAAATTGAATACATTTGTGATACTAAATCTACAATAAATTTTTTATTGAAAAAAGACTTTTTACACTAAAAAAATGTTAAAAATTGGAAAATAAAAAACTAATTCGTGAAACGGCAATAGGAACGGTAATTACAGAGGCTTCGTCGATTCAAAATTTAGTCAAATTTATTGACGAATCTTTTGTTGAATCTGTTGAATCTATTTTTAAGTGTAAAGGAAGAGTAATTATTACAGGAATTGGAAAAAGTGCGATTATTGCTCAAAAAATTGTCGCAACCTTCAATTCAACAGGAACTCCATCGATATTTATGCACGCAGCTGATGCAATTCATGGCGATTTGGGAATTGTTCAAAAAAATGATTTGGTAATTTTGATTTCGAAAAGTGGAGATTCTCCTGAAATAAAAGTGCTGATACCTTTAATTAAAAATCTCGGCAACAAAACAATAGGAATAGTTTCGAACTTAGAATCGTATCTTGCAACTTATGTCGATATTGTTGTAAAGGCAACCGTAGAAAAAGAAGCTTGTCCAAATAATATTGTTCCAACGTCAAGTACTACGGCTCAGCTTGTTATTGGTGACGCAATTGCTGTTTGTTTGTTGCGATTAAGAGGCTTTGCATTAAAAGATTTTGCAAAATTTCATCCAGGAGGAACGATAGGAAAGAAACTGTATTTACGAGTTAAGGATTTGTGTTCAGAGAAAAATTTGCCTAAAGTTTTTGCAAGCGAATCGATTAAAAATGTTATTGTCGAAATTTCATCAAAACGATTGGGTGCAACAGCAGTGTTAGATGAAAAAAATACATTGATTGGCATTATAACCGATGGCGATTTAAGGCGGATGCTTCAACACAACGAAAATATTCAGGGACTTAAAGCGATGAATATTATGACTATAAATCCGAAAACAATATCTGCCAACGCATTGGCTGCTGATGCTTTTATTTTGATGGAGAACAATAACATAACCCAATTGATTGTTGTTGATAACAATAAATATGTTGGTATGATTCATATTCACGATATTTTAAAAGAAGGAATTATTTAATTTGAAAATGTGATAATTTGGTAATATGTTAATTTGAAGATTGATAATTATTAATTGAGTATTGACTTTATAAACTTAAGATGAAATTATATACTGAAAATCTTGTTAAAAAATATGGCTCTCGAATAGTTGTAAATAATGTTTCTGTCGAGGTAGAACAAGGTGAAATTGTTGGACTTTTAGGTCCAAATGGAGCAGGAAAAACCACAACTTTTTATATGATTGTAGGGCTAATAAAGCCAAACGATGGAAAAATATTTTTAGATTCCGAAGAAATTACGACTAAGCCCATGTACAAAAGAGCTCAAAAGGGAATTGGCTATTTGGCTCAGGAAGCATCAGTATTCAGGACATTAAGTGTAGAAGATAATATTAAAGCGATTTTAGAAATGTCAAGCTTTTCTAAAGATTTTCAGCGAAATCGCTTGGAAGAATTGATGGAAGAATTTGGATTAAATAAAGTTCGTAAAAGTTTAGGAATTCAATTGTCGGGAGGCGAGAGACGTAGATGCGAAATAGCAAGAGCTTTAGCATTAAATCCAAAGTTTATACTTTTAGATGAACCATTCGCAGGTGTTGACCCGATTGCTGTTGAAGATATTCAAGAAATTGTAAAAAAACTGAAAGATAAAAACATCGGAATTCTAATTACAGATCACAATGTTCACGAAACGCTTTCGATTACCGACAGAGCGTATTTATTGTTTGAAGGAAGCATTTTGAAAGCTGGAAGTGCTAAAGATTTAGCCGACGATGAACAAGTGCGAAGAGTTTATTTAGGAAAAAATTTCGAGTTACGATAAGGGGCACAAAAAAAGGCTGAAAAAATTCAGCCTTGATAATCTTAAAATATAATTACAATTATAATTTATGTCTTTTTTCGTCAGAAACAGTTAATCTTTTTCTTCCTCTTGCACGTCTAGCTGCTAATACTCTGCGACCATTTGCAGATGCCATTCTTTCTCTGAAACCATGTTTGTTTCTTCTCTTTCTGTTCGATGGTTGAAATGTTCTCTTACTCATTTTATTCCAAGTTTACTTGTTTTTTTAACGGACTGCAAAGTTAGAAATTAATTTTAGTAATCCAAAATTTAATAATAATATTTATTTTGAATAGTAGATAATTTTTTTTGTTTCGAAAAACTCCTCGTCAAAAAAAGTAGATATATCAACTATTTTAATGTTTTTCAAATAATTATTAAGTTCATTATCTAGGTCTCCTCCTTTAAGATAAATTATTCCGTTTTTAATTTCATGTCTATTTTTTTGGCGAATCAAATTCGATGATAATTTAAGAAAATCGGAAAAATTAGTTACAGCTCGACTGACCACAAAATCGAATTGTTTATTAACATTTTCGGCTCTTGCAACGAAAGTAGTAACATTGGTTAATTTCAATTCATCTTTTACAGCATCAACTACTGTAATTTTTTTTCGAATCGAATCAAGCAATGTAAATTTTACATTTGGGAAAAATATAGCCAGCGGTATTCCAGGAAATCCGCCTCCTGTACCAATATCAACTACGGTAGAATTGTCGGCGAATGTTATAAATTTTGCAATTGCCAGCGAATGTAAAACATGCCTTTCGTACAATTGAGAAATATCTTTACGCGAAATTACATTTATTTTACTGTTCCAATCTTCATAAAGCGAAAAAAGTTTTTCAAACTGCGAAATTTGTGTAGTTGTTAACGCAGGAAAATATTTCAGAATCTGATGCATTTAGCCTATATGTTGTCTTGTGTATTTTTCATCACATTATACAAAAGATCGCGGGCTCTGAAGAGTCTTGCCTTAATTGTCCCTATCGGCAAATCAAGTTTTTCGGAAATTTCTTCGTACGTTAATTCTTGGTAATATCTTAACTCAACAAGTTGACGATATCTTGGTTTAAGTTTCGAAATAATAACTTTTAATTGTTTGTTTCGTTGAGATCTAATAAGTTTTTCTTCGGGATTTAAAATATCCGATTTTAAATTTGTCATCGGATCCATGTCTTCTTCTCCGGTTTGCTCAAATTGAATAGCGATATTTTTTTCTTTTCTTAAATAATCGATGCAATTATTTGTGGCAATTTTAAATAACCAAGTGCTGAACGCAAATTGTGGTGAATATTGTTGAATGTTTTTGAATGCCTTTCCGAAAGCTTCAATGGTTAAATCATCGGCATCGGCTTTATTTTTTACCATTTTCAATAGCATAAAATAAATGGTATCGCGGTAACGCCCAAGCAACTCGGCATAAGCTTTTTGGTCGCCGGTTTTTGCCGCTTCGACAAGCTTGAAGTCGTGTAGAGCGTTTTCCGAATGATTAGGATTTATTTCCATCTATTCTTTTTTGATATAAAATAATTTGATATAACTAACCCAAAATTCAGAAGTGGTAGAAAAATATCAAAAGCGGGCGAAGTTAGTAATAAATCTTTTTCGTTCAAACGCTTCATCGCTAATTTAATGATAATTAATTGCAAAATTGTTTTAAAAAGAAATATCGATAATGTGATTCCAATTATATTTATTTGCGTAATAATCAGCACAATTAGCATGAGGAAGAAAAATATACGGCTAATATATTCTAGTCCTAATAAAAATTTGTGTTTGAATTTATAACTTTCTCCAGTTGATAGATGCCTTCTTTTTTGGACAAACCATTCGTTCAAAGTCTTTTTGGGTTCTGAAATGGTATGACTATCAAGTGAAAATTCAATTGCGGTATTACTTTTTGTTGCAGCTTCATTAATAAATAAATCGTCGTCTCCCGATAAATATTTAATGTGCGAAGCAAAGCCTTTGTGTTTAAAAAATAGTGATTTACGGTAGGCTAAATTTCTTCCGACTCCCATATAAGGTACTCGTGCAAGAGCATAAGAAAAATATTGTAATGCAATAAGCAATGTGTCGAATCGAATTAATGAATTTACAAAACCGCTATGTTGCGAGTAACGACCAAATCCTAAAACAATATCAATCTCAGGAGTAAAGTTTCGTTGAATGTTAGCAATCCAATTTTGACTTTTCGGATGACAGTCGGCATCGGTCATAAGCAGAATTTCGTTTTTTGCTCCCTTAATACCTATGGTTAAAGCCAATTTTTTTCCATGCGGAAAACGTTCGTCTTCAATAATTGTGGTAACCCTTAAATTCGAATATTTAGCTTTCATTTCAGCCAAAAACATCTCTGTGCTATCTGACGAACAGTCGTTTACTACAATTACTTCAAAGTCGGGATAGTTTTGTGTAAGGATTAAATGAAGATTTTTTTTGAGATTTTCTACTTCATTTTTTGCACAAATTATAACAGAAACCGGCTCTTTATGTTCGGCATATCGTTTCGGCTTAAAAATAACAAATCGTAGATATTTTACTAGATAAAAGTAGAGTTGAATAAGAGTGAAAAACACAAATGTCCAAAGAAGAATTGTTTCTTGAGTTGAATATGTGAGGTCGAAAAAAACTTTTAACGATTCCATGTTTTACAAAATAAAGAGCAATGTTACCAAAGAAATGCACTTAAATCAACACCCTTTCAAATAAGTTATTCACATTACACTATTAATTATTTTGTTTTTTTTTTGGAAACGAAAGAATGTAGTGAATTTTAGAATTTAAAATAGACAAATAATCGCCCAAAGTTTTTGCTGTCTTTATCAATTCTATGATATTTGTTTTTTATGTCGGGTTGTTGTAGAAAACGAAGAACTCTCTTCTTTAATTGACCAGTTCCTTTGCCGTGAATAATTTCAATAGTGTCGATTTTGCAATCAATGGCTTCTTGAAAAATTTCATTTAGAGAACGTTCAAGTTCTTTACTTTTATTGAAAATTTCGTGCAAATCGAGCTTTAATTTTGCCATATTATTTGAAAAAATATTTTTAACTTCGAGCAACCAAATATATACATATCAAATCTTATAAAAAAACGAAAATCATGAAAAATTATAATTCAAATTTTAAAACCTTGGCTTTTGGAATCTTAGTATTGTTAATGATTCAATTTCAAGCTTGCGACGATGGCTGTGAAGATGATGATAATAATAATACATGCGATACTTGTATGGTAGCGTATAAGCCAAATATTTATCTTTATCCAGAAGAAAGTACACATTTAGAGGTTTCTATAGATTTTCCTATTGGAGGACAAATAGTTGCTTCTATACCAACTTATGGGAATTTTTGGTCGGTTAATGTTGAGCCAAGCGGCTTGATAAACAATGCGTATGATTATTTGTTTTATGAAAGCAAACAACCAAATGTTTGGCAAACCGAGAGGGGCTGGTGTATTAAGAAAGAGAATTTACAATTGTTTTTTAACGAAGATTTGAAAAACTATGGGTTTAACGATGCTGAAATTGCCGATTTTACTGAATATTGGATTCCTCGATTAAACGAATCGCAGTTTTATAATATTTACCCTCAGGAATCAACCATCATAAATAATGTAATTCAGTTGAATATTTCGCAAACTCCCGACAATGTGCTAAGACTTTTTTATTTCATTCACAAATCAAATGTTGAGCAAGAAATAAATCAGCCAAGTTTTCCGCAGAGTTTTAAACGTGAAGGTTTTGTGCTTGCCGAATGGGGAGTTATATTGGATTAATACATAAAGGCAACCGTCAGATTTATTTTTAATAACTCATAACTTGTAACTATTTACTTATTCCCTTTCAAACTTGCAATTGCCAACAATACACCCAATGCAATTCCTAAAAATGCAGCAAAGAGAACTTGAAATTCGGCTGGAAGCAAAAAGGTAATGGTATGTGCAGGAATCCAGAAAAATGGAATTGTTTTTTTGAAAACAAAACTCCATTGTACGTCCCAATTCAAATTCATAAATATTTCACGAAACTTTATGGGGCGAAATAAGCCAGCAATAGTTCCTCCGTTGCTAACAATATGCGTATCGGTAATTTTATGAAAAGTCATCATTATCGGAGCGTAAATTATATTAATGGTTGCACTTATGGTAAAAGCACCTAATAATTTTATCCAGCTAAAATCGCTTTTCATAGCTTCACTAATACCGCTTACGCCCATATATTCCAAAAAAGCAGGAGCTCCAACGCCGAATATTACAAAAGCTAATTTTATGCTTAAACCTAAAAATCCCCAAACGATTGCACGAGGAATAAGTCCAAAACCTTTTTGATTGTAAACTCCATTTCGGATTCTGAGTCCGATTGATTCGCCCATTGTTGCCAAAATTGCAAACTTCACAAAACTCATTATCATTCCATGTTCTTTGTTAAGTAAGTTGTAATTGCTGTAAACTGCGTCGGAAACAAAAAATGGAAGGAAAAATAAAATGCAAATTGCGATAAATACTAGGTCGTGTTTTTTCATGATGAATGTTTTATACTTATTGTTGATTGCAATTTTTTCCACAAGCTTATGCCTTGCTGGATGGAAATATTTTAAGAAAATTCATTATTATTTCTTGTTATAGATTTCACAGAATTATCCACAAAATTATTTAATAATTCGATATTTGATAAAAAATTATTTGATAATTGAAATTGACAATTCCCGAAAAAGTGAAGGCGATTTCTATATTTATACACTTCTTGTATAACTGAAAAAATATTATCGTCAATTTGATAACAAGATTTATAGTTTATTGAACTTGTCAATTCTTTAAAACCAATAGTTGTTTCTTTAATAGCTTTATGATAAATAGAGTTATTGTTTTTGTCGATTATAAAATTCTCTATTTCAGAAATTTCTTTTAGTTTAATTGGACGTTTTTTTTGTTCTTTTGCTAAATTTTTAAAATTAGGGTAATCTTTATCAATTAAATGAATACAAAAGTCCTGTTTTATTAGTTTTGCTTTCATGTAATTTTCAAAGAAAATAGATACCCTAGAACAATCAATAATATACTCTATTACGAATTCTATTACGATTTTATCATTAGGACTAATTTCTTTCTTATTCAGTTTACAAAAGACTTCTTTGAGCATTGAGAATTCTTTTACAAATTTTGCTCGTTTAAAGATTTCTGCACCAAAAACAATTAAAGAATCAGCAATCTTTTTTTGTTCAATTTCATTTGCATACATCCAAATATTTTGTTTCATAAATGATTACCATTTAGGTATTAAACTCATATATAACTCCCCTGTTTCAATATGAGCATAAAATACCCCATCCCTTATTTTAGGGCAAATTATGCG
>MEOF01000023.1 GCA_001769505.1 Bacteroidetes bacterium GWF2_33_38
AAAGAGAGCAGCAGAGATTTATGTACAGTCTCTCTACTACAAACAGTTAGAGGAGAACAACCCCAACCCTACCCAATTTGTGACCACAAGGTTTGGCAATGTGCTGGGTTCCAACGGCTCTGTTGTGCCACTTTTCAAAAGGCAAATAGAGAGTGGCGGCCCGATAACCATAACCCACAAAGAGATTACCCGCTACTTTATGACAATACCGGAGGCGTGCTCTCTGGTACTTGAGGCGGGTTGTACCGGAAAGGGGGGAGAGATATATATCTTTGATATGGGAGAGGCGGTAAGGATATACGAACTTGCAGAGAAGATGATACGGTTAAGCGGAAAGATTCCGGGAAAAGATATCTCAATTGTAGAGACAGGGCTGCGTCCCGGGGAGAAACTCTTTGAAGAGCTGCTTGCAACAAAAGAGAACACCATCCCAACCTATCACAAAAAGGTGCTTATTGCAAAAGTTAGAAGATATCCGTTCAACTTTATTGAACCCGAGATAAATGAAGTTATAGATATTGCACTAAAATATACCCAACCTACAGATGTAGTTTGGAGGTTAAAGATGCTTATCCCCGAATTTAAGAGCCACAACAGCGAGTACGAAGAGATAGACAAAAAGCTTGAGGCCGGCGGCGCACACGAGAATATCTACACGAAATATGTATATGACAAATAAGACTAACCATATAATTTTCAAAAAAAACAATTTAAAATCAGAAATATGAGAATAAAAATATTTACCGCCGCCGCCCTCCTTACCCTGCTCCTGGCCTCCTGCGGCTCCACCGAAAAGATCCCCTACCTGGTAAAGGCAGAGAGGCTCCAGCTCTATGAACTGGAGCAGTATGCCAAAATCTATGAAGCCAAGATTATGGCCAAAGATGTCTTGACCATATCTGTTAACACAACTGTTCCCGAAGCCGCCGCCCCATTCAATTTGGGATCAAATGCAGGTAGCGGAGTAGGACTTACCGGCGGCTCCTATATGAGCATCCAGGGGGCAACTCTCCAAACCTATATTGTAGACAAAGATGGATTCATAGATTACCCGATAGTTGGAAAAGTTAAAATGATGGGACTCACCAGAGTAGAGGCTCAGGAGTTTATTAAAGATAAGATTCACCCCGCCTATATAACCGAAGTACCAATAGTAAATGTAAGGTTCAAGAACTACAAAGTATCTGTTTTAGGAGAGGTTAGTCGTCCCGGGCAGTTTGTCCTGGATAACGAGCAGTGTACAATTCTTGATGCCCTGGCAATGGCGGGAGATATGACAATCTACGGCAAAAGAGATAATGTAATGCTCATTCGGGAAGATAACAATGGCCGTAAGAGCATTACCAGAATAAACCTCCAGAACCCAAGGCTGATGCTGGACCCGGAGGTTTACTACCTGCAGCAGAACGATGTGCTTTATGTAGAGCCAAATAAAACCAAATCTAAGGCAGCCTTCATAGGAACCGGAGAGACCTATGCAATATCAATAATATCTACCCTTCTCTCAATAACCACCCTTTTAGTAACAATTTTCCGCTAATAAAATATGAAAGAGCAAGAGATTACCAACAGAGCCGCAATTGAAGATAACAGCGAAGAGATTGACATAAGGCAACTGGTTTTTATATTTATCTCCAAATGGTATCTGTTTACAATAAGTGTTATTCTACTTTTGGTTGCAGGCTACCTATACTTAAAAACCCAAACACCCATATATGAGAGTAAAGCATCTGTTTTAATAAAAATGGAGCAGAATGCACCCGAAGAGATGTTCCTGCTGCAGGATATGGGGTTCTCTATGGGTAAAAGCAATATTGATAACGAGATTGGGGTATTTAAATCTCCCGACCTTATTGCCAGAATCATAACATCTCTTGAACTATACACCACATACCGCTACTCCAGCAGGTTTGGGTTTCACTCCCCGGAGCTATATAAAAAATCTCCCCTCTATGTAAGAATGGAGGATGTGGAGCCGGATAAGATACCGGGGAGAATTCATTTTGTATTCAACCCTAAGAGAGAGGGGTATAGTGTAGATGCCACATTTACCCAAAAAGGAGATGAGAGGAGCAAAGAGGTTATATTGGATAAACTTCCCGGCTTTATAGAGCTGCCTATAGGAAAGTTTTATGTCGCAGCACAAGATGGAGTTGCTTACGGGAACGGCTCCCTTGAGGTGGTGATATCAAACCCTACAAGCGTTGCAAGGGGATATATCGCCAATTTGAATGTAACCACTTTTGCAAAACAGAGCTCGCTACTTGAGATTACCCTTAGAACAGAGAACAGGCAAAAGGGGGAGGATTTTGTTCAGTCACTAATAACAGAGTATAATGCCGATGCCGTTAAGGATAAAAACACGGTGGCCTTTAATACATCTGTATTTATTGATGAGCGTCTTAAGGATATTGCCCGTGAACTGGGTGAGGTTGAGGGGCAGGTAGAGGATTACCGTAAAGAGTTTGAGGTGGCGGATATCCAAACACAGGTTGGCTCATATATTCGTAAAAATGAGACCTACGATACCCGCAGGATGGAGATAGAGACTCAACTTAACCTTGTAAAGTATATTGACGATTTTATTAAGAACCCGGTTAATAAAAATAAACTGGTTCCCAACCTTGGGCTTAAAGACCCAAGCCTTGTTGCCCTTATTGGCGAGTATAATACCCTACTTATAAATCGCGAAAGAATTGAGGGCTCTTCATCTGCAGATAACCCTGCACTTAAACAGGTGAACCAGCAGGTTAATAATATGCACCAGAATATTATAACCTCTCTTACAAATGAGATAAGGGCCTCTCAAATTGCACTAAGCGACCTTGAGAGGGAGAACACAATAACCAGCTCCAGGATGAGAAACATCCCAACTGTTGAGCGTGGTTATACAGATATTCTAAGGCAGCAAGAGGTAAAATCTAATCTATTTGTATATCTTTTGCAAAAGAGGGAGGAGACAAACCTAACACAGGCAGCTGTTGCCCCGAAAGCCAAGCTTATAGCAAAACCACACAGCGGAGCATTCCCTGTAGCACCAAGAAGAGTTATAGTGTTAACTATCTTCTTTTTAATTGGGATGGCTATCCCCGCAGCTATACTCTTTTTTATTGACTACTTCCAGACCAAGATAGAGGGGATGAAAGATTTGGAGAGCCTTACCAACAGCAGTGTTGTTGGAGATATTGTAAAGGCAGATGGGCTAAACGGAGGGACATCTATAGTTGTTAAACCCAATGACGACTCTGTTATAAGCGAGATGTTTAGAACAATGAGAAACAACATTCTCTTTATGACCAGTGAGAGAGATTTTAATGTAATTCTTGTAACCTCTACCGTACCAAAGGAGGGCAAAACATTTATCTCAATAAACCTAGCCAGGAGCCTCTCTTTAATGGATAAGAAGGTGCTGCTGGTAGGTGCAGACCTTAGAAACCCCCAACTTTCCAGAGCATTGGGGATACCAAAGAGAGAGATAGGGTTCTCCTCTTACCTTGCCGGGCATATCCAAGACTATAATGAACTTATTGAGAAGGTAGAGCCGAGCTTCTTTGTGGTACAATCGGGCCCGATTCCGCCAAACCCGAACGAGCTGCTCTCTAAGGTGAAGACCGGGGAGTTCTTTAACAGCATCAGGAAAGAGTTTGACTATATAGTTGTAGATAGTGCACCCGTTGGGGTGGTATCCGATACTTTCCTTTTAGCCAAATATGTTCACGCAACACTATTTGTAGTGAGAGAGGGATTTAGCGAGAAGGATACAATACAGTTTATTAATAACCTTGCGACAGATAAAAGGCTAAAGAATATTGGAGTTATCCTTAACCACGCCTCATTCCAGAAGAGTCACGGCAGATATAAGTATGGCTATAAATACTCGTACAGATACAGATATGGGTATGCTCAAGGGTATGGGAATAAATAATAAACTACAACATTAATTATTCCAAAAAAATGGATAAAATAAAAATTATAAATCTTCCGAAATTTGAAGATCCGCGCGGTAATTTATCTTTCATTGAAGAATTTAACCATATTCCTTTTAAAATAGAGCGAACATACTGGATTTATGACGTACCTGGTGGTCAAGTAAGAGGGGGGCACGCCTTTAAGAATCAACAAGAATTTATTATTGCTTTATCCGGAAGTTTTGATGTCTTAGTTGATAATGGCAAAAACAATCAAACATTTTCTCTTAATCGCTCATATTACGGACTCTATTTACCGGCTGGTTTGTGGAGACAGATGCAAAATTTTTCAACTAATTCATTAGCTTTAGTTCTTAGCTCAACTCATTATAATGAGCAAGATTATATTATTGATTACAAAGACTTTCTAAATTACAGGGATGTGCAAAATGAACAATAGTGTGTACGATTGCGTAATAATTCCACTGAATAAAATACACAATAGAGCGGGAAATATAACCATTGTTGAGGGGAATATAAATATTCCATTTGATGTTAAGCGTATATATTACCTATACGATATACCTGGAGGAGAAGATCGTGGAGGTCATAGTCATAAAGAGTTACAGCAATTAATTATTGCAGCAAGTGGTTCGTTTGATGTAATGTTAGACGATGGAATCAACAAAAAAATAGTTAAGTTGAACCGACCAAATTATGGATTACTAGTTGTACCAGGTATATGGCGTGAATTAATGGAGTTTTCTTCTGGATCTATATGTCTTGTATTGGCTTCAGACATCTACAATGAGAATGATTATTTAAGAGAGTACAATAATTTTAAGTCTTTTAGAAATGAACATTAAAATACATCCATCATCCGAAGTTCAAACAAAAGATATTGGCGATGGTACAATAATTTGGCAAAATTGCGTTATTCTTAAAAGTGCAAAAATTGGTAGAAATTGTAATATAAATTTCAATGTTTTTATTGAAAATAATGTAGTGATTGGGGATAGCGTTACTGTTAAATCCGGTGTCCAATTATGGGATGGATTAAGAATTGGAAATAATGTTTTTGTCGGGCCTAATGCAACTTTTACGAATGACCTTTTACCAAAATCAAAATCTGATTCTTTTTTAGTAATAGAAACTATTATCGGAAATGGAGTTATAATTGGTGCTAATTCAACTCTATTGGCCGGTATTAAAATAGATGATAACGCATTTATAGGTGCTGGTAGTGTTGTTACAAAGAATATCCCAAAATTTACAATATGGTACGGAAATCCTGCAACTCATAAAGGATATATTACAAGTAAAGGTCAGATAGTTTCTCTTGACCTTACGGATAAAGAGGGTAATAAGTACACATTGAGTATGAATGGGCCTATACCTGTTAAGTAAGATACTAACCATAAAAATAGTGAGTTGATATGAAATTTAATAATAGAAATGTTTTTATTAGCGAAAAAGCTATAATAGGTAAAAATGTAAAAATTGGTGACAACACAACGATTTATGATAATGTCATTATTTTGGATAATACTATTATTTCCAATGATTGTATAATTGGAGAACCAATTTATACTTATTATCACGACATAGAAAACTATGAGAATCCTAAAACAATAATCGGATCTAACTCAATAATTAGAAGTCACTGCATTATTTATTGTGGCTGCGAAATTGGTAATGGATTTTCTACAGGTCATAGGGTTACAATAAGAGAATATACAAAATTTGGATTAATGTGTAGAGTAGGTACAGTATCAGATATACAAGGATATGTAACTTTCGGAAATTATTGTTGGCTTCACAGCAATGTACACATTGGACAGAAGTCAACAATTGGAAATTTCGTATTTATCTATCCGTACGTAGTATTTACTAATGACCCTACTCCTCCATCTGAAATATGTTTAGGTCCAACAATAGGAGATTATTCTCAAATCGCAGTTTTTAGTGTTTTGCTACCTGGAGTAAAAGTTGGCAAACATTGTTTAGTTGGCGCTGGCAGTATAGTTGGTAAAGATGTTGGTGATTATCAACTAGTAATTGGATCTCCAGCAATTTTTAAAAAAGACGTACGCCAAATAAAAGATAGAATTACTGGAAAATCTTATTATCCATGGCCATTACACTTTGATAGGGGAATGCCGTGGTCAAAAATTGGTTTTGAGGAATGGGAAAAATTTGCTGAATTATGATTAAAATTCTCGACCTTGAATAAATTAATGCGCAATACGCTAACGAACTCAAGCAGGCAGCAGCTGACGTTATTTACTCTTGACGGCACCTTTTGGGTGAAAGGGGGAGTAGGGTTGAAACTAATCTAGCTAGAAATATCGTTGTATAGAATGTAAATTGTTACGGCTAACAGTTTTGATGCATTGCTATCATTATTAAGTCCGATTGTGACAGAAAAAAACCAGACGGTTTACTATGAAATAATAACTTATAAGATGCAATATTAGGCGTTATATGCAAATTAAATTCAAATACTAATGTGATAAGCTAATAGATTAATAATCTTGTAAAATACTGTTTAACTGAATAATGACCGAACAATATTCCTCCTATCGCCAAGTAATTAAAGCAACTACCTTGTTTGGCGGAGTTCAAATTTTTAATATTGCTATAGCCATAATTCGATCAAAAGTTGTGGCGGTTCTATTGGGACCTGCTGGAATGGGTATTATGGGTTTACTTACATCAAGTATTGGTCTTATTGGAAGTATAACAAATTTTGGGTTAGGTACTAGTGCAGTAAAAGATGTTTCTATAGCTCATACAACTAAAAATAGCCAAAGAATTTCAGTAATAGTTAGCGTTTTTAGGCGCTTAGTTTGGATTACAGGTATCGTCGGTACTATTATAGCAAGTGTCTTATCCCCATGGTTAAGTCAGCTAACTTTTGGTAACAAAAATTATACTATTTCTTTTGTTTGGATTTCTATTACTCTTTTATTTAACCAATTAAGTAGTGGACAATTAGTTATTTTGCAAGGCCTGCAAAAATTACAACATCTAGCAAAAGCTAGCTTAATTGGGAGTGGTTTGGGTCTATTTCTAACACTTCCTTTATACTATTATTTTGGAATCGATGGTATTGTACCCGGAATTATTGGTACATCTTTAGTAACCTTCTTGCTTTCTTGGTATTATGCAAGAAAGGTAAATATATCGCATATTAAAGTATCAAGACGCCAAACTTTTGAAGAAGGGAAAAGTATGCTTCAAATGGGTTTCATGATAAGTTTGAGTGGTTTGTTAACGGTAGGGACATCCTATATTGTTAGGGTTTTTATCAGTCGTACTGGAGGAATTGGGCAAGTTGGGTTATATACCGCTGGCTTTGCAATTATTCACACATATGTAGGTTTGATTTTTAACGCAATGGGAACAGACTACTACCCTCGGTTATCTGCTGTAGCTCATGATAATAAACTTTGTAAACAAACCATAAATCAGCAAGCTGAAATTGCAATACTAATTTTGGCTCCTATACTTGTGGTTTTTATGACATTCATTAATTGGGTAGTAGTACTTCTTTATTCTAAACAATTTATTGGTGTAAATGAATTGATTTACTGGGCTGCTTTGGGTATGTTTTTCAAAGCGGCTAGTTGGTCCATATCTTTTGTTTTTATTGCAAAAGGGACAAGTAAAATATTTTTTTGGAATGAGTTGGTTACAAATATTTATTTATTGGGATTTAATCTATTAGGTTATCATTTAATGGGATTGTCTGGACTTGGAATATCGTTCGCAGTTTCTTATTGTTTTTACCTTATCCAAGTATTTGTAATCAGTCAAAAGAAATTCGAATTCACATTTGAAAAGCAATTTGTTATCATTTTTACAATTCAGTTTTGTTTTGCTATTTTAGGGTTTTTGTCTGTAATCTATTTGGAACAACCGTATTCTTATTTAGTAGGTGTGTTATTAATTATATCATCTAGTTATTATTCCGTATTTGAATTGGATAAAAGGATTGGTTTAAAAGAAATCTTATTAAAGATATTTAAAAGATTTTAATAAAACACCTAAAAGACAGCGTTTTATACTAAAATACAATATGCTAACTCATTTTCTTATAAATTTAAGTGTGCAATATTGTAGAACATAATATCTATAATATTTCTTTAATAGAGTAGTATAGAATAAAATAGAATATACTAAAACATAGCAGTAAAAATAATCTAAATGTTATATAAAGATAAATCGTTTGTTGGAAATCCTATAATTTCAGTCTGCATACCAACGTTCAATCAAGAAAAGTACATATCTGAAACATTAGATTCAATTTTATCACAAGTAATAGATGTTCCATACGAAATTATTATTGCTGACGATTGTAGCTCAGATAATACTTTAAATATCTGTCTAGATTATCAAAATAGGTATCCTGAAAAAATTATTTTAGTATCAAATGAACAAAATCAAGGTTTAATAATAAATTTATTTGATGTTATATTCTCAAATGTAAGTGGAAAATATATTGCTTTATGTGCCGGAGATGATGTATGGGTAAGCCAAAAAAAACTTAAAATACAATATGACATATTAGATGGCAGTAATAATGTATCTGTTGTTCATACAGGATATAATAAGTTTTATGAAGAGAAAAATCAATTGATACCAATAAAATTTTGGGATAGCCCTCTATTGAAATTCAGTGGGAAAGAAGCTTTAAAGGATGTTATTTTAGAGCATTTTACTTTTTATCCTGTCGCTAGTAGTATGATGTTCAGAAAAAAAACAATTGATAGATATAGGTTGAAATTTGATAATTTGATATATGACAAAAATGCTCTGGGTGAAGGACTCATATTGCAATCTTTTTTAATTTTGGATGGTGTATTTGCGTTTGTACCTGAAATAATGGTTAACTACAGAATTAGGAAGGAGTCTATGTGTCATATTATGGACAAGGAAAAGCAATTAATATTCAATATTCGTTATCGAATATTACAGAAAACATTAATATCAAGGACGTTTTTAGACGGCAACAATCTAATAAAAAGGATTAATCGAACCTTCTTAAGTTTATATATAGAGGCTATCAATAATAAATGCGAAGAAATATTTTTAAATCAATATTATGACTATAAAAAAGAAAATGCACATAATATATCGTTATTTGTCAAATTTTCAATTACTTTTATTTCAATGAATTCAATTAATAAAAAAATTGCACAAATTTTTATTAATACCTTTTTTAGAATAAAAAACCAGATAATAAACGCGAAATTAAAGCCTCTTGACACATAATTTTAGCTTAAACATGAATAGAATAGTTATAAAATTAAAAGAATTAATTAAGAAATTACCTTTTGTAAAATTAGCAATACACCATATATATATATATGTAATCCACCCTCTTGGATTACTTAATCTTGGATTATATACAACATTTAGGACACTTAAATTCTTTAAATTAAAGAATAATATTCAAAAATGGAAAGCATCAATGAGAGTTAGTTGCCACATCATCGAAAAGGGTTTAACAATGCCAGATAAACGATTAGGATTTGGACAGGAAAGAGTTCTTTTTGTCGCAAATGAGATATTAAGTCATCTAGATTATAAAAATTTACCTGAAATTAATATTGCTGTTGGCATTCTCAAAGAGTATGACAAAATCCATACAGAAAATAATTATACCTTACCATTTAAATTGCAAGATAAGATTGATGATGTGATTAACTCATATCCGGAAGTTGCAAGCCTATCACAAATAAAAGTCACCATAGAAGATTACTTTTCTGCAAAAGATAGTTCTTTTCATACTTTTGCTCTTAGTAGGCACTCAATTAGGAATTTTTCAGGGAGCGTTTCTTTAGAGCAATTAAATGATTCAATTGAGTTAGCTTTAACAGCTCCTTCAGCCTGTAATAGACAAGCAATTAAATGTCATTTATTTAATAACAAAGATATTGTACAAAAAATATTATCCTATCAGAATGGAAACAGAGGCTTTGGACATTTAGTACCACAATTATGTATATTAACAGTTGATCTAAGAATGATTGGAACTAATGAACAGAATGATATTTACTTTAATGCAGGTTTATTTGCTATGAATTTAAGTTATGCATTTCATTTTAACAGGGTAGGAAGTTGTATGTTGAATTGGGCTGTCACACCTAAAAAGGATAAAACGCTGAAGAAAATTGCTGGTATACTAGATCCCGAAAGTGTGGCTGTAATTATTGCTTTTGGGGCAGTTAATGATAAAATTGAAATAGCAAGATCCACAAAAATGAAACTAAATGATGCTGTGGTCTATCATTAATCTACGAAATTATAATACTCCCGCAAATTCAGAACACAGGGTTAATTAAATAAAATGATTATTATAAACAAAAGTAGGAAGGGAATGAAAAAAATTGGGATATTAACCTTTCATGATGAGCCAAATTATGGTGCTTTTCTTCAAACCTATGCTTTATCTGAATGTCTAAAGGATAGAGGCTTTGATGTTGAAGTAATTGATTTAAGGATTAAAGAAACTCTCCAATTTAGTTTTCTTGTTAAATTACTTAGTCCAGTTATAAGATATTTTATATTTGAAAAAGCTCGAAAGAAATATTTAAATAGGTCTAAAATAAAATACTATTCTTCTAAAGAAATAAAAAAAAATACCCCCTTTTGTGATATATACTTATTGGGTAGTGATCAGGTGTGGAATAAGGATGTTACAGGAGAACTAAAATATTCTTATTTTTTTGATTTCCTCCCTGATAGTATACCTCGATTATCTTATGCTTCTAGTTTTGGCATGGATAAATGGAATTTTGATAATAACGAAACAGAAAAAATAAAAATATTATTTAGTAAATTTTCAGCAGTTAGTGTAAGGGAAAAGTCTGCGGTTGTATTATGTAAACATCATTGTGGTATTAATGCAACTTTGGTTGTTGATCCAACCTTATTGCTTTCTGATTATTCGAAACTAACCGGAAAAATAAAAGTTCATAAGAAAAGAGTAGTTTGTTTCAAATTTAATAAAGGAGTTGAGTTCTATGAGTTCTTAAGACTATTCAAAGGGTTAAATAATTATAAAATCTCAATACTTAATAAAACACTACCTCAGAAACAAATTGGTATTATCCCCTTGCCAACCATAAAAAAATGGGTTAAATCAATTGCCGAGTCTGAGATTGTTATAACTGATTCATATCATGCATTAATTTTTTCAATTATATATAAAAAAATGTTCATCGTTATGCCAGCCAACGAAAAAAACTTTAATCGGTTGTCTGAATTACTGTCGGATTTGGGACTTGAAGATAGAATATTTTATTCTTATGATGAAGTATTGCAAAATGATCGATGGACTAAAGAAATTGATTATCATAAAGTTCATGAAATATTGTCATTAAAAATGAAAGATTCTCTATCTTTTTTAATAAATGAACTTAATACTTCAATGAAATAAAAAATATAAATATGTTCAGCCTACGTTCAGCAATTAGCATTTACAGAAAATTTTTAAATTTCATCTTTGGGAAAAATATAAATGCAGTAATGCCTGAAGGTTTGTTATGTAGTATATCTGAATTTCAGTTTGAAATTAACAGAGGGGATATCGTTCACCCTTGCGTTCGATACTGTGAAAAACCCTTTATGGGACATAAGTGGTGGCTTGTTTATACCCCATACTATAATGCAGATGCATCCCTCGAGAATCCAATACTTTGCTATGGAGATTTTGAAAATGAGGAGGCTCCTATAAAATGGAATGCAAAGTCTTTAATCCGTGATACTCCGCTACATGGCCATAATTCTGACCCAACATTGTTTTTTGAAAATGACAAATTAAATATTTTTTGGAGAGAAAATCAAACACCTCGTACTGAAGAAGATAAATTAAAAAGGGCTACATATGGAATAGTTTTGGATGAGTTAGAAATCAAAGATTTCAATTCTCCATTACTAGTTGAATATCAGGATAATATAGACAAAGAGGTATCACCAACAATAATTAAGCATAATGGAGTTTATAGAGCTTACTCATCCCACTTTAGATTTAGAATTGATAAACTTCATCCCAAAAATAAGCAACTTGACAAAGCTATAAGTAAAGTGTTTTGGGCTCTTTCTTTGATGGAAATCTTTCAAGAAAAAAAAAGTTTTGGAGTAGCAATCTGGGAATCTTCATCTTTGGAAAGGACCTTTAATTATTCAAAAACGGTAAGAATTAAGAATTGTAATAAATTGTATCGACCATGGCATTTTGATTTTTTTGAATATGATTATAAATTATATGCCATAGTTCAAACAAATCAATTTAATGCTAATATTTGCTTAGCTGTAAGCGAAGATTATGAGAATTTTGAGATGTTTTCGAAACCATTGATTACACCAGAATCAATAAAGAAGACAGGCATTTATAAACCCACGGGTTTAGTTGTAAATGATATATTTTATTTATATTATACAGCACAAGATTTTGAAAATCGAATGCTAAATAAAATGTATCTTACAAACATGGTAATGACTGAACTGCTAGAGAAATTAAATAATTAATAGAATTTATTTAAAATGTATAAAATTATTAAATGAATATTCTATTTTTTCACGGCACAGGTATTGACCCTGTAATGGGAGGCATATCAAAAATAACCTACCTATTAGCCACAAGTCTTCGAAAAAGATCTCATAATGTTTTTTTTTTAGCTCCAGAAAAGTTAAATAAAAAACATGATGAAAAACAATATTTTTTACCTGACAAGAATTTATTAAGCGAAAAAAACATACAATATTTAGCTGAGATTATTTCAGATAACAATATACAGTATTTAATTAATCAAGCTGCATTAAACCAAAGTTTGTCAAAATTTATTTTCACAGCTAAAAATCAAAATACTAAAATATTCTCGGTAATTCATAATAGTCTCTTTTCTCGATTTGACAATATTTCATATTTATTAGAAAATAAAATTAAAGAAAATAAACTAACAATATTCTTCCCCCTATTAAAAAATAAATTTATTATATTCTTAATCAAGCAAATTTACAAATATAGACATATCAATCATTTTAAATGTGTATATAATTCAAGTGATAAAATTATTGCAGTATCTCCTAAAAATATTGCTGATATACAATATATGTATGGAACTACAAATTGTAATAAAATTATTGCAATAAATAATGGAATAAAACGTCCATCAAACGTCCATAATTTAGCCCTCAAAAAAAAGACAATCATATGGGTAGGTACAACGGATTTCTATAATAAACGCGTTGACATTATCTTATACATTTGGAGTTTAATCCAAAATAAGATTCCAGAATGGAATTTAAAAATACTGGGAGATGGAGTTGACTTAATAAAAGCTAAATCATTTGCCCAAGATCTGTCATTACATAGGGTTGATTTCGCTGGAAGGATAGATCCTATGGAAGATTTTAAACTAGCTACTATATTATGTATGACTTCAGCATCTGAGAGTTTCGGCCTTGTTCTTGTGGAAGCTATGTCTTATGGTGTTATTCCATTCGCTTTTAATAGTTTTCCTGCAGTTACAGATATAATCCAAAATGGTATTAATGGCTTTTTAGTTGAACCTTTTGATATAGAACAGTATGCTGAGAGGTTACTTACGTTTTGCTTAGTTTCTGATAAGGAAAAAAGTAAAATAGCGCGAAATTGTATACGGCAATCTCAACTATTTGATATTGACGCAATCGTTAACGAATGGGAGAAAATTTTAATTTAAAATACAGTTTAATGAACAAAGTATATGAAGAAAAATGGGATAGAAGGATAAGTTTTTATGTAATCTTCTATTTTATTATTTCCGCATTTAATTCTGTAATTAAATTACTATTTCAATTATCGGAATATTGGTGGTCAATGATTAGTGTAATTTGCGGGATCTTAATAATAATTCCGATGTTATATAGTATAAATCAAGTTTATAAGAGGTCAAAAAGAATACTACTAAATTCAATTTTATTATTTTTAGTTATTTATCTATTCAGTATTTTTCAAAGTGTTTTAAGAAATGAGCCCATTGATTTAATTTTGGAAGGAACTGCCTTACTGACTTTTGCTTGGTGGATACCTATAGGAACATTCACATATTCTGTAATTAACAAAAAAATACTATATGATACTTTATTAAGGGGTTCATATATAATTTCCATACTACTTTCATTTCCGTTTTATCTATATATTCTTGGGTTGCTACCTGGTTATAACATGTTTTTTTCCTATGCTTTAATATTTCCTTTAATTTTACATATTAATGAATATTTTCGTACTAGAAATAGATTATTATTAATTATTAGTTTATTGGAATTATTGGCCCTATTAATTTATGGGGCGAGGGGACCTTTGCTTTCTTTATTAATATATTTCGTATTTAAATTAATAGACATCAAATTTATTCACACGAGAATTCTTGCTTTTATGACAATATTGTTATTTACCTTTATTACATTTCTAGTTTCAGAAAAAGTAATAAGTGATTTTAACATAGAGTTAAGCAAGTATAATATTCAAAGTAGAACACTTGATTTATTTGAAAGTGGATCTATTTTATTTGATGCAGGTCGTACCGAAATATGGAAAATAACTTACGATATGATTACGGAAAAACCATTTCTAGGTTGGGGCTTAGGTGGTGAATATTATACCTTGGGTGAGAGATTTGGTGATCATAATATAACTAATACCTCAACACCTCATAATGGTATACTTCAAGTATGGGTTAACTTTGGATTGTTTTTTGGATCTTTAGCATTAATAATCATATTTAAAGATTTCAAAAAAATATTTAAGATTAAGGATTACTATTTAAAAAACTTATTGCTAATTTTCTTTTCAATCGGTATATTTCCAAGGCTATTTGTCTCATCTGGGTTTTTCGTTTATCCTCCAGCAGCAATATTTATTTATCTTATTATACAATACAGAAAGAAATTAAAACTTCAACAATAGTTTACTAGAATAGACTCTAACGTTTAATAAATAAATAAATAAATAATTAAGTATTATTATCAGAATCCCCATTTTAGGTCAGTGTCTTTTAAAATTAAAGCTTAAGTATCTATTGGAAGATGTCTATTCTATGATATTCTGGAAAAAGGATGTTCCGATGTCATTTAATAATTTTGTTGTAAAGTCATAGATTGAGCTTAATATGCGCTCAAGTATTATTAAAATCTTAAAAACAATATTTAAAGGTAAGACACTATGAATTTAAAATATTTTTTATCTAAAGCCATATATTATTTGTTTGGCACTCGCATTAATTATTCATTTAGATATTTTCATAACAGAAAACATTTCCCAAATTTCAAAAACCCCAAAGATCTATCAGAAAGGATTTTAGCTTCAATGTTATCGCCAGCATTCACTCAAGTTGAGAAATATGTTGATAAAGTTAAAGTGCGGGATTATATTCGTATCAAAGGCTTGGAAAATATTTTGCTTAACCACTATGGCATGTGGAAGAATCCAGATAAGATTGATTTCGCGGAATTACCACATGCATTTGCATTGAAAACGAATAATGGATGTGGAAACCATGTTTTCTGTAAAGATAAATCTTCTTTGAATATAGAAGATTGTGTTAATAGGTTGAAGAAAAATTTGGAAAAAGTAGAGGCATTTGAATCAAGTTTGGAACCACAATACAAAGCGGTATCTCCATTAGTGTTTTGTGAGGAATTAATAGATACAGGAAGTGATCGTTGGCCTACAGATTATAAATTTATGTGTATAAATGGAGTTCCGGACCATATATTTTTAGGCACAGAGAGAGAAACTAAAGTTAAATATGGTACTTTCGATTTAGAATGGAATATTTTGCCTTATACAAAAAAAGAATTTATGCCGAAATCATATCCGAAGAAGCCAAAATATCTAAAGGAGATGGCAGAGATAGCAAAGGTACTTTCAGAAGATTTTGATTTTGTAAGAGTCGATTTATATGAATATGAAGATAAAATTTATTTTGGTGAATTAACTTTTTCTCCTTGGGGCGGATTTTTGTACTCATATACAGATGAATCACTTAAAATTATGGGGAAAAAATTTATTAAAAAATAAAGCTTTTTTTTGCGTTTTGTAAAAGGTAGTCAAATAAAAATGTGTATTTGGATTTAAAAGTAAGCATTAACTAACGACAGATCATTGGATAGAAAACTAATATTGTAAATTTATCTATTTTTCAGGCTATTTTAAACAAGAGTTTTTATATGAAATAGATTTGCATTTTCATAGGAATTTCATTATCTGATGCTTCATGAGTATGATTGATATCACCAAACACCAAGTTTATGCGTTTGTGAAAAATAATATGTTAATAATTTGGTAAAAAACCTTAAAATAATCTACTTAAATTGATTTTCTTTAGTCTTTCCTATTTTTCAAAATATACGTCTTCAGTTAATACTGGTATAAAAATCATTAGCCCTACTTGTGTTTGATACAATGAGAAAAAAAATACTGCTCCTAACAACGATATATCCAGCACCAGATTTAGAATATGGAACTCCCTCAATTCATTATTTTACGCGTGAATGGGTAAAAATGGGATTTGAAGTAAATGTGATACACTTTCAGGCCGTATATCCTTCCATTTTCTATCTATTTGCTAAATTGTGTAGAGAGAAAATAGCTAGCAAAACTGGAGCCGTTGTTTTTACAAGAAAAGAAAAAGAAGATAAACATTATAATATGGATGGAGTATCTATTTATCGGTTTCCGGTTTTCAAAAAAATTCCTCATGGCCGATACTCAGGTAAAGTAATTATAAACCAAGTCAATAAAATAATCGAAATTTATGAAAGAGAAGGATATTCTCCTGAAACAATAATCGGGCATTTTTCTAATCCACAATTAGAGATAATACCTCATTTAAAACAATTTTATTCTGCACGTACTTGTATGATTATGCACGATGTTGGTAAAAGTATTAAAAGCACATTCAAAAAGGAATACGAAAATTTGATGTCTAACATTGACATCTGGGGATATCGTTCTATCCCTATTCAAAGAGGATTTGAAGAAAATTTTGGAAAACCAAAACACTCTTTTCTTTGCTATTCTGGAATTCCAGCGCATTATATTTCTAAGATAAATCCAAGGAGTTTTATTGGTAACTTAAGTCAATTTGCTTATGTAGGTGAGCTGATTAAGCGTAAAAATCCTGTTGTTCTTGTTAGTGCAATCAATAAAGTTTACCCTGAAGGGAATTATCAAATTTCTTACATTGGACGAGGAGCAGAGAAAGTTAACATACTAAAATTATCAAATTCGCTCAAAACAAACGAGTTGATTTCATTCATTGGTTATATACCGCGTGATGAAATACAAACAGTTTTAGATAATACTGAATGTATGATAATGATAAGTGAAAACGAAACCTTTGGGTTGGTTTATTTGGAGGCGATGGCTAGGGGATGTTTAACAATAGGTTCACGAAACGAGGGTATTGATGGGGTAATAGAACATGGTAAAAATGGTTTTTTATGCAAATCCGGTGATGAAAACGAATTAGCAGAAATAATTAGGGAGATTAATTCTTTAACTCCAAATAACCGAAAACAAATTTCTGACAATGCTATTGCAACCGCCTTGGAATTAACTGATTATAAAGCGGCTAAAACATATTTAGATGCAGTAAATTATTATGAATAAAAGTTAACATTTTTTTAAACAAATGAAGTACTATTTTAATTATGATTAAGTTCTTAGACCTTCAAAAGATAACCCAAAATTATTCACTGGAAATAAAGGAAGCAATCAATAGGGTTGTTAACTCTGGGTGGTATCTCCAAGGAGAGGAGAATAAAAAATTTGAATTAAGCTATTCAAGATACATAGGTACAAATCACTGTATAGGAGTTGCTAACGGTTTGGATGCTCTGCGCTTAATAATGAAAGCCTATTTGGAGATGGGCATTATGCAGGAAGGTGACGAAATAATAGTGCCCGCAAACACTTATATTGCTTCAATATTGGCAATCACAGACAATAGATTAGTTCCCGTTCTTGTTGAACCTGATATTGATACTTTTAATATAGATGATTCTAAAATTGAATCTGTTATAACAAAAAGGACAAAGGCCATAATGACTGTTCATCTATATGGGCGTTGTGCATATACAGAAAGAATTGCTAAAATTTGTAAAGATTATAATTTAAAACTGATAGAAGATAACGCTCAAGCTCACGGTTGTATGTTCAATGAAAAAAAAACAGGTTCATTAGGTGATGCTGCTGGTCATAGTTTTTATCCTGGTAAAAATCTTGGAGCATTTGGAGATGCTGGTGCAATAACAACCAATGATCCAATTTTAGCTGATATGATTCGTGGATTAGCGAATTATGGCTCACATGTAAAATATGTATTTGCTTATCAAGGTCTAAACAGTAGGTTAGATGAAATTCAAGCAGCTGTTCTTAATGTGAAATTGAAATATTTAGATAAAGATACTGATAGTAGAAGAAGTGTTGCAAATTATTATCTTAATAATATTAATAATATTAATATTACAATGCCAAAAGTCAAAGATTGGAAAGCTCACGTTTTTCATTTATTTACCATATTAACTCCTCAAAGAGATAAACTTCAAAAATACTTGGCCGAAAAAAACGTGCAAACCTTAATTCATTATCCCATCCCCCCTCATAAACAAGAATGTTATAAGGAAATGAATTATAAGATCTTCAAAATTACTGAACAAATACATAATGAAATATTATCATTGCCGATGAGTCCTGTCCTTGAAGAAAATGAAATGCGAATTATTTGTGATCTGGTAAATGGGTTTAAAGATTAATGAAAAAGAGAATCTGGCTTGTTAATCAATACGCAATGCCTCCAAAATTCGAGTCTCGAATACAAACATTAAAACGAGCTCAATACCTTATAGAATTTGGCTATGACGTTACGATAATTGGTGGGAGTTATTTACACAATACAGGCATTAATTTAATCAATGATAAAAGAAAGTACTTTGAAGAAGATTATGACGGAGTAAAATTTATTCACATAAAAACAAGCAATTATAAAAAAAATGGGATAAAGCGATTGTACACTATGTTAGAATTCCCTATACGTCTTTTATTATTGTCAAAAAAGTTTGAAAAACCTGATGCAATTGCTCAAATAGCAACAGTACCATTTGGAAATATAGTCTATTTCTTAGCAAAGAAATATAATGCGAAATATATTGTTGATGTGGTTGATTTATGGCCAGAATCTTTTGTCGCCTTGGGTTTGGTTTCCAAGTTTAATCCTTACTTAAGATTTGCTTATTTTGCTGAACATTGGTTGTATATGAGGGCAGATGAAATAGTCTTTTCGATGGAGGGAGGAAAAAAATATATTATTGAAAAAGGCTGGGATATTGAGTCAGGTGGAGATATTGATTTAAATAAAGTACACTACATCAACAATGGTGTTGATTTAGACGATTTTGATCGAAACAAAAACTCATTTAAAATCGATGACCCGGATTTGGAAAATGATGCAATTTTCAAAGTTGTTTATATTGGTTCGATTCGTTTAGCTAACGATTTACAACAACTGATTGATGCCGCAAATTTATTGAAACAAAATAAGAATATTCAATTTTTAATATTTGGCGATGGTGACTATAGGCCTTTTCTGGAGAACTATTGTAAGCAAAATAATATTTATAATGTTATATTCAAGCAGAAGTGGATAGAATTGAAATATGTTCCTTATGTCTTATCTAAGAGTTCACTTAATATACTGAATTATAAGAAAAGCCCCATTGCAAGATTTGGAGGGAGTCAAAGTAAGTTATTTCAATATATGGCTAGTGGTAAGCCAATTTGTGCTAATATTGAAATGGGCTATTGTCCCATTACAAAATATAATTTAGGGATTTCAAAAGAGTTTGAAACTGCTGAAGAATACGCAAATTCGATACTAAATTTTGCAGAAATGGATCAGGTTTATTATAATAGATTATGTAGAAATGCCAGAATTACAGCAGAAAATTATGATTACAAAAGATTGGCAGCTGATTTTGAGAAATTATTATAAAATTGTAAGTTACAACACCAATTGTTTCGCTAAGAATTTTGAAATCAACATCTATTTCCATAACATATAATATCAGTCTGTAACATTTATATAAATTTCTAATATTTGCTAAGGCATATTATTGCAAAAATTTCAAACTGAACAAGAATATCAAGATAATTGACAAAACTCTATCATGATGAAGTATAGAACAGTAGATCCTAACGAATTTAAATTGATTGCAGTACTCCATAAATTGGCGTTTAGCGACTTCTTTTTAGCCACTTTGGGTCTTGGCTTTTTAAAGACATATTATAAGGCATGTTTGCTTGCTGATGATTCTATTGCTGTTTGTGCTGTAAATTCAAATAATATAATTAAGGGTTTTGCCACAGGCAGTTGGCATGCAGCAGGATACCACAAAAAACTTTTCTTGAGCAATTTAATATCTTTCTCATGGAGAGGGATGATATTAATATTTACAAATCCAAAAGCATTATTTCGCTTATTAAAAAACCTTGATAAAACGCCAAATCCGGAGGATGATAGGAATTATGCCGAATTATTATCTATAGCGATTCTTCCAGAATTGAAAGGTACGAGTGTAGGAAAAGAACTGTTGCAAATGTTTGAATTGGAGGCTTTCAAACGTGGTCAAACACGTGTTGCTTTAACAACAGATTATAATAACAATGAAAGAGTAGTAGCTTTCTATAAAAAAAGTGGATATCTGGTATATTATGATTTTATAACCTATCCAAATCGAAAGATGTATAAGATGATTAAAGACATCCATAATGTTGACAATAAATGAAGAGGATTTTTGATATTCTCATATCAATAACAGGTCTGATAATATGCTTTCCAGCGTTTCTGATTGTTAGTTTCTTGATTAAAATTTATATGCCCGGTCCGATATTTTTTATTCAGAGTCGTATGGGCCGTGCAGGTGATGCTTACAATTTAATTAAATTTCGCACAATGCTTGTTGCCACCGGTAATAAGGGAGATAGCTTTGAAGCTGGCGATACTTCTCGAATTTCTCGATTTGGTCGAGTTCTTCGCAAAAGAAAGCTTGACGAACTGCCCCAACTTATCAATGTTCTCAAAGGTGATATGTCACTTGTTGGCCCACGCCCCGAAGTGAAACAATGGACTGAAGTTTATCCTGAAAAATGGAAAATTGTTCATTCAGTAAAGCCAGGGATAACCGACAACGCTTCTATTGAGTTTCGAAATGAGGAAGTGTTACTGTCTAAATCCAAGGATCCAATCAAAACATATAGAGAAGAAATCTTACCTAGAAAATTAGATTTATACATTAATTATGTAAATAACCAATCATTTCTAGGTGATCTCAAAATTATTCTAAAAACAATTAAAGTAGTAATTTTCGAATGACAAATAAACCTCAGATTCCTTTTGCCAAAGTAATCATTGGCGAAAGTGAGCGTAGTTATATCAAAGAAGTTTTGGACAGTGGTTGGTTGACAACCTCAGGGAAAACGCTTGAGTTTGAAAGGCTGTTTGCAGAGCGTGTTGGGGCTAAGTATGCTTGTGCTGTAAATTCTTGCACTGCGGCTTTGCATCTGGGAATTGATGCTCTTGGTATTAAACCGGGGGACAAAGTTTTCGTTCCTTCTATGACTTTCACTGCATCAGCAGAGATTATTAGATATATGCAAGCAGATCCGGTATTTATTGACACTGAGTACGGGTCTAATTTAATCACTCCGGAAATTCTTAAAAAAGCAATATCTGATAATCCTGGAGTTAAATTCATAGTCATTGTTCACTACGGCGGACAATCTGCAGATATGCCAAGCATAATTGATATTTGCAAAGCAAATGATATTAAAATATTAGAGGATGCTGCCCACGCTTTTCCCTCTAAGTTTGATGGCAGAATGGTTGGTTCTTTTGGAGAGGTTGCTTGTTTTAGCTTTTATGCAAATAAAACAATAACTACAGGAGAGGGTGGTATGCTTGTAACAAATGATGAGAGTATCTACTCTAGGGTAAAGACAATGAGATTACACGGTATAAACAGAGATATATGGGACAGGTTTACATCTAAAGTGCCATCCTGGGAATATGATGTAATTGAGGCAGGTTACAAGTACAATATGCCTGATATTAATGCTGCTATAGGTCTTGGACAGCTAGAACAGGCCGAGCAGTTCAGAGCAGAGAGACAAAGAGCTGTAGAATACTATTACAAGAGTCTTTCTAATCTCAATATGATAGACTTACCTATATGTCACGTCCCTCTTGATGAACACTCTTGGCATATTTTTGCAATAGTCCTCAATTCAAAATCTAAAATTTCAAGAAATAACTTCATCGAGAAAATGTTTGAGGCAGGAATAGGCACATCTGTGCACTACAAACCTCTTCACCAGATGACATATTACAAAGAGCGTTACAATCTTGATCCAAAAAACTTCCCTAACGCCGAAAAAACCTGGCAAGGAAACGTCTCACTCCCACTCTACCCTTTTATGACAGAAGAAGATTTGGAGTACATCTGCGAAACGATTCATAGAATTGTTTAAAGGGACACCTTGGCAGGGTTTTGAACCTTGCATCCGTTTGTGGACATGATAAAGGCAACTGCAGTTTATTGCTGCAAAAACATCGCCGTACTTCGGCGATATTTTTGCAGCAGGTCTTGTTCAACATCATTTTTTCTTGTAGTAAAGACATACAGTGGTCTTAGAGACAAATATCGATTACACTCCTTGAATTAAATAATATGATAAACTTAGTTTTAAACAAAGAGATAAGATCAAGAACGACTTATGAAATTCCTGTTTTATTTGGCAACCCCCAAATGAATAAAAAGAAATTATATTCTTATTCTGTTTTCAATGAAAGTATCTGTGATGAGATCATATTTGATGATAAATCTGTAGCTAAACATATATACGATTCCAACTGTTTTTTGAAGAGTTCTATAATGTACAATTCAGAAAACGTGATAGTTAAATCATTACAATTTGAGTTTTTAGATAAAGATGAAAAAGGGTTTAATTTCATAGATTGGACACCAGGAGGTATGACAGGTAATAATGCTCGTTATTATTATGATGATAGTGAAAAAAACTGGAAGCTTATGTTCAGGAGAGTTGATACTTTTCTAGGATATAAAGTATTTGCTGTCTTTAAGGTTAATGAAAAGAACGATCCTATTGAAGAATCGTACTTGAAAAGTAATTTTAAAGATTTTGATCCTATTCTTGAAAGATTATTTATCCATAGTTATGAATATAAGAGTAGTGACTTAGATAAAATCCATAAATATATTATGGAATATGGATGGGATCTAACATCAGAAATGCAGGAGTACATATTAAATCAATAAGTTATGGGAATTTATGCAAATGCAGCATTATCTGCAAGAGAACTAATAACTACAGGGATTAAATCCGGTTGTAGCATGGGATAGTGCTATTAGAGAATCAACAAAATCTTTTGACTCAATTAAGAAAGGATGCCCAAAAGCAGCTTTTTTAGGATTGTGCGAAGCTGGGTATATTCAAGGTGTTAGTATTGGGAATTATACAAAAAGTGTTGATAATAAAAAATATGCGATTATTGCTGTAGATATTTTAGGAAGAGAACAACCTAATAATCATTATACAAATACTACTCTTTGGAATCAGGTTCTAGAGGAACTAGGACTAAGACAAAAAAAACACAACGGGCAAATGGATGTTGTTCTGGCTCTATGGAATGATTGTAAAATCAGAGATATCAACTAGATGGCTTATTAGCTTATTATCTGACTTAAATGAGTAAAATATCTGCCTTTATATTAGCGGCGATACATCTGGGGTTGATTCAGTTGGGGGTGAGGCCGGGCGATGAGGTTATCTGCCAGTCTTTTACCTTTAGCGCGAGTGCAAATCCCATTATGTACCTTGGGGCGCCGCCCGCCGGGAGAACAACCAAAAATATATGCAGATGCTAAAAAACGCTCCGGGTATCTCATTCCAGGATAACCCAACAACAGATTTCGAATCTAACAAATGGCTCAGCTGCATCATAATCGACCCAAAAAAGGCCGGCTACACCCGTGAAGATCTCCGCAAAAAAATGGAAGAACACAAAATCGAAACCCGCCCCCTCTGGAAGCCGATGCACCTCCAACCAATCTTCCACGAATACCCATTCTACGGCAACGGCACCAGCGAAACACTCTTCAACCACGGCCTCTGCCTACCCTCCCACCCCACACTCACCCAACAAGACCTCCAACGCGTGGTGGAACTAACCTGAACTAACTCTGCCATGCATTGTGGGGTATCGCTGATTATCAGCGATCTATTTTTTGAGCGCGTTATTTAACATAATTTTTACTTGTACAGAGGAACGGAGAGAACCTTGCCAAGGTTATTGGGAAATTTTTTATTCTATTTTAAGTTTTTGCAATATCTTTGCATTTTTATAAAATAAAGCTTGCAAATTGATTTTCTATTTTATATTTTTGCAAACAACCTACATAATTCAAAAACCAAAATGATACAGGAACTGAAATTTAAAAATTTCCTCTCGTTCAGAGATGAAGTTGTTTTTAGCTTTGAGGCAACATCCGATGACACTCTTGATGAATATTATGTTGCCGAGCCTGTGCCGGGTGTCCGTCTTCTTAAAATGGCAATGGTTTATGGTGCAAATGCTTCGGGTAAAAGTAATCTGCTTGTTACTATTGACTTTCTTAAAGATTTTATTGATAACATTCCTGTCGAAAGAGAAGAGTCAACGGATTTTATCCCATTTTTATTTGGTAATACAAGTAACGATCCGGGAATGTTAGAGTTGATATTCTATGCTGAAGGTACAAAATACAAGTATTTTCTTGAGTTGGATAAGGAAAAAGTAATAAAAGAGGTACTGTCATACTATCCGGGAACACAACCTGCAACAATTTTTAATAGAGAATTTGACTTTAAGAGTAAAATCTCAGTTATAAAATTTGGTTCAAAAATTAAGATTTCTGATCAGGCGGCAGAGGCTATCCAGTTAAAAACATTGAAAAATATGTCGGTATTTGCTGCGTTATCTCAGGTTAATCTTTCTTTACCTGAGCTTGACACTCCATATAATTGGTTTAAAAATAAGTTATTACCAACTATTGATCCTTATAGTAACATTACTTCATATTCCGACGAATATATTAAAGATGATGGAAATGTAAAAAACCATGCTTTGGAATTCGTGAAAGAGGCAGATTTCAACATTTCTGACATTTCATTTAAAGAACAGGTGAAATCTTTCACAGATGAGGAAATTAAGAAAATTAAGGTAGATCTTCTACCTGATGAGGTAAGAAACAAGTTGATAAATGAGAAAATATACAGTTTTGAAGAGACTTTTTTTGAACACAGAATTTTAAAAGACAATATCGAAGAGTTCCATTCATTACCGGAATCACTTGAATCAAGAGGGACAATAAGATATTATGGCTTATCTGCACCATTTTACCATACAATTGAAAAAAATGCTTTTCTACCAATTGATGAAATTAGTACCTCTTTGCATCCACTATTGGTTATCCATTTCATAAAAGAATTTCTAAAAAAATCAGACCAGGCTCAGCTTCTCTTTACAACTCACAATATATCATTACTTAATGAACGCGACATAATAAGAAAGGATGCTATTTGGTTTGTCGAAAAGGGTGATGACGGGTCCAGCAAACTATTTTCACTAGCTGACTTTAACATCCGGAAAGAACTCTCTTATTATAACGCATATAAACAGGGGAAATTTGGAGCAATACCAAATTTGGAGGATTAATGTATGGCAAGACATTCACAAAGAAGAGATACGAAAAAAGTGATGGTTGTTTTAGGTGATGGTAAAACCGAACAACATTATTTGAATCATTTGAAAAAATTAAAGAATTATAAATTCACAAGCCGACCTTCTCTGTTTTCAAATGTTACAATTGAAAAAGTTGATTGCTATATAGATGAATATTTATCCGGTGGATGCAATAATATAATCTATATAACAGATTATGATACTATTATTAATCAAAATAAATTAGAAAAATTCAAAAAACTAAAAAGGAAGTATTCTCAAAAGAAAGAGGTGCTTATATGTGAAACAATGCCCAGCATAGAATTCTGGTTTCTTCTGCATTTTTGCAAGACTACAACAGAATTTATTAATTGCGAAGTAGTAACAAGATATCTAAAACGCTATCTGCCAGATTATGATAAAAACGATTCATATTTAAAATTAAGTAAGTGGGTTGAGATTTTATGTAGTAACGGCGGACTGGATAAAGCAATAAACAATTCAGAAGTTGTGTTCAAAGAAAAAATTCAAGGCAATAAAGGAGATCATTTTCCTTTCTCAACTATTCATAACGCCATAGCTCTATTTGAAGAGACCAGAGAAAGGTAACCTTGCCTTTAAATACATTATAACTTAAGAATGATATCGCAGCAATCCTTTATCATAAAGTTCGAACTGTCGGAACCCCTAAGGGGCAGTTTTGCGGTACTTTTGGGGAGTTTGCCTTTGTAAAAAACGCTCCGGGTATCTCATTCCACGATAACCCATCAACAGATTTCGAATCTAACAAATGGCTCACCTACATCATAATCGACCCAAAAAAGGCCGGCTACACCCGCGAAGATCTCCGCAAAAAAATGGAAGAGCACAACATCGAAACCCGCCCCCTCTGAAAGCCGATGCACCTCCAACCAATCTTCCACGAATACCCATTCTACGGCAACGGCACCAGCGAAGCACTCTTCAACCACGGCCTCTGCCTACCCTCCTACCCCACACTCACCCAAAACGACCTCCAGCGCGTGGTGGAACTAACCTTGCCAAGCATCGTGGGGCATCGCTGATTATCAGCGATCTATTTTTTGAGCGCGTTATTTAACATAACTATTACTTGCAAGGAGAAAAGCGCACAAACTCGAACTGCCAGTGTTTTGTGAAAAGCGCTAACAATCTGATATTTATAAATA
>MEOF01000024.1 GCA_001769505.1 Bacteroidetes bacterium GWF2_33_38
ACACGTGTGTAGCCCTGGACATAAGGGCCGTGCTGATTTGACGTCATCCCCACCTTCCTCACGGTTTACACCGGCAGTTTCGTTAGAGTCCCCGACATTACTCGCTGGCAACTAACGATAGGGGTTGCGCTCGTTATGGGACTTAACCCGACACCTCACGGCACGAGCTGACGACAACCATGCAGCACCTTGTAAATCGTCCCGAAGGAAAGCCACCTTTCGGCAGCGGTCGCTCTACATTTAAGCCCAGGTAAGGTTCCTCGCGTATCATCGAATTAAACCACATGTTCCTCCGCTTGTGCGGGCCCCCGTCAATTCCTTTGAGTTTCATTGTTGCCAACGTACTCCCCAGGTGGATCACTTAATGCTTTCGCTTAGTCGCTGACTGTGTATCGCCAACAACGAGTGATCATCGTTTACGGCGTGGACTACCAGGGTATCTAATCCTGTTCGCTCCCCACGCTTTCGTGCCTCAGCGTCAATGTTAGCTTAGTAAGCTGCCTACGCAATTGGTGTTCTGTGTAATATCTAAGCATTTCACCGCTACATTACACATTCCGCCTACCTCAACTAAATTCAAGATTACCAGTATCAATGGCAGTTCTACGGTTGAGCCGCAGGATTTCACCACTGACTTAATATTCCGCCTACGCACCCTTTAAACCCAATAAATCCGGATAACGCTCGCATCCTCCGTATTACCGCGGCTGCTGGCACGGAGTTAGCCGATGCTTATTCGTATAGTACCGTCAGTTATCTACACGTAGATTTTTTTCTTCCTATACAAAAGAAGTTTACGACTACTAGAGCCTTCATCCTTCACGCGGTATGGCTGGGTCAGACTTTCGTCCATTGCCCAATATTCCTCACTGCTGCCTCCCGTAGGAGTCTGGTCCGTGTCTCAGTACCAGTGTGGGGGATCATCCTCTCAGACCCCCTAGACATCGTAGCCTTGGTAAGCCGTTACCTTACCAACTAGCTAATGTCACGCATGCCCATCTTTAACCGCCGGAGCTTTAATCAAAATACCATGCGATACTTTGATATTATGGAGTATTAATTCCGATTTCTCGAAGCTATTCCCCAGTTAAAGGTAGGTTGCATACGCGTTACTCACCCGTGCGCCGGTCGTCAGCAGTATTGCTACCCTGTTACCCCTCGACTTGCATGTGTTAAGCCTACCGCTAGCGTTCATCCTGAGCCAGGATCAAACTCTTCGTTGTAATTAAATTTTTAAATTTCTGGATTGACTTATAAATTCATGTGGAAATTATTTTCACAATTTCCTTACCTCACATTATTTTTTCTTCAGACTTTCAAAGAACAATTTTTGTTTTTCGGACTGCAAAGATAGAGACTTTTTTTAATCCGCAAAACTTTTTTTAAAATATTTTTCAAGAACTTTTATTTGAGTGTTTTTTCTCAAATGGACTGCAAAGATAAAAGCCTTTTTTCAATCCGCAAAACTTTTCGTCAAATATTTTTTAAAGAACTTTTTTGAGTGTTTATTTTCTCAAAAGCGAGTGCAAAGGTAGATATTATTTTTTCATATTAACAAATGTTTTTGCAAATAATTTTAAATAATAATTTCATTTTTTTTTAATTCGCAGATTTACAGTAGAATAAATTTCTTATATGATTTGGAAAAATATATTATTTCAATAAAGTTTTCGTTTTTTAACATTAAAATAAAGTTAAAAAGCAAAAATATTAATGAATATACAGATTAATTATCGTATTTTCGTCCTTAAACAAATTTGGATTATAAATGTCAGATAGAATAGTCATAATACCAACATACAATGAGAAAGAAAATATCGAATCAATGATTAATCGGGTATTTTCATTGGATACAGAATTTGATATATTAATAATAGAGGATAATTCTCCTGATGGCACAGCACTGATTGTCAAAAATTTACAAAAAATATTTGTTGATAGACTCCATATAATTGAACGAAAAGGCAAACTTGGTCTTGGCACGGCATATATAACAGGATTTAAGTGGGCTATAGAAAACCAATATAATTATATTTTTGAAATGGATGCAGATTTTTCACATCCTCCCGAAAAATTAATCGATTTATACGAAGCATGTTTCACCGGCGGTGCAGATTTAGCAATAGGTTCAAGATATATATCAGGAGTAAATGTCGTAAATTGGCCTATTGGCAGAGTAATTATGTCATATTACGCATCGGCATACGTGAGACTTGTTACTGGGATGAATATAAAAGATACAACTGCAGGATTCAAGTGTTACACAAGAAAAGTTCTTGAAAGGATTAACCTAGATAAAATTCGAATGAAAGGCTATGCTTTTCAGATTGAAATGAAATTTACTACGTGGAAACTAGGATTTAAAATTGTTGAAGTTCCCATTATTTTTACAGATAGAAAGTTAGGAGCATCAAAAATGAGCGGAGGAATCTTTAATGAAGCTGTTTGGGGTGTTCTCAAAATGAAAATACGAAGTTGGTTTAAAAAGTATTGATATGTTAGCTGTTATTAAGATGAATCAATGATTATTCTTAAATAAATTCAATGATGAAAATATTACTAAAAGATGCAAGTATAATAAATGAAGGAAGAATATTTGAATCATCTATATTAATTATTGATGAAATAATTGCTGAAATAGCAAAAGAAATAAAAATAACAGAAACTAAATTTGACAAAGTAATTGATTGTAAAGGGAAATATATAATACCAGGGGTAATCGATGATCAAGTTCACTTTCGAGAACCTGGCTTAACCCATAAAGGAGACATTTATTCCGAATCAAAGGCAGCAGTTGCTGGTGGTATTACATCTTTTATGGAGATGCCAAATACAAATCCCCAAACTGTAACAAATAAGTTATTAGACGAAAAACATAAAATTGCATCTGAAAATTCGCTTGCAAACTATTCTTTTTATTTAGGTGCCACAAACGACAACATCGCAGAACTAAAATCCATAGATGAAACAAAGGTTTGTGGAGTGAAAATATTTATGGGTTCATCTACGGGAAATATGTTGGTTGACAATGTTGACACTCTTTCGGAAATATTTTCTAGTGTAAAAATTCCAATTGCAGTGCATTGCGAAGACGAAGGGATTATTAAATCCAACACCCAGCATTACAAAGAAATATATGGCGAGAACATTCCTGTTAATTTGCATTCTTTGATAAGAAGCGAAAAAGCATGCTACAAATGCTCGGCTTTCGCCGTAGATTTAGCAAAAAAATATAATACCAGACTACACTTATTGCATTTATCAACTGCTTCAGAATTAAATTTGTTAAGCAGTGATAATGTAAAAAATAAGCGTATTACATCCGAAGTTTGTATACACCATTTATGGTTTGAAGATTCAGATTATGACAAATATGGAGTAAAAATCAAGTGGAACCCTTCAATTAAAACCAAAAATGACAGAGATAAATTAATTGAAGCTGTTAATAACAATGAAATAGATATTGTTGCAACTGATCATGCTCCTCATTTAATTGAAGAAAAAAACAATTTGTACTTCAAATCTCCCTCAGGAGGCCCCTTAGTACAGCATTCGCTAGTTGCCATGTTAGAAATGTATCATCAAAAGAAATTCTCATTAGAAAAAATTGTAGAAAAAATGTGCCATACTCCAGCAGAATTATTCAATATATTTAATAGAGGATTTATTAGAACTGGATATTTTGCCGATTTAACTATACTTGATTTGAATTCAGAATGGACCGTTTCAAAAGAAAACATACTATATAAATGTAAATGGTCGCCTTTTGAAGGTGTAAATTTTCATTCAAAAATTACCCATACTATTATAAACGGTAATATAGTTTATGATAATGGGACTTTTTATGAAGATAAAAAAGGCTTGCCGCTAACATTTAACCGATGATAATTGATATAAGAAAAGATGGCAATAATTCACGAAACCGAAATAATCAAAGAAACCATCATTGATGTTGCAAAAAAAATGATTGTTGCTGCACGAACAGCCCCAAAAGGAAGAGGACAAAACAACATTGAAGCAGCTATCGTTATTGGAGACGAATTGAATGTAATTGCTAACAAAATGATTGAAATTGCACACGAAATTTCAGCTTCATTTTTCGAACGTGATGCTAATAATATTTTGCAATCGGACGCAATTGTTTTAATTGGAACACGAATCCAATCATTAGGTTTGCCCAAATGCGGATTATGCGGATTTAAAAATTGTACCGAAAAAAATAAAAAGATAAATATCCCATGTGCATTTAACACTACTGATTTAGGAATCGCAGTAGGTTCAGCAGTAAGTGTCGCCATGGACAACCGAATTGACAATAGAATAATGTACACCATTGGAATAGCAGTCAAAGAATTAAATATTTTTAACGAAGATGTAAAAATAATTTATGGCATTCCATTGAGTGGAACTTCAAAAAATCCATATTTCGATCGAACAAAAAAATAATGAAACCTAAAATTCTCATTTCAGATACTATTCATCCTGTTCTTGAGCAAAAACTCATTGAAGCAGGCTTTATTGTCGATACCAAAGTTAACATTTCATACAATGATTTATTGAAACAAATAATTAATTACGATGTTTTAGTAGTCCGAAGCCGATTCAAAGTGAGCAGTGAACTGATTGATGCAGGAAGCAAACTGCAAATAATTGCTCGACTTGGTTCAGGACTTGAAAATATTGATGTTGATTATGCAAAGTCGAAAAATATAGAATGTTTAAATTCTCCCGAAGGAAATCGCGATTCTTTAGGAGAACATGCAATTGGTATGTTGCTATCATTATTAAACAACATTAGCACAGCTAACAACGAAATACGAAAAGGAATTTGGAATCGAAAAGCAAATTGGGGAGTTGAACTAAAAGGAAAAACCATCGGAATTTTAGGTTATGGAAATATGGGTTCTGCATTTGCCGAAAGACTTTCTGGTTTTGGTGTTAATGTTATTGCTTACGATAAATACAAACAAAATTACTCCAATTCGTTTGTCGAAGAATCATCTATGATCGATTTATTTGAAAAAACAGATATTTTAAGCATTCATCTCCCTTATAATAAAGAGACGCACTACCTTGTAAACAACACATTTATAAATAATTTCAAGAAAAATTTATATATCGTAAATACCGCGAGAGGAAAAATATTGAATACTGAAGACTTAGTTTCAGCAATGAAAGAAGGAAAAATACTTGGAGCAGCTCTTGATGTAATTGAATATGAAGATTTAACCTTCGAAAAATTTGACTCCAATTCATTGCCTGAACCATTTCAATATCTTGCAAAATCGAATAATGTAATTTTGACACCTCACGTTGCAGGATGGAGTTCAGAATCAAATTTTAAACTCGCCGATATTTTAGCCAGCAAAATAATCGACAAATTAAAATAAGTGCATTCTTCCATCGAAAATGTTTAGCACAAAATATTTAAAGTTTCTTTGAAAATCAAAAAGATTTTGCATTCTGATACAAAACAGCTATTTTTATTGACCTTAAATTTTGATTTAAGTGCGAATTTTACTTTAAATAATCATTTGTAAAAAAATTAAAAATACTATTTATTCATATGTCAGACGATAAGAAAATAATTTTTTCGATGAATCGGGTAAGTAAAACTTATCCCCCACAAAAACAAGTTCTTAAAAACATTTCACTGTCGTTTTTCTACGGTGCTAAGATTGGGATCATCGGACTTAACGGTTCAGGAAAATCATCATTATTGAAAATTATTGCAGGTGTTGACAAATCGTTTCAAGGCGAAGTTGTTTTCGTCCCTGGACACACGGTCGGTTACTTAGAACAAGAACCAAAGCTCGACGACAGCAAAACCGTTAAAGAAATAGTCCAAGAAGGAGTTCAGCAAATTGTTGATTTACTTAAAGAATACGAAGAAATTAACAATAAATTTGGCGAGCCCATTTCCGACGATGAAATGAATAAATTAATCCAACGTCAAGGCGAAATTACCGACTTGCTTGATCAACAAAATGCATGGGAACTAGACAGCAAACTTGAACGAGCAATGGACGCCTTAAGATGCCCACCCGAAGATAAAATTGTAAAATACCTCTCCGGAGGAGAAAAACGAAGAATAGCTCTTTGCCGATTATTGTTACAAGAACCCGATGTTCTTTTGTTAGACGAGCCAACCAATCATCTTGATGCAGAGTCTATTCAATGGCTTGAACAACATTTACAACAATACAAAGGAACTGTAATTGCGATTACTCACGACAGATATTTCTTAGATAATGTTGCAGGCTGGATACTTGAACTTGACCGCGGTGAAGGCATTCCATGGAAAGGAAATTACACATCGTGGCTCGAACAAAAATCAACACGTTTGGCAATGGAAGAAAAATCGGCAGGCAAACGTCAAAAAACCTTGGAACGAGAGTTAGAATGGGTTCGAATGTCGCCAAAAGCTCGCCAATCAAAATCTAAAGCGAGACTTTCGGCTTATACTAAAATGCTTGGCGAAGATGTTAAGCAAAAGGAAGAAAGACTCGAAATATTTATCCCAAATGGACCTCGTTTAGGAAATGTAGTTATTGAATGTAATAGTATTTCGAAAGGTTTCGACGAAAGTGTTTTGTTTGAAAACTTAACTTTTTCGTTACCACCTGCAGGAATCGTGGGTGTAATAGGACCTAACGGCTCCGGAAAAACAACTTTGTTCAGAATGATAATGGGACTCGAAAAACCAAATAATGGAACTATTTCGGTTGGCGATACCGTTAAAATTGGCTATGTTGACCAAACGCATGAAGATATAAGCCCCGAAAAAACCGTTTATCAAGTTATTTCAAGAGATAGCGAACAAATTCAATTAGCAGGAAAAAGTATGAACTCGAGGGCTTACGTTGCTCGTTTCAACTTCAGTGGCTCCGACCAAGAAAAGAAATGCGGAATATTATCGGGCGGAGAAAGAAACCGATTGCATTTAGCTCTTACGTTAAAATCGGAAGCAAATGTACTTTTACTCGATGAACCTACCAACGATATTGACGTAAACACATTGAGAGCACTCGAAGAAGGACTCGAAAATTTTGCAGGCTGTGCTGTAATTATTTCACACGACCGATGGTTTTTAGATAGAGTTGCCACTCATATTTTAGCTTTCGAAGGCGATTCAAAAGTATATTTCTTTGAGGGAGGCTATTCTGAATACGAAGAAAACCGCAAAAAGAGACTTGGAGAAGCTGGCTCTTATAAATTCAAATATAAAAAATTAATAAAAAGTTAATGATGAAACGATTTCTTTACACAATCGTATTTTTATTCAGTTTTAGCACACTGATTTTCGCTCAAGACGAAGAGAAAATGATTACGGCAGCAGCTACCGGAAATCTATCAAAAGTTACATCATATGTTAAAAAGGGCGTTGACGTTAATGCAAAAAGCAAAACCCGTTGGACTGCTTTGGCTTATGCAGCAAAATATAACTATAAAGATATTGTAGAATATTTACTTGAAAATGGTGCTGACATTAACCAAAAGGTAAACACTGGAGCTACAGCCCTGCAAATTTCCGTAAATGAAGAGAATTACGATATAGCAAAATTATTAATTTCTAAAAAAGCAAATATCGAAGTTAAAGACATTATTGGACTAACAGCCTTGGCGTTGGCTGCAAAAAGCGGCGATTTGAAAGCGGTTAAATTCTTAGTCGAAAACGGAGCAAATGTAAACACAAAAAATAACAATGGTCGAACAATCCTTGATATGACAACAGATTCTTCGGTAAAAGAATTTTTACGTTCGAAAGGAGCAAAAACAAACGAAGAATTATTTAATGCCGCAACGGGAGACTAATAAAAATGATACAGCGTAAAAAAATAGAAATAAAAGTTGATATTGCTTACTACAATTCACCTATTGGTTTAATCGAAATAAAAGGAACAGATAAAGGAATAAGTTCACTAACTTTTATTGAAGGCGAATACGAGAATGTTGAAAACAAAGAAATTCCTACAAATTTAAACGATTGCATAACTCAATTAGACGAATATTTTAATCATAAACGAAAAATCTTTTCAGTCAAACTTGATTTAATTGGTTCGCCGTTTCAAGAAGATGTATGGCAAGCAATTCAATCCATTCCGTTTGGCGAAACAAGTTCATATATCGATTTAGCTACAAAAATCAGAAACAAAGCCATTGTTCGAGCAGTAGGAAATGCAAACAGTCATAATCCTGTTTTGATAATTGTTCCCTGCCACCGAATTATAGGCACAAAAGGCAGCTTAACCGGGTATTCGGGCGGTTTGTGGCGTAAAGATTGGCTTTTAAATTTTGAACGAAACTTTGTGCAACAAAGCTTGTTTTGATTGAAAATTTAGAATAGATTTTTTTCACAACAAATGTTCAAACTCCATATTTTTTTTGTATTTTTATCAGATACAAAATAAAGAGATGTCGAAGATTGTTTTGAAATACGCTTTTATAACTATACTCTCTTTTGCGAGTTTTTTTTCATATTCTCAATCTAAATCATTTATCGAAAACAAAGGACAGTTACCAAATAATGTTCTGTTTAAAGCCGAATTTTCGAATGGAGCTATATTTTTCGAAAACAATGCATTTACCTACAATTTATTTAACGAGGAAGATGTTAAACACTCTCATGCTCATCACTCGCACGAAGAATCTGAGAAAAAGCATGTAATAAATTGCCATGCTTATAAGGTTGAATTTCTTAATGCAAAAACAACGTCGGAAATTATTCAAAAAAATGCATCTTCCGACTATATAAACTATTACAAAGGAAACGATAAAAGCAAATGGGCGTCGAATGTCAAAATGTATGAAGAAATTTTATATCAAAATATTTATGATGGAGTAAATATTCGAGTTTATACCTCAACTAATTCATATAAATATGATTTAGTCGTTGAGCCAAATGCAAGTACCGAAAAAATCAAATTGTTTTACAATGGCGTTGACGATATAAAAATAAAAAATGGAGATTTAATCATTAAAACCTCGATTCAGGATATTATTGAGAAAAAGCCAATCGCATATCAAATAATTGCGGAACAAAAAACGAATGTTGAGTGTAATTACATAATCAGCAAAGATAATGTATTGACTTTTGAGCTTGGAGATTACGATAAATCAAAGCAATTAATCATTGACCCAGAACTGATATTTTCAACTTACACTGGTTCAACCGTCGATAATTGGGGCTTTACGGCAACTTTCGATTATCATGGAAATGTATTTTCGGGTGGAATAGTTGACGATTTTGGATATCCGGTAAGTTTGGGAGCATATCAAACTAACCATGCAGGTTTGTGGGATGTTGGAATTATAAAGTACACTCCCGATGGAACAAACAGAATTTATGCAACGTATTTGGGCGGTAGCGGTTGCGAAATGCCTCATAGTTTAGTTGTAAATGAATTTAATGAACTTCTTATTTTTGGAACCACAGGTTCTTCCGATTTCCCAACTTCGTCGAATGCTTATGATCATACATTTAATGGAGGAGATGCTCTTTCGTATGATAATACAATTGTTTTTGATAATGGAATTGATATTTATGTAACCCGACTAAGCGAATCGGGTTCTGCTTTGCTGGGTTCCACTTATGTTGGAGGTTCAGAAAACGACGGATTAAATTTTAAAAGCTATATCGACAATAGTGCAACAACATTAATGCACGGAAACGATTCGCTTTACTACAATTATGCCGATGGTGCAAGAGGTGAAATTATTACCGATGGAAAAAATAATGTATATGTTGGTTCATGCACATTTTCATCAAATTTTCCTATAACTACAGATGCTTTTCAAAATGATTATGGAGGAAAACAAGAAGGCGTTGTATTTAAATTAAGTGCCGATTTATCTACACTTATTTGGAGTTCATTTTTAGGAGGTTCAGAAGATGACGCTGTGTACTCTGTTGATACCGACGACGATTTTGATGTTTACGTATCTGGAGGTACTGTTTCACACGATTTTCCAACAAGCAATGGGGCTTATAACGAAACATTCAACGGAGGAACAACCGATGGATTTGTTTCATATATCTCGTCGAGCGGAAAAATTTTGAAAGGCTCAACATTTTTTGGCTCTGGCGAATACGATCAAGCATATTTTGTAAAACTTGATGGTGAAAACAACCCGCATATTGCCGGACAAACAAAAGCCGATGGTGCTACCTTGATTCATAATGCAACATATTTTGTTCCTAATAGTGGACAGTTTATTGCAAAACTTAATCCTGAGTTAACCGATTTAGATTGGTCAACTGTTTTTGGAACAGGAAACGGTCGCCCGAACATTTCAATTACAGCTTTTACGGTTGACGTTTGTAATCGTATTTATTTATCAGGATGGGGAAGAGAATGGGCAGGATATTTCCCATTTACCTTGGGTTCTTCTTACGAAGAATATTGGCAAAGTATTGATGGAACAAAAGATTTACCTACCACATCTGATGCATTTCAAACAGTAACCGATGGACAAGATTTTTATGTCATGGTTATTTCTGATGATGCCTCATCGTTGGATTATGCAACATTTATCGGCGAAGTTCACAACTCTTCGGTTTGTTACTATGGAGGACGTGATCATGTTGACGGAGGTACAAGCCGGTTCGATAAAAAGGGGAATATTTATCAATCGGTTTGTGCAAGTTGTGGTGGCTGTAATTCGTTCCCCACAAGTCCAAATCCTGGAGTTTGGTCGCCCGAAAGCGGTGCAGCACCCTATAATAATTGTAACAATGCAGTTTTTAGATTTAGTTTTATGGAGGATTTTTCTGTGGCTGATTTTTCTTTACCTCCTTCGGGTTGTGCTCCTTATGAAATTGATTTCATTAACAATAGTATGGGAGCAAATTTTTTCTGGGATTTTGGCGATGGCACAACGTCTACTATTGAGCAACCCTCGCATACGTACAATGAGTCGGGAATATTCAATATAACATTGATTGCAAGCGACCCAACTAGTTGTAATTTAGCCGATACGATTACAAAACAAATCCAAGTTTTAGACAATGAAGTTGATACGCTCGATTTAATCGAAATTTGTCCAAATCAAAGCATTCAAATAGGAGTTGAGACTTCGTCAGATCCAAGTGTTCACTATTCGTGGTTTCCTGCTACAGGGTTGAGCGAAACCGATATATCGAATCCAATAGCCACCCCCACTGTAAGTACAACTTATTTGTTAGAAATTAGCAATGTAAATTGTGTCGATACTGTATTTCAAGAAATTGAAATTAAACAAAATACGATTAACGTAACAGCTGAGAATGATAATGATATTTGTTTGGGTGAAGCGGCTGATTTATCTGCGTTTTCAAATCAAAGTGAAACAAATTTCACTTGGGCAACTGATGCAAGCTTTAACAACATTATAAATCCAAGTGTAAACGATAGTACAATAACTGTTAATCCAACGTTGTCGCAATTGTATTTTGTAATGGGAGAAACAAATTATTGCAATTATTTTGATGTAGATACAGTTTTTGTTGAAGTTCATAAAAACGAAATTCAGTCGTCAAATGACGTTTATGTTTGTTTGGGGGATTCGATTCAATTAAATGTACAAAGTTTGATAAGTGGCGATACTCTTTCGTATTCGTGGCAACCAAGCTCATCGATTATTGGAAGTTCAACTGTTTCAAATCCATGGGTAAAACCAACTGAAGATACCGAATATACCGTCAATACAATAAATCAGTTTTCTTGTGAAGATACCGATATTGTATTGGTTCAAGTTGATGAAGTTACAGCGACTTCGGATTATTCTGATGCTACTTGCTTTGGTTTATGCGATGGCGAAATTTCGGTTACACCTTCAGGAATTTTTCCATTTACATACAGTTGGAGCAATAGTAGTAGCTCCGCAAATATTAATTCGCTTTGCGACGGAAACTATTTTTTAACCATTATTGATGATATTGGATGTGAAAGAGAAATGTCGTTTACGATTTCAGAGCCCGATGAGTTGATTATTTCAATGATCGATACGTTGATACTGAATTGCGATGGAACATGTAACGGAACGGTTTTTCCAGTAATTTCAGGAGGAACGGTTCCTTATAATTATTCATGGAGCAATAGTACAAATCAGTCAAACTTATCGGGCTTATGTATTGGAAATTATAAATTAACAGTAGCCGACGCAAACAATTGCAAAGATTACGATACGTTAATAGTGGTTGACCCATCTGATTTAGAATTAGCACTCGAAATTACCAAGCCATTGAAATGCTTTGGCGATTGTGATGGAATAATTGTCGCAACAGCTTCGCTCGGAGTATCTCCTTACAACTATTCTTGGAATATATCTTCAAAGTCGAATATAAATGAAAATTTATGTTCAGGGATTTACTATGTTACTGTTATTGATGGCGACGGGTGCATTAGAATTGCAGGTGAACTTTTATCTCAACCTCAAAAATTAGAAGGCTCGATTTCACATCAGGATATTATTTGTAAAGGAGATACGACTGTTGTTGTTGCAAATGTTGACGGAGGAACATTACCTTATTCATATTTGTGGAGTAATTTTGAAACAAGTTCAAGCATTTCAGGAGTAAATGCTGGCGAGTTTTCGGTTTCAGTTGTTGATGCAAATAACTGCAAAGATTCAGTAACAGCAATAATTACAGAGCCCGAAAAACTTTTACTCGATTCGTTGGTTAAAAATATCGCATGTTTTGGAGTCTGCGATGGAGAAATTCGTTTGTCGATTGTGGGCGGAGTTCAACCCTATTCTTTTAATTGGAATAACAGTTCGCAAGATTCGCTGAATGTTGATTTGTGTGAGGGAGAATATAATGTTACGGTTACCGATTACAAAGGCTGCAAAATTTTGCAAGGGTTTACTGTTTATAATCAAAATTATATTCCTCCACTTGAAGCTTATGTCGATGATTCAATGCTATTTGTCGGTCAAACTACGCAAATGTTTGCCACAGCAGATGATAATTACATTTACTTTTGGGAGCCGATTGAAAGTTTGAATAATTCGACTTTATCAAATCCATTGGCTACTCCGGTAACTACAACAAGTTATGTAGTTACAATTCTCGATGAAAAAGGGTGCGAAAACAAAGACACAGTTATCATTTATGTCGATGATTTTGCTTGTGAGGAGCCTTATGTATTTGTTCCGAATGCCTTTACTCCTGACGAGGATGGAAACAATGATATTCTTTATGTTTATGGCAATGTTATCAAAGATTTTTATTTCGCTGTATATGACAGATGGGGAGAAAAAGTTTTTGAAACTTCACAGTTAAATGTTGGTTGGGACGGTACTTACAAAGGAAAAGAAATGGATCCTGCTGTTTATGTTTATTATCTCAAAGCAACTTGCATAAACGACGAAGAATACATCAAAAAAGGAAATGTAACGCTGATTCGTTAATGTGCTAATATGCTAATGAGTTAATGTGCTAATGTACTAATATGCTAATGAGAGGAGTAATTTATATAAATGTTTATTTTTATTTTGCTTTGAAGAAAGGAGCTAGGGGATTTTTTATTTTTTTATTTTTTATTTTTATTCAACACAGTCTTAAAGCTCAAGATATTCATTTTTCACAATTTTTATCATCGCCTTTAAATCTAAATCCTGCGAATACAGGTTTGGGGGAATGTGATTATCGAATTGTTGCCAATCATCGTAATCAATGGCAATCGATTACTGTTCCATATCGTACTATTTCAGCATCGTTTGACATGAAATATTATAATTTTAATATTCCTCGAGGATTTGTGGGGGCAGGTATCTTGTTGAATTCCGATAAAGCTGGAGATTCACAACTTGGGACTACTCAAATATCGTTTAATTCAGCAATTCATAAATTTTTGTCGCCAAACGATAGTTCTTTGTTTTGTTCTTTTGGTATGAGCGTAAATTTCAACCAAAAAAGCATTAATTATAACGAACTTTATTTTGGAAATCAGTTTAATGGCTCTCAGTTTGATCCAGATTTGTCCAATGGAGAATTGTTTACCGATGAGAAAATAAACTACGTTGATTTGAATTTAGGAATTCGGGTAAATTACTTGATTGACGATACATATCCCATTGATTTTGGATTTGCGTATTCGCATGTAAATAGCACTAAACAATCGTTTGACCTTGATGCCAATGTTATTTTAGATAGACGTTTTGCAAGCTTTTTAAAATCTGATTTAGAACTAACATCAAACTTAAATTTCGAACCTAGTTTTTTTGTCATGGGGCAAGGCAAATATCGAGAATTTAATCTAGGTGGCTTATTTCGTTTGAAAACGAGTGGCGTAAATTTCGAGAAAATATATTTTGGAGGTTGGTATCGAATCAAAGATGCGATTGTTTTAAATATGTTGGTTGATTATCAAAACTTTACTATTGGAATAAGTTACGATATTAATACTTCTGATTTAAGTGTTGCAAGTCAGCATATGGGCGGCTTTGAATTCTCATTGATTTATAATTTGTGTAAAAAGAAAAATATTTCACTCCCTTATTCAAAGCAATGTCCAACATATTTGTAAATGAATAAATCAATAAACATATTATTTCCTTTTTTGTTTCAAACATCCATAAAGTGTCTATTTTTCATACTTATTATTATTTCTACAAATACGTCGGCTCAAACGATAAAAGAATACTTAAAAGTTGCAGATAATGCATTTGAATTTGGCGATTATCATTCAGCCTCGGTTCTTTATGAAAAAGCTCTAAAACAAGATATTTCGATTGTGAAAATTGCCTATAAATATGCCGAATCATGTCGCTTATCATTTCAGTACGAAGAGGCTGAAAAATGGTATCGTAAGGTTTTTTATCAAAATGATTTGCAATATCCATTGGCTTTATTTTGGTATGCTTCGATGCTAAAAAATCGCGGATATTATCAAAAAGCACAATTATATTTCGATAAATATTATAAACAACACGTAAACGAAAATGATTACTATTCACAAAAGTCAAAATATGAAATTTATTCGTGCGAAAAAGCACATTATTTAATGAATGAAATCAAAGGTGTTAGAATCGAAAAGCTTGATACTATAATCAATTCTCCGATGAGTGAGTTAGGAGCATTTGATATAAATGATAGTATTTTGTTTTTTTCATCGTACAATTTTATTGAGGATACATCACAAAAAAATATTCTGAAATCAAGAATTTATCATTCGTTTAAACAAGACTCAGCATGGCAGTTGCCGATTTTGTACGATTCTGTAATAAATATGCCCAATGTAAATATTTCGAATCTTTGCTTTGACGAAGATTTTTCAACCGCTTATTTTACGGTAAGTGGGAATAACAGTAAATCGAAAATTTATAAAACGAATTATAATCAAGGACGATGGGAAAATTCTATTTGCCTTTCGAATGAAATTAATTATCCTAATTTCAATACTACTCAACCCTGCATTGCAAAAACCTCCGAAGGGAATAAACTTCTTTTTGTATCAGACCGCCCCGATGGTTTTGGGAAAAATGATATTTGGTATGTCGATATAAAATCAGATGGAACATTTGGCGATGTATTCAATATTGGCGATAAAATAAATACGATTGACGATGAACTCAGTCCATTTTATTCGGCAAAAGATTCTACATTGTATTTTAGTTCAATGTATTACATAAATCTTGGCGGATTCGATATTTTTAAAATCAAAGGAGATTTTTATTTTTGGAACAATGTTGAAAATTTAGCTTATCCTATAAATTCGCAATTCAACGATTTGTACTATAAAATTAACTACGATTCAACCAAAGCATATTTCGTTTCAAATAGAGGAAAGACTGGAGAAAATTGTTGCAACGATATTTATTACTATGAATTAAAAACGGTTAATCGTGATTCGTTAAAATTCGAAACAATTATAGCTGTTATTGTTGAGGAAATGAAACAACTAATTCCAATAACCTTGTATTTTCATAACGACGAACCAAATCCTCGAACAACGGATACTGTAACGAATATTAACTATGAGACCACAGTTAAATTGTATCTTGCAATGTTGGACGAATACAAAAATCAATATTCGAAAAGTCTTCGCGGAGAAGAAAAAATACAAGCCTTGAACAATGTCGAAGGTTTCTTTAACGAGCATGTCGAAGATGGCTTTAATCAGCTCGAAAAATTTGCTCAGCGATTAGAAAGTCTGCTCGAACAAGGCGAAAATGTTATTATTACATTAAAAGGATATACAAGCCCACTCAATACAGCTGAATACAATAATAAATTAGCCAAACGTAGAGTTTCGAGTTTACAAAACTATTTTATGGAATATAACAATGGTGTTTTTGCAAAATATGTAAACAACGAGACTAATTATTTGACATTTCAGCTAGAAGCAATAGGAGAAGAGTTCGCAAATACAAACGTAAGCGACGATGTAAACGATACTCGAAATTCTGTTTTCTCACCTGCGGCAGCTGGCGAACGAAGAATTCAAATTATTGCAGTGTCGGTTCCTGATTAAAAATGTTTTGAAGATTAGGACATATTTCTCTTTGTAAAGAAATGGTTAATACCAATTCTATTTCCATATGACACATATGTGATTTTTTAGATTCCCTTTTTCAAGGGAATGTGCCTCAACCACATACCCGCAAAAGCGGGTATCTTATTTTTAAATTGTGTCGGTCACATTCAATCGTAATGTATAAGATTGTGAATAGCTCCTTAAATGGGGAACATTATCCTATTCAAACAACGAAAATCGCTGTTTGAATAGGATAAAAATACGGAATTGTTATTCCTTTCCTAATTTTATAGTTTTACTTATTTTGTCGTTAAAGATTCTGACATAATAAATCCCTTGTGCATGCTTTGAAATATCAATTTCGTTGATAGACTTATTCAGCGTTGAAAAATAAATTTGTCGTCCTGTAACATCTGAAATCTCAATTTTGTATTTCTTTTTTACGCTTATCGTTATTTTTCCAGCCGAAGGATTTGGATATAAATATATTTGTTCAATATTTTCAAAATCAGTAATATTTTCACAAATATCAAAAGTAATAATTATGGAATCAGAAACCGTGCAATTGTTCGCATCAGTTGCAATAACATAAAACTCCTGAGACCCCAGCCCAGTATTGGTTGAATCAACAAAAATTGTTTGCGATGTTTCGCCACTCGACCATAAATAATTATAGCTTGGCGAATTCCCGACTCCCAACACAATACCATCTTGAGCACATATCGTTGTGTCTTGTCCTAATGAAACTATTGGTAAAGATACAACCGTTAAATTTATGGTAACCGTATAGTAACATCCGTTACCGGTTTCAAAAACCTCTACATAAGTCCCACTGTCGGTTATAACTTGACTGCCAAGTATATATGATTCCCCTTCGCAAATTATTTCATCGTATGCGTAGCTTGATTCGGGGAGAACTTCTAATGTTGTTGTAATTGTTGAATCGCAATTTGTTAAATTTGTTTGCAAATTACTTATATGAACAATTTGTGAAGTAATATTGGTTTGCGTAGTTCCGTCAGGAAAAGTATAGTTGCTGTTATAACAAATTTCAACATTTTCGTTAAAATTGTAAACGGGATTTACATGAATCGTTGTAGTGATTATTGAATCACAGCTTGTTGATGCTGTTTGTAAATTACTGATATGTACAAATGTTGATGTAATATTGCTTTGCGTTGTTCCATCAGGAAACGTGAAATCATCTCCTGAACATATCGAAAAGGTTTCGGATAAATTATATGCATCATTAATCGAAATATTCGCAATGGTTGAAAACTCGTCAGCAAAGCCATCAAGACTCAATTTTGCACGATAATACATTTCAGTGGTTAAATTTGGAGTTATGTAGGTTGCCGAATTTGCTCCGCTACCCGACGAAACATTAGTCCAATCAGTACCGTTTATTGATTCTTGCCACTGAATATTTCCAACATAGTTTGACAGCACAATGCTTGTATTTGAGTTTTCGCATATTGATGATAAGGAAGCTGTAGCTGTTCCTCCAACCGGAGGAGTTGTAGATGTTGTTTCAACGATTATATCATCAATAAGAAACATAAATTTGTCGGTTGACTTGTAATGTATGGCAATATATATATCTTGATTATCATAAGCCGATAAGTTGTAAGTTTTTTCAGTCCATGTGTTAGGAGCTTGCTGAGCTGCAGCACTTGGTAAAACAGTAAAACTTGTGGTTGAATTATTGGTAGTTGAAATTAATACTTCATAGTCTTCTAATCCCCACGTATCTTTTGCCGTAAGAACCCAAAAAGTAATTGAAGATGAATTTCCTAATGATAATAAATCTGAAATTAACCAATCGTTAGCTTGGCTTGCATTACTTGGTGAAATTGCTACTCCGCATCTCACGCCTCCGTGCGACAAAGCAATTGGGGTTGCCAATGCTGCTAATTCAGGATTAAAAGCCATAAATCCAAAGGCTGTCCCCTCTCCTGTAAAGTCGAAATCGCTACTTGCATAGGTTGTAATACCATCTCCATCAACCGTTGACCATGGAGTAAAATCAGTTGAATAATTTGTACATGCTTCAAAATCTAATGTGAAGGCATTTGCAATGGGGGCTTCTGACACAGTAATGTACCCTGACTTTGTTTCGGGATTTGAATCTCCGATAGTGTTTGATGATATTAATGTTACATCGTAAACACCAGCAGTATTGTATATCACCGAAGGATTTTGATTTGTTGATGAACTTGGTGTTCCTCCATTAAAAGTCCAATTCCAAGAAGTTGCTCCTCCAGTCGATTGATTGGTAAAAACTACGGTTTCTCCTTCATAAATAGATGTCAAATCTGATGTGAAATCAGCGGTTGGGACAACACCCGGCGACGAATATAAATCGCTTTCCCAGAGTCCTCGACCGTAGGTTGCTGCTCTTAATTTGCTGTTGTCAGGATTTGCATCGTAGTATATTTCCAAATCAGTTACTACAACTTTTGGTAATCCTGTATTAAAAAATTCCCAGTTTGAGGCACCTCTTTTTAAGTACACGCCATATTCGGTTCCAATATATAATTCAGTTTCTGTTGTGTTTTGAGTATTTTGAACAATTGTGTTTGCAGGAATGCTTGGAAGTCCTGTCGAAATATTCGACCACGAAGTGCCGCCATTTGTTGTTTGATAAATTAAATCGGAATTAAATCCGCTAAACGTAACCCAAACGGTATTTGGGTCATTATTTTTGACAGCAATGCATGTGATTGAACTTGTTGAAGTTGGCAAACCAGAACTAATGCTAGTCCACGAAGTTCCTCCATTTATTGTTTTCCAAATATTATCGTAATCAGCAGCGTATAAATAAAGTGAGTTAGATGGAGCAACTGCTATTGACTGTAAATAATCGGCAGTATTCATGGTCGAAATCTTTGTCCAAGAGTCTCCTTTATTCGTTGATTTCCAAACATCGGCATAAGCTGCATAAAGTGTATTATGATTATTTGGGTCGATGGTATAAGGCGTAAGCCAAGCTCCGCTTCCTGCACTTGACGGTTCAATATCTGTTTGAGAATTCCACAAATCGGTTGTTCGAGTAATTTGACCGTAAACATACGACGCATATTGAATATTATTGTCGGTAAAATCGATTGCACAATCCATTCCATCGCCACCTTTTACGTCGTACCAATTTCCATCTGTGTGGAGCAATTTTGAACCGTTATCTTGTAAACCTGCAATAATGGAGTTCTCTTCGGTTTGCGAAACTCCTATTTTATATATTTCGCTATTCATAAGCCCATTTGAAATATCAAGCCAACTTGTTCCATTTGTCGATTTATATATTCCTCCATCGTTACATTCGTAAAGTACGCTTCCATTGTATGCTAAAAAATGTTTATCGGCGTGAACAATTTCACACGAACCGCAATAATAACTTGTCCAAAAATTATTTACCGTCCAATTTGCACCTCCATTAACTGATTTCCAAGTGTTTATGCCACCACAATACAATGTGTTTGCATTACTTGGGTTAACTATTAACGTAAGATCGTATGAGCCTTGACCAGAAGTTTCTGCTCCATCAATATCGCCACTTAAGATATTTGGGGCACTTGAGTTGGGAAGGCTTCCGGGAACCAAAACAGCAGAAAAAGACGTTCCGCTATCGGTAGATTTTATAATTTCTTTTAATCCTGAATTTTCATCTACAACTGCTGCAAAAACAATATTTTGATTGCTTGGAGCAACGGCTAATTCTATTCTTCGTGCTCCAGCATCATATTCGTCGTAAACCACCGAAACATTTGCCCCGCTATTTGTAAATTTATAAATTCTTCCCCAATATTTGTTCGAAGCATAAAGAATGGTTGGGTCGTTTGGGCGAAATTCCAAATCGACCAAATAAGGTTCGCTATAAATTTGAGTCCAATTATTTCCGGCATCGGTGGTTTTGTATAAACCATTGCATGTTGCGGCATATATCATATTGTTGTCGGTAGGATTTATCAAAATTCGGTTAACGCTATATCCGCTTGAGGCGTTAAACGTAAGTCCGGTTGCATTCCAAGTAATACCGCCATCGGTCGATTTTAAAACACCAATTCCTTCGTTGTGTGTCCACGCATCTCGGTCTCCTGTTCCAATATAAATCGTATTTGATGTTGCGTAATCTGACGGAATCGCAATAGCTGAAGTAGCTTGTACATCAATATTATCGGTTAATACAACCCACGAAGAACCTCCATTCGAGGTTTTCCAAACTCCTCCTCCCGGAGTTGCGACCCAAAATGTATTGACATCGGTTGGGTGAAATGCAACGCTATTTACTCTTCCTATTCCGGCATAGCCTCCGTCTGAACTAGATGGTCCCATATTTGTCCATGTTCCCGATTCGCTTCTCGTAATATTTTGTTGAAATTGTCGATTGGCTTCTTGGTACTTTTCTTCTGATGGAAACGAGCCTGTTTGTTTATCTACTCTCGGAATCCAAAAATTTTCCCATCGCTTAAATTGTTTCCATTCGTAAGCTTTTTTCTTATTCCCATTTTCAACATAATACCCTTTGTCGATTACTTTTCCTTGCCAATATTCGTTAAATGCTTGTTGATAATCGTACAAGGTCATTTCGGATTGAGTTCTATTATTCGGATTTTTGTTTAACCAAGCTTGTGAAAAAGCCTGAATTGAAATCAAAAGAATACCAAAAGTAAATATATTTTTCATCTGTTTTTTGTTTAATCGTTTTTGCAAATAATGAGGAGAAGTTTTTTTAAATGTAAATCTTTACGAAAATAAATTAATTCGGGCATAAAAGCAATTTGTTTTTGTGCGATATGTCAAATAATTTCTTTAAAACGAGACCTAAGTAATTCGTAAAACACAAGCTACACAAAATGCTTGGATTGCACATAACTCGCTAATTTATCAATACTTGCTCAATTTTGTCGTGAACATCTTTTCCGTTTTTGATGTCATTTTTTGCCTCTGTCAGGTGTTTTCACCTGACAGTAAGTAGAATCAATTTATTCCGCTAACAGGCGAAAGAATCTTGTCTTTTTTGTTGTAATTTGCTGTTGAACGATATCTTGTTTTAATTTTTTAATCATTTTTTATGTTGTTGTGGTTGTCAGGTGAAAACACCTGACAAAGGCAGAGAATTTCAGAATTTAGCAATTGCTTTCCGCTAATGTCAAATAAGGCATATTGGATTTTTTGACTCACAAAATCTTCAACCTTAATAGTTAACAAATCTGTAGTTGGATTGGGAAAAATACTCATCGATAAACTGATTGTGTTAATATCTTCAATCGATGTAATATTATAGTCGACTTGTTGAAATCCTTGTGTAATTACAACATTTCCGTTTGAAATGGTTTCGCTAATGGGTTCGCCAATCGTTATGCTTACGGACGAATAATTGTTTTCAAAATATCCTCCACCGGTTGTTATTACTTCGGGCGAAATGCTTTGAGCAGTAGCAAATATGGGGACTACAAGAAAAACATGCAATACAAATCTCATTTATAATTATCTCATTAATTTAAGTCCTAAATCTACTTAAATTAATTTGAACTCGATACGTTTAATTAAAAATAGTCTCTATATTTTTTGCCTACAAATGTTGTAGCTCATAACTTGTAATTTATAACTTGTACTTGAAACTCTTTCTACTTTCCTCAAATCTCTTATCTTTGCATTAAACTTAAAAACAACACAAAGTGGGACGAAAACAAAAGAATTCATTGCTCGAAAATGTAACAATTATAGATATTGCAGCAGAAGGTAAAGCGATAGCCAAAGTCAACGATTTGGTTGTATTTGTTCCATTTGTTGTTCCGGGAGATGTTGTCGATATTAGAGTTGTAAACGGACGAAAAAGTTTTTTAGAAGGAGTTGCCATAAAATTTCATAAATATTCAGAAATACGAACCAATCCCATCTGCGAACATTTTGGCGTTTGTGGAGGTTGTAAATGGCAAATTTTACCTTATGCCGAGCAGTTGAAATATAAACAAAAACAAGTTGTAGATAATCTCGAACGCATAGGGAAAGTGCATTTGCACGAAGTAAATCCCATACTTGCTTCAGAAAATGTAAATTATTACAGAAATAAATTAGAATACACGTTTTCGAGTATTCGTTGGCTGTACAAAGATGAAATTGTTGACGAAACCAATCGTGAAAAATTAAACGGATTGGGATTTCATATCCCCCGTATGTTCGATAAAGTGGTTGATGTAACTCATTGCTATTTGCAAAAAGAACCATCGAATAAAATTCGACTTGAAGTAAAAGATTTTGCTTTAAAAAATAAGTTTACTTTTTACAATCATCGAACTCATACAGGCTTGTTGCGAAATTTAATTGTTCGAACTTCAACAACTGGAGAAATAATGATTATTGTTATATTTCACGAAAACAACCAATTGGCAATCTCTCAATTAATGAATCATATTGCGACTCATTTTCCTGAAATTACCTCGTTAATGTACATTGTAAATGAAAAAATTAACGATACTTATTTCGATCAAAATGTAATTTTATTTAAAGGTAAAGATCATTTTTTCGAACAAATGGAAGATTTGCGTTTTAAAATTGGACCAAAATCTTTTTATCAAACCAATTCTGAACAAGCATTTAATATGTATAAAATTGTTCGCGAATATGCCGATTTAAAACCAACCGACATTGTTTACGACCTTTATACCGGAACTGGAACCATTGCCAATTTCGTGGCAAAAAATGCAAAAAAAGTTATTGGAATAGAATCTATTCCCGAAGCCATCGAAGATGCAAAAGTCAATGCCGAAATCAATAATATTAATAACGCTGAGTTTTTTGCTGGAGACATGAAAGATATTTTAACCACTGATTTTATCTCAATGCATGGGACTCCTGATGTGATAATTACCGACCCGCCTCGAGCAGGAATGCACAACGATGTAATTGCCCGACTGCTTGAAACAAATGCACGAAAAATTGTTTACGTAAGCTGCAATGCAGCAACACAAGCCAGAGATATTTCATTGATGAGCGAAAAATACGATGTAATAAAAATACAACCCATTGATATGTTTCCATATACACATCATGTCGAAAACATAGCTTTGCTAATATTGAAAAATTAAATTAAAAAAACATGAGTAAAGTAATTGCTATTTTACTGATAATTATTCCATTTTTTGTAATTGCTCAAGAAAAACAGAATAATTCTCCAGGTTCGGAGATTTTAATTGATACTCCTAACCGCATTGATATTTCGAAAGACTCCGTAATTCCAATTACAGTTTATATTCACGACAGCAATAGTTCTTTATATCAGAATGATTTGTCGTATGTAAATGTAAGCATGAAATGTGCATCGGAAACAGTTTTTGATTCCCCAATTACTTTCGATAACCTATCACATAACGATTTTTTGCAGTTGTTTGATAGCTATTCTCTCGAAGATGTTGAATGGGGCTCGCAATCTTTCCTAGATGCATTACCTACAAACGATGAAACAAATACAGTTCTTTTTACAGCCGATGAAAATTGGGGAATTCCACCAGTTCCTATTGTCGAAATTACAAAACCTTACTTTTATTTCAATTTGAATATTCCGTTTAATGTTTGGAGCAATTATTTGTGCAACGATAGCGTAATTGATATAAATGTTTATGTTAGTGTTGATTACGACACTGATACCGAAATTTCGTTTAGAGTTTTTATTTCCAATTTATCGATTCCTAAACTACCGAATTGGTATAGAGGCGATACTCATTTTCATACATATTTTACCCAAAATACCGCCGAAAATGGATTTCCACTAGCCGCTTCAAAAGTTGCCGCAAAACACTTAGGACTAGATTGGATTACAACTACAGATCATAGTTGCGATTTTGATAATTATGGCTCTGGCATGTACGATAATTGGGCTCGCTTAGGTAGCGAAGTTTTAAATTTGAACAACGAGGATTCTAGCATGGTTTTTATTAGAGGAATCGAGGCTTCGGTTAACAATAGTCAGGGCGATTTGGTTCATTGCTTAGTTTCTCCAAGCCCCACTGACCCTTTTTCGTTGCCCTATGTGCTGGATGCCGGAGGCGATTTAAGTTCTACCAATATTAGCATCGATATGTTGCTCGATTCGTTAGAAAAATATGATGGTTTTGGTTATGCTGCACATCCTTTTTCCGAAGGCGATAAACTTTCTTCTATTATAGGGGGGAATGTTTGGAATATTTGCGATAGCCTTTCGCCACAGAATAATGAACCAGCTTTAAATTTAGGAAATGTAATTTGGAACAATCTTGAAGCCACTTCTGATGTATATTCTTATACTGATGGAAATGTAATTAAACATAATTTAATGGGCGGGCAAGTTTGGAATTTATGGTACACACTAACTTCTACTGATGCTGGAACCGAGCTTTGGAATCCCTATCACGAAGAAGAACCCTATGGTTTTGTTGAATTGCCCGAAACCGACTATATGCACACATCGTATAGACTTGCTCAAAATATGGAGGCATACGGCTTTATTGTTCGAAAAGGCTTAAAGGCAAAATTTAATAATGCGGCAGTTTCTCACTACAAATTTTTTCTTTCTGGAGGGAGCGATTCTCATGGTTCGTTTAATTTTTCAAATACTGATTATGTTTATACTGGTGTTAGTGGAACCATGGAAAACAATATCCCTGGCAGCCTTTCAACTCTTGTATATTGCCCTAATGGAATGGACAAAAATGGAAAAAACGTGTTAACGGCATTGAAAAATGGACACTCCCTTATGTCATCAGGTCCTATTCTAAGCATGACAATTACTTGCGATTCACTTAATGTCTTTCCAGGTGATGACTTGAGTACAGAAAATTTGAACGAAGAAAATATTTTTATTCACCTACAAGCAATTAGCAATAACGATTATGGAAATCTGGACATCGCAACATTTGTAATCGAAACAAAAGATAGCTCCATATATTATTCGGTTGATATAAGCGGAGGTCAGTTTACAATTAGTTTAGCTGATTTTTATAACACTATTTTTTCGACAAATAATTATCCTGAAAATCAATATATAGCAATTAGAGCGTTTATTGAAACGAATAAGGTTTATTCAGAACAACAAGCTTTATTGCATCGAAAAAATAGCGAAAAATATCACTCTTATACGAATCCTATTTGGATTAAAACAAATTTGTTAACAACTGTATTTGAGCAAAATTCTGATATTATTCGAATTTATCCTAACCCTACCGAAAATTTGATTTATATAGATAAAACCTATGCCCAAGACATTGAGTCGATTATAATAACCTCTTTAGATGGTAAAATTTGTAACTCAACATTCGACTGTAAGCATGATAAAATTTGTATTGATATTTCATGTTTATCAAAAGGAATCTATAACCTTCAAATTCAGAGTCAACAGAAAATAATTATTAAAAAACTTGTCAAAACGTAAGGTCTAATTAGTTAATCCTTAAAATACCTTTTTTTTAACCATTCGATATCCAACATCGAAAATATGATTGAATTTTAAAATATACCTTTAATCTTACGCCTTTGCTGGAATCCTTTCCAGCAAAACAAAGTAGAGGAAACAGATGTTGGAAGGGATTCTAACATCGGCAAATTTTTTTTCATAAATTTTCCCACCTCTCTCGCAAGCATCCGCTTGTGAGCCATAAAAAAAGTGTATATATTTGTTAAATGTCAGAAGCGTATCAAATAAAAAACCAATCGCAAAATGTGTATGAGCAATAAAAATCACAAGCGGACGCTTGCGAGAGAGAGGAGCGGATACGAATGGGTATTAAGATTAGATAAAACAGTAAAACCTAATAAATGGTATTTTCAATTTAGTTCAGGAATAGGCAATACAAATTATTAAATTTTATAACTAATGAAGTTTTTATATATTTTATGTCTTTTTATTATGACAAATTTAACATGGTCATGTAAAAAACTAAGTGATAATGGAGATTTAAGTAATAGAATTGAATATTGGGGGGATGAGATAAGGCTAGAAGGATATTATTATTGCATGGATTCAATTGAAAATACAATTGAGATTTTTATTTTTTATTCAAATGGAGTAGTTATATCTCCAGGTAATTATGAAAATATATCAAGCTTAGAAACTTCTTTTGAAAGCGGTTCTTTTTATGATTTTGTTAAAAAGTCAAAAAAAAACTGGGGTGTTTTCTTTGTAGAGAATCAATATATTAAGATAGAACGGTTAAAAGCTGAAACAATGTTTTCTTTACCAGTTGAAACTTTGACCGGAGAAATTCTTAATGATACGACTTTTTTAATTACAAATTCAAATTATGAAGGCGAGAATTACGAAATAAACTACAAATATCACTTCAAAGAATTCTCTCCAAAGCCCGATAGTACGAATACTTTTATTCAATAATTCCGCCTTTGCTGGAAAGGATTCCAGCAAAACAAAGTAGAGGAATCAGTACTCCCAAAGGTCGTGCTCTAATTTGAAAATATCGTCCTTAATTTTTTCTGACTCCAAAATAGCATCTAAGCCAAGTGCGTACTGATTAATCAATCGATTATCGTAAACATTTGTTTCTTGGAATATGTAACTACTGAACATTCTTTTAAAGAAAATATCGTCAAATGTTCTGCGTTCAGCATCATTAGTAGCATTAAAAACTTCGTGATTTGCTAGCAGAGGTCTAATAGAAGGGAAATACACCCAAAATATTTTTGATGTTTGCAATTCTTCTTCATCAACATCTTCTACTTTATAATATAATCTAAG
>MEOF01000025.1 GCA_001769505.1 Bacteroidetes bacterium GWF2_33_38
ATATGTGGTTTGAAACACACTAAAATGCACATACCCCACTCCCGATAATGCCTCTTGATAACCAAATACATTGGAGGGGACAGAATGATATTGATTATAAATTTGACATTCATTCATATAGTCCGGAGAGCCAATCGCAGGAGAATACCACGACACGATATCCGTAAATGCACCAGGACAGTCTGTTTTTTCCTCAAAGTTCCCATTAGGCACCAGATTTTCTTGGGCAAAACCAGTTAAAAGTAAGAAGTTAAAAGCAACGAGTATTAAAAATTTTTTTTTCATTTAAAAAGTATTAATCAAATACAACATTTTATTATTAAAACAACCGATATCCAAAAAGATATCGGTTGTTTATTTACTTAATGCATAATACTAAATTTAAAGCTTTTATTGTTAATTCTAATAACATAAACGCCTTTTGGTAAGTCACTAATGTCAACAATTATTGTTTTTACACTTTCTCCAACATTAAGTTCCCTTACATTTTGACCTGTAAGGTTATATATTTGAATGCTTCTATAATCGCTATACTCCAATCCTTCGATATAAAGTTGTTTATTTGCAGGATTTGGATAAATATTTAATGCAGAATTATTATTGTTTAATGATAAATTGTCGCCTATTTGTTTTGAATTTAAAGTTTCTGGTTCATTAAACATCAGGCTTTTTTCGCTTTTATCTTCGTTCATTTCACAATCGCTCATATAATCTTGTTCGGGATAAAAGAAACTTAAAATTACCCTTGCACGATATACGGCTTCGCCATATATATAAGGGCAAAGCATGGCAATGTTGTAAAGTGTTTCGTATTGTACCGAGTCCAAGCTAATTGAGTCGCCGGTAAAAACATCTAAATAAATTTCGGAAACAATTTTATGATTATTTTCGATTTCGTTGTTAATCACAAGTGCATTGTTTAGCTGTACAAGTCTTTGTACGTAATTGCTATCGACTAGAGTATCGGAAGCAACTTTGAAATATTCGTGCAACTTTGCGGTTGTTGTTTGCTCAAGGCTGTCGTAAGCGGTTACAAAAACACTATCAAGGCTAAGCATTACCGGTTCGTGTTTGATACGAGAATGTAGATATTTTTTAGCAAACCATTTGTTTTCGTCAACATTTACGCTAAAACTTATTTCGTTGGCTGCAATTTTGCGTTCCTGACCATAGGGCACACGGTTGGGGTCTTCGGAAAATCCATTATCGTCGGGGCAAGACAAAGGCGACGCAAGCGGTGTAGCATTTAAAACTGTTATTACTGAAGCTTCATTCTCGTTATTATCTGGGTAACAAGCCAAATTTGTAGGTTTGTAAGGGCTGTCGTTTCGGACATTAAACTCATAAATATCAGCTAAAGTGTACCACGCATAAGAGTCTAAGGTGTTGCTAATCCATTTGTTGTCGTTGGGGTAGTTTTTCGTTCCTTGGTCTCCAAAACCTTCGTTTACATTAAAATGTAAGCCAATGTTGCATTGTTTCATAGTGTTGCTTACAAACGCAGTATTGTAGGTGTGCCCGCCAAACCACAAACCATAACCAAGTTTGCTAATCATGTTGCACTGATATTGATTTCGGTCGCTGTTGTCGGTACGGATACCGGTAGTCCACAATTGGGACTGGCTCGATGGCAATAAACTAATCGTGTTTTCTCTCACATCAAGCATGTTACAAGATTGTATGTTTATACCGCTATTTTCCGATGTGTGGGATGAAGTCGAAGCTATCGTGATTTCGTTTTGGACAATGCTAAACTCATTTAAAAATGCACATTTAATTCCTTGTCGGGCATTGTTTATATAGTTATTGCTAATTACCGATTGAATATCGTTGATAATATTAACATTTTGTACAAGAATTCCATTTCCGCTAACTTTAAAAAAATTATTTTCTGAAATAAGGAATTTTTTAGCTTCGTAAACATCGATTCCTGCACGAGAAATAATTCTAAAGTTTGAATTTTGAATTGATACATCTTTTCTGACATTAAAAGTTTTAATGCCATAATCGTTTTTCATAAATGTACAATTATTAACTGTAAGTTTTGTATTGGAAATGTACGAAATAGATGTGGCGTTTGTATAATATATACCATATTTACATGATGTGAAATCGTTGTATTGTGCAACATTTAATCCTAAAATATTCCTTGCCAATATACCATTTTCGAGCGATTTGAATTTGTTGTTATTACCTATGTTAAAATCGCATTGATATGTATTATCCAAATAAATACCTGTTTGAGCCAATGTACCATCAACTAGTGTTCCTCCCATAAAGTTTGATGCACTTACTTCGAAAACTTCATAATCTTCCTTTAATCTTTTTGCATAAACTGCAACTTTATTTTTAGAAAATGTTGAACTCTCAATTTCACAAACATTATGTTCTGTATATCCGTCGAAATAAACCGCAGTTTTAGCATCTTTTAGTAAACTTCCGTTTTTTATAAATAATCTAGAATCAGCACCAGAAACATATATCCGATTCCATAAATTTGTACCACAAGCTTGAACGGTTGTTTTGTTTAATGTTAGTCCAGTTTTTGTAATAATTATTTGAGCATTTGTGCCCATGTTAATAACACAATTTGTTAAAGAAATATCACCATGTGATAAAGTCATTGTACCATTAATGCAAAATTCTTCGTTTTCAATATCATAGGTGCCAAAAGCATTGAATAAGTCCTCTTGTGTTGCACCATCGTAAAACACAAAACCACGGCAACTTTCGCAACAGTCGTATATTACTTTTGCAGAACTTACTGTTTCACAACCAGCCTCATCGTTTATTGTAACAGTATATGTTCCTGCCGGAATATTTGAAATAGTTTGCGTAGTTGCTCCGTTGCTCCAGATATATGAATATGGCGGTAATCCTAATTCAGGATGAACAGTTATACTACCGGCAATATCACAATCTTCATTATGAATATCGAAATGATGTATGGTAATAGGCTTAACAACCGTAACTTTTACGCTTTCGTTGGCTCTACAACCATATTCGTTATAAGCTATGAGGTTGTATGATGTCGTTTCGGAAGGGTTTACTGTAATGGTTTGGGTAGTTTCTCCGGTTTCTTCCCAATAAAACGATTCGCCTTGCATAGCTGTTAACAAAAGAGTACTTCCACTACAAATAGTAGGAGTTTCGGGTGAGATTTGCAAGCCTACAAAGTAGTGAACATTCACATCAATTTGCTCAACTTCAATACAACCGTCTGCATTTGTAACTGTTACGGTGTACCATCCTGTAATAGTCGGCGTGGCATTAATACTTGACGTTGTTTGACCTCCTAACCAAGAATAAGTTACAGCCGATGAAGAATTTACAATGGGGGAGATTGTAATACCTTCTCCTCTGCATACATCATAATCAACCGATGATACTACCAAATTAGACCTTTTAACAATTATCGAGGCTGTTGAAACGCAACCGTATATATTATCGGTAACGGTAACACTATATGTAGTTGCCACCATAGGGTAAACCGTAATTTCTTGCGTTGTAGCTCCGGTACTCCAATGAAATTCCGCTTGTTCTACAGGTAATATTGTATTAGCACTTATAGTCGCCCCATTACCGTTGCAAGAAGCTACATCGCCATCTATGGTAACATTGAATTGTTGCCCAACATTAACCGTTACCTCAGCGGTTGCAGTACAACCATTTTCATTATCAATAACATCTACAGAATAAGTAGTTGTGACAGTAGTTGATGTTGTTGGATTTAAAATATCTGAATCGTCTAAATCCACTGATGGATGCCACGCATATGAATAATTTCCAGTACCACCACTTACGACTAAGTTATTGGCGATTTGTGCACTAGTCCCATTGCAAATATTAATAATAGGGTCAGTAGTTATATTTGGACCTGTGTAAACAGTTACTTCTTCATTGTGTTCACAATGATATCCATCGGTAACTGTAACTGTATATGTAGTTGTTTCAGATGGTTCAACATAAATATTCTGAGTGGTTTCCCCTTGATTACTCCATAGATATGAAATCCCATCAGATGCTGAAAGCGTAGCTCCTTGTTCAGAACAAATAGTTTGATTATCAAGATACTTTGTAGTTGCAACAATGCTAATATCATCAATATATAACCATGTTTGATAAGTTTCACTTGAAGATTCTACATATGCAGGATATATACATAATTGAGACCATTCATTATTAGGAGTAATGGGAATTGACACTGTTGTCCATTCTCTCGAATCTGACTGATTTGAAATAAGTTGACTATTGTCATTAGTAAAATTAGGGAGCGATTCTCCTGCTTCAAATGAAGGTGAAAAATTCATGCTAGTCAAACGTATCTCCCAATTAGAACATATTGCCCCACTATTATAATACCTTATATTTAATTGATAATTATTAGAAGGCAATAATGGAAGATATAACCATGTGTATAGACCTTCGCCAGTTATTGTGCCATCTAGATTTTTTAACCACATTTTTGCCCAATGATTTTCACTTGAAATAGTGTTTGCAGGGGTTAATTGCGGACTACCCCAAGCAGTATGCCATCCACATACATCTGTAGTCTGTTCTTCTAGACTCGAAAATGAAAAAGTATCATCAACAACACCGTCTGAATCATACACTTCATCGAAATTTCCGTTTGAAACATAATTTGCGCAAGTAGGTTCGCAGGCATAATCATTACTAAATCCTCTTATATTATTTTCTAGTTGAACTACCATACTAAAATTAGAATAATTTGTAATTTGGCGTTTAACTTTTATAAAATATGTTTCTCCATTAATTAGCTCGTTTGTTAATAAATATAAACTGTCATTTAAACTGCTAAATCCAATATTTATCATATCATCATTGGAATACAAAAAGATTTCTTCAATATTTGCACAAGTTATTTGCGACTGCGGTTTTGCCGAAATAATATAATTATTATTTTCGGCAATAAATTTAAACCAAAACTCTGATTGGTTAGGTTCCATATTATAATCTACATAACTAAAATCCTGAGTAGGTACTATTAATAATGCATTTTCCTTATTAGAGCCTATTGTTTGTATTTTAACAAATGCTATAGATAATTTACTAGTATTCCCACTTTCATCAGTAGCCGTAGCCACAATTCCATTCCATGTTGTATTTTCTAATGTTGTTGTCCAGTTTCCTGTTTCATCGGCAGTTATACTTGTTAAATACTCATTTGCAGTCTCCTCTCCAGAACTCCCAAAAATTTCGATAATGTCGTTAGGTTCAGAAGTTCCTGTTACTACGCCTGCTTCGTCGTAAGAACTGATTGTCGGGGCTTGTTTTGCTTCGTTTGCTCCATTTAGTAAGGAAATGGCTGTAGGATTGTTGTAAATTTTGTTTGCAGAAATGGTAATTCCGTAAATTTCTTGTGCGTAGAGTCTAATCCCTGCTATTCCTGTATTTGTAATAATATTTGATTGATTTTCGCCGACACCACCAATAGTGAAATTATTTGAAGCAAACATAAAAGAAATTCCATTATCTTTTATGTTTGTAGTTTCGGTTAAATTCCCAATGTGGTTTCCGAATATGCTCCCGTTTGAACAATAAAAAAGGGTTATTGCCGAAGACGCTTGTGTGGTTATTTCATAATTGTAAATATCCGATATAACATTCTGTTCAATAATTATATTGTTACATTTATTAAATGAAATTCCATAGGTTTTAAAATTCCTTATATCAAGTCCTTTGACAATAGAGTTGTCGGTAAGATAAAACTGAATAGCTGTGTAATGTTTGTTTTGTCCGTCAATAATAATTGCCGGCATAGCAATTTGATAATCGGCTTGGCTTGTTCCATCAATGATAAGCGATTGTCTGATGATAGGTAGTTCGTAGTCTAATGCAATTATGTGTGGTGCTGTTCCTTGTATTGCAAAATTAATAATACAACCCGATTCCGAATCGTTTGCTTTACGAACTGCCCATTGCAATGTACCTTGAATATCAGGATTATCAGGGTTTTCTGAGTATAAAAATGGGTCAGGGTCGCTTGTTTTAGTTACTGTAAAAACATTTTGTGCCTGTGTATTAATCAGTAATACGCTTAAAATTACTGCAAATATTATTTGTTTCATGACTCTAATTTTTAAATTATTTGTTCCAATATAAAATATTACTTTGTTCGCCGTCTTGTCCAGCAGCAACAAGAGTAAGTATTTGATAATCGTCATATTGCTGATTGCTCAAACGAATTATGCAGGTTGTTGTGTAATTCTCAATCTTGTTTGTTTGATTTGCATAGTTCAAGTAATATGAATCGTTTTCAAAAACGATATTTCCCGTAACGTTCAAAATGTTTCCTTCATTTTGTGTAGTTCCGAACATAAAATTTACTTGTGTAGCCAAATCGAATTCTTTAAGTTTAAAACTTACAATAAGGTCTAAGGAATCGTTGGTTAAATCGGTTTCGTCGGCATAAACAGCGGTCAATGCCGATAAGTCGATAATGTGGATATTTTGCGAGTATCCAATGTTAAATAAGCATGTTAACATCAAGAAAGTCAGTAAGTTTTTTTTCATAATAATTGAGATTAGTTTTTTTATATACAAAACACTGTTATAACTACATTTATAAATGTACTACAATTTGAAAAGAAAAAAAAAGAAAATCCAAATCTTTTTATGTGTTATTGAGCAGGAGGAGCAACGCTTTTTAAAAAAGCGTTGCTCCTATCAATTTTATAATTGAAGCCTTTTTATTGTGTAGTAAATTTTAGATAAATAAATTCGTAATATAAACCGTAACAATGTATCGGAGCAATTTGCCGATAAAAGTAAAAAGCAATACACTTTTAAAATTTACTCGCAAAAATCCCAAGGCAACCGAAATTAAATCCCCAACTATCGGAAGCCAAGTAAATAAAGCAATTATGCTTCCTCGTTTTTCGATTTTAGCATGAAATTTTTCGATTTTTTCTCGTTTTATGCCAACATATTTTTCAAGAATCGACCATTTTCCTAAATATCCCAACCAATAACTTGTAATGCTACCTAATGTGTTGCCAAAAGTTGCAACCGAAATACACAAAAAAGCATCGTATTTGTAATATATCATGGTTCCGAGCAAAGCTTCGGAGCTAAACGGAATAACCGTTGACGCTAAAAAACTTGCCAAAAACAAACCGAAATATCCTAATTCAAAAAAATCCATATATTTTTTTTCAAAAATAGTCATTTAAACTTTATAAAAGTTTTCCTAAAGAAATGATTAACTTTGTTGAGAAGTTTAATTAAGTTATTTTGTCGATTTATTATTTCGTCTTTTAACTTTATAAACTTGTAAACTTTATAAACTTAAGTATGAGTAGTGTTCGACAAAGCAAAATTTCGAGATTGTTACAAAAAGAGCTTAGTGAAATTTTTCAGCAAAAAGCATTGTTATTTCTCCCTGGCGGAATGATTACAGTTACCATTGTTCGAGTAGCTCCCGATTTGTCGGTTGCAAAAATTTTCTTAAGTATTTTCCCTACAAAACAACATCAAGAAGTAATGAATAATATTATCGAAGCAAAAAAAATGATTCGACACGAACTTGGTTTGCGAATAAAAAAACAAATCCGAATTGTTCCTGAATTGGCTTTTTATCTCGACGACTCGTGCGATTATCTCGAAAATATCGAACGATTATTAAAATCATAAACAGTAAATGAATTTTCCGCTTTACATAGCAAAGCGATATTTGTTCAGTAAAAAATCGACAAATGTAATTAACCTTATTTCTATCATTTCGGTTATTGGAGTTACTGTTGGAACAACTGCTTTAATTGTAATTCTTTCAGTTTTTAACGGTTTCGATAGTTTAATTACTTCGCTTTTCAATTCGTTTAATCCCGACTTGCAAATCACTGTAAAAGAAGGCAAAACTTTTGTCCCAGACGAAGCTATATTTAATCAAATAAAAACGCACAAGGCTGTTCATTTTTACTCCGAAACTATTGAAGATAATGCTCTTCTTAAGCATAAAGATAAACAATACATTGCAACTATAAAAGGAGTTTCAGATAATTATGTCAACATGAGTGGCATCGATAGCATGATAGTAGATGGAGAATTTTTGCTTCGCGACCAAAACAGAGATTATGCTCTTATAGGTCAGGGTGTTGCATACTATTTATCCATCGGACTAAACTATGTATTTCCAACCATCAGTATTTATGTTCCTAAACGAAAAGGAAGCGTAAGTTTAAGCCCCGAAAATGCGTTTAACCGAAATAGCATTATGCCTTCGGGAATTTTTTCGATTCAACAAGATTTTGATTCAAAATACGTGATTGTTCCCTTGGATTTTGCACGCAAATTATACGATTACACAAACGAAGTTAGTGCTATTGAACTCAAAATCAACGATTATAAAAATGTAAGTAAGGTACAAAAAGAAATATCGCAAATATTGGGCGATAAATACAAGGTAAAAAACCGGTATGAACAAAACGAACTTTTGTTTAAAATTATGGAGTCGGAAAAATGGGCAATATTTTTAATTCTTTCGTTTATTTTAATCATTGCATCGTTTAATGTGATTGGCTCGTTAACCATGTTGATTATCGACAAAAAAAACGATATTTTTATTTTGCGTAGTCTAGGTGCCGATTATCAACTTATTCGCCGAATATTTTTGTTCGAAGGTTGGATGATTTCATTTTTGGGTGCAGTTGTTGGATTATTATTGGGCTTATTTATTTGCTTTTTGCAAGAAAAAGTCGGGTTGATAAAACTACAAGGAAGCGGCTCATTTGTGATTGAAAACTATCCAGTTGAAGTTCATTATCTCGATTTATTTTATGTATTTGCAACTGTTATGCTAATAGGTTTTCTTGCATCGTGGTATCCAGTTCGATACATTACCAAAAAATTTGTAGCCCTAAGTTGAATTCTTTAAAAATGTAGCTTTTAAAATTATTTTTGGTTTACGAAGTTAGCAATGTAATCCCCGACAAATCAGCTTTTCCGTTTTTCAGAAACTCATAAGTCATGCGATCTGCTTTACAATCGACAAACCGAATTCGTTTCAAGCTCTTGCACTTAAAAAACGTATTTATTAGCCTTAAATTTTGAAATGTTACCCTAGTAAATTTGCAGTTTTCAAAATAACAGTCCTCAATAGTACCATCGAAAACAATATCAGCGAGCAATGTATCAATAAAAGAGGTGTGATTTAAAATAGCGTTTGTCATACTATTTTTCTCGAATCCACCCGATTTAGCAACTGCTTTTGTAAAATCGGCATTAGAAAAATCGCAATCGCTAACATAACTCTTTAAAAATTCAACGTCTTTCAGCGAACAATCTTTAAATATATTTTTGTTTAAGAAAGAATTCTGAATATGACTACCACTAAAGTTGGAACTTGTAAAATCGCAGTTGTCAACATTATTGCTTTTTAAATGAAGCCCCGACATTTCAGACCCGATAAATTTACAATTCTGCATATTAGACGAACTGAATTTATCTTGCAAATTTTTCAATCCAGAAAAGTCTGCATTAACCCAATTGCCATGCGACATATCCCAGCTAAGTTTATTCCTTTGCTTTTTCGATGTCAATTCATTCGATTGATTAACAAACGTATCGTCAATCGCCTTTTCGTTAAACATAGATTGGAAACTTTCTGAAAAATAGTTAAGATCAACTCCTAGAATTTCGGCTAAACGAGTCAATGTAATAATATCCGGCATTGATTCTCCTCGCTCCCATTTTCCAACAGCTTGTGGACTAATGAATAAATTTTGTGCAAGCTGTGCTTGAGAAATATTAAGCCTTTTTCGTGCGGCGGCAATTTTATTGCCAATCATCTTATTCGTTTTTAACATATCTATGGTTTTGTTTTAGTTAAGGATACTGCAAAGATATTTGGATTCATTCCCGAAATCAAAAAAAACACAGATACTTTTGGTTGTGATTACGCTATTATTAGTTGTTTTGTAACAACTATTGGTTGTATTTGTCATGTTTTACAATAAATTGGCAATCGGAATAAAAACAACAAAACCCGATTCTAAAAAAAATCGGGCTTTGTAGAGTTATTATTTTAACCTTATTCCATTGTCATCTCGCTCATTGGCTTTACTTCAACAACTTCGTAGTCGGCAGGAAGTTCAAAAACCGATGAAGGAATCGAAGCATTTTCTTCAAATTTTGATGCAATCATTTTAATTTGTCCCATATCAACTTTTAGTGGCACATTTTTGTATGCAACTCCATATATTCGTTGAGGAGCGTCTTGTCCCAATTTCAAGGAATATTTTTTACCTGTAAAACCTAATACTTCTTCTGTACCTTCTTCCTTGTAATCAAAATTTTTCTTGATTTCCTCTGTCATTTTCGACAAATCCATTTGTGCAAACGGATTAAGACTTAAATCCATTTTCGAAACTTTTTTTTCCAAATCGCTTTTTCCATTAGTAATATTTTCGGTATCGAAAGTGTACGACCAAGTGCCGTCCATAATATTAACTGTGCGTTTTTTGGTTTTTATGCCCATCATTTCGCCTTCAACTTCGTCAATACGAGCTTCCTTTGCTCCATAATCGTCAAAATATAATATTTGAGTCGTTTGAATACCCATAATATTCATCGGTTCGTAATAAACGATTCCCGATTTTACGCCATAACGTTGATTTGGATTAAGCGATGTACTTTCGGTTGCAGTAGAATCGATTTCACCACTTTCGTTTGTATTTTTTGCACCTTCTTGGCACGCAAAAAGTGTTACAGCTAAGGCTGCAAGTGAGATGTAAGAAAATAATTTCATTTGTTTATTTTTATTAATTTATTTGTAGCAAAATTAGTTATTTTTTCTAAAGGTTAACGGTTTGCTGTATGTTTTTGTTGCCGATTTAGAAGCACATCACTGTCAAGAAGTACAAATGTTTATTAGAGAACTACCACTGAAACGGCAATAAAATATTCAGCCTATTATAGTGCTTATTTCATTAAATGTCAAATAATTCTGCTGGATTAATTTTAAATTGTAACATTTTTGCTGTATCTCTTCCGCCATCGCCACCTTTTCTTTGCATTGTAATTCTACCAATCTTGAAGTTTCCCCTTGTTGTTATTTCAATTTCTCCATTACCAAAATAATTCATGCAAAAATTCATTGGCTTCAATATCCAACGAGCATTTTTAATTTCTTTTTGAGCAACCAACATCCATTCTGCCACAAACTTTCCTCGTCCTTTTAAAATGTCAGAAACAATTAATGATTGATTTTTCTTTAACCACTTTAATATAGATGTTTGTTCATCTTCAGTAAATTCATTAGCAAACATTCTTCGTACGTCTTTCGGACTTTTAACCGTTGGTTTTTCTTCTCCAGTATATCTTTTAAGAATTGAAATAATATTCTTTGGAATATCCCACATTACGTTATGGTTAACCATGCTTTGGCATCATGGTCTTTTTAAATTGCTTTTGGATTTACAAAAATATTTATAGCATTTTGGATTTCAAAAGTTAGTTTATAAAAAGATATTGCATTTTTAGCATTTATATCTGCAATTCTTTTTGAGCTAACAATCCTGCTATTTTTAAATACAAAAAGCAAATTTGAACAATCTGGCATATTTACAAATAACAAATTATTGATTTCTGCAATTCTCATATAATTGTGGTATAATTTGTTTGAATAATTTCTCTTTTTATTTCTTTGAAAACCAACCTAGAATTTAAAGGGTCAAATACAATATCATGAATAGGTTTTTCCTTGAAATTCTTCACAATAAATAAACAATAATTAGACTTCATATTTTGAGCTACATAATACTCTTTTTCTGTAAATTGAATACTGCCTTTCATTTCATTCAACCCTTTAACTTCAACACAGTAAAAATCTGAATTGTATGAAAGTTTATAATCAAAACCACAAGCCATATTTGTAGTGTCTGTTAAGTCAAACAGATTAAATTTTTGAATTTTAACATATTCCTTTTTAAAATATTCCTCAGCTGCCTTTCCTGTCAATAATCTTTTTGCAACGCTTTCTGAAAAATCTTTTCTCTCAATTTTACTGACAAATTCTTCTAATTCATAATTTTCAATAAAAAAGGATTTAATTAATATTGAAAACTCTACAAAAGTTATATTAAAATATTCGTCATAAAAGTATTTACAATAATCTCTGATTGGTCTTTTATGCCATCCCTTTCTATTGTTGGGGAATAATGGGTCAAACTCATCTCTATAGTTTTTAATTGAGCTTGGCTTACTACCCAAAGAAAAACCTAATATATTAAACGCCTCCTGAAATGAACTAAATCCTAATTCCTTTAGTCCAACTTCACTATATTTAGATAAATATAATCCTGTAATGATAGCCTTATCTCTAATACTCATTTAAGCAACATTTAATTTGTTTTCATACCCTTGAACTCTCGCACATTCTCTTGGCGATAATTTTCTGATTTCACCATCAACTAAATACAACCCAGTTTTAGAACCAACCCCACCACAATACGCAGATAATGGAAGCATGTATATCCCATTCAGAAGCAAAAACACATTGTGCTCCAATTGATGATAATGCATAGTGAAATCCACCAATGCCGGCGAATAAGTCAATAAACGTATAATTACTTAGCTTTTTATCTTCAATTTTTATCATTCTGTTTTTTCAGCATTTAATATTACAAAGTTAGCATTTTTATTATTTTGTCGAACCCTATGCTTGCTGACTAAAAAAATAAATTTTACTTTTTAAAATCTTATTATCATAAAAATTGATACGTTTGTATTCATTATATATTTCGCAATAAAATGAAAAAAAAGTTTGCTGTTATAGGTATCGGTCAGTTTGGTAAAGCTATTGCAACCACCTTAACAAAGCATGGTGCTGAAGTAATGGTTATCGACCGTAACGAAGAAGTAATAAATAATATTGCCGACGAAGTTGCTTTGGCGGTTGCGATTGACGCAATTGATAAGAAGGCTCTATTGGCTCATAATATTACTGATTTTGATGCTGTTGTTGTTGCTATTGGGCAAGATTTTGAACAACGCATTTTATGTGCAACATTATTGTTGGACCTTGGTGTTAAACGAATTATAACTCGTTCGATTGGAAAAAATCAACGGATTATCCTTCAAAAAATTGGGATTAAAGAAATATTATCGCCCGAAGATGAGGTTGGATATATTGTTGCCGAAAAGCTATTGAATCCGAATATTATTTCATACTTACAATTGCCTGACGATTATAGAATAGCAGAGATTATCCCACCCGAAAATTTGTTAAATCGAACGCTTATCGACATTGATTTGCGAAATAAGTATAAAATAAATTTAATCACAATTAAGAAACAGATTGAAATCAAAAAAAATAATTCAATCGAAATTGAGCAACACATCATTGGTGTTCCCAGTTCAGAAACTATCATAAAAGAGAACGATTGTTTAGTTGTTTTTGGAACTTCTCACGATATCGAAAAACTAATCGAAATCAATAAATAATTGCATCGATAATGGATCGTTTGTTTCGACTTAAGGAAAGCTTTCATTTAAAAACGCATGGTTCAAAAGAGAAAATTTTGAACTTTATGCGTGTATTAAGCTCTTTTATATCCATTTTAGCTATATCAAGCATTTTTTATTATCACGGATTTCCTAAAACAGAACATTCGATTTTTTTAACCAACTTAATCATTAATTTCAGCTTTGGTTTCTATTTAACTAAGTTTTTTATAAAATTGATTCTTGATGTTGAGCCTTTAAATTTTATTAAAAAAAATTGGTTCGAAGCATTGTTGATGCTAATAATTGTAGTAAATGGTTTTGGATATTTTTTATTTAAAACCCATTTCATTTCAGATTTTTTCAAATTATTTGGATTTGATAATTTCGACACCTTGTCGAATGTTTTCATTCAATTCTATTTTTTAATTATTATTGCTATCGAAACTGGAAAAGCGAGTCACAAACTTCTTAATGCAAAGCTAAGCCCATATTTATTACTAACATTGTCGTTTGTTGCATTAATTGTAATTGGGTCTGTATTGCTTATGTTACCTGAAATGACTGTCCAGCATTATATTCGCCCAATTGATTCAGTCTTTACAATTACAAGTGCTTGTTGCGTAACAGGCTTAACTTGCGTTGACACAGCTACATTTTTCACATTAAAAGGTCAAATTATAATCATGATTTGGATTAAATTGGGAGGCTTAAATATATTGTCTTTTGCCGCATTTTTTGCAACTTTCTACAAAGATACTGCAGGAATAAAATATCAATCCTTAATCAAAGATTTGTTCAATTCAGATCAACTTTCCGACACAAAAATTATACTACGAAATATCTTATTTTATAGTATTGCAATCGAAATTATCGGAAGTATTTTAATCTTTATTGGATGGAGCGATTCGGTTCATTTTTCAAGCCTTTCACAAAAAATTTATTATTCAGTGTTTCATTCTATTTCGGCTTTTAATAATGCGGGCTTTTCGCTATATACTAATAATTTGTACGAAGGAGTTATTCAAACATCATATTTTGTTCACATTACCATTGCATTTCTAATTATTTTCGGAGGAATTGGGTTTTCAACAATTCACGATATTTTCAGTTGGAAAAAAATTAAAGAACGTAGGCTTAAAAAATGGAAGAAATTTGATGTAAATACTCGAGTAATTATTTGGACTACAACTGTATTAATCGTTGTTGGAACAATTTTATTTTACCTATTGGAACGAAACAACACGTTGAAGAACGAAGGTATAATTGGAACGATTATTCATTCATTTTTTCAGTCGGTAACAACTCGTACTGCCGGATTTAATACCTTAGATATTGCACAACTCACACAACCGATTTTACTAATCATGATTTTTTTGATGTTTGTTGGAGCCTCACCGGGCTCGACCGGAGGCGGTATAAAAACAACAACTTTTTTTGTAATCTATAAATCGGTTATTGCAACCATTCGAGGCAAAAAAAACATAGAAATTTATCAGCGAAACATCTCATTTTCGATAGTTGATCGAGCATACTCAATAGTTATATTTGCACTTACCGTAATCTTTATTTCTTCCATTTTACTTACCATTACAGAACCCAATATCGACTATTTGCGATTGTTGTTTGAAGAGGTTTCTGCCTTTGGCACCGTAGGGCTATCAACAGGAATCACAGCTATGCTATCGGATGCAGGAAAAATAATAATTATTTTATCGATGTTTATCGGGAGAATTGGACCGCTGACTCTTGCCTTAGCATTAAGTACGAGGGTAAAATATACTAAATATAAATACGCCGAGGCAAATATAATGATTGGGTAATTTCCATCTTGAAATGGAATTGTGACAAAAATAAAACTCTATTTAACGAACTTGCAATTATTTCAATCTAATTGCAAACGTAAATTCATGAGATGTTTTGATACCAATATAGTTTCTATGATTTAAGGCATAGCCAAAGCTATATTTTTCTTTCAAATCAAATCCCAACATTAATCCAAAAGTATTATCATTACTATACGACAAACCTCCAATAAACTTCTTTTTGTAAATCGATGATACGCTTAAATTATACTCAGTATAATTCATAAAATCGGATTGCATAATTACGGAAGGAACGATTTCAAAATTTGAATTCAAACCTATGTTATACGATGCAAACATATTATAATCGCGTCTGTGTTTAATTTCTAAATATTCTGATTTTGTTTGCAAAACAGTTGTTGATGCAATTCCCAAATACATTTTTGGAGTTTTGTACATTATGCCCATATTCATATCGAACATATTTCCACTTCGCTTAATGTATGGAATAACTGATGGATTAATATTTATTTCGTTATAATCATAAGCTAAATGACTAAGTCCTGCCGAAACGCCAAAACTTAAATATCGTTCATTTTTTAATCTTACTTGATACGAATAATTTAAATTCATTGAATGGTTTTTAAGAAATTCTGCGTCAGCATAAGAATAACTCAATCCTAATCCGCTATTCATTTTTGTCAATTTATAATCATACACAGACGTAATCGTATTATAATGAAACAACGATTGTGGCGAATAAAAATTACTTAATGAAAAAAATTGTTTGTTAAAAAGTCCCGTTGCGGCAGGATTATAAATTGTTGCATTGTTTTGATGCAATGTATGCACATCATTTTGCGAATACATATTAAAGAAACTCAAAAAAAGAAGTGCAAATATTATGTTTTTCATCTGACAAGTTTTTAATGTTACTACCAAAAGTAAAACTTATTCTACTCATCTGCAAAAAAAACTACTCATTATCATCGACTTAATCTTCGTAAGGTTTATAAAAAACATCGATGCTTCCATACTGAAGACCGAGTAATTTTTGTGTCAGAATTTTTATTTTATAGGTATTTGAGCCTATTCTAATATAGTTGTCGTTATACAAAAAAGTCCAACTTGTAGTATCTTGAGTATTATAAACCAGTTCCTTGATAATTAAGCTCCCGTCTTCATTAAAATCGTAAATCGACGACGAAAATACCATGTTTTGATTTGTCTCGGTATCAATCATAGAGCTAATTTTCCACGATGTGCCAGTTAAGCGTTTGGTTTTGGATAAAAAACTAAAATGTTCATCTTTGCAACTTGTTGGAACAATTGCAAACAAAACCAGCATTATGACTAAAACTTTATTCAACATCGAAAATTTAGCACGAAATACAGAAAAGTTTTTTAATCTTACAAATAAGCGAGTATATTTAACGTGTAATTCAATTTAATATTTTTAACATTTAACAATGAGAGTTCATTTTATAGCAATTGGAGGAAGTGCAATGCACAATTTAGCCATCGCTCTTCACAAAAAAGGATTTCAGGTAAGTGGTTCGGACGATGAAATTTTTGAACCATCGAAAAGTCGATTAGATGAATGCGGGCTTCTGCCAAAATCACAAGGCTGGGACAAAAATAATATTACAACTGATATCGAAGCTGTAATTCTTGGAATGCATGCTCGAGAAGATAATCCAGAATTAATTGCCGCTAAAGAACTTGGGCTGAAAATATATTCGTATCCCGAATATATGTACGAACAAACTAAAGATAAAACACGCATTGTAATTGGAGGAAGTCACGGAAAAACATCAATCACTTCCATGATAATGCACGTGTTAAAATACAATAATGTTGATTTTGATTACATGGTTGGAGCTCAAATCGAAGGTTTCGACACAATGGTAAAACTTACCAAAGAAGCAAAATTTGCTATTTTCGAAGGCGACGAATATTTATCATCTCCGATTGATTTACGCCCAAAATTTCATTTATATCGCCCTAACATTGCCCTATTGAGCGGAATAGCTTGGGATCATATCAATGTTTTTAAAACTTTCGAGATTTATGTAGAACAATTCAAAATGTTTGTCGATTTAATCGAACCCGATGGAAGTTTAACATATTTTTCAGGCGACGAACATTTGGTAAAAATCGCCAGCGAAGCACGACCTGACATAAAAAAAGCCCCATATTCATGTCATAAATACAAAAATGAAGATGGAAAAACATTTTTGCTTACCAATTTTGGAGATGTTGAGTTGAAAATTTTTGGAGAACACAATTTACAAAACATTAGCGGAGCAAAAAATATATGTCATAAAATAGGACTTTCTGATAAAGAATTTTATAAAGCTATTGCCTCATTTAAAGGAGCAGCAAAGCGTTTGCAACTGTTGGTGAAAAACAAAAACACAAATGTGTACTTAGATTTTGCACACTCACCATCGAAATTAAAAGCCACGACTCAGGCAGTAAAAAAACAATTTCCCGAACGAAAACTGATTGCTTGTATGGAATTACATACGTTCAGTAGCCTTTCAGCCGATTTTTTAAAAGAATATAAAGATTCTATGGCGGAAGCCAACAAAGCAATAATTTATTTTAATCCTGAAACCATTAAGCATAAACGACTCGACGAAATAACCCCCAAGCAAGTAAAAGATGCTTTCGGCGGAAACAATGTTGAGGTATTCACCGATTCTGTTTTGCTACAAAATCGTTTGCTGGATAATAATTGGGATGATTCAAACTTATTGTTGATGAGCTCAGGAAATTTCTCGGGAATAAACTTTAAAGAATTTGCTAAGAAAATTGTGGGATAGTTTGTAAGTTGGGCTTTTATGACCGACTTACAAAAATTTAGTATCCCTAACTGTATTTATACCAATTACGATTCAATGTGACCGACACAATTTAAAAATAAGATACCGCTTTTGCGGGTATGTGGTAATTTTTTGAGGCACATTCCCTTGAAAAAGGGAATCTAAAAAATCACATATGTGTCATGTGGAAATAAAATTGGTATTACAACAAGAAACTAAAATCGTCGCCCGAGCTTAATTCTTTTGGAGTTGTTCCTTTTTTGAAAATCCGAGCCTTTCTTTTTCCAATTAAATTTATTTTATTTCCTTCGATTTGAAACATGGTACCTTCGCGTAATCCCACAACATAAATGTTTGGATTTACCTCAAGAAATTCTTCGAGTCTTTGTTCGCGGGTTTCTCCAGCGTGTCCATCGGGATTGGCATCAAGATAATGTGGATTTATTTGAAATTTTATTAAATTAAATACGTTGAAACTTTCGGGTTGAACAATTGGCATATCGTTAGTTGTGCGAATAGTCGGGCAAGCTAGGTTTGAGCCAGCACTCCAACCTACATATGGAGTTCCTTGCAATACTTTTTCACGAATCGCATCAATCAATTTGAATTCCTGAATATTTTTAGCCAAATGGAATGTGTTTCCACCACCAACAACTATTGCTTCTGCATTTTTTACGGCTGCGATTTTATCCGAAAAAGAATGAATCCCTTCTACGTTGTAGCCTATTTCGCTGAAACGAGACTGCACTTTTTCAACATATTCGTCGTACGAAAAAGTTACGGCAGCATAAGGTACGAATAATACTTTTTTAATTTTTTCGCCCAAAAAATCTTTGATATTTTGTTTGGGATATTCGAGATAAGATTCCCCTGCATTTGTTGAGTTGCTGATTAGTAAAAGTTTCATGTTGTATGTGTTTTTTTAATTTTTACAAATAATTGATTAATCGTTCATTTCAATTCGAACTACTGAATCAACACCTTTAATTTTTTTTAGATTTTTTATCAAATTATTCAAATCGTCGGTATCATGAATGTACAATTCGATGAACCCGAAAAAAATCCCATCGTTACTTTCAAATGAAACGGCTCGCATGTTTACGGCAAGTTCTTCCGAAATCACTTTAGTTACATTGTTTACCAAGCCCATTCGGTCGATTCCTTTAAGTTGAATTCTTGCTAACGAAGCCATTAGCTTGTGTTTTGTCCATTCAGCCGTAACAATTTTATCGCCATAGTTTGCCATTATTTCAATAGCTTTTGGGCAGGTTTTTTTGTGAACAATAACACTGTTGTTTGGAGTAATGTATCCCATAACATCATCTCCGGGAATAGGACTGCAACATTTGGCGATTATGTATTGATCTTCGTTTATATTTTCAGCAAGAATTAATGGTATTTTCTTATTAATTTTTTGTTCAGCATCTTTTTTGGGCGAGATTCGCTTGCCAAAACGGAATGTTGTTTTTGATACCCGAAGTTGCCAATATCGAACAAACTTACTTTGCGAACGCTTTAAAACTATTTTTTTGATATCGTCGGCTGTAATTGTTCCCATTCCTATTTGAATGTATAATTCCGATTTTGTTGTAATACCGTATGCACCAAATAGTTTTCGATATATTGGAGCTGCTGGTTTTCTGTTCAATTCTGCCAATTTATCGATAAAAATCATTTGACCTTTTTCAATACTTTCTCGTCGTTCTGCTTTAAACGAAGTTTTTAATGCCGATTTTGCTTTTGCTGTAGTAACAATATTTAACCACTCCTTTTGTGGTGTTTGCTTTTCAGATGTTATTATTTCAACTTGGTCTCCACTTTGAAGTTGGTAACTCAATCCTACTAATTTGTGATTAACTTTTGCACCAACGGCTCGATTGCCTATTGCCGAGTGAATATCGAAAGCAAAATCGAGAATTGTTGCTCCTTTTGGTAAGCGTTTTATTTGTCCTTTTGGTGTAAATACATATATCTCAGATGAAAACAAATTCATTTTAAATTCATCTAAAAACTCTAATGCACTTGATTCTTTGTTTGTGAGCAGCTCTCTAATTTTCTTAATCCACTTATCGAGTTCTCCTTCGTCGGCACCATCTCCTTTATATTTCCAATGAGCTGCATAGCCTTTTTCGGCAATTTCGTCCATTCGTTTTGAGCGAATTTGAACTTCAACCCACTTTCCTTCTGGTCCCATAACGGTTGTGTGAAGAGCTTCGTATCCGTTTGCTTTTGGAGTGCTTACCCAATCGCGTAGTCTATCGGGTTTCGGACTAAAAATGTCTGTTACCAATGAGTAAATCATCCAACATTGTGTCTTTTCAGGATTAGAGTTAATGGGATTAAAAACAACTCTAATGGCAAAAATATCGTAAACTTCCTCGAAAGGAACATTTTTGTTTTGCATTTTTTTCCATATCGAATATACCGATTTAGGTCTTCCGGTAATTGTGTAGTCGATATTGGCTTCGTTTAATTTATCAATTATCGGTTGGCTAAATTTATTGATATATTCAACTCGTTTATTTTCAGTTTCTTTAAGTTTTTGAAGTATGTCGTTGTAAACTGCCTCTTGCTCGTATTTGAAACTTAAATCTTCGAGCTCTGTTTTAACCGTGTACAATCCAAGTCTGTGTGCCAAAGGGGCGTACAAAAATAGGGTTTCTCCTGCGATTTTAATTTGTTTGTAGGCCGGCATCGATTCAAGCGTTCTCATGTTGTGAAGTCGGTCGGCTAACTTTATTAAAATTACACGAACATCGTCGGAAAGAGTTAATAACATTTTTCTAAAGTTCTCGGCTTGTAAGGATGATTCTTTGTCGAAAACATGAGATATTTTGGTAAGTCCGTCAATAATCGAAGCAATCTTAGGTCCGAATTGTTGCTCCATATCTTCAATTGTGTAGTCGGTATCTTCGACCACATCGTGAAGCAATGCACAAATAACTGATTTTGTTCCTAGCCCGATTTCTTCGGCAACAATTTTTGCAACTTCAATTGGATGCCAAATATATGGTTCACCTGATTTTCGTCGCATTTCTTTATGAGCCTCGCACGCCAAGTCAAAAGCTTTTCTAATCAAAGCTTTATTTTCGTCGGATTGGCATCGCGGACATACACGAATGATTTCGTCGTATTGTTTTTCTATTTCTTGTATTTCAGCCTCAGAGAGTACTTTATTGGAACCCATAAATGCGTATCAATTGTTTTTTATACAAAAATAGCATAATTTGCTAAAATATCGGTCTTTAAAATTTTACTTTACTGTTTTTCCTTTTGTAATCAGTATCTGAATTACATTAAGAAATTTAATTTAAAAACGGGTTAACTTAATTTGCTCGATTTGAGGGGGATTTATTCGCAGTATTTGGTGTAACACTAACAACGGCAACACCCACCCCGTCTTACGGACACCACTCAATGAGGGGAATTTTTGAACAGAAATATTTGCATATTTTTTCATTTACGAAGAAATAAAAAAGTCAACCTCTGTTCCTTACAAATCGTTTAAAGCGAATACGAAAATCCAGCTATAAAATTGAATCGTTGCGATGGGTATAAATTCCAAATCTGGTATTTCGACGAAGTTAAATTGTTAAAGTTCACAAAAGCCGATAATATTTTCGAATATCGATATTCGATTCCTAAGTTAATGTCCACTATTTCACCAAGCTCGTAAAACTCAACAGCGGGATTGTTCGATTTGGCAAAACGTTTTCCGATAGCAAAAACATCGGCACGAACTATAATTTTACTCTGTAAGTTATATCGAGTACTCAACGTAACATCGTATTGAGGCTTGTGCCATGGCTTAAGCTCATTTTCCAAATAAACGTAGTTGTAATAATTTCCTTTTAACAGAAAACTAAATTTTTCTGATGGTTTGCTTAAAATTTCACCATAAACGTTTAATAAATCGATATTATCGTAAGCTACATCGAAAGTGTTTTCATATATAGAATCAACACCTAATGAATTTACATAAAAATGTTCGTTATCAATTTCTGAATACGAACCTCTGATATTAAAACTTGTCGTAGAACTCAAGCCTCCTTTCAATCCTAGATAAAAATTCTTTTTAAGATTTGAATTTGCAACATATACATCGGCTTTTAAAAACGGATTTTCGAAAACCGATTTTTTATAATCGTTTGCCAATACACCGCCATTAAAACCTGCATAAGGAATAATTATGTTGTTGGCAATACTATATTGCAATTCAATTTTTGGATATATATGATAATCGGCTATTCCTGACAAAACATTTCCGGTAAAATTAATTCCTCCAGTAGCTTTCCAATCTTTCCCAAACATGCTTATCCAAGGTTGAATATTTACAATCGTATTGTTATATAAAACAGCAATATTGTCTCTGATATAATGTGCTGCATCGAAATCAACACCTATAAGTTTATCGATAAAAAACTGGTTAAAGGATGTATTTAACGCAAATGACTTTTGTGAAAATGCATTAATATCTTGCAAATAATCAAGATTTAGGCGAACATCAAAATTCATATGCGACGAATCGGCGTGAGTTGAATTGTAATGAATATTTCCGCCTGCATTCAAAAATCGTTGTTTAAAACCATCTTCAGGAAATGTTTCAAGCGAATCGTTTTCGACATTGTATCCATAATAATAAACCACATTTCGTTTAACGTATATATCGGCAGCAAGGGTTTGATTATCGAAAAATTGTTTTCCGAAAATGCTGATATAGTTGTTACTGTAATCTGCAATTGATTTAACATCGTCGGTTAATTTAAGTTTTGCGTTTGACGACAAATGTCCCAGATTAACTCCCAACATTTTTGTTTTTGAACGCAAAGTGCTGTAATTAAAATCGAATAGTGGTGTTAGATAGTTCCCAAATCCGAACTTAAAATTGCTTCGATACAATTTCGAAAGAGGTTCTCCAAGCATGGTGGCCGCCGAAATTGGCTCGAGGTCGAAATTTGTTTTTACCTGTTTCGACTCAATTCCATAATCAAACAACTGTTTAACTTCAGCAGTATCGTTAATCACTGGTAAGAAATTCACTTTATAAGCGTCCGAAATTGTTGGTTGATAAGGAGCAACAACTTGTACATCGTTTGAAATTTGTTGAGCAAAAAAAGAGTTTGCCAACAATATTAAACTTAGACTAAATAAATATTTACGCATTTTCATCTGTTTCTTTTTTACTCGTTAGGAATTGAATCTGTTTTTGTGTCAGTCGCCGATTCGATAACTTGTTCTTTTATTTCCTTTGTTTCGAGAGGCTCATCCATAAACAACTCATCGTATTGTCCGTCGGTATTGTCGTCGAATTTAATTTGAATATCGAGAACCTCTTTCAGTTGTTGTTTTTCTTGTTCAGCATCAAGAATTTTTGCCAATTTTTCTTCAGCTATTGTAATAATTCCGTCTTCTTTATTTCCATAATTGTCGATTATGCTTTGAAGCGTATGTTTTGCCTGAAAATTATCGTTTTTCTCGATATAAATGTCAGCCAAAATAATAAACGACTTTGCTAACCAAACTTGATGCGGGGTATTTTTAGCAACAAAATCGAAAATTTCTTTTTCAGCTTTTTCTTTCTCGTTTTGCTTTTTATAAATTTCAATCACTCGATATTTTGCTTCAGCTCCTTCGGTATTTTTACAATCGTTTGCTAACAATTGGAACTCATCCATTGCTGAATTATCGTCGTTTTTAGCATAATACGATTGTGCTAAAACGTAGTGAGCTCTTCTGAAATTTTCATCAGGAAGTTTGTCGGCAAGCAAAACAGTGATTGCCGATTTTATCGCTTCGTCGTAGTTGCTTAGTAAAAAATACGAATTCATTTTCCCAATCATCGCCTCAAGTCGATTCTCTCTCAACTCGGCAGTGCTTTCGAGTTTTGTATATTGGGGCAATGCTTCGGTATAATTTTTAAGTTGATAGTTGATGCGAGCAGCTTTCAACAAGGCATGTTCGGTAAATTTATTTTTAGGTTTTGATGCCACAAAATTGTACGCAATCAAAGCTTCATTCAATTCGTTTTGTTTGCTGTTGCATTCAGCCTTATAGTATTGTGCGTTTATAATAAAATTTCCATTACTGAATCGACGAACGTAATTAGCAAATTTTACGGCAGCCTCTTCGCAATTTCCTGCCATGTATAAATTTTCGGCTGATATATAAATTAATGAATCTTGCTCTGCCTCAGAAACAGTAGCATATTCGCCTAGTTCTTTTGTGTATGCCAAATATCCGTCAACATCGTTTTTTTCAACGTAAATTCTTTCAATTCCAGACAATGCTTCATGCGATTCTTTACTTCCTTTTGTACTTTCTGCAACTTGTTTATACGCTTTTAGAGCCTCGTCTAATTGGTCGTTGTTGTAATGAATTAAACCCATTTGCAAAAGGGCTTTATCGCCGTAACTACTCAATGGATATTCGTCCAAAATTCGTTGAAAGGTTGAAATTGCCATTACATTTTCGTTGGTTTCGGCATAGCTTCTTCCAAGTTCAAAAAGTGCATCGTCGCAATAATTCGATTTCGGATAATCGTTTAAAAGTTGAACCATTACTAAAATTTTACTTTCGTGATCTTTGACCAATCCCAGCGAAAATCCTTTTTGAAACATAGCATAATCAACGTCGTAAGTGTTTATACTGATGGCTTTATCATAAAATTCAATAGCGTCGCTGTATTTGCGTGTTGCAAAATAGCAATCCCCTACTCTCACGTATGAATCGCCAACAACTTTTGTTTTTTCGTCTTTTACAAAATTGGTATATTTTCGATACCATGTAATGGCTTCGTCGTATTTTTTTTGTTTGAAATACGAATACCCAATATTGTAATGTGCAATATTGTACTCGTCCATTGTTATTGCTCCTGAAGTCAATAAAAACTGTTTGTAACTTTCGGCGGCATCGTTATATCTATTAATACGATAGTAGGCTTCGGCTTTCCAATAATAACACTGTGCTTTGTAGGCTGCGTTGTATCGAGCGTTGTTAAGCGATTTATCAAAATTTATAATTGCCGAATTAAAATCTAAATCGTTAAACAATTCTAATGCTCTGAAAAAAGTTACTCGTTGATATGCCATTTCGATTTGATCGTTCACTTTTGCTACATTTTCGAAAGACTCAATAGCTCCTTGATAGTTTTTGGTTGTCATAAAAACTTGACCAAGGTAACTGTAAACATCATCAACTTTCTCAGAGGTCGGATAGCGTTTTAAATATGCATTCAAAGCTTTTATGGCTTCGTTGAAAGGCGAGTCGGCCAACTCGTAGCTGAGTTTTGCATAGTTGAACAACGCATCTTCGGTAATTGCATCGTCGAACTCAAGTTTTGCAGCATTTAAAAACGCTATTCGAGCATTTTTTTTGTCTTTGATTTTCAAAAAACAATCGCCCAAATGATACAAGGCATTTTGAGCAACTTCGTTTTTGTTGCTCATCAATTCTTTTAATTGAATTATTGCTTTATCGAATTGGTGAGTTCTGTAATACGCATATCCTAACTCATAAATATCTTGCTCGGTATGGCTAGTCGATTTTTCTTTATAAATTTCTAAATACGGAACTGCTTTTTTGAAATCGTTGGTTCTGTAGTACGATTCGCCTATTATTCGGGCTATTTCGGGTTGTCGCTTTGTGGTGGCAACTTCGAGCAACGACGGAGCGTATTCAATAACTTTATCGTATTTGTTTTGTAAATAATAAATCTGTGTAATGTAATATGGAACAACCGGAGCAAAGGTTTCGTTTTTGCTTAGTTTTTCGAATCCTTGCAATGCGGTTTGATAATTTTTATCTAAATAGGAAATATGTGAGTAGTAATATAGTGCAGGAACGGTGTATTTTGTATCCACATCTTTAATTTCGTAAAAAGCAATGCTTGCTTTTTTGTAGTCTTTTTTGACAAAATAACTGTATCCGAGTTTAAAATAATACTCGGCTAAATCTTCGTTGTTAAGAGTATATGGATCTATCAAACTAAAATATTCGATTACGCTGGTATATTTTTTCTTGCTGTACTGATACTTTCCCATTTGAAAGTACGATTCTTCAATATCAGGACTTTCGGGATTGCTTGAAATAAAAGAACTAACTAAATATTCGGCATCTTTGTTAAAAAGTTCGACAGCACAAATGGCAATGTAGTATTCGGCTTGAGCTTTTAATATGCTTGAAAGATTTGTTGAGTTTTCCAATAAATCTTGAAAATGTTTTTGAGCTGAACCGTATTTTTCTTTATCGAATAAATCGACTCCTTTGTTAAATTTTGAATCAAATTCGTTGAATGCTAATGTTTTTTGGGCATAAACAGCACCGTTGAACAACACCGCAAGAAACAAACTCATAAGTATTAAAAAATTATTCTTTTTCATACACTACACCTAATATAAAATATTTTTAAAATTAAATATTATAAAGCATGACTTTAACCGACTTGTAAGGTTTTAATTAACAATCTCTTGTTTATTTCGTAATTGATATTTTAAAGCAAAGTCGAAAAGTGTTTTAAACAGAAATTATACCGATTAAACATCAAAATGTCGCATACTTTCACTTCGTTTTGCATGCTTGTTTTGCTTTAATATCGGCATTAACCATTGTTGTTTCAAAATTTCTTTATCAATCATTTTGAAACACAATCTATCTAACTCAAGCATAACCGACTGATAATTAATTGATTGCAATCTTGTATTTTAGGCTTATTTACTGCTAAACAAAGTTAGAGGCTT
>MEOF01000026.1 GCA_001769505.1 Bacteroidetes bacterium GWF2_33_38
GTTGGTAACTCCTATGAATTCGGATTCTGCATTTATGGTATTTCCTCCGGTTGACCACTTTTGTCCTTGTTGGGCAAATACCGATGTTTGATTTAACAATGTAATTATGCTTACCATTACGATAGTTAAAACAAGTTTTACATGGGGGGGGGTAGAAAATCGTTTCATATTTTTGTGGTGTTAGTTTTTTTTTACAAAGTCATTCTACGGAATAAAATTACAAAATGTTGCAATGAAAAACATATTTTGTGGCAATTGTTATTTAGACTAAATTAACGGTTGAGAAAAGCAAAGTTTTTTGAAAAAGCTTTGCTTGTTTGATGATTTGTGGCTCGGTCAAGAATGTCCGAGTTACGTTACAAATATGTTGAGGTTGTCATTTCGAGCAAATGCGAAAAAATCTTAATGTGTTATATTTTAATCATTTAGATTCTTCACTGCGTTCATAATGACAAAAAAAATTTGACTTTTTATACAGCCTTTTTTCCAATATGTGGTACCCTTTTTGAAAGTTTTAGAATTTTTGGAAAGGGGAAAAAACAAATTACCAACAATATACAGTTCTAACATGCGATAAATGGAATTTAGCAAAATTTCCAAACATTTCTATTTATCCGCAAACTTTACAGCCTTGAAATGCCGATTTTGTTTTTCTTGAAGATTTTGTTAAATTTGATTTATTTCGATGATTGTTGGTGACAACAAAAACGCAAAATTTGTTTGTTCTCAACCCTTAGTTCGCATTTATAAAAAAAACGTTATGGATTTCTTCTTTTCATCTATACTTTGGGCATTGGTTAATCTATTTTTAAATACCGATGTTGATGTTAAAAGCATGCAAAACAGTCAGCATAAAAATCAAAAAAACATTACCATTGTAAACGATTACGATTTGTTGTATCATCGTATTTATTGGGAAATTGACCCGAATGTTCGCTACATAAAAGGACGTGTTTTTTCTACCATGAAATATCCAAGCAACGATGTATCAAGCATTTCGTTCAACTTATCCGACTCATTAGTTGTTGATAGTGTTTTGTATCACAACGAAAACATTGATTTTATTCACTTCGCGAATCTATTAAGTTTTTCAGTTACTGCCAATGTAGATGAAATTGACTCAGTCGAAATTTTTTATCAAGGAATTCCATCAAATGAAGATGGCGGATTTACTTTCTTTCAAGGACAAACCGATTCGTTCAATCCTATTATTACAACCTTATCAGAGCCCTATGGTGCAATGCTTTGGTGGCCAAACAAACAAACCTTGTTTGATAAAATTGATTCAATTGATATCTTTATTAATACTCCCAGCGAATACAAGGCAGCAAGTATTGGAATATTAAAATCAGAAACGATTTCAGCACTTACAAAAACAGCACATTGGCAACATCGATATCCCATTACACCTTATCTGGTTGCGTTAGCAGTCTCGAATTATGTAACATATTCCGATTATGTAATTTTTCCCAATGGAGATTCTCTCGAAATTCTAAATTATGTTTATCCTGAAAATTATAACAACGCTGTCCAAAAGACGCCTAAAATAATTCCCGTTATTTCGTTGTTCAACGATACATTTATGACCTATCCATTCAAAAACGAAAAATATGGACACGTTCAATGGGAATTGGGCGGGGGAATGGAGCACCAAACTATGACTTTTTTAAATTCTTTTGACGAACAATTGATGTTTCATGAATTGGCTCATTCGTGGTTTGGAAATTACATCACGTGTGGTAGTTGGCAAGACATTTGGCTCAACGAAGGTTTTGCTACCTATTTTACTATATTTGGGTTCAATGAATATTATTATAAATTAGCATTAAGTAATATGAAATCGCATGTAACCAACGATTCCAGCGGGTCGGTTTATGTATATGATACAACAGATGTTGCAAGAATTTTCGACCATCGTTTATCGTATAATAAAGGAGCAATGGTTCTTCATGGACTAAGGTGGTACTTGGGCGATTCATTATTTTTTGCTTCAATAAAGTCGTATTTGAGCGATGAATATTTAGCTTACGGATTTGCAAGATCCAACGATTTAATACATCATTTTGAAAACACTTCAAATGTCGATTTGCACGAATTCTTTAATGATTGGATTTATGGTGAAGGATATCCTACTTACGACATAGAATATTTTCAAAACAATTCAAATCAAGTTCATTTTATAGTAAAACAATCTCAATCGCACTCATCTATTGACTTTTTTGAAATGTATCTGCCAATAAAATTTTATGGAGAGGGTCATGACTCACTAGTTCGAGTTTACAACTCTTTTTCAGGACAAGAATTTGTAGTTGATTTAGATTTTATAATCGATAGCGTTAAACTTGACCCAGACAATTGGATATTAACTCGTAACGAACATATTGCTCAAACCTTATTCGAATTCGAAACTCAAGTCATCGAAATTTATCCAAACCCAACAAGAGAAATGATATATTTAACATTTCCCGAAAAATTAAAATTAACTTCGGTTAGTGTTTACTCCACAGATGGAAAAAAAGTACTCGAAAATTTGTCGATAAATACCAAAACAGTTGATATAAAAAACCTTAATCGGGGAATTTATTTTGTAAAACTCAATTTTTCAAATCAAACACAAACCCTTAAGATATTGAAATATTAAGCATTTTATTTTACTTAAGAAATAATTAACAACACTTTTCTTTATACTGCACTTTCAGGCTACGATACAATCTTGAAAGACAGAATGATTTATAACATATATTTATTTGACCAAATGAATATTCATGATTATGATACATTAATATCTTTTTAATACTTTTGGCGGATAACAAAACCAAAAAGTATTATGAAACAAATCTTTACATTAGTTTTAGTTTTTACGATTGTGCTTGGATTCGCACAAAAATCGAAAGATGAATTAGAAAGCAAAAAAGCTACTATTTCGTCAAGTTACAAAACTCTTAAAAGCATAAATGCAAGCACATTGCTTTATGAAGATTTTGAAAATACAACTTTCCCTCCTGCAGGATGGTCAAAAATCGATGGAGCATCTTCGGCTAATCATTGGCAACAAGCATTCGATGCTGATTATTCAACCAGCGGAATGGCTAGAGTTTTGTATCAAGCTGTAAATCAAGACGAATGGCTAATTACACCAACCATTTCGATTCCAACAAACATGACAATTTTGTTTTTCGATTGGTCAATGTTTTTTGACTGGATGGTTGACCCAGACGATAACGGCGACTTAAATGTAAAAGTTTCGACCGACGGTGGAACAAATTGGACCTTGCTTTGGGTTGAAGATAATCAAACCATGGTTCAAAATTCGGGAGTTGTATTTCCTTGGGAAACATATACATGGTACACCTCGAAAATTGACCTTTCTGCTTATTCCGGACAAGATGTAAAAATTGCGTTCCAATATGTTGCAAACGATGCCGCTAGAGTTATGATTGACAACATAACGATAAATGAATTAGACCCTTACGATGCAGGTGTTCTTTCAACCGATTTACCATTTTTTACAACTCTCGGATCATCGTTGACGCTTGCAGGTGACTTAAGAAATTACGGTTCTGCAGAAATCAATACCTTAGATTTGAATTGGACAGTTAACGGAGGCTCGGTTAATACTCAAAATTTAGTGGGTTTAACAATCGACAATTTATCGAATTATACATATTCGCATTCAATAACATGGACTCCTTCAGAAACGGGTACATACACATTTAAAATTTGGACTGAAAATATTAATTCAAACGCAGATGCAAATAATACAAACGACACAATTACACACGTTATTTATGTTGCCGACCAATTAGCTCAACGTTTTGGAATATTCGAGTCGTTTACAAGTACCACATGTAGCCCTTGTGCATCGGTTAATCCTGACCTTGACGCATTATTGGCTTCAAATACCGATAAAATTGTTGCCATAAAATATCATCAGAACTTTCCATCGGTAGGAGATCCAATGTACATTTTCAATACCAACGCCAATGATTATAGATTTGATTATTACTCCGGTGGATTTGTTCCATATGGAGTGTTAGGAACTGATTTTGCTGACAATTCAGGATATGTTGACCAAGCAATGATTGATGGCGAATACGCCAAACCATCGCCATTTACCATTAATGGAACTTATGAAATAATCGGCGAAACCATAAATATTAACGGCGAAATTACATCGTTGGTCGAATATGCTTCGTCGAATTTAGTTTATCACGTTGTAGTAATCGAAGATTATGTTCATTATGCTACTGCACCAACTCCTTCCGCAGATAATGGCGAAAGAGATTTTTACCAAGTTATGAGAAAAATGTTACCAGATTATAACGGAAACGCAATGCTACCTCAAACGGTTAATCAAGTAACGACATTTTCTGAATCATATACCTTTCAATCGAATTCGGCAACGTATTGGAACGGTAGTGCTTACTCAACAGTAACTATAAATGAGCCTAATCTTACAGACATGGCACAAATGAAAGCCGTAGTTTTTGTTCAAGACAATAACACAAAAGAGATTCATCAAGCTGGATTATTAGATTATTACACTGGAAAAGAAAGTATCAACAGTGATATTTCTGTAAATGTTTATCCAAATCCATCGACTGGAATAATTACTATTTCAAATGCTGAAAATACAAAAATTACAGTTTATAATATTTTAGGCGAACAAATTTTGTCTGCCAATAGTTTGTATAATACTAAATCGCTTAATCTTTCAACATTTGAAAATGGAACATACATTATTCAAATCGAAAAAGGAAATAAGTTAAGTACTAAAAAAATTGTATTAACAAAGTAATTTAACTCGAATATTACGAAAGTCTGTAATTTGGAGCTAAATTTGAGCCGAGTTACAGACTTTTTTTTTGAACAACAAAAAGCAAAAAACATGAAAAAGCACTTTTTATTATCCTCATTAATATTAATGGTTCTAATAGCCTTTGGACAAGATAAAAAAATTCCATCGGTCGAAATAAAAGACATGAATGGAAATCCTTTCTCAACCTCAACTATCGCTAATGAGGGCAAACCAATTGTGATTAGTTTTTGGGCTACATGGTGCAAGCCATGCATTAAAGAACTTTCAACCATTAACGACCTCTATGATGAATGGAAAGAAGAAACTGGTGTTGTTTTGTACGCCATTTCAATCGACGATTCACGAAGTATGAGTAGAGTTGCCCCTTTTGCAAACGGAAAAGCATGGGAGTACGAAATACTTCTTGACCCCAATGGAGATTTTAAACGAGAAATGAGCGTAACAAATGTTCCACATACATTTTTAATCGATGGGCAGGGAAATATTGTATGGCAACATGCTGGATATGCCGACGGTGATGAAAACGAGCTACACGAACAAATTAAAAAGTTACTCGAATAAAAACCTATACACGTTTAACTATGCGTAATTTATACAATTTTTCCTATTTACTATTTGCATTTATTCTGCTAACCACAACAGGAATAGTCGCTCAGGAGTCAACCGAAGGTATAATTACTGGAAACTTTCAAACCGACATGCAGTATTATCGCGAAGATAGCACCATTGGGGCTCCGCGTGTTCCCGAATATTTATTGATGAATAGCTATGCTAATTTTATTTATACAAAAGGAAAATTCTCAGCAGGAGCAAGATTCGAGAGTTATTTAAATACCTTGCAAGGATTTGATTCAAGAAATAATGGCACAGGAATTCCGTATAAATGGGCTCGATACACAAACGACGATTTAGATTTTACGGTTGGAAATTTCTACGAACAATTTGGTTCGGGCTTGATTTTTAGATCATACGAAGAAAAAACATTAGGATATGATAATGCGATGGACGGAGTTCGAGTTAAATACAAACCCATCGAAGGAATATATTTAACCGGAATAATTGGGAAACAACGTGCTTTTTTTCAAGAAGATTCAAAAGGTTTTTCGTATTTAAAAAATGGACAGGGACTTGTTCGTGGGTTTGATGCAGAGTTTTATTTAAACGAAGTCATTTCATGTTTAGTCGAAAAAAAGACAAAAATATCATTAGCAGGAAGCGTTGTAAGTAAATACCAACAAGACAAAGATCCTATTTATAACTTACCTGAGAATGTTTCTGCCTTTTCGTCTCGATTAAATATTAATCATGGAAAAATTAGTTTTTCAAGCGAATATGTGTACAAAATAAACGATCCTTCCTTAGACAATAACTATATTTACAAAAATGGTCAAGCGTTATTACTAAACGCATCTTATTCTCAAAAAGGGCTGGGAGTTTATTTAACTGCAAAACGGGTTGACAATATGAGCTTTCGTTCCGACAGAGATGCGAATCTTTCAAATTTGAATATAAATTACATTCCCCTTATTGCTAAAACACACACTTACAGTCTTGCGGCAATGTACCCATATGCTTCACAACCCAATGGCGAAATGGGATTTCAAGGCGAAGTTATGTATAAAATTAAGAAAGAGTCAAAACTTGGAGGAAAATATGGGACAAACATCAGCCTGAATTTTTCGACGGTTTTTGACACCGATAAATCAGAATTAAATGATTCAACAGCCATCGGACAAACTGGAACTCTCGGTTATAATAGTAATTTTTTCAGTGTCGGCAACGATGCTTTCTATCAAGATTTTAATGTCGAAATAAATAAAAAAGTCAGCAAAAAACTTTCGTTCATTTTGAGTTATGTTAATATTTTTTACAATTATAACATAATAAGAGGAATGACTGGACACGAGAATATTTTTTCAACTATTTTTATTGCCGAAACAAATTATAAGATTAACGCAAACAATTCGATTCGAACCGAAATCCAAACATTATTTACCGAACAAGAAAATGGCGAATGGATGATGGGAATGCTAGAATATTCGGTTGCTCCACATTGGTTTTTCTCAATCTTAGACCAATACAATTACGGTAATCCCGCAAATATGAAAATTCATTACTATTCTGGCTCAATAGGCTATGTAAAAAACACAACAAGAATTCAGATTAGCTATGGAAAACAACGCGAAGGTATTTTATGTGTTGGTGGTGTATGCAGAAGCGTTCCTGCTTCTAACGGATTAACAGTTTCAATTTCAAGCAGTTTTTAATCGAGTGAGAATATGACAACACGATATTCGCAGATTCAGGATAGTTCTCGTTTTAAATATTTTCTCGTGCTAAGTTCGAATAATATTTTAAATTAAAAACCATCTCTGTAATTTCTGGTTACTCTTTCATCTTTATACATATCTTCATTTTTTTGTGTAGCCATTTTTAAAAATAACAAACTCGTTGGAATCCTTTCCAATAAATTTTTTAGCTTAGATTAGAATGGACTCGAACGATGGTAGCAATAGTTAATGAGCGTGAAAAAACTAATTTTTCTTTTCTTGAATATTTTAAATTTTAGATTAGATTTGTGTTTAGGCTTGCTGGTAATTACACCAACAAGGGCGAAAACAATCCAAATTCATTAAAAAATGAATAGTAATAAGATTTTATCAATATTTTTTTTATTCAGTTGTCTTCAAATTCTTGCTCAAAATGTTGATTATGATGAACATGATGGAATATTTAAAAAAGATACAATAAAAACAGATTATTCTGTTATTGATTATTTTAGACAAGAACGAGATTCGGTTGTATACGTTAATGGGAGTGTGTTTTTAATGCCATCAGATTCTCTGAGTTTTAATGGAAAAAACGAGTATTCTATTAAAGTGTCAAATTCTAAAAATGGTAGTCTTGAAATTTATTTTAAAAACAGATTACTTTATCAGTATATGTTAATTAATAACAGAATTAATGGAACAGGATTTTGTTATTATCCGTTTAGTTCAGATGTTGCATTGCAAGGCTCGTTTAAAGAAGGGAAACTTCATGGGTTGGTTTTTGTTCAAGAAGGAAATGGAGAAATAATAGAGGTTATGCAATTTAAGAATGGCAAATATGTTAAACATATTTATCATTGGCTTTCATTTTCAAAGAAAAGTTTACGTCAAAGAAGTAAAGGAAGAAGTATTAACCCTTTAAGGGGAGATGAAACAATACATGTATAACACTCCTCCGCTGAATTGGGTTCTTTAGAAGCAATAATAAGCAGGTTTTTCCTGCGTAAATTGCTTTATAAAAGCAAAATATTAAACATGCTTTCTAAGGAACGTATTGTTAAACAATAAAACAGCCTGGTTTTTCTTCGTGGTCGAGAATCTTGGTAGAAGAATCGTAGTTTTTGAGTTTCCAAAAAATATATAAATCGGCTGAACCACCAACAAAAAATATAATTCCAAAAACAAGAAACCAGGCGTTTGCCGCATAAAAACTCCAAATTATTGGAAAAACTCCCAACAGAATCGTAGGAGCTAGGGCACTAAAGCGATATACGTTGGTAGTAATGGGGATTTTAACATGAACATATGGCGACATCATTTCTTTATTAATGCCCACTTTTAAGTTTTTTAACTTTACTTGTGTCGAAAAAATAAAAACAAGAAGATGTATTATTTCATGAAAAACAATTCCTATAAAAACAGCTAAAACAGTAAACCAACTCAGGAAAAAATTATATAAGTTTGATTTCAGCAATTCGCCTCCGTGTATAAAATAAAACGGCGAAATTAAACACAAAACGAGTACTAGAGTTGTATAAATGGAAAAGCTAGTGAGTTTATTAGTTGGAACAACGATTTCTTTCAAGCAAGTTTTTCTTATTTAGATTTTTCTAAACTTAAAACCTTAAACTCAATTCGTTCATTCATTTTTCTACCTTCTTCGGTTGAGTTAAAGCCAATAGGGTTTGTGTCGCCAAAACCATTAACAGTCAATCGAGTATCTTTTATTCCGTTATTAATAATATAATCAGCAACCGCTTGAGCTCGATCTTTCGAAAGTTTTAGGTTTTGAACCGGATTTCCTTGATTATCGGTATGCCCCGAAATCTCGATTTCAATTTTCTTATTCACTTTTAAGAACAAAACTAAACGAAGTAATTCGGGGAAAGATTCAGAGGTGATTTTTGCACTTCGTCCTTCGAAAAATATATTGTTCAATCTCACAACTTGGTCAACTTCAACAGGAGCCAAAAATAAATTTTGTTCTTCAATTTCGGTATATTTATCCAACTTAGTAACGTCGAGGTACTGAGTAACACTGTAATAACCTTCGGCCAAAGCCATGTATCCATATTTTTTTCCGTAAGGCAACACTATTTTATAATCGCCGGTTGACGGATTTGTTCTTGCAACACCAGCCTGAGTTCCTTCGGGCAAAACTTCGTAAATTACTCTTGCTTCAACGGCTTGCATGTTTCGTTCGTTTACTGCTTTACCTGAGATTAGCACAACAGGCTTTACCATTTGTCCATACGATATCGCAACAAAAAAAACAAATATCAGCGTAAGATTCAATTTCATTTTTAAAAATATTTAGTGATGTACTATTTCTTTAATTTTGCTTTTTTGATTTTTGTCCGATTCTACAATTTTCCTGTTTCCAAGCATTTCAACTATTGCTTTTTCAATTCCGTCTAAATCGTAACCACATTCCGTTTGAAGCTGCTCGACGGTTCCGTGCTCAACAAATTTATCAGAAATTCCCAATCGTTTGATTTTTGCGTGATACGAATTTTCGACCATAAACTCAATTACTGCACTTCCAAAACCACCTGAAATACAACCATCTTCAATTGTTATAACTTTGTCGAAAGAATCAAAAACTGTGTGTAAAATTGCTTCGTCAATTGGTTTTACAAATCTCATATCGAAATGACAAATGCTGTAACCTTTGTCTTTCAGTTTATGTACGACTTCAACAACCGTATTTCCAACATGTCCGATTGAAAGAATCGCAATTTCGTTCCCATCTGATATTTTTCGACCTTTTCCAATGCTTATTTCTTCGAACGGTTTTTGCCAATCAACAAAAACACCATTTCCTCTTGGATATCGAATAACAAAAGGTCCTTTGTTTTCGATTTGTGCTGTGAACATTAGATTTCGTAATTCGATTTCGTCCATGGGAGCAGAGACAATTATATTGGGAATAATTCTCATATACGCCATGTCATAAGCTCCATGATGCGTTGCTCCGTCTTCACCAACAAGCCCTCCTCTATCAAGACATAATACAACATTAAGATTTTGAATAGCAACATCGTGAATAACCTGATCATAAGCTCGCTGCATAAAGGTAGAGTATATGTTGCAAAACGGAATCATCCCTTGTTTTGCCATTCCTGCAGAAAATGTAACAGCATGCTGCTCGGCAATTCCAACATCGAATGCTCGCGTCGGCATTTTTTCCATCATAATATTTAACGAACAGCCGGAGGGCATAGCAGGAGTAACACCAACTATTTTTTCGTTTTTCTCGGCTAGTTCAACGAGTGTATTTCCGAAGACATCTTGATAACGTGGAGGTGATTTTTTAACTCCGTTTAATTTTATTCGTTGCCCAGTTTCTTTGTCAAATAAGCCAGGAGCATGCCACAACGTTTGATTTTTTTCAGCTTGCTCAAATCCTTTTCCTTTGGTTGTGAGTACATGTAAAAGTTTAGGTCCTGGAATGTCTTTTAAATCTTTTAAAATTTTAGCTAAGTTAACCACATCGTGTCCATCAACAGGTCCAAAATAGCGAAAGTTTAATGCTTCGAATAAATTACTTTGACGCAAAACAATTGATTTAATTCCATTATCAATTTTTTGAACAAAGGCTTGTGCATTTGGCCCAAGTTTATTTACTCTTCCCAAAAATCGCCAAACTTCGTCTTTTACTCGATTATAGGTTTGAGAAGTTGTAATGTCAACTAAATATTCTTTAAGAGCTCCTACATTTGGGTCAATAGCCATGTTGTTGTCGTTGAGAATAACCAACATATTGGGTTTAAGCATTCCGGCGTGATTCATAGCTTCAAAAGCCATACCACCTGTCATAGAGCCATCTCCAATTACGGCAACAACATTCCGATTTTTTTCATTTTTTAGTTTCGAAGCCATTGCCATTCCTAATGCGGCTGATATTGAAGTAGATGAATGACCGACACCGAATGAATCGTACTCGCTTTCGAATGGTTTGGGGAAACCACTCACGCCATTGTACTTACGATTTGTATGAAAATTTTCGCGTCTTCCGGTAAGAATTTTGTGACCGTATGCTTGATGACCTACGTCCCAAATAATTTGGTCGTAAGGAGTATTGAAAACATAGTGTAGTGCAACCGATAATTCTACAACACCTAAACTTGCTCCAAAGTGTCCAGGGTTGGTTGAAACGGCATCGATAATAAATTGTCGTAATTCATCACTTACCTGAAGCAAATCAAATTCTTCAAGTTTCTTTAAATCAGAGGGATAATAAATTTTGTTTAATATATTACTCTTTGCTTTAGCCATTTAGAACCATACAAATTGAGGTACAAAGATACTTTAATAAAATAAATAACGAAAATACTAACAATCAATTGTTTTTAAAATTAATTAAAAATGTAAATCTATTCGTGCAATTATTAATATATTTGGACGTTAAACTTTAAAAAACAGCAACATGAGCAAGTATTTCAATCTGATAATCGTAATTATAATTGTTGGTACAATTGTATCGTGTGTTCCGGCAAGAAAATTTCAGGAATTAAAAGAAAAAAATAATAGTTGTGAAGACGAACGAGCTGAGCTGAAGACAAAAAACAAAGAACTGTCGGAGTCGGCAACAGAACTTACATCGCAACTTAATGACCTTAAAAAACAAAATGGAGGATTAGTCAACGACACGACAGTCTTAGGCTTATCATTACGAAAAATGACTCGCCAATACGACAAAATAAATACCTTGAACGATGAGCTTTTGGACAAACAAGCTGAATTAATGAAAGGAAATGCAAATGAAACGAGAAAATTACTTGCTGAATTGCAAAAAACAAAAGAAGATTTACAAAAACAAGAAGACGAGTTACGCGAATTAGAAAGAACTTTGGAAGCGAAGAAGAAAAGTTTAGAAACATTTCAAAACGATTTAAACGAGATGAATTCGGTTCTCGCAGAACGTAATAAACGATTGGTTGAACTGGAAAGTGTTCTTAGTCGCAAAGATTCGATAGTAAATGCACTAAAAGAAAAAGTTTCAGCTGCATTGCGAGGATTTGAAGGCGATGGATTGACCATTGTTCAAAAAAATGGAAAAGTGTATGTATCGCTTGACGAAAAATTATTGTTCAAATCGGGCAAATGGGATGTTGACCCTAAAGGACAAGATGCATTGGGAAAATTAGCCGGAGTTCTCGAAAAAAATGCGGATATAAATGTGATGATTGAAGGTCATACTGACGATGTTCCTTACGGCGGAAATGGGAATATTGCCGACAATTGGGATTTAAGCGTTAAGCGAGCAACCGCAATTGTTAAAATAATATTGCAAAAATCTAAAATCGACCCAACTCGATTAATTGCAGCAGGAAGAAGCGAATTTATGCCGGTTGATGGTTCAAAAACTACCGAAGCACGTCAAAAAAATCGACGAATTGAAATTATATTAACTCCGAAACTTGATGAACTTTTTCAAATATTGGAAACTAACTAAGCAAAGGTGTTTATAAAGCTTATAGCATTAAAAGTTCGTAAAGTATTCTTTGCGAACTTTTTTGTTTAAATTTGAATAGTAAATTATTTCAATTTTGTACAATAATTGTCGTTATATGGTCTTTCGAAAAATTTGAAAAAGATTTATTAGAATTAGGTGGCACAAATTTGTAACTGTTAACACATTATTTAAAAATTCAGACAAATGAAAAACATATTTTTGATATCGCTTTCCATATTAACTCTACTGACATTCGAATTTGTTTATGGGCAAGCCACTCAACCAAAAGTAAAAATTGACAAAATAAGTTCTATTCCTACTCCAGAAGGTTACAATCGTGTTGTTGCAGCCCCAAACACTTTTGCTTCGTACTTACAAAACTTAGGCATTAAACAAGAAAACAATCAGGTTTATTTATTCGATGGAACGTTGAAAAGCAATCAAAATGCACAATTTTGTGTCATTAAAATGGATGTTGGGAAAAGAGATTTGCAACAATGTGCAGATGCTGTGATGCGGCTACGTGCTGAGTATTTATATCATGCCAAGAAATACAATGAAATACATTTTAACTTTTTAAGCGATGGCAAACCACGTTATTATAAAAATTATGTAGGAGACGACCTATCGTATGAAAAATTTAAAAAATATATGGATTATATTTTTTCGTATGCTAATACGGCTTCGTTGAAAAAAGAATTAAAGCCAGTAATAAATATTAACGAGATTCAAATTGGAGATGTTTTTATTCAACAAGGAAATCCATATGGTCATGCGGTTACCGTAGTTGACGTAGCCGAAAATACAAAAACTGGAGAAAAAATATTTATGATAGCACAAAGTTATATGCCAGCTCAAGAAATTCATATTTTGAAAAATCCAATGAACCCAAAGATATCTCCTTGGTATTCGATTCACTTTGGAAATGAATTGCATACTCCTGAGTGGACTTTTACTAAAAATGATTTGAGACGATTTTAAAAATTTTCTTCTTTAATTATATTGCCTTTTTCATCCCATTCAATCCATCGACCAATTTTTTCGGCTTCTCGATACGAACCTTCTGATTTTTTTTCGCCGTTTTCGTGCCAATACGTCCATTTTCCCGTTTCTTTACAATGATGATGTTCGCCTTTCTCCGATATTTTTCCGTTTTCGTACCAACGAGTACAAAGACCAAACATATAGTCATCTTGGTAGTAAACTTCCGATTTTAATTGTCCATTTTCGTACCATTCTTTCCAAACACCATGTAATTTTCCATTTTTCAAGGTCGAAGACATAAATATATTTCCATTTTCTAAATAAATTGTTTCAACCCCATTTGATATACCGTTCACATATTCGCATTCTGTTGAAATTTTCCCACTGCGAAAATACATTACCGCTTTTCCAGTGAATGGTTTTTCTGAAAGTTTATAAACCAGTGTATCGTTCTTTGATTCAAGTTCGTCGTACTGAATAACAACTTGAGCAAATGAAAACGAAGCAAGAAAAAAAAGTATTGATGTAATGATTATTTTCATGTTTTTTTAATTTATGTTAATTTTCAAAACCAAAAATATTGACTTTTTTTAAAAGGATTTGTTCAAAAATGTAAAATAGAATACAAATGATAAAAAAATGTTAGGACAGTGAGAAAACAAAAAAACAGACAATCGCTTACGGTTGTCTGTTTTTTTTGTTTCGCTTTTTTAGTACCCTTGTGCTGTTCCGCCAGTGATTACAGCAACACTTGAGCCTGAACCAATGCGATTAGCTCCGGCACGAATCATGGCTACTGCTTGGTTAAAATCTTTTATTCCGCCACTTGCTTTTACTCCTATTTTTGGACCTACAATCCGACGCATTAAGGCAATGTCTTCAACTGTTGCTCCGCCTCCCATAAAACCGGTACTTGTTTTTACAAAGTCAGCGTCGGCTTTTTTCGAGATTTCGCAAGCTAATACTTTTTCATCTTCGGTTAACAGCGATGTTTCGATAATAACTTTGAGTATAGTATTGCTTCTACAAGCTCTTTTTATGGCACGAATGTCTTCTTCAACCAATTTTAGATTACGCGATTTTAATGCACCTACGTTAATAACCATGTCCAACTCATTTGCTCCATTTGAAATTGCAGTACGAGCTTCAAAAGCTTTGCTTCGAGAATCCATTTCGCCTAATGGAAAACCGATTACTGAACAAACCAAAACTCCCGTTCCTCGTAGTTTTTTAGCAACATAAGGAACCCATCCTGAATTTACACATACAGATTTGAATTTATATTTAACGGCTTCGTCGCAAAGTTTATCAAATTGTGATTCTACAGCTTCAGGTTTTAATAAAGTGTGATCAATGTATCCGGCTAATTCTTCTGCCGACATTGATGATTGTTGTCCTGAATTAGGAGTATTAACTTTTTTCTCGCTTAAACGAGCCATAACTTCTTTGGTTATTTTTTCAATCAATTCGTTTTGTTCCATATCTTATTGATGTATTTAAGTGCTTATGTCTTTTTTATTTTATAATTTTTCAATCCCCATCATTTTGTTGATTCTTGACCAATGACGCCCGCCTTCGAAACGAGTTTCGAGCCAAAGTTTTGCAAAAGTACAAATTTCTCCTATTGAATGTTGTGCCGAACCCATAGTTAATACATTTGCATTGTTATGTAATCGGCTGTTTAAAATTGTTTTTTCGCTCCAACAAAGTGCTGCTCTTATGCCTTTTACCTTGTTGCAAACCATTGACGAACCAATTCCTGCACCGTCGAGCATAATGCCTCTTTCGCATTCACCACTAGTAACTTTTTTTGCAACGGCATATGCAAAATCGGGATAATCGACAACATCTTTACTGTTTGTGCCAACATCAACAACTTTATAGCCAACTGTTTGCAGATACATTTTAAGAGTTTCTTTTGCTTCAAAAGCTCCATGATCAGCACCAATTGCGACTCTCTTTACTTGGTCGATGATATTTATATTTTCTGTCATAATTTTTTATTCGATTGAAATTTCATCTACAATTCCTGCAATTACCGATTTTACGGTAAGAGATTCGAGTTCGTTTATAACAGCCCTAGCAGAACCGCCTTCTTCGATTACAAGAACCGTATCGCCAAGACCTGCCTGAACGGCATCAATCGCCAATAAGGATTTGCCTTTGGGATTGCCCTTGGGATCAATTGGTTGCACAATCATAATTTTTTTCGATTCGTACCCCTTTTCCTTAATTGTCGAAACTACATTTCCTATTACTTTTCCAAGAATCATCTCAATTCATGTTTTGGTTTACAATTTACGACTTGCTATTTTTTCAACAGATACTTCATCTACTATTCCCATTATAGCAGCATCGCATGGATTCATAGTGGTTTCTAAAACTCTCCCTGCCTCTTTACTTGTTTCAAAATAAATTAACTCACCAATGCCTGATTGAATCATATCCACAGCAACGATTGGGTCGCCTGCTTTTTCGAGTTTTTCGTCAAGTGGTTGAACTAATAATAGTTTTAACCCATCGAATGATTCAACTTTAATAGTGCTTACTACTCTTCCTATAATTCTACCTAATTTCACGCTTTTTATTTTTAAAGTATTAATGTGTTAATGTATTTACGTGTTAATGTGTTAATGTGTTTAAGTATTTATGTGTTAATGTTTAGATGGAAATAATTTTTATTCATGATTGTTCAAATATTTTATAAAACCCAATGTGAGATTTCTTGACTTGTCGCACTTTTGTCGTAATTCCTCAATATCTTTTTCAGCTACTAAATTTAAATCTTCTAATACATATGACATACTTTTTACTTCGGAGACTGAGCTTTGTGAAAAATCATAAAACCGAATAGAATCCTTTTTGTTATATCTAGAAAATCCTTCTGCAATATTATTCATTGTAGAAAGACCAGCACGTTTTAATTGACGTTGTGTGTCATTATCGATAACCAATTTATCCTTTTTACAAATCGTATAAATAAATTTAACAAGCTCTCTTGATGCTTGCCAACATTGTAAATCCTCAAATTTGTCAACTTTTGACATTATATTAGCTTAAACACGTTAAAACATTAACACTTTAACACAGTTGTTATATTATTCTGAAATAATCAACCAATGTGCATCTTCTTTCTCTTGTGAAAGTTCTAGCTCTTGTAACCCCATCACCTGTAGGACTTGCAATTGTAAATGTTGTATATCCTGCACCGTCTTTTCCTAATCCGGCGTAACTTGGGCCATTTTTAATAAAAATTGAACAATTCATTAATCTCGCCATTTTGCTAAGTTTTGCGATATTTAACGAGTGCATTATGGCTGTGTGTCGGAAACCGTGCTCGCATTCAACGGCTAAATCAATTGCTTCATCTACGTTGTTTAATCGTACTAATGGCATTACAGGCATCAATTGTTCTGTCCATACAAGTGGGTGATTTCTACCGACTTCACAAAGGAGTAATCTTGTTGAATCGGGAAGATTTAATCCTAATTCTTTTGCAATTACGTTTGCATTTTTGCCTACAAATTTTTTGTTTGCGGCTCCTTCGTGTCCGGGTCTTCCTGGGTCAGAAATAACTAGACTTGTTATTTGTTTTATTTGTTCGGGATTTAATTCGTAAGCCCCGTTTTTTTTCATTTCTTCTTTTAGTTTATCGGCAACTGAAGCAACAACAAGAATTTCTTTTTCACAGATGCAAATAAGGTTATTATCAAAACTAGCTCCATTTACAATATCTCTTCCTGCTTTAACTAAGTCGGCTGTTTCGTCAACTACGCAAGGAGGATTTCCCGGTCCGGCAGCGATTACTTTTTTTCCGCTATCCATAGCGGTTTTAACAACGGCGGGTCCTCCGGTTACTACGAGAATTGATATTTTCGGATGCGTCATTAGTAATTTTGCACTTTCGATAGTAGGCTCGTCGATACAAGTTAACAGATTTGCCGGTCCTCCGGCTTCAACTATTGCTTTATTGAGTAAGCTAACCGTTGATGCTGAAACTTTTTTTGCCGATGGATGTGGATTAAATACCACAGAGTTTCCGGCTGCAATCATTCCAATACCATTGCTAATAATTGTGGCTGTTGGGTTTGTACTTGGTGTAATAGAGCCAATTACTCCGAAAGGTGCTTTCTCGACCAAGGTAAGTCCATGATCGTCGGAAAAAGCTTCTGGAGCAATATCTTCAACGCCGGGAGTTTTCGAAATTGCTAAATCATTTTTAATGACCTTGTCTTCCCATCTTCCCATTTTCGTTTCCTCGTTTGCCATTTTCGACAATATTTCTTTGTAAGCCATTGCTGTCTTACGCATATTTTCGATTATGTTTTTGCGAGTTTCGAGGCTTAGTTCGTTTAATTCCTTAAACGCTTTTTCGGCGGCTAAAACAGCACTATTCAAATCTGAATACACTCCCGAGCCCTTTTGAGTTTCGGGTTTTGGCGTATTTGTGTTTGTATTTGTATTCAAACTTTTTATTACTTCGGTAACTATTTGCCTAATGTTTTGTTCTAAATTATCCAATTTTTTGTCCTCCTATTATGCCTGATGGCTATTTCATAAAAAAAGGTTTAATCTCATTATGTGGTTGAGGAATAACAACGTCGAGTAAAAATTGATTTTTTTCTTTTGCTCGTTCAACGGCTTCGCTATTTGCTGCCTGAACGTCGTCAAGACTTCCCATCATTTTTACATACGATTTTCCTCCAAATCCAATTGCCAAACGAACTTCGATTATTTTAACTCCTCCAACTTTTGCGGCGATATCTGCGGCTTCAATTGCCGATACAACCGATAAGGTTTCGATAATTCCAATTGTGTTCCATTCTTTTGACTCAACAATATTTCCGATGGCAGGAACTACATCTTGATGAATCAACGGAAGATACAAACTGTCGACCAAGTAGTTTTTACCTACTTCGTGTCCTTTGTTGTACGAATACTCAACCGATGCAACATCGCCACTAAAAACAATCAAATATTTTCCCGGACACATGGTTTTTGCTTCGATGATGTTTATCGGAGCGGTTTTAACCATTTCGTCGAGTACTTTTATTCCAATTGCAATGCTGCTAAATTCTAAAACTCCAAGTACAATCAAACTCATTCGCGTCTATTTCTTATAAACAATTATATCATTCTCGTCAATGATATCAATAATCCCAACTACAAGAGCATCAATAGGTTTATTTTTCGTAACCATGGTTTCTCTTGCGGTAGAACCTTCAGATATCATTACCATCTCATTTGGACCAACTCCGACTATATCAAGGGCGACCAAATAATCGCCTTTTTTTTCGCCTTGTTGATTGCATTTGTCAATCAGCAAATAACGAGCTCCTTGTATTTGTTCATCTTTTGAACTGCTAACGACAGTGCCAACTACTATTCCTAAAGTCATGGTTATTATTGTTTATCTTTTTGATATGTGTATGCATCGTCTTTTTCGATAAAATCGACAATGGCGATAATGGTTGAATCGGTCGGTTTGCCTTCTGTTGTATTTGTATAACGAGCACTGCTGCCCGAAACATAAAAAACAATTTCGCCAACCCCAGCTCCAACGCTATCCATAGAAACAACGTAATCGGCTTTGCCTTTCATGGTTACCGGGTCAATTTTCTCAAGAAGAAGGAGTTTTATTCCTTCCATTTTTTGATCTTTTTGACTAGAAACAACTGTTCCAATAACTTTTGCTAAAATCATTTTTTCAATTATTTGGTTAATAAAGTTACTTTAAAATATTGCCATTTCGAACTTTCTGTGAGAAATCAACATTTTCAATACTAGAGATTTCTCCCTTTGGTCGAAATGACACCGTGCTAGTAAACAGTATCAAATAATTTATTTTTTAGCAACTTTTTTTAAAGGTAGTGCTGCGTCAACGTTTCCGTGTGGTCTAGGAATTACGTGAGTAGAAACTATTTCTCCAACTTTTTCGGCTGCTCTAACTCCTGCATCAACGGCAGCTCTAACTGCTGCAACATCGCCACGAACGATAGCTGTAACATAACCTCCTCCTATTTTTTCGAACCCGATTAATTCAACTTTTGCAGCTTTAACCATTGCGTCTGACGCTTCAACCATAGCAACAAAACCTTTTGTTTCAATCATTCCTAATGCTTCTGTATTTTCTGACATAATTTTCTATTTTAAATTTTAATATTTCTTTAATTTAACTTTACGAACTTTATAAACTTTATGGACTTTACAAACTTTTAACTGTTTAGTATCCTGAAGTTCTTCCGTCAATTTCGTTTAATCGTTGTTCAACTATTTTTTTACATTCTAAGACTTCAGCTTCATCACCACTGATATACACTCGTCCGAATTTACCAAACCCGATTACTTCAATGATTTTTATATTTGCCGATTTTTCAGCTTCATTTGCAGCATAATAGGCATATCCAGCAGGCTCAACTTCAAGTACATAAAGAGTTTCTCCGCTTAATACCATATTTCCAAATCGACTTCTATTTATTAACTGTGCATGATAATCGCTGATATTTTTGATTAACTGGCTAGTTAAAACATGAGGTTTTAATTTCGCATTTTCAGGTTGATTAATTGCTTCCAAAATTTTTTGTCCTGCCATGCGTGTATCGCCCTGATTATCGGAGTGAACTTCTAACATTCCGAATGCTCTTTCAACGATTTGCATTCCCGGTTTAACATTTGTAGCTTTTAATGCAACATCGGTTAAGGCGTTAATTTCAATACCCGGAGCAATTTCAACAACGCAACACGATTGTCCTGAAACAGGAAGAAATCCTCTAGCAACTGATGAAATATAAGATGCCATTTGTAATTGCAAAGAATCTAAAATGACATAGGTTCTTAAGTCTATTCTATTTTTTGAGTCTGCCATGATTATTTAGTTTTTTTTGTTATATTTCTACCTAATGGAAGGGCTTTGTCAACATTTTCGTGTGGTCTCGGAATTACGTGAGTAGAAACTATTTCTCCGATTTTTTCGGCGGCTCTAACTCCTGCATCAACAGCTGCTCTAACTGCTGCAACATCGCCACGGACAATGGCTGTAACATATCCGCCTCCAATTTGTTCAAATCCTACGAGTTCTACGTTGGCGGCCTTAACCATTGCATCTGATGCTTCGACCATTGCGGCAAATCCCAAGGTTTCGATCATTCCTAATGCTTTCATTTCGTTGTTTTCCATATTTTTCCTCCTATGTTTAATTCAGTACTTAATTAAAATAAAATATTCGTAATTCTTCCAAAATACAGTTTAAAGATAGCAATTTTATCAATTTAACAAATGCTTTCTATTAATTATTCTTCATCGTCGATAAATTCAACATCTTTTTCGTTTGAAATATACATCGACGGAGTTCCTTTATAATCTTGAATTTCTCCAGTAACACATATTTTTTTATCCATGAGTTCGAGTTCGGGATTATAACTGAAATTGGCTCGACTATTCTTCCAAATAGTGATTGAGAAAACGGAATTTGGAAATTTTTTGTCGAGATTGATAAATGTTGCACCTGATTTTTCGCTCAGTTTTGTCGAAACAACGGTGCCGCAAACTTTTGCTTTTTTCCCGATTAGTGTTTTTGCATCAATCGAATTAATGGCTCCTTTAGGAAGTTCTTCTGGTAAAAGTGGGTTTACATTTCCTTCATCTTTTCCTTTTTGCCATAGTTTATAGTCAATGTTCGATTCTAACGAATCTTCAATAGAATCAGGCAAGGCATGAAAAAAATCAATGCCAGTTAATTGTTCAACGCTATCGATTGAAACTGCGTAGTGCATTACTGGATACGAACAATATTTGTTCGACATGATAAATCCAATCGCTTTTTTCTCTTCCCCTTCAATATCCAATGCTATTTTGTAAACATATTCGGGAATCGAAACTTTGTTTTCTCCAATAGCTGGTAAATTCTCACTAAGCACACCTCCAGTAACAACGTATAATTGTTCGTTGGTTTCAATTACATTTTGACGTAAGGTATTTTCTAGTTCTGCCCAACGTTCACGATTCAGTTCGGGTCTTTGCGGGCACATGTTTGAATAATAATACGATTCGCTCAATGCTTTTTTCGACCAACGAAAATCAGCCGAAGGTGCCAGATGCCCTCTGTCATAACCACTGTACCAATAGTCCGCTTTCGTAGCAGAACCTGTTAATATCATAGAATCGACTCTAAAATCGTTTGATCGATTAGCGTTTCCTTCTATAATATCAGGCGTGATAATGTGAGTAACCCATTTTGCTTGTTCGTGTTTTTCGTCGTACAATAGCGACATGGCGAGGTGATTAATTATGGTGTCGGTTTCGATGGTTTTGGGTAGTCCAAGTTTTTGAATATCGCTGCGAACTTTTTCAAGTTTTAGTTCTTCAAGTATTATTTGAACATTTTTCGCTGCGTTTACGAGGGAATCTAAGACGGTTTTTTTTTCGCTTATTTTTTGTTCAACGGTTTGACCAAACAAACCATAGCAACTAAAAAATACGGAGACGAAAATTATTTTTTTTCGGAAGTTGATGCTCATAATTGTAAATTGTGTTTAAGCAAAATTTAGATATATTAAAATGCTTTTTACGTTATGTATTGATATTTGTTCCTTTAATTTCATAATTTAATTTACTCAAAAAATCGCTCATTTGACCGAATACTTTTTTTAGAAGAGATTTCTCGATATTTGAAAGTTTTTCGGGATTTATGTAATTATCGGGAACTTGATTTGATGCAATTTGTTCGACCTGATGCTTAAATCGAAGTTGCATCAAAAAATCATAAGCGTTGATAAAATCTTTATAGGCTTGTTCGGAAATAATTGTTTTTTCTACTAATTGTTTCAATCGTTTTTGCGTATTTATTTCTGAGATTTTATACTTTATTGAATAAATTCGAGCAAAATCTACAAAAGTTACCATTGTACTTTTGATATCAAACGTGTCGGGTTTTTCTTTTGAAGAACCAAGCACAATATTCCCAAACATATTTAGTGGGGCTTTGTAACGCTGGGTATTATCAGTTAAATAAATCAAAAATGGACGATGATTAGATGTTAATTCAAATATATTTTGTTGAATTTCGTTAATAAATCGATTGTCCCCGAATATGGTTCTTAAATCTAGAAAAATATTCACATTTAGTAGATCTTGTGGTTCAGATTTCAGTATCCAATTTCTGAAATATTTATTCCATTCATGCAAAGGTTTATTCCATTTCGGATTCTTTGCCATTATTTCGCCTTTGCAGTAGTTGTAACCAACTTCGTTAAGCCAATCGCAAACCAGCGAGCCTAATTTTAAAAAATACTTGCCGTTTTCTTTTTCTTGCTTTTCGTCGGAATCGTCGTAAATTATTATGTTGTCTTGGTCGGTTGATAATGTTTGTTCGTCGCGACCTGCACTACCAAGAACGACAAAGGCAAATTTGGCGGGAGCTTGCCCTAATTCAAGTTGAGCTAATTCAATAAGTTTGTTCATAATTGAATCGAATACAATTGAAGTAAGACGTGTAATATTGCTTGCGTTCGCCCCAATTCCAATTAAGGTTGAGATTAACAGCGGTAACCGCTTTTGAATAATGGCGATTTGTTCGACACTTGTTGAATTTTCGATTTCTCGTTTTAAAAACGAAACCGAATTACGATGAACCATTAGCAAATCTTCGTTATTTAGTACGCTTATGATTTTTCCGCTACCGTCTTTTACGGCAAGGTGATTTATTCGTTTTTCCTGCATCAGCGATATTGCTTCAAAAAGCATTGCACTATCTGATATTGATATAATTGGCGATGTCATGATTTTAAAAACCTGAGTCTCGGAAGTTTGTTGTTCAGATACAAATCGTTTTCGAATATCAAAGTCGGTAATTATTCCAATTATATCATCTGAATCGGAGGAAATTAGAATGGCATTTGAGTTTTTCTTACTCATAATTTTTGTAGCATCAAAAACTAGAGTTTTGTAATTGCAAATTGGAAGTTCCTTGGTGAAATTTCGCAAAGGTTGAGATAGGAAAAGCAAAGAAGTTTGCAGTTCCATAATAAGGTTTTCTTGTCGTTCGAGAACTTGTTTTTGCTCGGTAATATCTTCAATAACTCCGTCGCAATATAGCGATTCACCATTTTCATCAAGAACCAATACTGCCGAAACGGCAATTGTATTGATGGTTGCATTTTGACGTCGCAAACGAATGACCTTATTTTTAACGGCTCCATTTGTATTTAATTCGTTCAAAAAGCTTTGTTTATCCGATTTATCGTTGAATAAATCCAAAATACTTGTGTCGGCTAATTGGCTAACATTTTCTACCCCAATAATATTTAACAAAGCGGGGTTTGCTTCAATAATTTTACTCTTTCGCCCAAGTGTTGCTCTGAAAATTCCGATTTTAATGTTGTCGGTCAAGAGTTTAAACTTATTCATTTCTTTTCCAAACTCTTTTTTTTCTTCGCTTTGTTCTTTGATTTTTAAAATGAATACTTCGTCTTTTTCGAGTTGCATTTTCGATGTATTTATTTCTACGTCAACAAGTTTGTGATCTTTTCTAATTAATTGAGCTTGATGAATGCTATTGGGTTTTTCTTTATCAATAACTGCATCGTTGAAAAGTTTTATGCCTTCCGATTTTTCGGACTCGTCTTTTAAAAACAACTTTAGAATATATTTTTCGAATAATTCGGATTTTGAATATCCAAGCAAATCTTCAATAATTTTGTTTGAATAAATTATACTTCCTTTAAAAATCATCAGTGTTCCTTCAGTGGAAGCTTCGACTAAAGTTTTGTATTTCTCACGAGATTTGCTTAAATTCTCTTCGGCTAAAATTCTTCTTTTTTCGATTCTAAAGCTTTGAAACAAAACAATTAAAAGCAAGGAAACGATGATAATAGTAATGAAAAGTGAAATTTTCAACAATCGATTTTCGATTTTGTTAATTTCTTCTTTCACATCTTCGATATAAATTCCGGTTCCAATAATCCAACCCCATGGTTCGAAAAGTTTTACGTACGATAATTTAGGAACAATTTTGGTCGAATCGTCTTTCCATTGCCACATATAATCGACAAATCCTTCTTTTGATTGCTTAACTGTATCGACAAATTCGACAAAAAGTTTTTTTCCGTGTGCGTCTTCAAAATTAGATAAATCGGTTCCGTTTAAATCGGCTCTGTAAGGGTGAATAACCATGTAAGGGCGAAGGTCGGTAATCCAAAAGTAGTCTTTATTTTCGTCGCCATATCGAAGCGATGCTATTTTTTCGAGAGCTTGTTTTTTAGCTTCTTCTGTGGTCAATAAACTATCGTTTTCGTCGTTGTTTAAGCTTGATAAAATGCTAATTGCCGAATTGGTTAATTCACGAAGCATTTCGCGTTTTCGTGTTAATATATTTTGTTCAAACTCGGGAATTATGATCATGTAAATAGACACGATAAATAGTCCAATTGTTATAAATACAGGAATAATAATGCTCAAAAAAAAGCTTTTAAATCGACTTTTGATTTCCATAGTGAATTAAAGTTTTATGGTTTCGATTGTTTTTTCATTTACATGAAATATTACAAATCCATTTTTATGTTTGCCTTCGGCAATACAAGGGATTGAAGCCCATATAGGCTCTGTTTTTATTTTCTTTATTCCAAAACCTTCGCAACGCATTTTGTTGTTTATTAGCATTAGTCCTCCGTAATGTCCATGACCTGAAAAGCTAAAATTACAATTTATTTCATTCATCAGCGAAAAATGCTCCGATAAATCGGATATCGATTTTGGAAAGTTTGTAGTTGAGCCACTTAAATCGGGATATGCAAAATGTGAAAATACGATTTTTTCATCATCAAATTCGGCGATTTCAACTTCTTGAAGACTATCTAAAAACGACATGTCCGATTCGGTTAAATACGGTTGAACATCATAAGAATAATCCCAAAGAGAACCATTGGCAATATTTTTTCGCTCAATTGCATTGAGTTGATACCAATTCGATGGATATTGGAAATTGGCTCGATAAATCGGAGTTTTTTGTATAGCGTATAAATCGTGATTTCCAGCAAGTACTATTTTGCAATTTTCGCGAATCAGTCGAATGCATTCCGATGCATTTTTTGTTGATGAGTAATTATAATAGATATCGCTGAACCCAACTATATCGCCAAGACAAATAATTTCATCGCATTTTTTTTTATCAATCAAGCGAAAAGCCATTTCAAGTCTTGTTATATCTTCGTGAATATCAGAGATGATGGCAATTTTCATTTTAACAACAATTTGTGTTTCTCGAAAGTAAGAAAATTATTGGGATAAGAAACAATTTTTAGCGAGAATATCAGGGAACATTACGGAAATACTCCGAAATAAGAAACAATTCAAAAAACAAAAGTTAAGAAATGTAGCGTTTTAATTTAACCAACGTATTGAAAAGATGTTGGAAAGGATTCCAATAAGGGCAAAATATAGTTTACTATAGTTCGTTCAACTCATATATAACTCCCCTGTTTCAATATGAGCATAAAATACCCCATCCCTTATTTTAGGGCAAATTATGCGGCAAG
>MEOF01000027.1 GCA_001769505.1 Bacteroidetes bacterium GWF2_33_38
TATTGTTATTAGTAAATGTATATGTTGCAGAGCTATTATTAAATTGAGAATTATTCAATTCTACATCTCCCGTACATTGAACATTCATAGTTGTGTTTACCGTACTATTTGTAATACTTAAATTTGTCCCTGTAAATGAAATTCCCCCTGTATTTCCAATATCGCCAATTGTGCTTCCAGTTATGGTTCCGTTTCCTATAACAGTTAAAGTATAGGCTCCAGTTATAATGGCTCCATTGGTCATAGTTAGATTAACTACCGATTGATTGCTAGTCAAGGCTAATGGGTTTGAAGTTGCAGGAACGATAATATTATCTATTGAAGAGGGAATACCAGTAGGATTCCAGTTTGAAGCAGTATTCCATTCGGAACTATTTGTTCCTTTCCATGTATAATTTGTTTGAGCATTAATATTGATAAACATCAATATTAATATTGCCAGAGTTAAAAAAGTTTTTTGTTTTTGCATAGTTATTATTTAGCTAGATAATAAATCAAAACATTATTATACGAAGTTATTTTAAAAATGTTTTTGAGTTAAATTTTTCATAATGATTTTTTTAGGTATTATACCTGAAAATAATAGGTATTATGCCTGATTTTTAGCTATATTGCATTTGATGTGCTGTAAAACATACACGCTCTGATTGTATTACTATATCTGCGATACATCGCATTATTATGAATAAATCCATCATGTTTTTAACTATTTTCATACATTAGATAAAATTTATGTATCCGTTGAAACATAAGGGATTTCTGACATAATTATTTATCACTTATTGATTAACAGTGTTTTCTGGAGATATCCATTTAACATGAGGATATTCCAAATCCAGCCATTTTACAGCTGGTTTTCTGTGAATAATTTCATTCAGATACTCTTTATTATCATATATTATTTCCTGAACTCTACATTTTGAAAGATAGAATTCTTTATGAATCAGTTCTAATGACTTATCCTTAACCATATTCTGCATTTTATGGTAATAATAAAACCTATACAAAATTGCTTTATTTCTCGCCAAATTTAGTTCGTAGTCTCTTCCTTTAATTTTTGTTTTCATAGTTGTACATATTAAATTAATCTTTAATCTTTATAACCTTTTTGGATAATTCATATACATATATTCTCTCAAGTCCCAAAACATTACCCCAAACAACATATGTTAAAAAAACACATTGCTTATAATCGTCTGATAATCTGTCGTAAAAATTTGTTTATATATAAATTCAAAACATCCTTTATCTGTTAATTGCCAAAACAGAAAAAGGTAACCCCCTTTTAAGTATGCTATAAAACACATTGTATACATATAGCACAAAATCAGGCAATTAAAATCAAGGAATAATAATTATAGTTGAAAAAGCAGAGAGTCAAAGCAAATTGGGGTCGTATAAAGAAAACTACCTAATCCTACCAAAAACTACATGAAAGTACATAAAACTACATTTTGCTACATAATACTACATTGAAATACCAAACCGAGCATGACGATACATAACCGAGCATAAAACTTCCCGATGCTACCAAATTTGACATTGTTTGGTAAAACGCTACATAATCGAGCATAAACCGAAAAGTGAGTTATTTGCCCGCTGCATCTTTGTCCTGTAAAATTATTTATATGAACAGGACATCTAAAAAACAAGCAAAAATTATCGTTCATCCGGCAAGTATCCGATTGATGACCGATGCCACATGGGAGTATGCCCATAAAATATTATGGAATAACCATCCATTTACAAAAAAAGAAACAGAACAAGCAAAAGCACTTATTCAGGAGTATTATGAATCCATTCCATCCGAAAAATTCGCAGCAGGAATCCACCGCTATTTTTCCGGATACTGCATCAGAATACTTATGGCAAGAAACTACGTACTCCGCAGACCACAGCGATACATACCACATCCATGCATTTGGATAGACAAACGCAATCCTAAAGGATTTGCAGGAACAAAAGCATGGTACGATGCATTTATTCAGGAGCAGCACTACGTAAATCAGCGATTCCGTCCCCAATCTTTTTCAAAAACAGCATAAAAAAAATGAAAGAAGAACTGCAAATCATTCCCTGCTATGTGAAAGTCAAGCCATATACACTGGCAGAGTTGAGCAGGATATACGAGATAGATAAAAGAACATTTCGGGCATGGATGAAGCCATTTGCAGATAAAATAGGCAAACGGGGAGGCAGATTTTATAATGTGAAACAAGTACGCATCATTTTTAGAGAATTAGGATTGCCAGCCTTACTAAATGCAGCATAAAAAACAAAAAATAGTAACAATCAAAAAAAAAAAAAAAAGCATGAACACAAAATTTTTTAACAGCAATGGCGACCCGATAGTCCAACTTTTTTTGCCAAGCACCATTTTGCTTGCCAACATAGATTATTCCGGACTGTTGGACTATAGCCTCAAGGCAGTATTAGGAGGAGTAATATGGCTTGTCTTCAAGTTCACCTCCGATTATTTGGACAGAAAAAATATTCAGAAAATCAAAAAAAACAACAAGCAGCAAAACAATGGCTAACCTGAAGAAAATATTGTTAGGACTTGGTATAACTGGAGGCTTGGTTGCAGGAATCAGCTATTTAGCGAGGTTACGCAAGACAAGTTCCGAACTCGAAAGTGAAACCACCGTTAACGTGCAAAAACTCGATTTGACAGGACTTTCGCTGCGAGTGGACTCCTTGCTTAAAAATCCAACCAAAACCGCTTTGACAATGAAATTTCCATATGTGAAACTCATTTACAAAGACGCAACCCTTGCCAGTTCACAGGTAGTAAATGAAAACATCGAAGTTCCTGCATTTGGGGAAGCAAGAATTGAAAAAATCATGATACAGATTCCGGTGATGGGCTTGTTTTCACTTGGCGGAGATTTAATCAAATCACTCAAATCCGGCGAACCAGTCAAAATACAGGCAAAAACCATCACCACCATTGACCTTGGATGGAAACAACTCCCTTATGAAAAAACCGATGAAATCAACCTAAAAGTCTGAAATATGGAAGCAAAAAATTACAGACATATAGCCGATGGAAAAGCTTACAACAGCCTTTTTCCTGAAATCACGAACAGCGATAAAACCATCAAAAGAGGTGCAGTTGTCGAAGATACCGTGCAGTTTATTCCAAAAGTGGTAAATGAAACCTTGCACCACACTAAAAAAATAGCACGAAAACTCGATACAGGAAACACCTACAGTACCTGCCGAAACATTTGGAACTTTGTTTACAATCATATCCGCTACACCAAAGATAAAGAAGGATTTGAACAAATCCGAAGTCCCGGAAGAACATGGCACGACCGCCACAGGGGCGTAGATTGCGACTGCTACACGGTATTTATCAGTTCCATACTTACGAATTTAAAAATTCCGCATAAACTGCGAATCACCAAGTACGGAGGAGATAATTTCCAGCATATCTACCCGATAGTCCCCGAAGGCAAAAGCCACATCACTGTCGATTGCGTGGTAAACGAATTCAATTATGAAGAACCATACTCAGAAAAAAAAGATACAACAATGGATTTACAATATTTAAACGGAATAGACAACATGGACTACGACGACCTTACCGGAGGCGATGGGTTCGGAAAGTTGTTCAAGAAGAAACCAAAAACCGGAGCAGAAGGAGAAAAGAAAAAAGGAGGCAAACTCAAAGAGCTACTTCACAAAGGACTGCATATAACCAACAAACTGAACCCCGGAACCGCATTATTGCGAAACGGAGTATTGGCAGCCATGAAACTCAACCTCTTTAAAATCGGACAACGACTCAAATGGTCATACCTGAGTGAATCCGCAGCCAAAAGCAAAGGGATTGATATGGCAAGATGGCAACGACTTGTCAAGGTACGAGAAAAGTTAGAAAAAATCTTCTACGATGCTGGAGGCAAGCCCGAGAATATGAAAAAAGCTGTACTCAAAGGCAAGGGCAACAAAAACAATGAAGTATCCGGATTAGGATATGCACCATCAGCCGAAACATTCTACATGAACACAGCCACACCATTACGAAAAGTACTTGGCGAAGACATTTGGCAAGAAGAAAATGTCAACGGATTAGAAGGTTTGGAAGGCGTTGCAGGAATCGGAGCATTGGGAGAAGTAGCCACCGCAGCAGCCATAGCAGCAGCAACCAGTGTGCTGGCAGCCATCGGCGGACTTTTGAAAAGCATCGGAAATATTTTCCCGAAAAAAGAAAAAGGCTCGGATGATTTTGAGAATACCGAAACCGAAGACAATGCAGCCCAACAAGCAGCAGCAGAAGACGGACAATTGCCAGCATTACCAGCCATCATGCAAAAAAATGCAAGTCTTCCGGCAAGCAGAGACGATGGAGAAGATTCAAAAGTTACCGAAGACATTGCTACAGACAACAGCGATACCAGTTCCGATTCAGGAAGTGACAGCGGAGACTCATCAGATACAGGAGAGAAACAAGGCTTTTGGGCAAAAAACAAGAAATGGTTAAAGCCCACCATGTTTGGAGTCGGAGGATTAGGATTGTTATTCGCAGGATACAAATTGCTTGGAGGAAAGAAAAAAGTAGTAGCACGAACATCAAATGGAGAAGTATCAGGTCTTAACGGAGTCAAAAGACGCAAGAAAAGAACTACAAAGAATACCGCCTCTGCCAGCCTTGACAAGAAGAAATCGATAGCACAAAAGAAAACTTCAACAAGTAGGAGAAAAAGAAGAGGAAAACGCAACAATTCCGATAGTAAAAAGCAAGCCGTAGCCCTGTTATAACATCAACTCACAATTAATAATTAACAATTAATAATTAAAAAAATGGCAAAGAGAAAAAAGAATTACAACAGAAATTCCCGAAGGAAAAGTGTTCTTTCAGGAATCACCCAAACGCTGGATACCAAAGGCAATCTAAAGAACACTGCCATCGAAACAATAAAAGACCTTGTGGCAGGAGTAGTTGCAGGAGGAGTCGCCGGAGCAGCCATCGGAAGGTCGTCATTAGTAGTTGGAACGGTGGTAACAGGAATCGGTCACTACACAAAAAGCCGTTTGGCATCAGTATTCGGATTAGGAATGATGGCATCCAACGGATTTCAGAAAACAGGAGCAGAAGTTAGTGGAACAGGAAAAGCAGGAGTTCTTGCAGGAATTAAAGAAAGACTTGCAACCTATAAAGAAAGCTTTATGCAGAAACTTTTCCTTGATATGTTACTGAAAAAGAAAGAAGGTAGCACTACAAGTGAAGGCACATCCGGCATGGGAGCTGTGAAGTACTTCTTGTATCCCGGCAACAAGAGCAAAGAACTTGATATGAGCGAACTTGACCGAATTGAAAAAGCAGTAGCCGAAAGTGGGAAACAATTCACACAAGAACAACAGACAGCAGGATTGGATGGAACTGACGGACTGCTTGACCCGGAAGAGAAGATTTTTTAGAAGATAGAAATTGGAAGTTAGAATGGAGAATACAGAAGTCAGAATATCCAACATCCAATTTCCAATCTCCAACTTCAAAAATCATTAACCATTAACCATTAACCATTTACAATTAACAAAAAGTATTAATCACTTAAATCAAAAACAAATGTTAGGACAAATTTTAGGAATGGAAGCCCTTGACGAGTATAACAATGCAGGAGCATTATTGGGCTTGGACAATGACAGCGACGAATTAGTAGGCGAAGTAATGGGAGCCTTACGCAGAATGAATCCCATACAAAGAGCAAAAGCAGTAAATAAAATCACAGCACCACCGACACCGAGCAAAGGCAGTCGTGCAGAAATGGAGAAACATTTTCCTGAACTACCCGATCACATCAAAGACGGTTTGAAAAAAGGAGAATTGCGATTGGCAGATACCATTATCTACTCCATTAAGCCAGTGAGTTCAAAAACCATCAAGATGTTCGAAACACAGGACGATAAAGAAATCGGACTACGCAATGTATCGAATGCCAAGTTGCCAAAAAATCAGAGTTTGCTTGTAAGCGGAATCATTCTGCTTGCCGGAGTATCAGCAGATGCCAGCAAAGACAAGATTATGTCCACCAAGTTTGAATTATTGGAAGAATTTCCAGCAGTGATGAACGGAGAGTTTTCGTTGAAATGCAATAAAAGACAAATCGTTCCCGAAACCGCAAACAGAGTATTTGCAACAAAAAATTTCAGTTTGGTACAGGCAGGATATTTCAAGTTGGCAAATCCGAGATTGATTTCCGATGATGTGTTGATTGAAATGACCATTGAATTAGGAACAATGGATGGAATCGCAAACAACACCTACATATGGGCTGGATTACACGGAACCGTAACCACTCCATAACAAAAGCAAAAATCGAAGGGCAGGTTCGCCTGTCCCTTCTTTTTTCATTAACCATTAATCATTAACCATTGATAATTATGTTAAAGCCTGTAAAAAAACGATTTGACCTGAATGTAACCGAAGCCGGAAGAAGCGTATCACAAACCTTCGAATTAGACAAAACCATTGTTTCGGTAAAAGGATTATTGTTGACTTCCGATATGGATGATTTACTGTATTACAGAGGCAGTCAGCGAATCGAAATCAATAAAAGCGAACTGTTTCCTGAAAACTACGAAAGCAAGCTGCTGATGTCAGGAATCAATGTCGCACCAAAAACCCGATACTATGACCTTGGAGGCGTTAATCCGGGCAACGGACAAGTACGCATTGAATACAAAGACAACGAAAGCCCAAAAGCAGGATTTCGACCTTACAGAGTATCCCTTTATCTCGAATGTGAAATGGATGATGCCAAATGAAAGAAACAGCCATCATAACAATTCTGAACATTAGCAGAGCTTATGAAATCCGACATTTTCAAGTGCGGATTCCACGAGATACGCAAAGCATCTGTGCAATAGAACTAACGGTTCGTGCAAATGGCAAGAGCCTCGGAAAAGTAGCACCTGTGGAAAACATTCTTAATTATCAACGAAATCCACTCTTTGGCGACCTGATGCTATTCAGTTGCGAAGAAGGAAATTGCTTTTATACCGGAGAGCTTCACGAAAGCGATAACAACAGCCTGATGTTCGACTTCAGCAAATTCGAAAAAGACGAGTTTGCTGAATGGACACACGGAGCCAAACAAGAAGCAGAAGAAGTAACAGTGGATGGGGACACCACTGTTGTGATGGGAGTTTATCGTGATAAAACAGGAAAAGCAATCACCGAAATAAGAGGATATGAAATCAAAGTAATTATTTGGATTAAAACAAAAGACTGATATGACCATAGAACTTGCATTAGAATACATTCCACGCAGAATGGAAGAGTTAGGCTTCGGAAATCGCTACACATTGCGATTCCGTCATCTTGTGCTGCAACCATCAGATAAATTAACCATAGATGCACAAAGCCAGTTTTTTATTTTGGTGGATCAAATATCCGGCATCAGTGTCGAATCGCAGACAGGATTGTTCGATTTGAGTTCTTCATCTGCAAATGAAATGCAATACGAACATCAGGGCATCATCAACATTCGGAATATGAACGGAAGAACAACTCACATACGCTTTATACAAGTAATTATCAAACACGAAAAAACAACTTGATATGGGAGAATTAATAGAAAAATACGACCCTGAAAAAATAGAACTCATACGCATGAAGCTGGAGCAGTCGGCAAAATCCGGCTCACCTGAATTCTTTGAAATCATTGTGGATGATATGCCTGTAGTAAAACGAACCAATGATTTAGCTCTCTTTGACAGCTTTCGAGCCTATTTGGCAAAAGGATTGAATAAAATATCCTTTCGTTTGTACGGCACATCATCAAAAGGCTGGAGAAATATCCACCGGACATTTGTAATGAATACACCACAAAGCAATGATGCATTATCAGGAATAGATATAGACGCACGAATAAACGAAAAACTCCGTCAAGAAAGAGAACGTTGGGAAACAGAACTTCTGAAAAAAGAATTAGATGAAACCAAAGAGCAGCTCAAGGAAGCCGAAGATTACATCGAGCAATTAGAAGATAAAATTGAAGAAGTGAGAAATGAAAAAAACTCGGTGGCGAATACGTTGGGAGAATTGGGGACAGGATTTTTTACCGGATTAATCAAACGAGGTTCAAAGAAAAATCCATCATTAAAAACACTTGCTGGATTTTTTGATGACGACGAAACAGCAAGCACCACAGCAGAAGAAACCGAAACCAGTTTTGAAAAAGTATCAGACGAAAACAATGGAAATGAAAACGACCCATACGTTCAGATACTACGCCAAATAGAAGAACGACTCAATAAAGAACAACTGACTTATGTGATGGGCATACTTGGAAAAATGCTTGATGAGCCTGAAAACATAATGCCAGTTGCCGAACTACTTAATCTGAATAAATAAGCTTTAAAATCTACGAAAATGAACAAATACGCATTTAAAATTACGATTGAAGCATCCAATGAAAATGATGCCGAAACCAAAATGAAAGCCTTAACTGTGTTGGCATCAAAGCTCACAGAAAAAGAGTTAGACAAATTAGCCTGGATCATTAAAAACGACCCTGCAAAAACAAAATTAGCAAAACAATATCTCGGAGTTTAATTATTAATGAAAAATGGTTAATGGTTAATTAATATGACAAAAGCATTGAAAAATAAGGAAAAAGATAAACTCACTGTAAAGGAAAAAATTCTTTATGGTGCAGGAGGTCTTGTGCTGTTGGGCGGAGGCTTTTTCCTTGTTCGCAAATGGGTACTCAATGCCATTTCCAACCATGAAGAAAAGAAAACATTAGAAGAAGGAACACCAGCCACATTTGCCAAACAAATAAAAATGGCATTTGAAAATGATGGTTGGTTGGGAACAGACACTACTGCTCTTCGCAATGCCCTACGTGAAATCCCCGACAGAAACACGTTTGATAAGGTAGTGAAATCATATCAAAAACTCTACAACAGCAATCTGATGTACGATTTGAGCGACGAACTACAAACTACCGAATACAATGAAATGCTTCAAATTATTGATGCCAAACCAGAAAAAGTAGGACAAGGAGCAGTTCAACTCAATTACGAAGCATGGGCAAAAAGACTCAAGGCAGCATTTGATAAAAGCTATGGATTCCTTCCGGGAACAGATGAAGAAGCAATAGTAGCAGTTTTTAACGAAATACCGACACAAGCAGCATTCATTAAAACCGCTGGAGAATACAAAAACCTTTATGGCAAGAACCTGTTGAGCGATTTAAAAAGCGAACTGGAGTTTGGAGAATACGAAGCATACATGATAATCATACTCAAGAAACCCAAAGTATAATATGGCAACACAAAACAATAAAAAGAAAAAACTCATCCTGATAGGATTAGGAACAGCAGTAGCCGGAATACTCGGCTATTTCGGATGGCAGTATTTTTCCAACAGAAACAGCAACACGGAAATGCAGGACGATTTTCCGTTGCCATCGCCACAGGCAGATGATTTCAGTCCGAATAATATCATTGCACGAAATGATGAATTTCCTTTGAAAAGAGGAAGCAAAGGACAGCGAGTACAAGCAGTACAGGAAGCCTTAATTGCCAAATACGGAAAAAGCATCCTGCCCAAATACGGTTCCGATGGGGACTTCGGAAGCGAAACAGTGGCAGCACTCAAAAAAGCAGGATTGCCGGAGAGTATTGATGAAGCCACTTACAACTCCATCACTAAAAGCGAAAAAAGCAGTAGCAGCACTACCGAAGCTGCTTCACTTGCCAAAACGCTGTACAAGGCTGCGGTCAACAAAAATTTATTACAAGTCATCACCGCATTAAGGCAAATGAAAACCAAAGACGATTATTCATCAGTCAGCAATGAATTTTTGCAGTATCGCATCGGTGGAGTGAGAAAAACCCTTGTCAATGGAATGCTGGATAGCTTTTCAGATGAAGGACAAAAACAGCAGATACGGATGGAGTTTTCGAGAATGGGTTTGAAATACGATGGGGACAAATGGTCATTATCAGGTATCGGAGGAATGACGGTTATCACTCGCAGAAATGCATCTGTTTGGAGAAATCCTTACGACAAAGTAGAAGTACCTGCCCGAACCATTTTGGGGACTGAAATCGGGCAGTTAAATGGCTTTACCGCCTTTGAGAACAATGGCGAGACCTTTTTAATAAACACTCAAAACATTGAAAATTTATGAGAATCATACGTTATATCGTGGTGCATTGCACCGCATCCACACCGGATGCAACAGTAGAAGATATCAAACGCTACTGGAAAGAGCAATTAAAATGGAAGAACCCCGGCTATCATTACATTATCCTTCGAGACGGAGAAGTTGTGAAATTGCAGGAAGAAGATAAGATTGCGAATGGAGCTTCCAGCTATAATAAAATAGCCATTCATATTGCATATATCGGAGGAATAAATAAATCCGGCACTCCCACCGACAACAGGACTCAATTGCAAAAACACGCCATGTTTGACTTGTTGGTGGAACTGTCCGAGAAATATCCCCATGCAAAAATCGTTGGGCATCGTGATTTGCCAAAAGTAAAAAAAGCCTGTCCGTCATTTGATGTAGCAGCATGGCTTCAAGATTATGAACCTAACTTTCCAATGGCTGCCTGATGCTTTCTCGTATCAAATCCATATTGCATTCAAAGGGCTTTGTTTTGTACAGCCGTCCGTACGAGTTAAACATCGTGGGTCTGCGTTCGGCTTCTACTGTAGCGAACCGGTTCGACGACCAGATTCATGTGTTTTACAAAACGGATGGACTTTTATGGAACTATCATGTGTATAAAGCGACTACCGATCCGGGTACATTCTGGCTGAAAAACCCAATGCAACCGCAGGGTACAGCGGTGCTGGCACAGGGACAGTATGTGGATGCGTACCAAATCGGTCTTCACAAAGGCAAATACAAGGCATTGGTTCAATGCAAACCTGTTACTGTTATTCGAGACTACGACCGAGATGCAGTACTTGACTTTATTAATGGAATCAGAATTACAGGAATGCTTGGAATCAACATCCACAGGGCAAGTAAAACTGGAACGACGGTTACGGTGGACAAATACTCTGCCGGATGTCAGGTTTTTGCCGATGCAGGAGACTTTGATGACTTTATGGATTTATGCGAAAGGCACAGGCAGCTTTACGGAAACAAGTTCACTTATACGCTCATTGACTTCAGAGCTATCCGCAGGGAAACAGCCAAAAGACTCTTGCTTGCAGGAACGACTGCCCTTGCATTGGGATGGGGACTTTGGGAGTATTTCAGGAAAGGAAGTTAGAAGTTAGAGGTTAGAAATTAGAAGAAAGAATACAGAAGAAAAATATCCAATTTCCAACTTCTAACATCCAACTTCCAAGTTACAAACAATTAAAAATTAAGTAAAATGAAAAAAGTATTATCACAAAAAATCGAAAAAACATGTGTTCAATGCGGTAAAAGCTTTGTAACACGCAGAAAAAACAGACAGTATTGTTCAGCATCGTGCAAACAGAAAAGCTATATCGAACGCAAAACTGAACCCTGTTTCTTTATCATGGTAACAATGGAACGCAAGCCGGGCTTCTTCCGCAGAATATTAAATTACATCTGGTAAGACAATGAAAGGAAAAACCTTCTTTGAACAATTGCTAAAGGACAAGAATGGCAGTTATAATCTGCGAGAGCTGGTTACACTGATTTTTGTTCTGATAACCATTGTCAGTTGGATTGCCGAGCAATTTTTCGGCATCCCTGTTCCCGAATTTATGTTTTATTCATTCGTGAGCCTTGTGGGTGCTGGCTGCTTCGGTTATTCCATTGAACGAGGTACAAACTTTTTTATTAATCGTGAAAATCAAAAAAAACAATGAAAAACAATTTTTTAATAGTGCTGCTATGTGCAGCTTTTGTCGCCCTTTACATTTATGCAAAGTTTGAAGTGAATCCGGTCAAGGTATTAACACCGGAAAAGTTTCCAACGGAAATAAATGTCCATGCCATCAGTGATTCGGTGGATATGCAGTTCCAATCCGAACTTTCTAGGCTCGAAACGGAAAACGACAGCTTAAAATCAGTCATCAAGTCCGATAAGCAAAGCTTGATAGTTTCAAAAAAGAAAGTGTTCAAACTACAACAAAACGTTGAATTATTATCGCAGCAGTTTAGCTTTTCGGCAGATACCACACAAAAAATTGAACTCTGTGATTCACTTCAGAAAAAAGTCTCGGTGCTGATAACAGAGTCCGTCATTCGTGATAGCCTCTGCGATAAAACCGTTGACGAATTATCGGAATTAACACAGATGCAAGATTCATCGCTGGATGTATGTAAAAACAGTTATAGCCTATTAAAGCAGCATTTGGATATTTCACTTGCACAACAGGATGTTTTAACCGATAATCTGAATCTTTCCGAAAAGAAACTCAAACGTAAATCAGCATTAAATCGTTGGCTTGCCGGAGGTCTTGCCCTTGCCGGAGGAATTTTAACTACCACCATTCTTTTACATTAGGAAGTGCACTTAAGTGCCTAAAGTACTTCGAGTACTTAAAGTTGAAAGGAAATCATTAACCATTTACAATTAACAATTAAAAAAATGAATATCGAAATATATAACGAAGGCAACAGCCTGAAAATAGTATGTGACGGAGCAGTAAGTTACATCGCCAAGCAAAGAATTCTTGAACTTTCAGTCATAGATGGCAGCATCATCAAGTTAGACACAGGAGAAGGTCAATTAAATAATCTGTTTTTTGCACATGCCGAAGTTACTGTTCCTGCTTCTGAATCTGTTGAAGAATTGAGAGATGCACTTAATTCCATGTTAAATTCAGGAGGAATGCAGGGATTTGCAACAGAAGAAAATCAGCGTTTGGAATTGGAACGCCTTGCCAATATGCAGAAAGCGATTGAAGAGCTTAACAATCGGGTAAATACAATCAATAATAAAACCATGTATCAACCGATTGTCGAGGATAATACTACAGCCAATACGGTGTACAAAGGTTTTTCGAATCCGGGAGCAAATCAATCCGAAGCAGTATGGGCAATCCTGAAAATAAGCAATCAGAAAGGGCTTGTAAGCTACAAATGGGCAGATGGCGACATGCATTTTGATAATATCTGGAACGAACGTACAAAATTAAATTACATCTAAATTGATTGCAGGGCTTGTCCCTGCTTTCTTTTATCCTTTTAACAACATGAAAAATCTATCTGCATATATCAATTCTGCCATCTGTGGTGATGTCATGGAAATACTAAAAAGTTTTCCGGCTGCCAGCATTGATTGTGTGATAACCTCTCCTCCCTATTGGCAATTGCGGGACTATGGATGGAAAGGGCAATGGGGATTAGAGCCGACTTTCCATCAATATCTGCAACATCTATGGCAATTTATGGATGAGATTTACAGGGTTCTCAAACCACAGGGGACGGTTTGGGTGAATCTTGGAGATACTTATTTCGGAAGTGGAAACGACAGCGGTAAAGATCCCGATAAACCATCGCAAAGCATCCGTGCTGTAAAAGCAGGTAGGATTGCTCCGGCAAGAGCCAATAACAACAAAGCCAACGGTCTGAAAAAGAAATGTCAGGTGTTGATTCCGCATCGCTTTGCCATCGGCTGCATTGATAGAGGCTGGATTGTAAGAAATGACATCATTTGGGCTAAACCCAACGGAGTGCCGGAAAGTGTAACCGACCGCTTTTCAAAAAAACATGAATATATTTTTCTGCTAACAAAGCAACAGGATTACTATTTTGACTTGGATGCGGTTCGTGAAGCCCATAAGGAAGCATCCTTTGAAAGAGTGAAATACCGCATGACAGCATTTGGAGGCGACCCGAAAAACAAAAAGGGTTCATTGGGAAAAGGAGAAAAGAACGGTGGAACATTGAAAAAAATCTCACTGAATCCCAAAGGAAAAAATCCAGGCGATGTATCTGATTTTTGGGAAATTTCTACCAAACCCGGTTCAAAAAAACACTATGCCACATTCAACACAGACTTAATCACTAAACCGATTTTGGCAGGTTGTTCGAAAGGAGGAATTATTCTCGACCCTTTTTGCGGAAGCGGAACAACCGGAGTATGTGCCATTGAACTTGGACGGAAGTTTATCGGCATTGATGGAAAAGCCGAATACTGTAATCTCGCCAACAAAAACTTTTCAGAAATAAAAAAAGGAAAAACTGCGGATATGACATCGCTGTTAAAACAATTGAAAAAACTTGAATTTAAAAAAGCTGCATAATGAAGACACCCATAACATATTACGGAGGCAAGCAGATGCTGGTTAAACACTTGCTGTTGCTGATTCCTGCACATCGATTATACTGTGAGCCGTTTTTCGGAGGAGGTGCATTATTCTTTGCCAAGCCAAAATCGGAAGTGGAAGTTATCAATGACCTGAATGGAGAAGTGATAAATTTTTACAAGGTTTTAAAGACAAATTTTAAAGAATTGGAAAAGGAAGTCAAAGCCACCCTACATAGCCGTGAACTTTATAACAAAGCACGTGAAATCTATAAAAATCCTACGAAACACAGCGAACTAAAGCGTGCTTGGGCATTTTGGACACTAACCAATCAGGGCTTTGCCGGAATGATTACTTCTTGGGGATTTGGAAATACTCCATCCAAAGAAAAATCGCTGGCGAACAAACGTGATGCATTTACACCTGATTATGCCGACAGGCTTCGCACGGTTCAGATTGAATGCAATGATGCATTAAAAGTGATGGACAGATGCGATGGCAAAGACACATTTTTTTATCTCGACCCTCCATATTTCAACTCGGACATGGGTCATTACAAAGGATATACCGAAGCTGATTACACAAAGCTACTGGAAAAGGCTGCCAAACTGAAAGGAAAGTTTTTGTTGAGTAGTTATCCTTCGGCAGTATTAAACAAATTTTTGAAAAAGCATAAGTGGTACGTTCAGAAAATTACAAAATCTGTTGCTGTTACCAAATATACCGACAAACAGAAAACAGAAATGATGGTTTCTAATTACAACCCGAAACAAGCCGGAAAGTTTACACCGAAAGAAGTGGACTTAAAGAAGCTTACTGGAAGTCTCAAACGTTTAAAATTCGCTGCATAATGATAAAACAAAACAATTATATATCGCATATCGAACGGCTGGGTTTTGAAAATCTGCCAGACGAACTCAAACAAGCACATCTTGTGATAATGACCAAGACTAACAATGGGAGGAATTGGAAAGCCTGTGAGAAAGACAAAGAGTTAAAAGAACTTGTAAATCTTGCTTTTCAGAAATTACAGGAGTTTATTTCTTCAAAAGGAAAGCAATCGCTCAATGGTTATTTTACTCCGAGAACCGCTGCAATTGATTTTATTAAACCTTATATCAACAATGGCGACACCATGTCATTGCATCCCAATTTGAAGCTAAAAATTAAAACCGAAGATTATTCCGCACATATTGAAGGCGATAATGTGGTAGTTTCAAGTATCTACGGAGAGCCGATACAAGAAGTTTTTACCGTGAAAGAGCTAATGGATGAAATTGTAAGAGGCATTTCTGAAAAGAAGAGCAAGCCAAAAGTTGAAAAGAAAGAAAAGAAGCCAGATTGCATTGAAGTGAAGTTTTTCAGATTAATGCTGTATTGGAACAATAAAATTGTTACCAAATCAATGTTGGCAAAGCAGATTGAAGATTTGCAATCGAATATTCTGAACAAACGCATTCGTAAAACCTCGCCATTTGCAGAGGAGATTGCTTATTTGCAGGAAAGTTTGGTGGAAATTCACAATACCATGACAATTCATTATTTGCGATTCAAACTCAAAGATGAAACGGTTCAAAGTTTGAAACAGGCAATCAAAAAGTTTGCTCAAATGGATTACTTCAACACCGATGAAGAAAATAAAAATACGGTTGATTTGTCGGGGATTAGTTCCTTAGAGTCTGAAGTGAATGACAGCGAAGCACAGGAAGCCATACAGGGCAATGATAACAACGAAGGCGAAGTCGGGCAGGTAATGAATAGTGTTGATTTTTCCAAGCTGGAGTTCAATTCCATTGGCTTAAAAGACAAATGGTTAAAACTTATCGGAGATCCGGCACCGGGTTTTTCTGCGATGGTTTTTGGCAAACCCAAAATGGGAAAATCTTATCTCTGTGTTGATTTTGCAGGCTATCTTGCCCGAAATCATGGAACTGTGTTGTATGTTGCCAGAGAAGAAAAATTGGATGCTACACTTCAAAAGAAATTAAAAGAAAAAGATGTGGCTCATCCGAATCTTTTTGTCAGCGATTACTTGCCAGAGGATTTATCTGCCTATAAGTTTGTGTTTATTGATTCTGTTAACAAGCTTGGTTTGTCTCCGCAGGACATTGAAAATTTGAGAAGAAGCAATCAGGGCAAGTCTTTCATTTTTGTTTTCCAAACTACCAAAGAAGGAAATTTCAGAGGCACAAACGAGTTTCAGCACGATGTGGATGTGGTGATTGAAGTGCCGGAAAAAGGCAAGGCTGTACAGTTTGGCAGGTTCAATCAGGGTGGCGAGATGAATATTTTTGAAAACACAGATTCCAATGTAGTTGGATTAAGCGGAATTGCTAAAAAAGCAAGGACAACCGGAAAAGAAATCAGTATTTCTACCGAACTGGGGATTCCATTAGAGGAACTTGCTATTGACCTTTTGAATGAAAATCAGGACAAATCCGAAATCATTAATGTGGTTTACAAACAAACTGCAAAAGTGGAAAAAGCGGTGCTGGCAATGGTCAAAAACGAAATCAAAGAACAGAAATTGAATATCGCTGTAGAAAAAGTAACTTTTACCGAAAATGACAGGGATAATATTTCAACAGGGGCTTCGTATTTTGAAGTGGTTTTGAAAGGAAATAAAACGGATTTAAAGAAAATTGCAGGAGAAGACAAGCTTTTTATTTATGATTGGAGTCAGGAATTAAACGGAAATACCAATAATAACTTGCGTTTCAGGAAAAAGAGTTTTATGTTGGCAGGAATAAAAAACAGCAAAATGGAAACTAAAAAATATCCTTCATGGACAAGTCCTCACTATTTGGATAACAAAGACCATGAGGATTTGAAAAAAGTGTACGACTTGTACAAAGCCGGAAATAAAAAAGAAGCTTTCAAACTGGCTTCAGACTTTGACACCATTGTAAGAGAATCTATTCCTGCAAAAGTATGGCAGGAAATGGGAGGTAAAATAATTCCGAAAAGCAAAACAAAATCTACAGACTTGAGTAAATATTCAGAACGTAGCGACGATTATAATCCTTCGTATATTTTTAGATTAGCTGCCACACAACTCCTTTGCGAATCCTTAAAAGGGGATTTTGATATTATGTATCTTATTCGCAGGGAACTCGCCAATCGTGGTGTTGATAAAGATGGCAAATGGGTTGGTTTTCCGGAGGCGAAGAAGGTGCATGGGGTGGAGTAATTTAAAAGATGACATTCTGTCGTTAAGATTCGGTTGGCATTAAAATTGGAAACAATGTATGTATTAATAATTTAAATTTTTAGTTATGCCCAAACCAGTTAATGCCCCAAGTACCACAGGAAAACCTTCCGGTGGTGGTAGAGGAAATAATCCTCCAAGACCAAAAGGAAAGTAAGAAAAATGTAATTAAAAAAGCTGTTGAGAGACAGCTTTTTTGTTATTCTGCAACTTGTAAATAGTCAGTAGCTTTTTTATTTTTAGATGTAGCCCTTTTCACGACAGGATAAGGAATTGCTTCCTTTAAATTTTCACTAACAAGCCCCATTAGTTTTTGGTTGAATTTTACAAGCATCAGATTTTGTTCTTCAAGTAATTTTATCTGTTTTCCCATAGCATCAAGGTTTTCAAGTTGCTTTAATACTAATGTTTCTAGTTCGGCCTTGGTGTACCTGAATTTACCCATAACTTGTTTTTCGGGCTATGTTCGGGAATGTATTTTAGATGTGCAAGCTTAATTGTTGATTTTATTGCATTTACTTGTCTTATTCAAATCAATGTAGTTTAAAAAACAAAATTGAAATTATATCTTTTTAACTTTAATCCTTTATAAATTTATCTATTGTTTTTAAAATTTCTGCTGATGGGATTCCAGCATAATATGGGAGTTTGCCTTTGCTTTGAAAACTTTCTTTTTCGAATAATTCAGAAGTAACTATACCAACAATAAGCCCCGTTTTATCAATTATTGGGCTTCCACTATTTCCCGATGAAGTTTTTGCAGAAAAAATAATGAGTTTATTATTATGATAGTCTTCAACAATTGAATTTATTTCTCCTTTGTGAAAAAGTTGATATGAGTTATTTGTCATAGGAACAGATGGGTAGCCTATTGTTAAAACTTCTGATAAAATCTCGGGATTAGAATTTAAATAAAATGTTTTATCATTCAATTTTTCAATTTCGATTAATGCAATGTCCCTATCTTCGTCTTCATTAATGTTTTCTATTTTTATTTCTTTGTCTTCGAATGTATATATTTTTAGTTCTTTTCTTCCGGCGACTACGTGCTTATTGGTTACTATAATGCTATTTTCATTATTAGTATCAGCGATTAGAAACCCTGTCCCTATTGATTTATCATCATTTTTACTAGTTTGTTCTATTTTAAACACAGATTTTTGATATGAGTCTATAATATACTTAAAACCATATATTAAATTCTTTATCAAATCCCTTTCAAATAGTAATGATGTAAAAACCCCATTTGCTCTGTATCTTTGTTCTTTATTTCTGAATAGTATAGAATCTAATGGCGTAAGAATATAATTTTCGGTTAATTGATGTAATACTATTTCAACAAATCTAACATCTATTCCCGTACCACATTTTCTTTTATCTGACATATAATTAAGAAAATCCATCCCCGATAAATAACCCATATTTATTAAATTTTTATCGGTTTGTCGAATATTAGCTTTTGCAATGCATACCTTTTTTATGTCATCAAATAATGTTGGATTTGTTGCCTGTGAAGTAAAAAAAAATATTATCTCATCAACAAGATTTTCATTGGTTTTAAGAATATGATATTCTGTTAGCATATTTAGTATTTTGTAATATTTTATAAAGCTACGTTTTAAATAAATTTAGTAAAGTTAACCATCATTAATGATTATAGTTCTATCATTTGTTTCAATTGAGCAACATCTGTATCTGTAGTCATTATAATCTTTAATATATCACTTTCATTTACCAATGTTTTAGGGAATCCCATATCTTTTCTTATAAGAAGAAACAGTTCCAAAAATAGTTTTGCATGTTTTATATCTCCCTCATGGTTTGAAACGAACCTATTCCATTCTATAAATTTCTTTACAATCAGGTCTGGAGCATAAATTAGCAAATCTTTCTTAATATCTATTATTTTAGTCCCAAGTATTTTATCATTTTCTTTTTTCATGCCTTTGCCTGATTTGATAATATCAAAGAATAAAGAAAATATATCATAATACAGCTTGTATTTTTTTTCAGACAGTTGACTCTTTATTGATTTTATTTTCTCCTTTTGTTCCCTAATTATAAATCCTAATCCTGAAGAAAGAATAATTAAGAGTGCAACAAGAATTTCTGAAAGCGAAATAGAATATTCCATATTTTAAATTTGTTATAAATATATATCTAACATTCCAACATACAAATACTTTCGTTCAAATTTATATTAAACAAACAAATATAATTTTACTTATCGTTTTGATAATAAAAACAGGCATTTTTTGTTTGAAAAAATAAATTTCTATAACATCTTAACTTATTTTTGAGAATTAATTATAAAATTTTAAAATCATGGAAAATCAAATTAACGAAACACTAAAAACTATCAATGAATTTATTAAACTTTGTAAAAACATAGGAGCAAAAGCAGAATTGCTCAAAATAGCAAAGTTTTTCAGGACGGAATTAGTTATTATTGCGAAAAAACGGAAAACCAAAAGCATTTTAAGGCATATAACAAATTTTAATCACTATACCTTGCTCCCTGCATCTTTTCTGCTAATGAGTTCATATGGGATTTTATCAAGCCTTATATATTTTCTTAAAACGAGTGATATTTTTGGCACTATTGCGTTGAATTTAATATCAATAATTTTATCTGCTTTTTATACATATTGCTTTTATAAGGCAACTCCCAAAATTTAACCTTTTTTGCAAGCCATGTTTGGGAATATTTTTTATTTGGGCAAATTTTTAACCGAAATTTCATTTCGAACTTTTGCGATTTCAAACATATAGTTTATAGTACTTTAATGTAGAAACATGTCGCAAAATGAATTAATTTGTGCTAAATCATTAATAAAGTCGTTCGAAATGTCTATCTTTGAGCCCGCTGAAGGGGACTTCACCAATAAAAAAGGGGAAGTCCCTTTTTTATTGGTATTGCTTTCCGCAATGGTGTGGGCGATTGAAGCAATTATAGAATTCACGTTTTCTGTTCGAACTCATATTTTTATCTAAATTTATTTACTTTAAATTTGTTCATGCTCGGCATTTTATTGTTACTCATAAAAAAGAATTAAAACATGTCCTCTTACAGATAACGATAAAGTAACTATTTATTCAAACTCTGTCGATTGTTAACTCCTTGTTCACAGCTTTTGATTTCTTTTCATCGAATTTGTTTGCTAAAAGCATGAAAATTTCTACATTTACCACATGAAATATTCGTATTCCATATCGTCGATTCTTGCACTCAAGAATTTCTTAAATATCAAACAGAGAGACAATTAACAGGATTGTTTTTTTTGTTGTTGTTTATTTTTCACTTTTAATTTATCAATAAAAAAATTATCATTATGAAATTACCTTTTGCAGAATCATATAAAATAAAAATGGTTGAAACCATTAGAAGAAGCACTCGCAACGAACGCGAAAAATGGATGAAAGAAGCTTATTACAATTTGTTTAATTTGCGTAGCGAATATGTTTTTATCGATTTGCTTACCGATTCGGGAACAGGAGCAATGAGCGATAAACAATGGTCGGCAATGATGCTTGGCGACGAGAGTTATGCCGGCTCTTCGTCGTATCTTATTCTAAAAGATGTAATCAAGAATTTATTTGGATTTAATGATTATCTTCCTACACATCAAGGTCGTGCAGCCGAAAATGTGCTTTTTTCAGCTTTAGTAAAAGCAGGAGATATTGTACCCGGAAATTCGCATTTCGACACTACTAAAGGTCATATTGAATTCCGTAATGCTCGCACAATTGATTGCACAATCGACGAGGCTTTTGATACAACTATCAGCCATCCGTTTAAAGGAAATTTGGACTTAAATAAACTTGAAGAAGTATTCAAAAAATATCCTATCGAGAAAATACCTGTAATAATTGTAACAATTACCAATAATACTTCGGGCGGTCAACCAGTTTCGATGGAAAATATTAAAGCCGTAAAAGCCATGGCCGAAAAATACGGAACAAAAGTTTTTATTGACTCAGCACGATTTGCTGAAAATGCGTACTTTATTAAAACTCGCGAAAAAGGTTACGAACATAAAACCATCAAAGAAATTGTTAAAGAATTATTCTCGTATGCTGATGGAATGACCATGAGCAGTAAAAAAGATGCCATTGTAAACATGGGCGGATTTATTGGTTTTTCGGATAGAAAACTATACGAAAAATGCAGTGTATTTAATATAATGTTCGAAGGTTTTGTAACTTACGGCGGAATGTCGGGTAGAGATATTAATGCCTTGGCTCAAGGACTTGACGAGGGAACTGAATTCGAATATCTCGAAACTCGAGTAAAACAAGTTGAATATCTAGGTGATAAACTGAATGAATATAATATTCCTATTTTGCAACCAACCGGCGGACATGCAATTTTTGTTGATGCAAAGAAATTTTTTCCCCATTTACCAAAAGAAGAATACGTTGCACAAACATTAGGCGTTGAGTTGTACCTCGAAGGCGGAATTCGTGGCGTAGAAGTAGGGACATTGCTTGCCGATAGAGACCCTGATACTCGCGAAAATCGTTATCCGAAACTAGAACTTTTACGATTGGCGATTCCTCGCAGGGTTTATACAAACAATCATATGGATTACATTGCTGCGGCATTATCGAATGTTTACGAAAGACGGAACGACATAAAACATGGATTAAAAATTCTTACCGAAGCCCCAATTATGCGACATTTTACGGTTGAAATGGATAGAATTTAATACGTTCGATTGTTTGTAATTTATTAATTTGGGGAATGTGTTTTATGTAGTTTATTTGTTTAAATAGTGTAAAATATGACAAAAATTTTAAAAGTAAATTGGAATGCTGCCGATTTAAAAGTTTTGAAAACCTTAACAAGTCCCTATAAAATTCAACAATTTTTAGATAAAACCGAATATAATTCAACACACGAAACACGCTCGCCTCGTTATGTAATGCAGCTAAAAAGAGCACATTGCATGGAGGGGGCTTTGTTTGCTGCTGCTTGTTTAGAAAATATTGGTTTTACACCACTAATTTTAGATTTGCGTGCCGAAAACGACGACGACCATGTTATTGCCGTTTTCGAAGTTGATGGTTTTTGGGGAGCTATTGCCAAATCAAATTTTACGACTTTGCGTTATCGCGAACCTGTTTACCGAACGTTGAGGGAATTAACCATGTCGTACTTCGACTTCTATTTCAATACGCTTGGCGATAAGTCATTACGCGAATATTCGCTTCCGTTTAGCCTTACAAAATTTCATAAAATAAATTGGCAAACTACCGAAAACGATTTGGCTGAAATTGGCGACAAACTCGATAAAATCAAACATTTTCCGATTGTAACAAAAGCTCAAATTAAAAAGTTGGAAATTGCCGGAGATTATTTGCTAAAATCTTCGCTTTTTGGTTCAAATCCCGATGGATTGTTCGTGCCGAAAGCGAAGTAAAATCGGGATTATTTTTATATCCTTATCATAAAAATTAAAAAGTTAGGAAACTTTTTTCAAAAAAGATTGACTATTTTTGGCATATATAACATTAATTATATTTTCAGTTTTAAACGCAAGTCATAATAGAAATGCCATAGGGATTCTTTTTCTTTCTCATTTTTTGCTTCATTGGCAATCCATGATTGAATTGATTTCCTGTGAGTTGAATAATTTGTCTTTATATTTTGATTCGTATTATTGTAGAATAAATCGGAAGGATAAATCTTTATTTTCCTTAAACTGTCTTCAAAATAAACAGAATCTCTATTAATGGAGATTTCTATTAATTCGAGTTTTTCTAGATTATTATGTAAATCAAATAAACAAACTTCAATGTCAATTTTACCTTCAATAGATGTAAGCCAGCCATTTATTTTATAATCTTCCACTAATCTTTTAATAAACTCGTTCCTTTTATTGATATCTTGCTTAATGTCAAGGTCAAATATAACATTTGTTTTTTCACTTGGAAATATGTTTTTATAAATTTCAGGTAATGCTGAAATAACCCAACCCCTTTGATTAAAATATTTTACAAGAAAAACTATCGTCAATGTTTTTTTTGTCTTCCACACCTGTACTTTACTGTTAAATGCTTTGGCTACAATATATTTAGTTCCAAAAAACATACAATCGTCATATGAGTTCCCCTCAAATCCTCTAAATAAAAATGTGTTTTTAGGTATTATACAATAACCATATGTTTCAAATAGAGTATTCATCGTGTTTTTATTCTGGTTTATAACTCGTTAATCTGTCTAACCAATATCAGAAATATTTTTTCAAAAAGTATCAAATATCTATTTATTCTTATCATATTGATTCTCATAAATTGGGAACTCAATAAAAAATGTTGTTCCGATATTTGCTAGTGTGTGATACCAAATTTTTCCGTTTAGCATTTCTACAATTCCTTTTACAATGGCAAGACCTAAGCCCATTCCACTGGTTTTGCTCGTGAAGTTTGGCACAAAAAGTTTGGGTTTCATTTCTGTTGTAATTCCAGCTCCATTGTCTTCGATGCTCACTATTATCGAATGCTGTTCGATGTTTTCCGAAATTTTAATTTTTACATTTCCTTTTCTATCTTCGGGTATAGCCTGAATAGCATTTTTAATCAGATTATTGAATACTCGCAACAATTGTTCGTTGTCGCCAATTATTTTCACATCGTGTGAGCAGTCAACATCTAATACGATTTCGACTTCGTCGTTTTCTTTAAACAAGTTTGTGCTAGCTTCAACCAATGGAACTAACAGAATCGATTCTTTTTTTACATCGGGCATTTTTGCAAAATTCGAAAACTCAGTAGCAATCGACGAGAGCGAATCGATTTGGTTGATAACCGTTTTCGAAAATTTATCGATTCGGCTTTGTCGGTCAACATCGGCATTATTCCAAGTGCGTTGCAAATGCTGTACGCTAAGTTTTATAGGTGTTAGCGGATTTTTTATTTCGTGGGCAATCTGTTTTGCCATTTCACGCCAAGCACTTTCACGTTCGCTCGCAGCGAGTTTTTGCACACTCATTTCGAGCTCTGCTAACATTCGGTTGTACTCTTTTACCAGTTGACCTATTTCATCGTCGTGTTTATAAATAATAGCTTCGTTCTTTTTCCCGATTTTTACTTCTCGAAACTTCTGACGCAATAAACTCAAAGGCTTTGTTATATTGTTCGATACAGCAAGAGCAATAAATATTGTAAACAAAATCAGAAATACGTAAATATTTATGATTGCAGCTACGAGCGTCGAAATTTCTTTTTTCAGAATATTTTGTTTGGCAAAATACGGCAGATTAATATACCCGAGCAATTTATTTTCATAATTGTAAAAAGGCGTATATGCCGACAAATATGAGAGTTCACCGATTTTTTCGTCTTGCAAAAATTCTGACTTTCGATTTATGATTAATTCATTGAATGCTTTTGTGTTCATTCGTGTTCCTATCAAGCCTTTTTTAAATATCTCGGGACGCGACGAAGCCAATAAATTTCCGTTTAAGTCGTAAAGATTAATATCGGTATAAAACACGTTTGAAAACTTGATTAAATAATAATTATAAAATTCTTCTTGGTCTTTGCTCAACGTATTATACTCGCCAAGTTTGTGTTCTAATTCTATTGAAATCGATTGAGCTTTTTCGCTAATGTTTTCGATTTGTTTGTTTTTGAATTGTTCGATGTTGTAAAATACGGTTCCGCCACCGATTATAAAAAGAGAGAGCAATAAAATCGAAATCATCGAAACTTGAATTTTGAATCGAAGGCTTGCTTCAATTTCCACTTTACGATTTAAAACGATTCGTGCAATAAAATAGAAAAACCAAATCACAAGAAACAAACTGAAAATGTAAGAGAATGAAACCACAATATCGAAAAAACTTGATACCGGAGAGCTTATAACAATTACGTTTCCTGATTTCATTTTATAAATCAAGTGATTAAATCCGTCTTTATCGATTATTGTAAATTCGCTTTTTAACTCGCCGAAATATTCGAGGCTAAGGCTGTACGAAAAGTCGCCATGTTTGGTAACTAATTCGTTTTCGCGATATTTTGCATACGAATAATCGTCTAAATATTGCTGATTTTTCATCTTGTCTTCGAGCAACAATTCAGGATATCCAAGTTCTTCTGAAATTAACTTCGAGTCAAGCTCTATATACATATTTCGACTTGGTGAATTCGCCGAAAGTTGCAATTTGAAAACACCTAAATAGCTAATCCGTCCATTTATATTATCGAGAAAATAAAAATTAGTGTTTGGAATATATATTCCATCTTGATTTAGCATGTTGTCGAAAAAATCGTAACAACGAAAAACCTCGCTTGTGTTTTCGACTTCCAAGCTATCGAATTCGTTGCAAATGGTAATTTGAAAATCGTATTTACTCCAAAATCCATGAAAGAAATTTGTATTAATGTATTTATACAAATCGTTGATTTGAAAAGGTTCGGCTTTGATAAGTTCATCTATTTTCCTATCCGAATTTATATTGCTTTCAAATTCTTCGAGTAGCATTTCGGCAACAGCATCACGCTCGTTTGCGAGGTTAATAGCCAATACTTTTCTTACGTTTTGTTCTTTTTTATCTGAGGCAATTGTTATGACTGCAAGTGCAAAAATGGTGAGAATAAATATAAACGAAGCGATAACCGAAAATCTGATTTTTAGCGATTTATTCACCACATGCAAAATCGAAAAAAACAAAACGATGTAAAAAACCATGCTGGTTAAATCAATGCTTCCGAATCCAAACCATTGAATTACAATAAGCACAAGCAGTGCGGATGCAAAATAATAGTAAAGAATTTTTTGGCTGACGATTTCTGAAATTTTCTTGAGCGAAAAATATAAAAACAACACAAATGAAATTAGGATAAGGCTAACGATAAAAAAGGCTACGAAACTTAAGTGATTTATTGATAGTACTTTATATGCTTCCAGCAAAATGCTTGAATTTAAAACCAAACTATTGATAATGTAACTTGTGACAGAAAGAAATAGCAAGGAAACTAACATTAACGATATAATCCAAATTGTTTTATTTAACGAACCTGAATTCTTGATGCCAAAATTTTTAATGTTTGTTCCAAAGATTAGCGTTGCCGTAAAAATAAATAATGTTGTAATCAACAAATCTCCCAACGAAGGCAAATATTGTGATGATGCATAAACCGAAGGAGAGAAAAAACTTAATTGATATAATATTTCGGGGAAGTGAAAATATTGTAGTCCGAATCGGACAAGAGTAAAAAATACAATAAAAGTCAAAAAAATATAAATATTGTATGTCGGTTTAATTATATTATTGATTACATGATAAATAAGAATAAATAAAAAAATAAGTCCTAGAATAAATGAAATGCCGAAAATGTAATTCGATGTTTTTGCTTCTTGTTCAATATTATCGTTCGGAATGAGCGAAAATAGAAATTCAGCATTTGAATCTTCGATATTAACTCCCTCTGACGAAGGCACATTCGATAGCTGCACATTTTTAACATGGTTATTGTCGAGATAAAAATTGTTCGAAAGAAACATGTTTTCGTAGTCGTATTCATGCTTTAGTAAAATAAGACCCACAAATTTTTGTTTTTCAACGATTTTAATATGCACCCAAAACCATGCATTATTGAGAGATATAACTTTGTTGTCAGCAAAATTGTTTTTGTAAAAATCAGAAAATATCGAAACTGAATTGTCTGACCAGTAAGTTAAACTATCGTTTTCGAATAATAGAATCAGAAAATTTTCATTAGTTAAGGTATTCGTTTCAGACTGAAAAAGCGAAGAAGTCCCTTTTTGTGTTGCAATTTCTTCAAACAAATCAAGGTGTTGCAACAATAGCGTTTTTTTCTCAAATAACGATTTTTGAATTTCATCAACATCAATTGTATTTTCGGTATTTTTAATGAATAAAAAGCTCAACGATGCCAAGAGAAAACAAATTGAAAATAGCCATATCCAAATTTTTAATTTCATTTCGAATTTATTGATGATGGTAAGGTTCTCCTTTAATAATCGTCATTGCTCGATAAAGTTGTTCGACAAAAAATAATCGAACCATTTGATGCGAAAATGTCATCTGCGATAAGGATATTTGAGTTTTAACCAAATCGTAAATTCTAGTCGAAAATCCATATGGTCCACCTACAATAAAGAGCATGTTTTTGCTGCCGGCAATCATTTTATTCTCAATAAATTTTGAAAATGTAGTCGAATTATATTCTTTCCCATTTTCGTCGAGCAAAACAGAAAAATCAGCATTATTCACATATTTTTCGATTAAAATTCCTTCGGCTTCTTTTTGCATTTCGGTGGTCATTTTTTTAGTGTTTCGCAATTCTGGAATTACAATCGTTTCGAAGGATAAATAATGTTTTATACGATTCTCGTACAAGGCAATTCCTTGTTTCAGATATTCATCGTTAGTTTTTCCGACCACTAAAAAAATAATTTTCATTTTGTGATTATTTCGAACAATATACTAATCCTCGGCTAAAACAATAATTTTATCTTCGGGCGAAAACACAATTTCTTTCAATTTATCAGGATTTACAACCACTCCATATTGAGCTGATGCATCGTCAGATTTCGACTCAATTTTGTAACCAAATGCCACTTCATTTTTAATTGATGCTGATTCTAATATTGTGTAGAAATTAGTTTTTTCACCAGATTTCACATAGTTAGATACTGGTTTTAAATAAATTTCAGACCCCTCAGCACTGAATAAATATTCAAAAACTTTTTTCAAATTTTTGTTTTCAGATAGCTGTGAAATCATTAAACTGGTAAGTTTGTCGCTGATAATAAAATCATCGGCTTTAGTAACTTCAGCTAATTCGCGGTTTTTAATATCAAGCATTTCACTTACGATACTTGGATTTGTTCCTGTTAAGTCACAAATATTACGAATATGCAACAAGGCAATCAGTGTTTTAGCATCGGCTTCTTGAATATCCATTTCGGGATAACAAAGTATGATGATGTAATTATACGTTGAAATATTGATTTCGTTTAGTGTTTTTCGGTCAGTCGTATTACCTAATTTGAATTGAATCGTTTGTTTTTTAATCGTTTTTCGAAGTTCAATAATCTCGTCAGCAATTTCCTTATTTTCGGCCATGATTAATATTTCAGAACCAACAGCTACATAATTTTCCAATTCCTGAATTATTGCTGGACCTTTTTCGTTCCAGCCCAAGATTAAGGTTTTTTCAATTGCTTCGCTTTTTTTCGTTAGTGATGAAATTAGCTCGTTTTTAATATTAAAGTTTGACAAACCTGAAAGTTTAATTTTATCATCATCTTCGGCGATTGCAATAATTTGATCGTTTGCAGTCAAAACAGTATCCATCGCTGGATTTAAAGTTACATTTCCCGTTTCGTTCATAAGTCCGATAATTGATGAGCTATTGTAAGCAAATATTGCATTTTTAAAACTTTGCCCAGCAAGCGATTTTTCATTTTTAAAATAAATTTCATCGCCACCAAAGTCTAGTAATTCGGTATAAACAATACTTAGTCCCGATTGACGACATGTTTGAGCCGTAACTCTTGCAATCAAATCAGATGAATGTATGTAAACGGCTTCGTTTCCGCCGACTAATGTTGCAGCTTCCATATTTGCAAGATTTTCAATCTCAGCAACAATGTGATATGGCAGGCTTCTTCGCTCAGGATTATTAGTTAATGCCAATACTGATTTAATAACAAATGTATCGGCATTATGCTCTTCTGGAGATAAAATAATTATCGACTTAGCCCCATTTGGATTTACCACTTTAAGATCGTTTAAATCGAGTGGGCTTCCGGTTCGACAAATGATTTTAGTGTGTTGTAAATCAAAATTTTTAGACCCAATTTCGTCTTCCATTTCAACTTTATCTTTATCGGCCATAATCACGATTCGTGGCTTTTTTTGATTCGAATTTGCAATAATCAATTCTGAAATAATTGGAAAAATCTTTGACGACCAGCCTAAAATCAAGGTGTGATTTGTTTCTAAAACTTTTGAACGCCCTTTTCTAAGTTGTTCCATTTTTTGCTCTAAGCCCGATGTCAAAATCCCGATTAAAGCACTAAAAATAAAAATTCCGCCAATCGTTACAACAAACATAATTAATCGAAACGACCATCCGGAGTCGCCACCAATAGTTCCTGCATCCATAGTCCGCATTAAACTTTGCCAAGCTCCTTCGACAAAATTCAGGGGTTCGCTTCCTTCAGGACTAATACCCGTTAAGGCAACAATTGCTCCTGTGATTAATACAACTCCAAACGAAAGAACCGCTAACCATCCTATTAATGCCGATGTTCCGGCAGAAAGTGTGTTTTCGAAAAAGTATCTGAATTTTTCAGAAAAAGAATATTTTTTGTTCATATTTTAAAAATAAGGTTTACTCAAAAGTAGTAAACTTTTAAAAACAGACAAAGCAAATTATTTTTTGATTTTGTAATTATACCAATTACGATTCAATGTGACCGACACAATTTAAAAATAAGATACCCGCAAAAGCGGGTATGTGGTAATTTTTTGAGGCACATTCCCTTGAAAAAGGGAATCTAAAAAATCAAATATGTGTCATATGGAAATATAATTGGTATTAGAGCTTTCTAATGCCTTATAACAGTCTAAAACATTAGTTTGTAACTAATATATGGAAAAACAATTTTCAAGTTGTACGGTTCAACAGTGTTTGTTTCGAAATTGAAGGCGTGTCCTAACGACTCTTTCTGCATCAATAAATTTTTGGCTTGTAAAATTATCGATTGCGAAAACTTAGCTTTGTTAATTGTGTAGTTTATCGATACGTCAACAAAATAACTTGTTGGAAGTTGAACCTCGTAAGCTTTTGAATCATTGTAAACTACGTATTGAAATTGTTCCGATTTTTCGTAATCAACAGGCGATTGTCTTTTCCCACCAATAATAGTAAAACGACCATTAATTCCAAAAGTATTGTTCTTTTTGGTTTGCCATTCTTTTCCTGTTAAGAAATTCAAAGCTAAATTTTGATTATATTTTGTGTTTCGTTCAATTTTATCGCCTGATATATATTTTGAATCGTAAATTGAAGCGGTAAACATGTAATAAAATCCATTGTGAAGAAATTGCTCTAAAGTTAAGTCAACTCCAACGTTTGAGCCAGTTCCAGTGTTGAACAATTGATTTGTGAAAAAAGTTTCGCTTGTGTAATTTATCATCGAAAATGAACTATCGGCAATTACAGGAACGTCGTACAAAATTTGATAATAAGGTTCAATTTTAAAATGTGTTTTTTCGCCAATTTTCATATCGTAAGCCAAAACAAAATGATGAGCTTTTGTTACATCTAATTTTGAATTTAAAAGTTCTGTTCCATTTTCTCCTGCAAATTCGGTCATATAAACTCTCAAAGGTTCAATTTTACTATGTTTTCCATAAGCAAAACTTAAAGATTTATTTTTCGAAAATTTCCAATTTACTCCAAATCGAGGTTCAGGAATAATTTCATCATTTAAACTAAAATACATTGCATGAACTCCTAAATTTACATCAATTTTTTCGGTTAATGAAATTTTAGATTGTGTGTAAAATTGAGTGCTAAAGGCAATTCCTGTAGATTTTACAAAAAAATCGGCAACATTATTTTCTGCAACATTTGTATTATTTGCAACATCAAAATTATATGTTAGTTGATTTAAAATCAAGCCAGTTCTATTGGTGTGGCGACTATTGAATTTTTTATTTAGATATGAAGTGAAAGAAAGTTTTGAATTTATTTCTTTTTGATTTGTCAGCGGAACTTCCTGTAAATTAGTTCTATAGAAAACATTTTCATTTTTATAATCGGTTGCCGAAAACGATAATGATGTAAATAAATAAGATTTTTCGTTCAAAATTTTGCGATTATTAATTCCTGAAGCTGTTAAACGATAGTTTATATCGTATTTAAAACTATCCATGTTTGTTTTCCATTTTGTTGTATCTTTATTTTGTTCGTTTGCAATATTTCCATTTCCATTAATACTCCAAATTGAAAAAACTCCAAAGGCTTTAGTTGGGAAATTAAATTTCAAACTCAAATCGGAAAATGTAGGTAAACCTGTAACTTGAGGCATCAAATTTTGCAAAAGCCCCAAGGTCGAATATCTGTAATTTATTAAATATGAAGCTTGTTTTCCTTTTGCAAAAGGACCTTCGGCCGAAAAATCAATTCCTTGCGTTCCAACTTGAAAAGTATATTCACGTTTGCTATCATTTCCTGTTCGTAATTTCATATCAAAAACTCCCGAAATTGCATTTCCGTATTCAGCAGGAAAAGCTCCCGTTAAAAAATCTGAATTAGACAGCATATTACTTGTAAACATGGTGTTTACGCCACCGCCCGAAAACATATCAGCTAAATGATTTGGTGCAGGAATTTCAACATCTTCTAATTTCCATAAAATACCTTTCGATGCGTTTCCTCTAATTACAATTTCGTTATTATCAACTGTGCTTGGAGTTACTCCGGCAAATGTACTTGCTAAACGCGATGGATCGTCCATTCCACCTGCAAAACGTTGTGCTTCTTCTACAGAAAAAGTTCGAGCCGAAAGTGTTGCCATTTTATTCAACGATTCATCTTTTTTTGTCTCAGCTTTTACGACTACTTCTCCAATGCTTGAAAACGATTCTTTTAACGAAATGTTCAACGAAATTTCTTTTCCTGAGCTTACTAATATGTCGGAAATAATTTGAGAATCGTAGCCCATATAGCTTATTTGTAACGATTTTCTTCCAACCGAAACATTTTGTAAGGTAAAATTTCCCGACATATCGGAAGTTGTTCCGATTATTGGATTTGTATTAAGTATAATTATCGACGCACCCGGAAGTTCAATTAGGCTTTCACTATCCACAATTTTTCCTTTGATTACTTGAGTTTGTCCGAAGGTGAAATTTAGTCTAAAAATTACAATTGCTAGTAGAATTAAAATTTTGCGGGTTTTCATTTTCTTCAATTTTAAAGATTGTTATTTTGTTTTATAACCCTATGACAATTGAAAAATGAAATACCCCTATTTGATGATAAAAAAAAAATAAGAATTAAAAAATTTGGTAATTTGTTGATTTGAAAATTTGAAAATAAAAAATGTCTTAATCAAGATTAATTTTCATCAATGTCTCCTAAAAGGGCGGTTGATGAATTTGTTTTACGCAGAGTCCCTGCGGAGACTCTGCTTGGGAATGGTTTATTCTTTTACTCGATTTATTATTCAAATGATATATTTATATCACTATATAGTTCCAATAATTCAGGTAATGTCTTAACATCAATATCCAATATTTTACAAATTGCCGGTAATTTTTCGAATGCTTTCATATCATTACTTCCTTCGGTTTCTTCAGTAACTAATATTATGTTTTCAAATGAGTTGTCGCTTTTTTGGTTAAGTAGGTAAATAATCATTCTAGCATCTGCTGAATCTAAAAACTCCTTTTTTTGCTGTTCAAATTGAGCACTGTCTAACCTTTTTGCATTTGTAGTAATAAATGTATTGTCAACTAGATTATAGAATTTTGTAGGTGAAGGAGGAATTAAATTTTCTGTATTTATTGGAATTTTATTTGCTTTTAAAAATTCCTTGTCAGCCAAGAAGTCTATTTTTTTTACAACTAATTTTCCTGAAACGAAGTTGCATTCTTTCAAAACTTCATCAATAACCATAATATTATGGTTTATAATCTCTCGCTTAATTAAACCTAACAGCTTACCATTTTGGTCAAATGGTAAGTAATAACGAACCAATGACAATAATGAACTGGTGTCAATTACTACAATCATTGAATAAATGAATTTAATTTTTCAGGTTTAATATTCAATTTTTTACAAACATCATATTCATTTATTATTCCTTCATAAAATGCTGCCTGAATTGTTGAAACAAACAAAGGTGAAGAAATAGGTTTAGCAATTGAACCTCTTTGCTTTTTTCCATTTTCTTTTTGTATTTCTTTTTCTCGTTGCTTTTCTTCTTGAGATTTTTTGAATTTTTCCTCTAAGTCGTTTTTAACGTTTTTATAATTAAATAGGCTTATTTGGTTTTGAAATAAAAGTCTTGTAAATAATGCTATTTGACTTAAATGAGTATTATCTGAAATTGATTTAATTAAGTCAAAATGATAATCATTCGATGCAGTTGCGGCATCTAATTTTTTAATTATTTCGCCATATTCTCCAACTAAAAAATAATATGCAAAATCATTACACCATCTTTCAATAGAAGATAAATGTTTATCAGCCATTACTTCATAATTAAGTATTTCTATTTCTTCTTTTTCTAATAAGAAATGTGCTAATTCGTGAGCCAAAGTGAATATTTCTCTTCTAAATGATTGATATCTTTTTATAACTATTACATTTGGCTTTAAAAAGAAACCGTCAACATTCGCTTTTTCTTTTCTGTTGGTAGTTTCAACAAACTCGAAGACTAAAATGTTATGTTCGGCTAATTTATATATTAATGATTTAAGAAAATCTCTGCGTATTGTAGTAAACTTTGGATATAGTAATTTTCTAAATTCATCAGCTACTTTCTCTGGATTATCATTTGTGCTAAATTTTGGGAACTTTCTATTTGTATCCATTTCCGCTAATTTCGAAATTGCAGAAATTGATATTTTTAAATCCTCAAACTGGCTAACTACTTTTTTTGCTCTAAAATTTAATTCTGTACCAAAACTATCCTTTCTAAAGAAAACACTTGCTTCTTTCGAGTCTTCAGGTGCTTTAGGATCAAGATAATAGTGAATACCTTTCTCAAAGATATTGTCAATTCTTTTCAAGTATGCGATTTCAATTTTATCGGAAAATACATCTTTTTCTGTTATAGGATTTTTTAATCCCTCGCTGATTTTAGATAAGAATTCCTTTGCTGAAAGATTATACATTTTCAACAATTGTTTTAATCTAGATATGTTATGTTCTACTTTCAAGAATGTTTTTAAATTTTCAAAGTTCAAATATACAAATTTGTTTCTTTCATAAATCCGCTAATAAGATAGCTTTTTATTTAAGTCAACTTATTTCGGGAACTAACATTGTTTTAGCTTGCGGCTAACACTCTATCATTTTTAACCTCAATATAGATATTAAAAAAACAACTAAATTCGAATATAAAGCACAAATTTCTGTAATGTTTTCTCAAATGTAAATTTTATTTTTCGCAAATCCTCAAAAATTGATTTTTAATTTCCACCAATGTCTCCTGAAAGAGCGGTTGATGAATTTGTTTTATGCAGAGTTCCCGAGGGAGTCTCTGATTGGGAATAAGATGAAAAAATTTGATTAGAAGTTTGAAAGATAAATTTACGATTGCAATGCAAACAAATAATTGTTTTAATTTAAAACAATTGTTATATTTGTATTCAAATAAACACACAAAACAATAAATTATTATGAATACAAAGCTATCACAAAAGCAGGTTGGACAAAGAATAGCCGAAATTCGTAAAATGAAAGGCTTATCGCAAGAAGATTTGGCTAAATCTATAAAAATTTCTAGACCCTCTTTAGCTCAAATTGAGCTCGGAAATAGAAATATTGATATTATGGAGCTGCAAAATTTATCCATAATTTTAGGTTTTTCATTAGATGAATTTATGTCTAAAGATTTTAAAATCAATCAAATATTTGAAAATAAAGAGGATAAAATAAAGCATCAAAAAAATAATGAACGAATATCAGTTCCAACTTTACAAATAAATAAATTTAAAAATGTTTTGTTGTATATTTTGGAACGATGTGCCGGAAAACCAAATGTTGGCGAAACCGTTTTATACAAGTTACTTTATTTTTCTGATTTCAATTATTATGAACTGTATGAAGAACATTTAACAGGTGCAAAATACAGAAAATTACCCTATGGTCCGGTTCCTCAAAAATTAGATGCAATTATTAATCAAATGATTGAAACAAATCAATTACAAAGAGTTAAAACCGAATATCATAATTATCCGCAAACTCGATATTTACCCTTGGTAAAAGCAAATTTAACCGAACTAAAAGCAAGCGAAAAAGAAACAATAGATAGAGTTATTGAACAAATGAGCGATTGGTCAGCATCTTCAATTAGTAATTATTCACACAAAGATTTGCCTTGGTTAGTTTCTAAAGAAGGTAATGATATAAATTATGAGTTAGCTTTTTATAGAGAAGCTCCTTATTCAGTTCGAAATTATGGTAACGAAATTGAAGAACAATGACATTTGATGAACTTGCTGAATTTAAAAAAGATTTAAAAAGTCTTTTGAAAAAATATAGAACTTTAAATGACGATTTAGAGGTTGTGAAAAGCATTTTGGAAGTTATGCCAAACGACAGACCGCCATTTAGTTTTCGTATCGATAATTTAGGTTTGGAAACTTGTGTTATAAAAGTTAAAAAAATTGCCTGTAAATCGTTAAAAGGACGTGGAGTAAATTCTGGTTTTCGTTTGATTTATGCACATTTTGAAAATGAACAAAAAATTACATTCATAGAATTATATCATAAAAACAACAAGGAAAACGAGGATAGAGATAGAATTCTGAGTAATTTTAAATAAAGATTTTTAGATTGGAAGATTGATTTTGAATTCAATTATAGACAAAATCTGCCCTTGTTGTGTGTTTTCACCAACAAGTATTCGGCGATTTGTAGGTTTGTTGGTGATAACACCAACAAAGGCGAAAAGTTTTTCTCGTTCATTCTCTTTGCAGGCAGGGACGAGTTGGATTCTCTTAACATGTATATTAGTGATTTATTTTTTTTAACACCATTTTAGTAGTAACTGAAATTTATTTCATATTTTTATAGGAAAATTAGGAAAGATATTCGGTGGTTAAATTAATGTTTAAATAAATGAAAAAAATAATTTTTATAGTATTACTATTTTTTATTACATATGAATTTATTGATGCACAAGAAAAAGGGAGTTTTATTGATATTAGAGATAATAGATTATATAAAACGGTAAAAATTGGAACCCAAACTTGGATGGCGGAAAATCTTGCATATAAAATTAGTGATGGATGTTGGGCGTATAATAATGATACTAATTATACTTATACTACATACGGATTATTATATAATTGGTATGAATCAATAAAAATCTGTCCAAATGGTTGGCATTTGCCTAGTGATGCTGAATGGAGAATTTTAACTGATTATTTAGGTGGACAAGATATTGCTGGTGAAAAAATGAAAGCTATGGTCAGTTGGGATCAAAAAGCTAATGAAACAAATTCTAGTGGTTTTAGTGGTATTGCAGCAGGTCGATATAATCCTCCAGTTACAGGGGAATTAGCAGATTTTTACTCTAAGTATACAGGATTTAAAGGAATTGGAATTGAAGGCGGTTGGTGGTCATCAACAGATGATAAAGAATACGAGGATGCTTATTTTTACAGCCTTTATTTTATGTTAGGTTCAGTTAATAGTATACTATCCCCAGTAAGAGATAATAAAAATAGTGGGAATTCCGTTCGATGTATAAAAAATAAATAATAGTTATTTTTTTTCTTCTTATAGCTCTAATCCTATTTTCTCAAGGGCTTCTTTATTCCGCACTTTTTTGTTTGTTGGTAATAACACCAACAAAGGCGAAAAAAAAATTAGTTTGAATTCATTTTTTATAAAAACTTGCCATTGTTGTGTGTTTTCAAAAAAAAGCATTTGGTGATTTGTAGGTTTGTTGGTGATAACGGTTGCAGCTAAAAACTGTTGCGGAGCACTTGTTTTTGAGCTGCTGTTAGGTGCTGGGCTTTATATGTTCGATATTTTTAAATTTTTATAATCGTTTTGGAAATTTAATATATTTTTTAGTACGATGTTCGATTTCAAATTTCTCATAGTTTGGCAAAATACCAAATATATCACCATTTAAAATATTCAAAAAACCAATAATTGCATTCAAAGCTCTATCCATTATAAGCTCATTATGAACATTCGAATATGGAGTAATTTTTTTTTCACCTATACCAAATTTTTGTTTTTCATCCCGCTTGTGATGTGCAATTAAGTTTCTTGCTTCGTTATAAAAATCTTTAAGAAATGTTTCATTATAGATTTCATAATTAAACCAGTATTTCCCAGTGTTCTGATTTTTACCTACAATATTAATTTTTTTTAGGTTTTTTGTACTAAAGATTTCTTGGAAAATACATTTTGGGATTTTATCTTGGGAAATATTTGTTTTTTCTTTCAATTCTATGTACTCTTCTAAATATTTCCAAGCAGATAAAAGACGAAAATACTTATCCAATTGATAGTTAACAGCGGAATAATACAAATACCCAAGGTGTATAAATCTTGCATTCACTCTAATGAGAAGCTTTAAGGAATCATCTGTAATATGCTTTATTCCACTTCCAATTGTTCCTCCTTCCTTATTAACATATTTATCCTTTAAGTCATAGGTATTAGATTTTAATGGAGTCAAATATGCTTCTGAAGCATTTCTAATTAGGAATAGATTGTCTTGATCACCAAATTTAAGGTAAATAGGATAATCAAAATAGATTGGAACTGAAAAGATTAAAGCAAATTTATAAAACAGATTATTCAATTCTGACATTGCAATATAGTGTAAACAGAATCTGCTGTCAGTACTTTTCCTTTTAACTAATTGCTCATGTAGCTTCTTATTTTTTTCATTAAGCTTAAGTGTTACCTCAATGCTACCGATTGGTGTAGCTCCATTTGTTTTAATCGGAGAATTAGAATCAGTTTCAAAAGTAAAATTCCTGAATGTCACTTTCTCTTTTATTATAATTCCTGATTGAATATTAAAATATTTAAGTTTTATAGTATCCATTAGAAATCTTTTTTCTATTTAAATAACGAACATCTTTACTCAGCCTTGCACCTAACTCGTATATACATAAACATTTGGCATGCAAATACAAACAAATTTGGTTGTACATGTGTACTTTCTGGTAAACATTATTTATTCCCTTGTTGGTGTTTTCACCAACAAGCGTTCTACACAAATCTAATCAAATTCTACAAAATTGTCAAGAAAAGAAAAAGAACATTTCCAAGTTCATGAAATTTTGCTGAAGAATAGAAATATTCAGATGTTTCACATACCGAATGCTTATTTTTCTTGCAAAGAAAATTGAATTTTATTTCGAGAGGTTTGTTGGTGATAACACCAACAAAGGCTAAATCTTTATAAACTTGTAACAAAATTTACAAATCATATCTCACTCCCAACGTAAAACCTTTTGTGAATTGAAACATAGTTGCGTAGCTAAAAGCATAGTTTTGCACATTAAAAATTGCTGTTTCTGTAATGTAATTTTGAAGTTCTGAATTGTTTGTATCGGAAACGAAAAGCGTATAATTTGCACCGCCAAAAATTGAAATTTGTTTATTAATTCGAACATTTATTTCGCTCGAAATTCGCCCTCTAAAACTTGTATCCGACTCCCATAATTTGTTGTGATTTACTTGCGATGCTGTTACATCTACCGCGAAACTAATTCTTCGATGGTGAAAAAAGTGAGAGCCAAAACCATAACTTATGGCCCAAGTTTTTGGGTTTGCCGAAATTTCAAAAATATTGTACAATTTGTTGGTTCCCATACAGAATGAAAAATTTGTGAAAAACATTTCGTCGGCGTACAATTTAAAACGGTAATAACCCTTTTTTACAATGTTCAAAAATCCAATAGAAACACCGCTCGAACTATCCGAAAGATTCACGATTCCCAACTGAAACCCGCGATTAATTTTTGCATAATTCACGCCAGAAAATTGAAATCCTTTAAATTCTTTTTTCACAACATTGAACAGTCCAGAGATTTGAACTCCGCTAACCGAATCTAAACAAAAATTACTTCCAAAAGTTGCTTGAAATCCTTTTGAAGAAGCAAAATTGTGGTTTATGATGCCCGAAAGTTGCACGCCTCGCATTGCTCCTCCGTTTATGTTTCCGCCGATACATGCTTGAAAACCGGATACTTTTGTTTTTGTAATATTTAAAACTCCACCTAGTTCCATTCCTTCAACACCATTGGAATACCCTGCGAAAAAATTCACCGAAAAATGATTTATGTATGCTCCGTTCAGTTTTCTATTGGTTCCAAAATTTGGTAAAAATGAGAATTGACCGATGCTTCGCTCAAAAATTTTAACATTCATAGAATGGCTAATCATGTCGTTTCTAACTATGGTTTTTACAAGTTTATATTCTTCAATGTTGTTTTGTGGAAATAAATTAATTTCTTTCAATGGTAATTTTTGAATCATCTCAGGCTTTGAAAGCAATTGAATATCAAATATTTTTGACGTGTCGGGTTTAAATAAAATTACGGTGTCGATGTAGTTTTCTTTGCTGAACGATAAGCCAATAAATTCGTTTTGAACATCAATTTCCATTGTGTAATTTCCAGAGGAATCGGACAAGGTTGAATTTCGTGAAAATAAATTCACAATACTGACATTTTCAACAGCTTTTTTACTTCTGTAATCAGAAATGCACCCATTTATTTGAATTTTTTCGATTGTTTTTTCAAAACTAATATCTTGTTTTTTGCTTTCTTTTTTAGGAGTTTCTATTCGTAAAATAATTAAATGTTTTCCGCTTGTAACGAAATAATATTTTTTACCCAACAGTTGATTTAAAATCTTCGCGGCTGATTTGTTTTGATACGAAATTGTAATTAACGAATCGTACGGAATTATATCGGAATTATACGAAAGTTGAAAATTTGTTTTTTGGCTAATTAATTGAAGAACAGTTTCTAATTTTTGATTTTTTGCAGAAATGCTAATTCGCTTTTCCAACAAATTTGATTGCGAAAACGATAAAAAAATGCTTGTTGAAAAAATGAAAATAGTTAGAAAATATTTTAGAATTTGTTTATTCGCCAACATTTTCATCAATTAAATACGTTTCATTTTGTTTGCTAATTTTCAAGTTTAGCGATGTTTTAATAATTGCCAAAACCGAATCAATGTTTTGATTGTTGAACGTAGCCGAAAGGTGTCGATTTTCGATGTTTTGATTCGTGATTTCAATTTTAGTTCCGTAACAAGTTTCAAGTGTTTTTACAACTTCACGCAAATTTGTTTTGTCGAATGTGAGTTTTTTGCTTGTCCAGAAAATTTCGTTTTCGTTTGCCGTTTCAATTTTTTCAAGCTGTTTGGTGATTCTGTTATAAATTCCTTTTGTTCCTGCTTCAAGTGAAATTATATTTGTATCGTTTGTAATCGAATCAATTCTAAAAAATAAAACTTCTCCTGTTTTAACAATCACAACTACTTGATTTTCTATTGAATTAACATTAAACGAGGTTCCGACCACTTTTATATTCACATCAGAAGTTTTAATCACAAATGGTTTTTGTTTGTTTGATTGAATGTTGAAAAATGCTTCACCGTTAAATTTTATTTCCCTTTTTTCTTGATTGAAATCTTGTAAATAAGCAATTTTTGAATTTTTATTTAATGTAATTTTACTTCCGTCGGGCAAATTGTAATTTTCAATTTTGTCTTTTGATAAAAATGTGATGGTTTTAAGTTCTTGTTTTGATACAAAAAATAAATACGAAATAGTAATTAACGGAATAATTACAGCCGCAATACGAAGCAAATTTATGGTAAATATATTTTTTGTTTTAGCTTCAAATTTTTCTTGTTTTTCGATTCTCGACGAAAGTTTTTGCCAAGCTTTATTCGTATCAACAAAAATTGGTTCAGGTTTAATATTTCCTGTTTCATTCCAAATTTTGCGTAATTCTTCAACATATCTTTTATGCTCGTCTGAAGCATCCATCCACGTTTGAATTTCGGCAAATTCACTCGAATTTAGCTCGCCCAAAATGAACGAAATTAATTTTTCTTCTGTGATATTTTTTGACAAATTATTCATTTTTCATTTCTACTATGACAACTCATTTAACGTTAACCCCTATTTAAAACTTAAAATATTTTTCAAAAAAATACATTCCAACAAAAATCAAAATTGGAATAAAATCTTTTAATTCTGAACGCAAAAACTTCAACGCACTACCCATTTGATTTTCAACCGTTTTAATCGAAATTTTCAATTCTTCGGCAACTTCTTTATATTTTAGATTTTTAAACCTGACCAACAGAAATATTTTTTTTCTTTCGCTTGGTAATTTTTCAATGGTAATTCTAATATTTTCTGATAATTCGTTGGTTTCTATTGAATTATAATCATCTGAAAAATACTCGGAGTTTTCAAATTTATAACTTTCTGAATAAATATTTTTGATGTTTTGATGTTTCAAAAAATTCAAACAAGCATTTCGCGTTGCTTTGTATAAATACGATTTTATGGAAATTTCAATTTGAATATTTTCACGTTTTTGCCAAAACTGAAAAAATAATTCTTGTACAATTTCTTCGGCTTCGTCTAAATCTTGAACAAAGGTATTCGCAAAACTGCACAATTGAGCGTAATACATTTTAAAAATGTTCTCAAAAGCAATTTTGTTGCTGTCTTTAATTTGACCTAAGATTATTTTTTCGGTAACTTCCAATTTTTATAAAACCAATCAACAAAATTAATGATTAATTAGAACTTTTGAATATACTTTTTCCGATTGTCAGATTACATTTCTAATAAATCTTAAATCAAGATTATTCCTACGTAAGCTCTAATTTCGATAATCACAAACTAAGATTTAAGCCTCAGAGTTGACTTAGTTTTGGTTTAAGAAAATAAACTTTTTAGTATGCTCTTTCGTTTCTTCCCTCTATATAATTTATAAAAGATTGAATTACAACTTTATTCCCTCCGGGAGTTGGATAATCGCCCGAAAAATACCAGTCTCCAGTGTGTTCTGGGCAAGCTCTGTGCAAATCTTCAATTTTTTGATAAATTATTTTTACTTCTGCATTAATGCCTTCGGGCGTAAGCAACTCGGTAATTTTATCAGATATTTGTTGTGGTGTAAAAAAATCGTAAATTCGTTTTACACTATTAACAATTTCTTCTTTTGGAAGTATAATTTGTCGTTTGCAATCGGCATAAACTTCATCAATTATAGTTGTTTGATTTGTTTCTTTCAAAAGCGTAATAGCAGCTTGAAATGCAATTAAATCTCCAAGTTTAGCCATATCAATGCCATAGCAATCAGGATATCGAATTTGGGGCGATGACGAAACGATAATAATCTTTTTGGGATTTAAGCGATCAAGTATTCGGAATATGCTTTGTTTAAGAGTTGTTCCTCTTACAATTGAATCGTCGATTACAACAAGATTATCTTTTTTGCGAACGGTGCCGTAAGTAACGTCGTAAACGTGAGCAACTAAATCATTTCGAGCAGAATCCTGTGTAATAAACGTTCTAAGTTTTACATCTTTTACTGCAATTTTTTCGATTCGTGGTGAAATTGAAAGAATATCGTTTAACTCTTTATTGGAAATAATTCCTCCAAGTTTGCTCAATTTTTTCTTTTTAACTTCGGTTAAAAAAGCTTGCATGCCTTCAACCATTCCGTAAAAAGCGACTTCGGCAGTATTCGGGATAAACGAAAAAACAGTATTTTCGTAATCGTAGTCAATTTCTTTTAAAATTGTGGGAGTTATATATTCTCCTAGTCGTTTTCGTTCACGATAAATATCGCTGTCTGTTCCGCGTGAAAAATAAATTCGCTCAAACGAGCATGATTTTTTTTCGGTTGGTTCTTTATAAAGTTTTTCTTCGACACTGCCATTTTTCTTAACGATTAATGCGTGTCCTGGCTTGAGTTCTTTAACTCGTTCTTTGGAAACATTAAATGCCGTTTGAATAGGTGGTCGCTCTGATGTTACAACTGCAATTTCGTCGTCAACAAAGTAGTAAGCAGGGCGAATACCAGCAGGATCTCTCATCACAAAAGCATCGCCATGCCCGATAATTCCTCCAATAACATAGCCGCCATCCCAACGTTTTGAGGTGTTTACTAAAATATTCTGAATGTCAAGATCGTTTGCAACTTTTTCAGTAATTTCTATATTATTTAAGCCTAAGTCTTTATATTTTCTAAATGTTTTTTCAACTTCTTTGTCTAAAAAGTGCCCAATTTTTTCGAGTACCGTAACAGTGTCGCTTTTTTCGTAAGGATGCATTCCTTTATTTACAAGCGTATCGAAAAGCTCATCAACATTTGTGAGATTAAAATTTCCTGCAACAGCTAGATTTCTAGTCATCCAATTATTTTGTCGCAAGAGAGGATGACAATTTTCAATTTCGTTTTTTCCGTATGTACCATATCGAAGATGAGCTAAAAAAACTTCTCCGGTGAATTTTAAATTTTTCCGAACCCAATCGATATTGCTAACTAATTCGGGATTATTTTTTTCTAAATCTTGAAGTGGTTTATAAATTTTCTCGAAAATATCTTTTATTGGCGTAGAAGTGTTTGAACGATAGCGATTTATATATTCTTCTCCGGGCTTTGCATCAAATTTTACACATGCAGCTCCTGCTCCATCTTGACCTCTGTTGTGTTGTTTTTCCATCAAGAGATACAATTTTTGTAAGCCATACATCCAAGTTCCATACTTTTCTTGATAATACTCTAAAGGCTTTAATAAACGGAGAAGAACTATACCGCATTCGTGTTTAATTTGTTCGCTCATAAACGCTGTTTTTTTGCAAAGGTAATATTTCGAACTATGTGAAATTGATAAATGCACAAAATTTATCAAATGTCTTTTAACATTTTAGATAAAACAAGAATATACAAAATCAGGAAAATGAAAGCGAAGCGATATTTTTTACTAATCTTCCTCAACAAAGATAAAAATATCTTCGTTTTCTCGTTTCATTAGATATTGTTCTCGGGCAAATTTTTCGAGATTTTCTTTATTGGTTCTCAACTCTTCCATTCGCTTTGAGTCGGTTTCAATTTTTTTGAGATAATATTCTTGATCTCTAACAAGTTGATTATATTCTTCAATGTATCCGTATCGGTCAACTAGATTGTTATTATCGAGAAAAAGTAGCCAAACGAGAAAAATCAAAGTCGTAAGAATATATTTATTCTTAATATATGGAAATATAGCTTTGACTATTTTTTTAAACTTCTTCATGCACCAAAATTACAAAATATTGGAAAACGTTTTTGCATTCAACTAAAAATTTATCAACCACCACTAATTAAATGTAAAATATCAATTTTATCGCCTTCGTTTACCAATGTATGTTGATAATCTTCTTTTTTAACCAACGTGTCATTAAGTTTGATTACCAACATTTTAAACGTATAGTTTTTCAACTTAAGCAATTCAGTTATGGTAATATTTTTGCTTGTAATTATTTCTTCTCTATTGTTTAAAACGATTTTCATTTTTAATTGAGAATTATTCATGATTGTTTAAAAGAATTTCGAGAACCATATTTGCTTGCATATTTGCAACAATTCCAACTCTCGGTGCTAATGGAGGATTTGCTTCGGAAACCTCTCGTTGCTCATCACCACAAATATATAAGTTTCCTATGTTTCGGGTTTTAAGACTGTTGTTTTTTCCCCATCCAGCGATACCAATACCTGTTATGATTGGTTTATTTGGATATTCTGATAAAACGGTTTCTATTATCATTTGTTTCATTTCAGCTAGGTCGAAGGCCTCAACAATTACATCACAATTTCTATAAATTTCAATAATTTCTTTAGATGTTAGCTTTTTGTCGTGGGCTTCGACCACAACAGTAGGATTAATTTTTGCGATATTTTCTTTTAATGCTTCCGTTTTTTTGCTTCCTATTTGTTCAAAGAAAAAATATTGGCGATTTAAGTTGCTTTCAACAATGATATCGAAATCGGCAATAATGAGTTTCCCTATCCCAACTCTTGCCAAAGCCACTGCACAGTTTGAACCAAGCCCCCCACATCCGGCAATACCGACAGTTTTATTTTTCAACTTATTTCTGTACATGAAATTTATTTAAGGTTGCTCGATAAAATTTCGTTACGATAGGTTTTAAGTTTTTTATTTAACGATATTAACTGCTTATTGTCTAGCTTCACATCTGAAATTTTATGCATCTTATCGTCATATTTAAATGTTATATTCATAGCTTCAAAATCGCTTTTTAGTTTTTCGAGCTGGTCATATATTGGCGACGATTTGTCTATTTGCAAGCTATTGTAAAGTTCACAAAGATTGGGCAAAAATAGTTTTTGATGCAACAACAATATATTCAATTGCTTTTTTTGAAGTTCGCTCAATGTATTTTTTTTAAGCAAATCGGAATATGTTTCAGTTAATAAATACAAGCCTTCGAGGTAGATGCTCGAAATAATCCAAATTCCAACTTGCCGTTCATCTGAGTGCTGAAAGTAGCCGTCTATTGAGTTTTGTGCCGACAATACGTATTTCGAAACCGAATCTTTGTTATAAACATTATCGCGTAATTTTTTGTAGAGCAATATCGAATTTTGGTCTTGAATATCAAGTTCGTCGATTAAATGTTCGAGTCTTGACAATAAGGTTGACGAGAGGCTGATTTTATCGTTTAATACGCAATAACTAAAATCGACAATTACAAGCCCTAGATTCAATGCTTTGTAATACTTGTTTGGACACAATTCGTTGGTATAACAATACCCTTCGATTAATTCGTCTTGAAACGGAGCGTTAATTATTTTTAATGTTGATACAACTTGAGTAGGCGACGGAATAGTAAAAATAGTTGCGTTTTTATCGAGCGTAGGATAAAGGCTTTCGGTACTGTCAATAAAACCATTCTCACTAATTTCGTTGATAGGCGTTTGGCATGAGATTGAAAAGAAAAGAATAAGCGATAAGATAAGCAAGCTTTTCTTAAATAGAATTTTAGGTCTGAAATTACAATTTAGAATTTGAAGTATCCTTATCATTTAATCGTAAAATATAGATGCCGGGTTTAAAATTATTTTCAACATCGAAAGAAGTAAAAGTTGACGAATCTAACAAAGATTTTGATATTTTATTTATTGTAATATTTCCCAAAGCATCTAAGGTATAAAAATTAAGTATTTCGACAGAATCGGGACAGGTTTCCAAATCTATTTCGCATTTGCCTAAACAAGGGTCGGGATAAACATTGTTTTTACATTCATTTTTCTCGGAATGCAATTGTTCGGAATCCAAATAAATAATGTCGTAATACAAGCTTCTGTTATACAAATCAGTTTGTTTCAAGCGATAAAAAACATGTTTGTTGCTGTCTGACAACTCGTCGTAAACTTTGTACGAATGTTTTTTATTGCTGTATTTTAATCCTGAAATTTTATTAACTGATTCAAAATCAATCCCATTGTAACTTTTTTCTAAAATAAAACATTTGTTGTCATACTCGTATCCCGTAACCCACTCAATAAGTACGTCGCCGTTTAAAACTCGTCCAGTAAAGCTCAATAAATTAATCGGAAGCGTGTTATATACGTAATGAATATTTGTTCCCGAAATAAGTGGAGACCCTACTGAAAAGTCCCCAGCATTTTTGTTATAAAGCTCAATATATTCACTCTCATCATCGGTTTGAAACGAAAGCCTTATTTTAATGTGTTCGCCCGATTTAATCTGTCTGATATAATAATTAAAACTCGTGGGGGTTTTGGGAATATTGTTCCCATATATTGAATCAACAGTCAACCATTTATTCTCGGCAAAAATTTGAATATGAGCAAAATCTTCATTTTCTAGATTTCCCGAACTCCCGATATTTATCTTTAGGGGAATATCTAAATTTGCGGAGTCGTTCTCGCCCGGAATTTCAATTACTGATGTTTCGAGTGAACAAAAATTGTTAGAAACTTTCCATTTTGAACTTAATTGTTCGTAACACGAAACATTATAAGTCGAAGGATCCGATAATTCTAAATGATATAAGAGACCATCGTTCTGTTTCGTCTCATATGAATATAAAATCGATAATCCCAATAAAGAGAAAACCAATAAACCGAGTATTTTTATTTGCAGTCGCACCTAAACTATTTTCTATCAAATAATATAAAAAAAAAATTTAATAACTGTTCTTATACTCTAATTTGTGACAAAAGGTTTCAAAAACGGTTTGAAAATAATTTTTTTTTGATAAATCAACAAATGAAGTAACTTTCGCATGATTTCATGTTTTTAAAACCTTTTTTAAAGAGGTTTTTTTTTTATTTTTGTATGGGTTAAATTGTAAACGAAAATTTTTAATAAAATGGATTTAGCAAAAATTAAAAGTAAGCACAAATTACTGGCTGAGTTGAAATATACTCCTAAGGAATTAGACAAAGGTTATGCCGATAGAACATTGTATGTCAATGTATCGAGCAATGTAATAAAAGAAAAAATTGTTCCTGCCGAAATGAAAAAGAAGTTTGTAGGAGGAAAAGGCTACGGATTAAAATATCTTTGGGACGCTGTAAAACCAACTACAAAATGGAACGACCCAGAAAATGAAATTATAATTGCCGGAGGTCCAATTTGCGGAATTACGCAATATTCAGGAACTGGAAAATCGTTGGTTGTGAGCCTGTCGCCACAAACAGCAGCACCAATGGACAGCAATGTTGGCGGTTATTTTGGTCCATTTTTAAAAATTGCAGGATTCGACGCAATAGAAATACAAGGAAAGTCGGATAAAGAAGTTATCGTATTAATCGACGGCGTAAATCACAAAATAGAAATTTTTGAAGCCCCCGATGAAGCAATCGATAGTCATATTTTAGCTCACCAACTTACCGAAATGTATGCCGACGACGAAAGCGATCGCAAAAATATTTCAGTAGTTTCAGCAGGAAAAGCGGCTGATAATTCATTAATCGGAATGTTAAACTTCAGTTTTTTTGATGTTAAGCGTAAAGAAGTTCGATTAAAACAAGCCGGACGAGGTGGAATAGGAACCGTTTTTAGAAATAAAAAAATTAAAGCACTTGTTTGCAAAGTTCCTGGAGTAAAAGGGAATTTAAACAATGTTGTTGATTTGCCTGCAATTATGGAACGAGGCAAACGTTTCAACAAAGAAATGAAAAATGACGATCAACAGTGCGAAATGAAAACCAAAGGGACAGCTCACCTTACAAATGTTATGAACGATTATGATATTTTGCCAGTTCATAATTTTAAGTTTGGAAGTCATAAAGATGCTGATAAAATACACTCGAATATTTACAAATCGTATTTTGCACAAGGTATGCCTGATGGATGTTGGATAGGTTGCAATATGCAATGTGCTAAAGGCGTAAATAATTACGAACTACGAACTGGTCCGTATGCTGGACAAAAAGTATTGGTAGAAGGTCCTGAGTACGAAACAGCAGCATCTTTAGGTTCAATCATGGGAATTTTCAACCCTGAATTTACAATCGAAGCCAATTTCTATTGCGACACATATGGAATTTGCACTATTTCGTGGGGAACCATTATGGGTTTTGTGATGGAGTGCTTTGAAAACGGAATTCTCAATGAAGAAAGAACCGGAGGATTAAAACTCAATTTCGGAAACGAAGAAAATGCTATGAAATTGTTGCATCAAGTTGCAACAGGCGAAGGTTTTGGAAAAATAGCAGGACAAGGAGTGCGTAAATTAAAAGAACATTTTGTCGCTAATGGCTGGGGCGAGGCTAAATTTTTGCAAGATATTGGAATGGAAAACAAGGGTTTAGAATATTCTCAATATGTTTCAAAAGAATCATTGGCACAACAAGGCGGTTATGCTATGACCAATAAAGGACCTCAACACGACGAAGCTTGGTTAATTTTTATGGATATGGTAAATAATCATATCCCAACCTTTGAAAACAAAGCCGAAGCATTGCATTATTTCCCGATGTTCAGAACGTGGTTTGGATTACAAGGGCTTTGCAAATTGCCATGGAACGACATTGAACCCGAAGATAATGCTCAAACATCAGAACCAGCAAAAGTTCCTGAGCATGTTGACAACTATGTTACAATTTATAGAGCTGTAACAGGCGATATGTCATTCGATAAATTTGAAATGATTCGTCAATCAGAAAGAGTATATAATTTCCAACGAATTTTTAATATCCGAATGGGGTTTGGAACCAGAAAACACGATGCTCAACCATATAGAGCTGCCGGACCGGTTACAAATGAAGAGTACGAATCAAGACAAGAACGATACGATAAACAATTGATTGAACTTGCAAATTATAACCCTGAAGGAAAAACAACTACAGAAAAAGTTGCTGAGTTAAGAAAATATCGCGAAGACAGATATGAAAAATTACTCGATGCTGTTTATATTCGCAGAGGCTGGAATCAAAATGGAGTACCTAAAATTGAGCACCTTAAAAAATTAGGCATGGATTTGCCTGAGGTTATTGAGATTGTTGCTCCTTTACAATAATTAAAAAGACTCCTTTATGACGTTGCCATAAAGGAGTCTTTCTTATCGTATTTTATTTTGTCTTTATAATCTTTACAGTCTTGGTCGATTTATTATTTAATACTTTTAGTATATAAACACCTGGTTTTAAATCTCGTCCTATTTCAAGTTGTAAATTCGGCTCGATAGTTTCTTCCAAAATAAATTGTCCTGAAATATCATATAAACGCAATGTGCAAGCATCTTCAGAATCAATCTTAACATTTATTTTTGTACTATTGTTAAATGGATTTGGATAAACGTTTACTTCTGATATTTGCTCTCCATTTTCATCACTTAATTCAAATTCTCTTGAGCCACTTGTACTAAACGAAACTGGATTTGAAAAACTTGTGTACATTCCATTCGAATATGTTCTGATTTTACAACTATAATTTGTACCAGCTGCTAATCCTGTAAGCGTTGCAGGACTTGATGATATGTTTTTGTAATAATACGTACTTGTTCCGTCTTTGTAATACATTATCTGATATATACTAGCTCCAGTTTCATCAAATGTTAAAGTTGCTGAATTCACAGTTGGAACGCCAAAAACAGCTAAATTTGATGCTGCGACAGAAGACCCCGCTGCTGTTGTGAATGATATTAGTGATGAATATGTATTATATACGCCACCAGATAAAGTTCTAATTCTACAATTATAAGTTGTACTCGGCTCCAATGCTTGTAAGGTATATGGACTAGAACTTGCATTTTGTATTTGATAATTTGATGATCCTTCAGCAAAAAACTGTATTTGATAGCCAGTTGCTCCGCTTCCACTCCAAACTAAAGTAGCTGTATTTGCCGTTGGAGAACCTTGTACCGCAAGACTTGAAGCAGCTATCGAAGACCCTGCGGCCGTTGTAAATGATATCAGAGATGAATATGTATTATACACACCTCCTGATAAAGTCCTGATTCTGCAATTATAAGTTGTGCTTGGCTCAAGTGCATACAAAGTTATTGGGCTTGTGGTCGAATTTTGAAATAAATAGCTTGTAGTTCCTTCTTTAAAATACTGAATTTGGTAACTTGTTGCTCCACTGCCACTCCATATTAAAGTTGCTGTATTTGCCGTTGGAGAACCTTGAACTGCAAAACTTGATGCAGCTATCGAAGCCCCCGCAGCTGTTGTAAAAGAAATTTCCGAAGAATATGTTGTATATACACCTCCTGATAATGTTCTTATTTTACAACGATACGTTGAACTTGGTTCCAATGCTTGCAATGTAAATGGACTTGCAATTGTATTTTGAAGTAAATAATTTGTAGTTCCTTCTTTATAGTATAAAATTTGATAACTTGTAGCTCCACTTCCGCTCCAAACTAAAGTTGCTGTATTTGCTGTTGGAGAACCCTGAACAGCAAGACCTGATGCAGCTATCGAAGACCCAGCTGCTGTTGTAAATGATAATATTGAGGAATATGAGGTATATACTCCGTCAATTAACGATCTTATCCTGCAATTATAAATTGTGCTCGGTTCAAGTGCTTGCAGAGTAGTAGGGCTTGAACTTATATCTCTGAAAAGATAAGTAGTGGTTCCTTGCACAAAATATTGAATCTGGTAGCTTGTAGCTCCGCTTCCGTCCCAAATTAAAGTTGTTGTATTTGCTGTAGGAGAACCTTGTACGGCAAAATTGATAGCCGCTTTACTATTCATTATGGATATATTTGCAGTTACATTCTGATTAACAACATTTAACGCTCCATTTGTTGGATGAAAACCAGATTTGGTTATTGAATATGCAAGATTATTTGCAACTTCAACTCCAGTAAATGTAGCAGCTCCCGATGCATTCGTATATAGATTTGTTGAATTAAAGTTTATGTAAGCATTTTCAATAGGAATACCATTATTCGTTACATTGAATGTTACATTGTATTTTACAGAAATGCTTCTGCTTCCTATAGGGGCTGATACCGATGGAGATTCTGAACTTCCGTCAACGGTAATCGATGTGCATTGAGCATCAATCACATTATTATTTGTAGCTGTTGACCGAACAGAATATGCTAACCAAAAATAATTTGCTCCTTCAGCAAGAGTTTGCGTTCCATTGAACGAAAATACTCCACTTGGAGATGCAACCGTACTTCCAAATTGATTGGTAAGAGCAAAAGAACTGCTTGTTGATGTATAATAAAGCTTTGCATCGTATATATCGGCTACATTTGATGTTCCAGTTGTATTTAAAGAAAATGATGTTGCTGAAATAGGTTCATCGCTGTTTTCTGTAACAATTTGAATTCCTATCACCTCTTGATTTGTAGTTCCTGCAGTAACATCGGTTGTATTGTTTTGTGTTGTTGTACTTGATACATAATTCATAGTAGGTACTAGAGATGTTCGGTAATTCGATACAACACCTTTTGTTTCACGAAGAGTTTGAGCATTATTGCCAGTTGTTGAATTTCCTGTTGGTTGACCTAAATAACTAATATTAGGGTCAGAAAAATAAGCAACCCTGTCATGGTCAATTCCATCAGCAAAATAAGTTCCTGACTCATATGTCATTATATCGCAATATTTGCCGTCATCACTCCCTGTCCATCTCCAACCAGCAGAGAAAGAATATAGACCAGGACCGGGCTGAGTTGTTTGGTTAATATGATGATGTGCTCCCATATTATGCCCAACCTCATGAATGGTTGTAAACGTCCAGCTTGCCTGTTGAACTCTAGTAATTGAAAATCCGTAGGCAGGAGATCCATTCGTATTATTAAGCAAATACCCTAAGCCTCCTGTATTATTTTCTAATGTCAAAAATACAACAACGTCAGCAGCATAAGTGTCTCGCCAAGTATGCACAACATCAATGTATCCATCAGAAGTAGATTGAATTCTTGATAAATCGGTACTAGCATCTACCTCAGTATATTCTACCTGTGCCGAATATACAAGATTTAGAGTAATGCCCGTATTACTATTATCTAGCCCTAGCTGAGATTTTTCCATCAGCGATGCAATCGTATTGTTAATTCCCCCCTCATTTGTTGTCGCCCAACTCGAAGCAGCGGGAGTATAAACAATTAACAAATCAATTGTTGCTGGATCATTAGGACCTCTTAAAACTGGAGAATCATTTAAAGATGTTCTATCATCAGAATTCATAATATTTTCGGAAGGAATTAATGATTCGCCTCCTTCTAAAACATCAATTAGATTATTGTTTAAATACAATAAGTAATCTGCTTGTGACGCTTGGTGTTTTCGTAAAATATATTTTTCATGTAGTTCAGGGATCTCAATATTCATAAATACGTTTCCGTTAGAAATTGTGATTACGCAATATCCGTACTCATAATCAATAATTTTGGCACGAATAGACTTGGTTCCATTCACATCAATACTAACTTTCTCGATGCTGGCACTATACTTTCTATCAGAAAAAAGATCTAATACTAATGTGTCATTTACATTCTGAGGTGTTAGATTCTCGAGTCGATTACTCAATACTATTTGCCTATATTTTACCGCATTATGAAATGCAATAAGCCCCGATCTTTCGTTCGTGCACATTTCAGAATAATTTTCTGAACTTTGTTGGTTGATATTAAATTTTTGATTTTGCCCTTGAACAAGCAAACAATTGCCAATAACTATGACTGTTAAAAATATTGCGGAAACTATTTTATATTTCATATTTTGGTTGTTTAATTTATAAAAACTTTTGTACGTAAATAAATATATATTGTTCGTTTTTTATTCTGTTTTCTTGAATAAAAATGAATAGCTGTAATTTATCCGAAAATGAACCGTTGATGTAAAATATTCCTTATTTTTGCTTTTGAATACAAGAATGAAAAAGAGAATAATCATATCGGTTACCAACGATTTAATTTCTGATCAACGAGTGCATAAAATTGCAACGAGTTTGCATGATAGTGGCTTTAACATTATTTTAATTGGTCGAAAGTTAAAGAAGAGTATAAGTTTAGATTCAAGAAAATATGCAACAAAGCGAATGTCTCTTCTATTCAATCGCGGATCTCTTTTCTATGCAGAATACAATTTCCGGTTGTTTTTTTTACTTCTTTTTTCAAAAGTTGATATTTTATTATCAAACGATTTAGATTCATTACCAGCAAATTATTTGATGTCTAAAATTAGACGAAAAATAATTGTTTACGATAGCCATGAATATTTTACGGAGGTTCCCGAATTAGTTAATCGACCTAAAATTAAACTGATTTGGTCGAAAATTGAACAATTGATATTGCCAAAATTAAAAAACACTTATACCGTATGTGAATCTATCGCAAATGAATATAATACTAAATATAATACATGTTTTCAGGTAATTAGAAATGTCCCTCGTTCACGAAAAATATCAGATGAGGTAGAATCTCCTTTTCCAAATAACAAAAAAATCATTCTATATCAGGGAGCACTAAATATTGGTCGTGGGCTTGAACAAATGATCGAAGCCATGGAGTACATCGAAAACAGTCTTTTCGTGCTGATTGGCGATGGTGATATTTCTGAAAAACTTAAGAATTTGGTTGATACAAAACATCTTAACGATAAAGTGAAATTTTTAGGAAAAATTCCTTTTCAAAATTTGTATAAATATACCCGTTTCGCTCATTTAGGAATTTCATTGGAAGAAAATATGGGGTTGAACTATTATTTTTCATTGCCAAACAAACTTTTTGACTATATCCAAGCCGAGGTTCCTGTTCTTGTTTCCAATTTTCCTGAAATGAAAAATATTGTTGATACTTATAAAATCGGTGCTATCTGCAATGCAAAATCATCGACCGAACTAGCCATGCAAATTAACACGATTTTAGAGGACAAAACAACATACAATTTGTATAAAAAAAACCTAAATATTGCAGCAAAAGAACTTGTTTGGGAAAACGAAGAAAAAAACCTTTTAAAACTCATTGAGAAAAGCATTTTATAATCAATGCTTTTCTCTTTTTGCTAGTAATGCATTTAGAATTATAATCGTGATAACAATATTTAAAGTAGAAAAATTAAAAATTAGATATGAATCGCAAAAAAAAATGAATATAGATATTTGAAAGAAGGAAATTTAAAAATAAATCCTTTAATTAACTCTACCTTTGTCAAAAATGAAATTAGTAAAATTCTTCCTCGAAAGTTTATATTTTGCAACAAACGCATTGGTTGTAAATAAGTTGCGGACGCTGCTTTCGTTGCTTGGCGTAACCATTGGAATTTTTGCAATTATTTCGGTTTTTACGGTTATCGATTCGATGGAATACAAGATTAAAACAAGTATCGAATCGCTTGGCGACAACACGGTTTATATTCAAAAATGGCCATGGGCTTTTGGTGGCGATTATCCTTGGTGGCAATATCTGAAAAGACCTGTTCCGAAACTCAAAGAGTTAGACAAAATTCTCGAAAAATCCACAACCATCGAAGCCGGGACATTTATGATTTCGACCATGCAAACGGTTCAATATCGAAATAATTCAACTGAAAATTCCGTAATTATTGCAGCTACTCACGATTACAATAAAATTCGTTCGTTTGAGCTAACTTCGGGACGATATTTTTCAGACTTTGAATCGAAAAGCGGAAGAAACAAAGCTATTATCGGGAGTGAAATCGCTAAAAACCTATTTGAAAATATCGATCCAATCGATAAAGAAATTAAAGTTGCTGGTAAAAAATTAATCGTTGTCGGAATTTTCAAAAAAGAGGGAGAAAATATTATGAACAACAGCAACGACAACGCAATTCTTATTCCGATAAATTATGCTCGCAACATTGTTGACATTCAAAACGAAAACTTAAATCCAATGATCATGATTAAAGCCAAATCGAATGTAAGCATGAACGAAATGATAAACGAATTGCAAGGAGTTATGCGTTCGATTCATAAAATAAAACCTAGCGAAGATGACGATTTTGCACTTAACCGTTCGAGTTTGCTTACCAAAGGATTTAACGATTTATTCAGCATTATAGATATTGCAGGACTAATAATTGGAGGGTTTTCGATTTTAGTTGGTGGTTTTGGCATTGCAAACATTATGTTCGTTAGCGTTCGCGAAAGAACCAACATTATAGGAATACAAAAAGCCTTGGGGGCTAAAAACAATTTTATTCTCTTGCAATTTTTATACGAATCGATGATACTTTGCCTAATCGGCGGAAGTATTGGTTTATTTCTTATATTCATTGGGCTTCAAATAGCAAATAATCAACTTGATATGGATATGTTTCTTTCGACAAAAAATATTGTTACAGGCTTACTTATTTCAATCATTGTTGGACTTATTTCAGGTATAGCCCCTGCCCTTTCGGCTTCGAGATTAAATCCAGTTGATGCAATAAATTCTAAGTAGTTCATTAAATTCGTAAAGTTCATCATTTGAAAATGAAGAATCATTATGTATTTTATCTCTGTCTATTATTTAAACTTATACCAAATTATGATCTATTTTTGAATTAGATTCAAACTTCCGTTTTCGGCAGTTAAGCTAATTTTCGATTTTTTGCTTCCGTTTCCGATTGTACCATAAACGTAATTGGTTTTGGTGTCTTCTGATATTTTTTCGCTTATCTCCGATATTTCTTTTGGGTAAGTTAATTCTAAATATTTATGAGTGATATCAACGCTATAAGCGGAGGTTTTTTCGAAAAATAATTTTATGTCGGTGTATTTCGAACTAGCTTTTATAAGCACAAAATCAGCCTGTATATTATCGATATCAACATCTCCATATTTGAAATCGAAAATTATTTCGGTCGAAAAATCACGAATCGAAAAATCTGAGAAAGTGCTTTCGCCGTATAAACTCATCAAATTTCCAATATAGAAATTATCTCTCTTCGAATTTGTTTTTAGATTGTCGATGTAGTCGAGTGTAATTTTCGAAGACTTGCTGTTAACGATTAATTTGTTCGATTTTTTTACATAAACGTCTTCATACAAGCAAGTTATTCGTGCGGAGTTAATGTAATTAAAAGTTGCATCACCGAAACTTAAATCCAATTCGTTGTTTGTACCTTCGAGTCTATTAATTTTCAAGTCTCCGTTCGATAATTTCAGGTTTAAATTACCCTTAACATCGTCGATATATACATCTCCGAATTTATTCTCAATTTTTAGATTCACATTTTCGGGAACGTACACCGTATAATTTATCATTACAGAATTCCCACTCAACGAAACTATATCGTTTATGCTTGACATAATATCGTTTGCTCGTTTCCCTATTTGAGTTTTTGCGGTCAAATAAAATTGCGATGGAACAAATTCAAATTCGAGATCTGTTTTCATTTTTTCAAGTTTTTCAACTTTATTTGCTTTTATTTCATAATCGATGGTAATGTACACTGAATCTTTTTCCCAACTTATCAGATGGATTTTTCCATATTTATTATAAATATCGATAGTCGCATTTTTTTGAACAACAAATCGGCGTTCAACAACATTTGCATAGGTGAATTCTTGTGCAAATCCTTGTATTGTAATTATAGTAAATACAAGCAGAAATAATATTTTATAAATCATATTGTTCGATTTTACTGTTTTCATTTTTTTCGTCTTTATCTTTTTCAAGCATGCTTAATATATCTTCTAAAATTTCGAGTTTTAGTCTGTAATTTTGAATCATTGCTTGGACAACTTCTTCGTTGGCAACATTGTCTTTTAAGTCATTTTTGAGTTCAATATAAATACTGTCGAGTTCCAATAAGTCGCTTTTAATATCTGATTTAAGCGAAGGGTCGTTTGATGTATATTTGAAAAGCTCATCCATTTTTTCGTTTATCTGAGAAGAGTAATAAGCCTCTGCTTCAGAAATTTCTGGAATATTAATTTTAAATTCGGAGCTTGTTTCTGCCCTCATCTTTTTTTCGCTTGATTCAATGTACATGCGAATTAAAAAACCACTAATCAAGAGAATAACTGCGGCGGCGGCGTAGCGAAAGTAAGAAGTAAAACGAATTGTTTTTTTCTTTTCATCCGGCAATGACTGTTCGATTTTGTCCCATATATCTACGTCGGGTTCGCGAACATCAAATTCGTCGTGATGATTTTCTACAAATTTTTCAAAATTATCTTTCATTTTTTTAATCTTCAACGTTAATAAATTTCACGTTCAATAGTTCTCTTATTTTATTTTTAGCTCTCAAATATTGACTTTTTGAAGTCGATTCTGAGATTCCTAATATTTCAGATATTTCGATGTGATCATAACCTTCGAGCATATAAAGCGAGAAAATAACACGGTAACCATCGGGCAATTGTTCAACTGCATTTCTGATTTTTTGCACTTCATATTCGATTTCCGTTTCATTGTTTTCTTCAGTTGCGTCCTTGTAAGTTAAGCGAACATCTTCAACCAATACCAATTCTGTTTTTCTTCTTTTTAATTCGTTTATACATTTATTAATCACAATTCGTTTTATCCAAGCTCCAAAAGTTGATTCGTAACGGAATGTGTTGAGTTTTTTGAACGCTTCAGTAAACGATTCTTGCAACATATCCTCCGCATCTTCTTTTTTGTTCATCATACGAAAACTTATATTATACATAGCTTTTGCGTAAAGCTTATATAATTCGAATTGAGATTTTCGGTCGCCTTTTTTGCTTTTCTCAATTATTTCTTGATGTATTTCCGTATTATATTGAATCAACTTAAAAACGTTTTCAGATACAAATGACAAATTTAAAATTAAAGGGTTGCATTTGGGAATAAATATGTTGAAATTATTTATGTTTTATTTAAAACACCTATTTGTTGGACAGATAGTAGAAAACGAGGGCGTTTTTTTCAATTTGTTAAAAATGTTTTATACTTTTATAAAAATTAACCATATAAATAATCGCTATGGAAAGTATAAAAATTAAGCTCGATAAAATTTATGATTTTGTGTCGAAAAACGATGTTTTTAGCTATAAAAATGAAATTAGCAAACATATTTTAGCAATCGAAAACAAAACTGGAAAAGGAAACGATTTTTTAGGATGGTTAGATTTGCCTTCGTCGATTTCGGAAACTGAAATTTCTAAAATTGAAAAAACTGCAGCACTTTTAAAATCGAAAGTTGAAATTTTGGTTGTTATTGGAATTGGTGGTTCATATTTAGGTTCAAAAGCTGTAATTGAAGCACTTTCGAATAGTTTTGAAGCATTAAACTCGAACCGTAAAAATCCTTTGGTTGTGTTTGCAGGTCAAAATATTAGCGAAGATTATACGCACGAATTAATTGATCTTTTAGATACAAAGTCGTATGGAATTGTTGTAATTTCAAAATCGGGAACAACCACCGAACCTGCAATTGCATTCAGAATTTTGAAAAATCATATCGAAAAAAAATACGGAAAAGAAGAAGCAAAACAACGAATTGTTGCCGTTACCGATGCAAAACGTGGAGCGTTGAAACAGGTTGCAAACAATGAAGGTTACACAACTTTTGACATTGCCGACGATATTGGCGGACGATATTCAGTTTTAACTGCCGTTGGACTTTTGCCAATTGCAGTTGCTGGTTTCAATATTCGCAAATTGATTGACGGAGCAAAACATATCGAAAAAAATTCAGGAAATAATGTAGCTTTTGAAGAAAATATTTGTGCAGTTTATGCAGCTGCTCGAAATGCTTTGTACGAAAAAGGAAAAACCAACGAAATTTTGGTAAATTATGTTCCAAAACTTCATTTTGTTGCCGAATGGTGGAAACAATTGTATGGCGAAAGTGAAGGAAAAGAAAACAAAGGAATTTTTCCTGCAAGTGTTGATTTTACAAGCGATTTGCATTCAATGGGACAATATATTCAAGAAGGTTTACGCAACATTTTTGAAACTGTGATTTCGATAAAAGAACCAAATTCGAATGTTGCAGTTCCAACTGATAGTGCAAATATTGATGGTTTGAATTTCATTGCTGGAAAACGAATTGACGAAGTGAACAAAATGGCTGAACTCGGCACTATGATTGCTCACGTTGATGGCGGAGTTCCAAATATTAGAATTGAATTGCCAAAATTGAACGAATATTATATTGGACAAACTTTGTATTTTTTCGAAAAAGCTTGTGCAATTAGCGGTTATATTTTAGATGTAAATCCATTTGACCAACCGGGTGTTGAAGCTTACAAGAAAAATATGTTTGCTTTGCTCGGAAAACCTGGTTTTGAAAAAGAAACGGAGGAAATTAGAAAGAGAATTTAATATGAGATTTCTATTAATTTTATTGTCAATTATATATATTTTTACTCTTTCAAGTTGTGTTGATATTATTGAAAAAACTTATTGGAGTGAAGGAAATTATTATGTTACTGATAATCCAGGTGAAACATCTTGCAAAACGTTGTATTATAAAATTGGAAATAATGACGGAATAGGAAGAGTTGATTATGTTTCAAAAATAGGTTTTAATAAAAATTTCATTATTGTTGAAACTCTTAATAATGAAACAAAAAATAACAGAACTTATTGGATTTTGAATAAAGAAAAGGACAATAGTAAATATAATGCAAATGAAATTATTGAAGGTCTTTTTATTTTTAATGATTTTAAGAAAAGAACTTCAGAACTTAATATTTTAAATATCCTTTTCACTAAAGATTTTCAGAAATAATTTTCTTATTGGTGTTATCAACAACAAAGAAAAAAAAATCAGAACAAATAAAATTTTTATTGCAATGAAAATTTGCATATTTTGTTTTAAAATATTGTTGGCATTCCCGTTGGGACGGTCGATGTAGGGACAGGTCGCATTGTAGGGACAGGTCGCGACCTGTCCCTACGAACGCAACAATAATATTTTTACCTTAATAATTATCGCAACAAACATTTTTAAAAATAAAGAAATTAATCAATGAAAAATCGAAAACGAAATAGAATGTTTGGTTTTGATTATTCACAAGATGCAATCTATTTTGTTACATCATGTTGTAAAAACAGAATAAATTATTTTGGAGAAATTGTAAACAATCAAATGCAATTAAATGAATATGGTGAAATTTGCCATGAACAAATTGAATGGTTGGCAAATCAATATCAATATATTGAAATTCACAATTTTGTTGTAATGCCAAATCATGTGCATATATTGTTTGAAATAAATCGCGATTTCGTTGCAACGAACGATGTAGGGACAGGTCGCGACCTGTCCCTACGGGAAATAAAAATCAAATCAATTTCATCATTAATTGGTGCGTTAAAAACAACAATTTCAAAAAAAATACATGAATTGGGAAATAATGAATTTGCATGGCAACGTTCATTTCACGACCACATTGTTAGAAATAACAAACGTTATGAATACATTTTTAATTACATTACAGATAATCCAAATCGTTGGAATGACGACATGTTAAATGCAGAAACCAATTCGAATTTTCTTTCCAATAGTGTCTCCTGAAAATGGACACTGCGTAATAAAACGCAGAAGTCAATAAAGGGAAATTTTGATTTTTGTTCAAAAACAGAGATTTGATGTTTATCCTTTGCCACTTAACATTTCTAAAAAAATGCTCTAAGTTGCATTCCTCCAGAGTGAATTACTTTTGTGTCTTTCGACTTTCGACCGTTATAATTTAAAATTAATTGTAAATTATTGGCTAACACTTTTTGATATCCTACTGTCCAAGTGAGATTGTTGCCCGGAGCAAGACCTTCGAGCATTTCATATGCAAGCGAAGTGTTTGTAGTAGAGTTGTATCCTATATTTATGTAATTAAATGAAAGTGAAACGTTTGCTTTCGAAAAATTATTGTGTTTTATTTCAAATCCAACATTATTACTGACGGATTGTTCGGCGGTTTCGGCATTTATTTTTTGAATAAACTTATGTAAGAACGAAAGTCGAACATTTACATCGGGCTGAAAATTAAGACTAGCTTCGTTGCTCGTAATGTCAAGAAAATAGTTTTTTGAACTTAAAAATTCTGAATCATACGTTTTTTGACCTTGGTTAAGGTAATCAATAAGAGTGAGTTTACTCGAAATATTCCATCGCAATCGGAGTCCGTTTATGTAATAAGTTCGCGTTTCTAAACCATTAATCATCAATATTCTGTTTTTATTGTTTTGAGTAATAAAATCAATACCGTATTTCGAATTTGTTCGGTTAAACGAAAAGGTATTTCGCAACGATATCCCCGTGCTTACAACCATTGTATCAACCGAAAGAAAAAATGGATTTATATTTTTGAAAAAATCATCGAAGGTTGTTTTTCGATTTATTCGATAGGCAAACTGGTCGGAAAACCGAGTAAAAAATTTTCGAATACCTGTTTTATTATTCCAAGCTTTGATCGGATTAATGTTCAAAATTTGATTTAACTGAGTACTGAAAATCTTTATCATTTCGTTAGTTGGTGTGTAAACCCGAATAAAATTTGCTTGGTCTTGAAAAACTGCAATATCAAATTCGTCGATTTCTTTGATTCCGTTTCCGTTGTAATCTGTCCATGAATAAACTCCCTGACCAGCAGCGACTTCTACGAAAACATACTCTTTTTTAATTTCTAATCCTGAACCAATTTCGTAAAATGTGGTTGAACTAATTGAGCCTTTCAGTAATTTAAAATTGTCTTCGATTCTTGCTGTTATTGAACTTTCGGGTTTAAGCGAACTTTGCAAACTGTCTTTTAACGTTAATTTGCGATAATTTGATGTGATTTTTAATGTATGAAATTTATTTTTATTCAACACAACTCCAAACTTAATATCCTCGCCAAGAGAATTATACATGAGTTCATTTTGATTTGGCAGATTATCTTTTCGATTACGATAACTTACAAAAAAATGATTTTCTGAAGAGTCGGCTGTTTGCAAAAATGCTTCAAGTACCTGAAACGAAAAACTATTGTTAAGCAAAGTGTCGTTTACTTTGTTAAACCATTGGTTGTTTTCGGCTTCTTCGCGAATACCCAATGTTATCCCTTTTATCGTCTTCGAAAGGCTTGCACTGTGTCGTAAAAAATTAGTTGTGTTTAGTTGTGTGCTTGAATTTAAAAAACTTCCGTTTACAAGAATTTCAAATCCTTTATTTTTATAATTTCCTTTCAATCGATTATTTATTCCATTGAAATATTGTTCACGCATCATATAGTCAAAATCGTAGCTTGCTCGTCCTCGTTTTTTATCGATAAAATCGAGATTAAAATTTAATAAGTGTTCATTAATTTGCGAGTTTGACTGGCCTAAATTCCAATCACGTTCAAATTCAATATTGTTGAATCGCTCTATGGGAGAAAAGTTTTTTTGAATAAACCGATAGTTTGCCGAACTGTTTAAAACCACTTTGTCGGAATCGGATAATGGAATTTTCTGAAGCAATTCAACAAAAAGTCCATATCCATTATCGTCGCTACTATTCGATGCCGAAAATGTGTTTACGTCGTTGTTTGAAAGCGAAAATTCAAATTTTGAAAAAGTGTTTTTTCCAATTTGTTCGACTCCGCCAATCGACATCATTTGTTTCTTTTTTGGAGTTATCAGCAACACAATTGGCATATAATCGCCTTGTTGAAAGCCATTGTATGGCGATACCCATTTGTAAACTTTTCCGTTTGTTGTTGTAATATCTTGAACGTAGTCGCCTTTGCCCTTTCCTACATACGAAAAACCGAGTTTATAAAATGCACTGTCGGGATTTGTCGAATAAACATAAACGTTGTTGTATGTTGTTTCGAAAACTAATGTGTCAATTTTTTTGTAAAGGATTAAATCGCTCGAAAATGCAACGCTATCTATATTAGGAACTAGAGCCAAATTGGTGCTGTCGCCGATATTTGAAAGTAAGATTTTTTGTTCGTCGGATAATTCTTGTTGAAGAGACTGATTTTTACTGTCGGATTCCGAAAAAATATTTAACCAATAATTTCCAGTTTTGGATTTGATCTCGTTGCTGTTAAACAAGGTAAATCGTGCGTAATTTTTATCGGAATATTCAAATTCAATAACAATTCGTTTATCTTTTGTTATAGGTTGATTTGGAGTAAATGTAATCTCCGCAGCGTTATAATCAATCGCATAATCAAATTCTTCACCTCGTTTTATGAGCTTTCCGTCGATATATACTTTTTCGGTTCCCGAAAGAATAATGATGTATGTTTCGTTTTCGCAGCCATTAAGCTTGTACGGTCCTTGGTTTCCTTCAACTGCCTGAATACTTTTGTTACAATATTTTCCTTTCGATACTGCTCCGCTTAGGCTTGAGGCAATGGTAATGTCATGTTTTTTACCGATTTCTGACGTTGAAGAAACGATTAATCCTTGAACTTTTTTGTATGTATTCAAAAAATAACCTTTTGGTTTCGTAATTTCAAAATCTCCTGCAGTTAAGCGATATTTTTCGTTAAATAATGTAATATAAACTTTATCGAAATCTTGTAGTTGTTGTGTGCTCCCATCGGGTTGAATGGGAATATTGTTGTCGGAAATTGCTGCCAAAATATTTATGTCGTCGGATAATTTTCCGGCAAGTTGAAGGTTCAAATTTGAATTCACAATTACATCTTGATTGTTGCCAAACGAAACTCCTCGCGAAATGCTTCCACTCTTGTTTAACTGCTCCTTATCTAAAATATTTTTTTCGTTTTTCGATTTGTATTTATATGAAAAATATTTTTCATCGAAGTTGTTATGTATTAAAGGATTCTTTTCTTTTGCAGAATATATTTTTGCGAAATAAAAATCAAACACCCGATATCGAAGCGTAAGTTTAGAATGTATTTTTTGTAAATTTTCGGATAAAATTAACGACGATTTTGCGTAATCTATGGAATATAAACTATCAGAAACTAATTGATTGTCTTTTGTAAATATAAAAAAGGTTTTTGGAACAATACTTAGTGTATCAATAGTGATGGTATCGGTTAAGACAATAATTTCTTTTTGTCGCAAATTCGATTTCACTTGAGAGAACGAATAAGCGGCAATAAACAAAAATGCGAATGTTGAAAAAAGTATTTTCAAAATAATTGTTTGACTGAACCAAAGTTAATCAATAAAACAAAACGTTGAAATTAATGATTTTGTTTAACATGCTAACGTCAATGTGAGATTTCTATTTTGTAGGGCAATAATGACAGAATTGAGTCTTTCGTTTAATGTTCAACTTAACAAACTTATTACGATGTACAAAGCAAACTCCAATAATTAGTTCTGTTCATTATTTCTTGTTATTTCGAGTTTACTACGAGAAATCTACTCCCATTGGAATAAGAAAGATTCCTCTCAAAGAAGTTCGGAAAGACAAAAAATAGCATTTTACGAACTTCTTTAATCTTCTGAAAATTGCTTTAACAATCGGCGATACGATTCAAAAACGTTTGCTTTTGAAACAAAACCGATGTATTTCCCATCGTCGATAACTGGTAAGTTGAAATATCCTGTTGCTTGAAATTTTGAAGTTACATCTTCCATCGAATCATCTGATTCAACTGAGTCTTGAGGCATATAAACCAAATCGCGAACAAACACTGTCTTGTATAATTCGGGTTTAAAAATAATATTCCGAACTTGATCAAGAGTAATGACTCCGACAAAAGTTCCATCGTCTTCAACAACCGGATAAATATTTCGTTTTGAATCCGAAATTACTTTAACCAAATCGCCTAAATTTGCATCGGGATTGATTGTTATAAAATTTCGCTCAATCAGTTTGTCAATCTTCATCAATATCAGCAAGGCTTTATCTTTATCGTGTGTAATAAGTTCTCCTCTTTTCGCCAACAATTTAGTGTTAACTGAGTTTGGTTCAAATATTCGTGTAGTTGCATACGAAATGGTTGATACAATCATTAATGGCATAAATAACCAATATCCTCCCGTGATTTCTGCAATCATAAAAATTGCGGTTAATGGAGCGTGAATAATTCCTGATATTAAGCCAGCCATTCCAACTAAAGCAAAATTACTTTCCGAGATATTTGCATTAAAATAATTTGCCGTTTTAGCAAAAAGCAAACCGGTATTGGCTCCAATAAATAGCGAAGGAGCAAAAATTCCTCCAATTCCACCACTACCAAAAGTAACCGATGTAGCAATAACTTTTAATAAAATAATTGCGGACATTAATAATATTATTGTCGGGAAGCTATTGATATACTCATAATAAATACTATTATCGAAAAGATATTCAGTATTTCCATTTAAACTTAAATTAATAGCCTCGTAACCTTCTCCATAAAGCGAAGGAAAAAAGAAAATCAACACACCTAAAGTTATGCCTCCAATAATTAGTCTATATCCCCACCCTTGTATTTTCCCAAACAATTTATTGATAAACATATACATTCGGGTAAAGTAGGTTGAAATCAATCCTGCGACTAAACCTAAAACCACATAATAAGGAATATCACTTAACTTGAATTTTTCAAGAATTTCGAATGGATACAACACGTTTTGTCCTAAAAATGCATAAGAAGTTATGGTTGCTGTAACTGTTGCTATTAACAATGGAATCATCGACATCATGGTTAAATCGAGCATTAAAACCTCTATCGCAAAAACGATTGCAGCAATTGGAGCTTTAAATATTGCAGCCATAGCCCCAGCTCCCGCACAACCTATCAAAAGAATAATTTGCTTATAGTTTAAATGAAACATTCTTCCGATGTTTGACCCAATAGCTGCACCCGTTGAAACAGTTGGACCCTCCAGCCCGACTGAACCCCCAAAACCAACTGTAAGAGCACTGGTTACTATCGACGAAAACATATTGTGTCGGTTAATGATTCCATTGTTTTTTGAAATAGAATATAACACACTTGGAATACCATGTCGCACTGGGCGTCTAACAACATATTTTATAAATAATACAACAATTAAAATTCCAATCGTGGGATATGCAAAATATAAAAAGTTGTAATAATTATCTGCAAAATCACTCGTAAGTAATTTTTGAATAAAATGTACGGTGTTTTTTAAAATAACCGCAGCTACTCCTGCTGAAAATCCAGCAAAAACACTCAATATCATCATGAATTGACGATTTGACATGTTTTTTAATCGCCAAGTCAAAAAATTTCGAAATAATTTATTCATGTTCATTTACAACAAATATAGCATTTTGAATTTTTAAGCGATATTTTTTTTGAAAATAATTGCTTTAAATAAATATGCGAGTCTGTTCTAGTGTTAATATCTTCGTTATTATCTTTTAAAACACGATAAAAAATAATCTTGATTTTTGTATTAGTTTTAACCTTACAAAAACAATCCGAATATGAAAAAAAACATTGCAATTTTAGCTGGAGGAGACTCGTCTGAGTACGTAATTTCTATTCAAAGTGCCGAACAATTGGAAGGAATTATAGATAGAGAAAAATATAATGTTTACAAAATTCATGTTAAAGGGAGCAAATGGAATCTTTCGTCCAACGAAAACATAAATGTAGATAAAAACGATTTCAGCATTGCTGTATCAAATCAAAAAATTAAATTCGATTGTGCTCTGATTGCAATTCATGGAACTCCAGGCGAGAATGGAATTTTACAATCGTATTTCGATTTAATAAAAGTTCCATACACAACTTGTAGTGCTTTTACATCAGCGTTGACATTCAATAAATTTGCAACCAAGCTTTTTGTTAAAGAGTATGGTGTAATTACGGCTAAATCAATCATAATCCGTCGCAACGATGTAATCAATTCTAAAGAAATTGTCGAAAAAGTAGGATTGCCATGTTTCGTAAAACCCAACAATGGGGGATCGAGTTTTGGAACAACAAAAGTAAAACAAGTTGAAGATATCAAATCAGCCATAGAACTTGCCTTAAAAGAAGATCATGAAGCTATTATCGAAGAGTTTATTTCAGGAACCGAAATTACCAATGGAGTATATAGCAAAAGTGGCGAAATCAAAGCCCTTCCAATTACCGAAATAGTAAGCACAAAAGAATTTTTCGATTACGAGGCAAAATACACTCCAGGAGTAAGTAATGAAATAACTCCGGCAAGAATATCGCCTAGTTTGGAAAAAGAATGTAAAGAAACCTCAAAGAAAATTTACAAAGTGCTTAATTGCAAAGGAGTGGTTCGAATTGACTATATCATTCACGATGAAAAATTATATTTTCTCGAAATAAACACCGTTCCGGGAATGAGCAAAAATAGTATCGTGCCTCAACAAGTTCGTGCCGATGGACTTAATTTAACCGACTTTTTCACGAATATTATAGAGAGCAGCTTATAGTTTTTGCTGGAATTTAGTATTGCTTATCGACTGTTGATAATAGCATTTTTATTTTCAATAGGTTTTAAACAAATATGCAAATGTTTTGAATTCATCGCCAACTTAACTAAAAAGCAATTCTGCTTTTATATAAATTATACACCTGACTTTAAGCCATTTATATTGTTTTTTAAATTTCGTTGTAACTTTTTGAAACGGATGTTCGTTTTATGTCCAAATTTAAAAACTTAAAATTAAAAAATATGAAAACAGTAATTTCAAAAACAGTATTTGCAATAGCTTTAGTTGTGTTGTGTGTATCGACTGTATCAGCCGATGGTTTAAAAGTTAAAGCAAAAAAACAATTAGCAAGCTTAGTTAAAAAACACATTTCGTATCCCGAAAACTTAAAAATTGAAAATAAATCAGGCATAGTTCTAATCGATTTATTTGTTGACAAAAGCGGAAATTTAGTTATCAACCAAATCAATGCAAGCGATAATGTTTTTAAATCGCATGTTGAGAAAAAAATTGAAGAGCTTAATGAGCTTAATGATTATTCGGGAATAATTGGTCAAAACCTATTGTATAAATTTAAATTTAATGTAGAATAAAAAGATTTGTGCTGTAACTTTTTTAATATGTTGTTCGTTTTACAATCAAAATAAGAAAATAAATTAAAAACATATAAAACTATAAAATTATGAAAACACTAATGTTATTTTTAATCGGAACAATAATTTCAGCAAATATTTTTGCTCAAGAGCTTGATACTACAACTGTGTATAAGGTTGATGATATTCAAGTAACTATAGATGATGAAAGTATAGAAATTAAATCATCTGACTTAGACACAAACTTTATAGTACGTATTGGAGGAAAAGAAGTTGTAATTGGTGACAGAACAGATGGTTGGCATGAAAACCCTCGTCATATGGACGAATCAGACACTACAATTATTAAGAAAAAGGAACGAAAATTCAATGGTCATTGGGCTGGAATCGAACTCGGAATAAATAATTATGTTACATCGAGTCAATCGCTTACTTTATCTCCTGCCGATGCCTTTATGGAACTTCGAGCCACAAAATCATTAGGCGTAAATCTAAACTTTATGGAATTTAATATTCCAATCGTTAAAAATAATTTCGGAATCACAACAGGTATGGGTTTGCAAATAAACAATTACAGACTTAATAATAATGTGGTGTTGGATCACAATGCGAGTCCAATTAATGTAATTTCCGATTCGTTACTAATCAATAAAGATGTGAGCAAATACAAACTTACAGCAACATATCTTACCATTCCATTATTATTCGAATTCCAAACACCTTTACGAAAAGCGACCAATAACTCAGGCGAAGAAATTGAAGACGATGATGACGAAGATGGAGCAATGTTTTATGCTGCGATTGGAGGATTTGGAGGAATTAGAATCGGAACACATTCTAAACAAGTGTATGAGACAAACAACTCAGAATATAAAGACAAAATTCGTAACGACTTCAACCTATCGTTGTTCGAATACGGAGTAACCGCACGAGTAGGAATAAGTGCCTTGAAATTGTTTGCAAACTATAACTTATCAACTCTTTTCGAAGAAAATAAAGGTCCCGAACTATATCCTTTCACAGCAGGACTTTGTTTTACTTTCTAGGTCAATTTTACAAATTACTGCAAGAGGGTGTTCGAAAAGTCGAGACACCCTCTTTTTTATTCTCATTTTCTCTAATAATTCGTTTCTTAGAGTTGCTCAAAACACAACAATGTCTAAATTACACAAGCCTATATTTCAACAACAAAAGCACCTTGTTCATTTACATTGTGAAATGAAATTTTGCTAGCCTTGCATACAGTTTTCCAATAATCGACAACAGTTGTTGAATTTGATGAGTCGATTATAAATTTGGGATTACTGAATTTATGTTGTAGTTCGTCAATTGGAACTTTGCAATTATTCGAAACAATTATGTAATCAACCTTAATTTTGGAGTTTTCGACCAAATCCAATTCAATTTTATCTTTCAATAAATAAATACGTTTATCGTAATATTGAATAAAATTATTTTTTACAAAAATATGCCGATTATCAATTGTCATTAGATTTGAGAATAAAAATTGACTTCCTAATTGACTTAGGTCGATAATTTTTTCGTTGCTAACTCCCATGTTTAACCAATTATTTTTTACACTGTAAAGCATTTTGCTATAATCCATTTTTGCCTGATAGTTTGAAAAAAGAATATTGTCATCGCCGTCGATAAAATTATACGCCGACGTTCCGCGCATATTGTAAACAATGAGCCTCTTTTGATGAATGGCATGGTACGAATTATATATACCAATCGCCAAAATAAAAACAATACTAACAAACGAAATTTGAATATACAAAACTCGTCGATAAACAATGGTAAGACCTATAAATATGATTAAAACATAGAATAATAAAACTTGAAAACCGTCAATTTGTATATCCGACGAAATAGCATAAGGCAACTGTTCAACCAGTATTACCGATTTGTTTAAAGCATATACTAAAAAAGAAAGCATTTTCCCTAGCCAAACAGTTAGAAAAGGAACAAAAGAAAAAGCCAGCAAAATCATCGCAGCGTAAACAATCAAGGTTGACAATGGTACAACTACAATGTTCGAAATCAAAAAATAATTCGGAAATTGATGAAAATACATCAAGCTTATAGGCGTTGTGGTGAGCTGAGCTGCAATGGAAACAGCAACTAATGCCCAAATTTTGTCTAAGAAATAGTTTTTTACATAAATCAAATTGTAAATCTTCGCTTGAAAAAAAACAATTCCGATAAGTGCGAGATAACTTAATTGGAAGCCAATATTTGTAATTACATACGGATTAAGAAAAATTAAGAAAAACGCAGATGATGCCAAGGTGTTATAAATACTCGATTCTCGGCGTAATGCCGAACCCAAAACTACAAACGAAAACATAGTTGCTGAACGCATAACTGCCGGAGAAAGTCCTGTTACAAAAGCATAAGCCCATAAAAAAAGTATCAAAATGGTAGTTCGCAAAATCATTCCAAATTTACTTTTGCGAAGAAACAGCAATAAATATCCCATCACAATATACACAATTCCGACATGCAAACCCGAAACCGATAATACATGCGTAGCTCCTGACGAAGAATAGGCTTTTTTTATATCTTCTTCCAGCTTGTTGTTGTATCCCAAGGTAAGAGCCGACAAAACGGCATATTCGTCACCTGTGATATTCGATTGTTGAAATAAGCTAAGCAAATACTGACGACACATTTCTGAATAATACATAATTCCACGACTTCCAGCACGCTTAAACACATTCCACTTGCCTGATTTCAGATATGTTTGCTGTGTAATTAAGTGAAATGCTAAATATTTTTTATAATCGAATTCGTGAGGATTTCCTGCATTTTCGACTTCATCGAATTTTGGCTCGAATATAATTTCGTCGCCAATATTTAATGTTTTTGCAAGGCTGTCTTTTTCAAAATACACAATGGTTTTTCCTTCCGACGAAAACCATTCGTTATCGCTTTTAATAGCTTTAACATCTAAAATAGCTTTGATTATTTTATCTTTTTCGGTTGTATTTTCAGTAATCGAAGCGACGATAAAACCTTTATTTAAAAATTCAGTAGTGTGATTTTCGTATCCTTTTCGATTTACAAGCTCTATGCCTGATACAAATAAAAATCCGAAAACAAAAATGCCGAACATCCAACGCAGATTATATTTTTGGGTTATCGGCAAAATAAAAAGAATGGTAAGGAAAAGAAAAAGAAAAATCAGGATAGGAAAGCTGATGATTGAGGGAATTGCAAAATTGATTCGAAATAAAATGCCTAAAATTAATGGAAATACTAATCTAACAAATGGATAGCTCCTGATATCTTCAAAGAATGAAGATTTCATTATTTTTTCGCCAATGAATCGGACTCCTCGAATGAGCGAACCAAATCTTCTAAGCTTTTACCGAGATTATTTATCGAAGCTTGTGCATCGTCGGCTAGTTCGTGAGTTGGGTATTTTTCGAGAAACAGAGTGTATTTTTCTTTTGCTTTGTTGTTGTCGAATAACAAGGTTTCGAAAACAAAGGCTTCTAAAAATATACAAGCCGGAGCTTTCTTATAATCGGGATAATTCAAATATACATTTTCGAACAAAGAAACCGCTTTTACGCCCATTTTCAACGACATTGCCAGTTCGGCAGCATTAAACAAGAAGCCTGGGGTGAGCGTATCTTTATCGTAAAATTTAGCAAAATCTTCGTAAAGTCGAATTAATTCATTTCCTTTTGCTTTATCGTAAGTCATAGTTTTATCGTTGTAAACAACTTTTTCTAACTCACGAATTTTCATTAATTCTTCGCTGCCCGATTCGTTCGAATTATTTGAACTATTGCATGCAAATAAACCAAGAATTGCGAAAAGATAAATAAGTTTTTTCATATGAATTATTTGATTAATGGACTCACAATTTTATAATTAACCTCGACAATACCTTTCGATATGTCGGTAAGTTTACGTTTAAGTAAGCGTCTTTTTAAAGGCGAAACTCTATCGACAAGTAATTTTCCTTCGATATGATCGTATTCGTGCTGTATAACTCGAGCTTTTACACCATCGTAAACCTCGTCGTAGAAATTAAAATTTTCGTCGTAATACTGAATCCTGATTGTTGGTTTACGCAAAACATCTTCTCTAATGGTTGGAACGCTCAAACATCCTTCGTTGTAAAGCCATGAATCGCCACTTTCTTCAATAATTTTGGCATTAATAAATACCTTTCTGAAATTTTTCAATGATTCGTCATCTTCGCTCATTACTTCAGTATCGATTACAAACAATCGTATCGATAATCCTATTTGAGGTGCGGCAAGTCCAACTCCGTCTGACTTTTCCATTGTTGGCCACATGTTTCCGATTATGGTTTGCAAATTAGGATAATCTTTACCGATTTCCTCAGCAACTTTTCTAAGCACGGGCGAACCGAATACGTGTATAGGATAAATCATAGAGTTATATGTTTGTCGCAAAATTATTATTTAAAGTCCAAATTAAAAAAGAACGACGAAGTTTTTTTAAATTCAGGAGTAAAATATCTGAATTTCAACACGCATGAACAGATATTGTTGAGGTAAAAGCATTTAAAAGACTAGAAAATTTAAAAAAATTATATTCGTTTATCAGTTGATAATCAAATACACAAATCATCAAAAAATAAATCCGAAAAGCGATTACGATTGAGTATTCATTTGAAATATTCTCAATAACTATTGTTTGAACTATTAAAACATCAGCGGGTTTGGTTACTAAAAATTTCTTTCAACGAACTTCTCGAGTTTTTCTTTTTTAATTGTATCTTTAAATCGTCTTAAGAAAATCACATTTATTAATCTGTAACATTATTTATGAATAAAATTGCAATTATCGGATTTGGAGCTGCGGCTATCGGATTTATAGAAAAGATTAAAGATCAAGATTTCGAAATTCACGTGTTTGAAAAAAGTAAAGATATCTATTCTTCTAGTATATCGGGAATTAGAGCCGATGGAAAATTATTTGTATCAAACGAAATGGGGGGCGATATTTACATAAATCGTGAATTACAAAAACAATTGGTCGATTATTACATAAGCCATACCGATAACAAAACTGTCGAAACCGGACAGTCGTTTAGCAGCGAAAAGTTTTACAATCAGTTTTATGCAAAAGGCTTCCAGCCAATTACATCTGATTTTTATCATATCGGAACCGACCAATTGAAAGAAGTTTTGTATAATATTTACGAAAATTTTAAATTGTATAAAAATGTTCATTTTCATTTCAATCAGGAGATTACACAAGTCGAGAATCATGAAAATAAAATAAAATTAAGCAATGGCGAAGTTTTCGACAAGGTTGTTGTTGCGGTAGGTCGAAGCGGTCATAAACTCATAAAAAAAACCATTACAGATTACCCTGAGTTAATACTTGACAATACCAAAGTTGACCTTGGAATTCGCTACGAAGTTCCCGACCACGTGGTTGATGAACTGAATAAAGAAATGTACGAATTTAAGATTCGTTATAAAAGTAAAACAGGCTACACAGTTCGTACTTTTTGCAACAATCCAAGCGGATATGTTGTTACTGAAAATTACGACGATTTTACAACCGTTAACGGACATGCAAAATTGAAACAAAAAAGTAAAAATACAAACTTTGCCATTCTAGTAACCATTAAATTAACCGAACCGTTTAACGACCCAATCGGATATGGCTCGTATATCGCAAAAATGTCGAATTTGCTTGCAGGTCCCGACAAAGTTATTCTACAAACATATAGCCATTTTAAAAACTCAAAACGAACCAAAAATTTATATCGCGTACTTCCAACCTTAGAAGAAGACAAATATATTTTGGGAGATATAAATCTTGCTTTTCCTCGACGAATTATGGAAAGTATTATTGAGTTTATAGAAACCCTAAACGAAATTGTTCCAGGAATTGCAAACCCTGATAATTTGGTTTATGCACCCGAAATTAAATTTTATTCAAACGCATTAAATAATGAAAAATTTCCAAATTTAAAATTTGTTGGCGATTGTTCAGGTGCCACTCGCTCAATTATTTATGCAACCGCACACGGATATTTAATGGCAGAAGAAATGATTGCACAACGAAAATAAATGCTTTTATCAACAATCTTCATAATATTAGGAATTGCATATTTTTCGTTAATTTTTCTATTTATTTTCGGATGGTTGCGACTCGATTACTACGCAGATACCTTGGTGTCAACAACAACTCGGATTTCGATAATTATTGCCGTTCGCAACGAGGAAAAAAACATAAAACAATTGCTGAATTCTCTTTCAATTCAGACATATCCAAAAGATTTTTTCGAAATCATTATCATCAACGACCATTCATCGGATAAAACCCTTGAAATTCTCGAAAATGTAAGACTAGAAAACTTAAAAATAATCGAACTAAACGATTCCGAAATCGGAAAAAAAACTGCCATCGACAAAGGAATAAGCGTTGCTTCGGGCGAAATAATTATTACTACAGATGGCGACTGCACTTTCGGCGAAAATTGGCTTACGACGATTGTTTCGTTTTACGAGAAAGAGAAGCCCGATATGATGATTGCTCCAGTTACATTTGAAAAAAAATTCGGATTTTTAAACCAATTTCAATTTTATGATTTTATGGCATTGCAAGCTTCAACCGCCGGTGCTTGCAGCATAAATATCCCGATTATGAACAATGGTGCAAATCTGATTTATAAAAAACAAGCTTATCTCGACTTGCAAAATGCAACAAAAAAAGAGTTGGCTTCGGGCGACGATATGTTTTTACTAATTAATCTAAAAAAAAATAAAAAACAGATTCGATACCTAAACTCATTTGATGCATTGGTTACTACAAAATCAGAACATTCAATACCTAAATTTATACATCAACGAATACGTTGGGCGGGGAAAAATAAAAACCACGCTGATGTTCATATTTTAACGATTGGCTTAATCGTTTTTTTGTTCAATTTAAGTTTGTTAAGTACTGCTATATTGGCATATTGGCTTCCTAATGTTTTGTTCCCTTTGGCTTTGCTCTTTATCACAAAAACAATTATTGAGTATATTTTAATCAGTTTAGCAGCAGCTACTTTTCGAAAAAAATTAAATATTTATGTATTCTTTTTCTTTCAAGTTTTTCATATAATTTATACATCTATAATCCCTTTTTTAAGCGTATTTTCAACATATAAATGGAAGGGGCGGCGAATTTAAAAATTCGTTTTATAAAAAAAACATTTGTAATATTGGTAAAATAAAATTGCTCCTGACTCGATTTCTGTTTTTTAACAAAATTTACATACAACCACAGCAAATAAGAATTATATTTACATTTCTAATTATGTTTATGCTGAATAGATTTCAAAAAATATTTTTTCTTGTTTCTTTATTGATTTTTAATGTGGGAATAATATTTTCCCAAACCACAAAAATTCGCGGAAAAATAATAGATGCTTCTACAAACGAACCCTTGCCATTTGTAAATATTTCGTTCAAAGGAACCCAAATCGGGACAATAACCGATTTCAATGGCGATTATTTTTTAGAAACAAGAACACCTTCCGATTCGCTTATATTTTCGTATCTCGGATTTAAACCTAAAACTTTTGGCGTTCAAAAAATGAGGTATCAGGAATTAAATGTTAAAATGGAATCGGATAATATCAATTTGGGAGAAGTAATTGTGCTTCCAGGCGAAAATCCGGCACATATATTATTAGATAAAATTATTACAAATAAAGAGATTAACGACCCTGATAGGTTGACTTCGTACCAATACGAAGTGTATTCAAAAATTGAAATTGATGTTAATAATCTAGATGAAGAATACAAAAATCAACGAGTATTTAAGAACTTTCAATTTATATTCGATTATGTCGATACATCGGCAATAACTGGAAAATCATATTTGCCCGTGTTCATATCCGAAACCTTATCGGATTATTATTTTAATCGCAATCCTAGAGGCGAAAAAGAAGAAATAAAAGCATCAAAAATATCTGGTTTGACTAACGAAAGCGTATCGCAACTTACCGGTAATTTATATCAGAATATCAATATATATAACAACTACATCAATATTTTTGAAAAAGGTTTTATTAGTCCAGTTGCAAATTTCGGAAAAGCATATTACAAGTATTATTTGGTCGATAGCATGTATCTCGATAACCAGTGGTGTTACCAAATTTCATTCAAACCCAAGCGAAAACAAGAGCCGACTTTTACCGGAGATTTTTGGGTGCACGATACAACATTTGCCATAAAAAAGGTTCAGGTTCGTATTGCCAAAGATGCAAACATTAATTTGGTTAACGATTTGGTCGCATCATACGAATATGAGCGAGTAAACAACTTGGTTTGGTTCATGAAAAAGGAAAATATTTTTGTCGATTTTAATTTATCCGATAAGCAAGTTGGATTTTTTGGAAAAAAAACAACTTCGTACAAAAATATTGTAATCGAACCCAAGCTTAAAGACGATATTTTTAAACTCTCGCAAAACATTATTCTCGACGATAGTATTTACCATAAAAGCGATGAATTTTGGAGAGTTGCCCGACACGAAGAAATAAGCAAAAAAGAAGAAGCGATATATACAATGGTTGATTCCATTCGCGAAGTTCCGGTTTTTAAGACTTTTACCGATTTAATTATGATGTTTTATACGGGATATAAAGTTTTTGGGAATTTTGAATTTGGTCCGTATTATACCATGTATAGTTTCAACGATTTGGAGGGAAACCGTTTCAGATTAGGAGGACGAACAAGTAATGCATTCAGCACAAAAATTATGTTCGATGGATTTTTAGCTTACGGAACCAAAGACCAAAAATTCAAATATGGCGGAGGCTTTGTATATTTATTTAGTGTTTTGCCGAAAAACGGTTTTGGAGCTTCGTACAAATACGATGTTGAGCAACTTGGACAAAGTCAGAATGCCTTTATGGAAGATAATATTTTATCGTCGGTGCTTCGTCGAAATCCGAATAACAAACTATCGATGGTAAGTCAAATCGATTGCCATTACGAAAAAGAATGGTTTCAAGGCTTTTCTAATAAAATATCGTTTTCGCACCGAACTCTCACACCTACACGATTTATATCGTTCGACAAAATTGTTTCTAACGAGACTGTTTCTATCGAAAATTTAACCACATCTGAACTTACACTAAGTACGCATTTTGCATACAAAGAAAAAATATTAACTGGAAAGTTTGAACGCACAAGCTTGGGAACGAAATATCCTGTCTTGAATTTGCATTTAACAGCAGGAATTAAAGATTTTTTTGGTAGCGACTATCATTACGAAAAAATTAATTTTAACATTAGACATTGGTTTAATGTAAATCCTTTTGGATATTTTAAATATTTGGTCGATGTAGGAAAAATTTTCGGTAACATTCCGTATCCTTTGCTTCAACTTCACGAGGGAAACGAAACGTATGCATTCGACGAATACTCATTTAATATGATGAATTATTACGAATTTGTTAGCGACCAATATATTAGCCTTGATATGGAACATCATTTCGAAGGTTTTTTCTTGAATCATTTCCCTCTGCTGCGAAAACTGAAATGGCGTGAAGTAGTTTCGACAAAAATTCTTTACGGAACCTTACGTGATGAAAATCGCAATATTCTTATTTTTCCCGAACCTCTCGATGGCTTAAGTAAACCATATATGGAAGCTGGCGTGGGTATCGAAAATATTCTGAAACTTATTCGAATCGATGCTCTTTGGCGACTTTCTTATCTCGACAATCCCGATATTCCAAAGTTTGGAATTCGAGCCGGCTTGCAGTTTACATTCTAGCTTGTGTTGATTTTTTCGATAATAAAAATCGGGTTTTATTGAAAATGTCATAAACAGATATTTTTAGAAAAAATGTATTCTTTTTATGGAAATCTAAATTTAGTGGCATCTTAGCTAAAATCAAAAATTTAGAGCCATGAAAAAAATTATTATGTTCAGTTTAATTGCATTCGTAATAGGGAATGCTTTTTCGCAATCAACAGGAGCTATAAAAGGTGTTATTGTTGACAATTCAAACCAACCTCTTCCTGGAGCAAATGTATATTTAGAAGTTTCTGGAATTAAACAAGGTGCCGTTACAGATTTTGACGGAAATTACACCATTAAGCCGCTACGACCGGGTTTATACAATTTGTTTGTTTCAATGATGGGATTTCAAACCAAAGAGATTCAATCTGTTGTAGTTAAATCAAATGAAATTACTTTTTTGAAAAAAGTAATTTTAATCGAAGATGGGATTTTACTGGGAGATGCTGTTGTAAAATATCAAGAAAAACTGATAAAAGAAGATGACCCCATGAGAATATCTGTTGCCCCTGAATTATTGGAGAACCTTCCGAATAATAGAAATATTCCGAGTGTAATACGTTCAACATCTTCTGAGGTAAACGTGAGCGATGATGGAACAGAGTTATACTTCAAAGGCTCAAGAAACGGAGCATCTGGATTTTATATTGATGGGATTAAAGTTGCGAGCCTTGAAAATGGACTTCCAAGTGGAATGACAGGCAGTTTTATGATGTATTCTGGTGGAATTCCTGCTGAATACGGTGATGTTACAGGTGGCGTGGTTGTAATTGAATCAAAAAGTTATTTTGATATCCTTATTGAACGAGAAAACCGAAAAAAGAGATAATTTTGGAAACCCTTATTCGTTGAATTAAAATGATATTTGGAAAAAAACATAAAGCAAAAAATCTTTCAGATGAAGAAATCTTACAAAAATTTAAAGACTCTGGGGATAATATTTTTATGGAAATTATCTACGAACGTTACTATCATTTAATTTACGGATTATGTGTAAAGTATTTAAAAGATAGGTGCGAGAGTCAAGACTCTGTAATTCATATTTTTGAAAAAATTTTGATTGAGGTCAAAAAGATTGAAATTTTAAATTTTAATTCTTGGGTTTACACTGTAAGTAGAAATTATTGCTTGATGAAAATCCGAACAGAAAAAAGACAGCGGGATAGGGAACAAATATTTTGTGATGAAAATTTTGAGTTGGAAATTTCTATTGAAAATGATGTAGAAGAACACAAAAAGGAAAATGTAAAAAAACTTGAGCAAATAATTGCTGAACTGAACATTGAACAACAAGAATGTATAAAAATGTTTTATCTTGAAGAAATGACTTATAATCAAATATCGGTTAAAACAGGATTTTCTAAAAACTCGGTTAAAAGCTATATACAAAATGGTAAGCGAAACATTATTAATCAATTTAAAAAATGAAAAATTTGTTGCATAAGATTTTCGCTAACACTGACCGTCTTTCAAAAAAAGAGATAACTAATTATTTGAATAATAATAATTTGACTCAAATTGAAATTCATAAAATAGAATATAAAATTAATAATAACAATTTGAATAGCGATGCTTACGATGGTTTTTCAAATAATCCCTTAGCAATAGAAGATTTGGCAAAACTGAAGCGACGTTATAGAAAATCGCATCCTAATACAATTGTTATTTTAACATTATCAGCCATATTTCTTTTGATTGCATTTTTGGCAATATTTTATGTAACAACCTCTAGGCAAAGTTCGAAAAAAGCAGAAAAACAAATTGAGAAAAGAGAAGAAAACAATGCGGATAAATTTTATTTCAATAATGAAATAGCTTCGAATGAAAATATTCAGTTATCTGAGAAAATGACAACTCAAAAAACCTCAAAACAACATATTAATGAAGAAAGCAACAGCGTTAAAACAGAAATGATTCAACGCATTCCAAAAGTGAATTCTGAAAAAGCCGATGTTCCTATGATAACTAAAAATGTTAAAAATTTAATCCGCTCGAATGCTCCCATTTATTATATGTTTGATTTGAAAATTGTTGTTTATCTTAACCGTATGCCAACCAATTTATCGGAGCTTGAGCAAGCATTAGATGCTAAATTTGAAAATCGACAAACAATCTTAAAGGGCTCTGACGAGAAAAGTGAATTTGAAAAAATACCCTATGTTCAATATTTGTACGAAACGATGGAATTATTCTCAAAAAATAATTACAAATCGGCAAAAAATAATTTTCAAACTATAATTCAGCATTATCCTGATGACATTAACGCCAATTTTTATTTGGGTTTATGTTATTATCATTTAAAAAATTCAGAAAAGTCGATTGCTTGTTTCGAAAATGTAATTCAAATTTCAATAAACACATTTTACGAAGAGGCAAAATGGTATAAAGCATTATCTCTTAAAAAAATGCATAATGATATCCAATCTGAAAAAATATTAAATGAAATTATTTCTGACGATGGTTTTTATTCCGAACGAGCTAAAAAGTTGCTTAATGAATAAACTTATTTTTATATTAATTGCTCTTTTTTTTGCAAACAACCTGCATTCGCAAAATAACCTTTCTTATAAAGTTTATGGTTTTATTCGTGATGCGGATAATGAAATGCCAATTGGAAATGTTCATATTTTAGTTAATGGTACAAAAACAGGGACAATAAGCAACGATAAAGGTTTTTATATAATTGAGTTAAATAAATTGCCACTCAAGCTAACCTTTTCTCATGTCGCTTATATAGAAAAAGAGGTTGAAATAAAAAATTTTGAAAATCAGAAGATTGATGTGGAATTTATCCAAGAAATAAACATGCTAGGGACTGCAAATGTTACTTCAAAGGCAAAAAGAATCATCGAAGATAAGGATTTGTATGTAATTGATTATGAGCTTTTAGGCGATAGTATTTTATTAGTGGCTCATAAACCTGGTGTTAAATCAACACTTTTTATGATGAATGAATTTGGCGATACAATCACCTACATCAATCTTTATGAAACTACGGAAAAGTTATTTAAGGATTGTCTTGATAATATTCATTTAGTATCAGAAAAGCACGCATATCAAATTTTTTGTGATTCTTTGGGAATAAAATTACTTTATAAGGTTTCAGTAGATAAATTTAATGCATCAATTCCATCATGCCATGAAGAACAAAATGGGAAATATTTCTTTAGCGAGTATTTTGTCAACGATCAAATAATTGTTTATTATTTCAAAACAGATAGTGCCGATGCTCATAAAATAAATGTTATTGTTGATGAACAAGCACTCAGAATGCTAGGAGATAGAGCTCGATTCGCATCAATGGGAACTTACTCAGAGTTTGATAAACTTTTTGAAGATTTATTTATTTACGATCCTATTTTTGCTCCTATTAAGAAAATAGGAACTGCAATTTACATTTTTAATTTTGTTGACTCAAAAATAGAACGATATACCGAAGACGGCTTAATTGAATCAGAAGTGTCGATAAGTTTTCATAAAAATAAGCATTGGAAAGAACAATTGTATGTTGACAAAATCAAACAAAAAGCATATACAGTATTCCGTCGTAATGGTATTTCAACCTTACATCAAATCGATTTAAATACAGGCAAAATTATTCGTCAAGTTGAAATTCCTGAGTTCCCATTTATAGAGAAAATCCAAATTCAAAATGACATTCTTTATTTTCTGTATAGAAATGTCAGCAAAAATATGCGTAAAATGCTATATGTAATGAAGTTGTAACCATGCGGTGCAATAAATACCTATTCTCGTTTTCCAAATCGATATCCAACTCCCCACTCAACAAAATCGGCAACTTCGAGGTGACTTTTAAGCATCACGTGAACCGAAATGTTCTTATTTAATTCGTATCTCAAGCCTAATCTGTCGTACATCCAACCATCTTCGTTAAAATTTGAAAAACAATATCCGCCTATTTGAAGAATTATCGAAAGTCGCGATATTTTTAAATCGTATCCAACATGAATTCCTGCTCGATAACTATCAATCGGATTAAAGTTATTTTCTTGGGATTCGATTCTCATTTTTAACGAGTTATCGTAAAAAAAATCGGTTCCGAAATAAATAATACTAATCGGGTTATTCTGAATTTTATAATCAATCGAAATTGACGATATGAAATAATTTGTTTTGTCGTAGGCAAATGTTTGTTTGCTTCCTGCCGAATAGTTGAACATAAAATAATTTTTTCGTGAAAAATTTTCATCGATATTTTTTTGCTCAATCTCGGTTTTATTAAACGAATACACAAATCCGCAACCCGCCATAAAAAGATTTAATCCAAGATTCGGTTTTTTAATCGCACCGTTCGAAAAATGCGAAAGGCTCACGATTGGTCTTAATTGTATGTTTCTCGAAAGATTTATTTTTGTATCAAACGATAAATTGAAATAATAGTTTAGCCTCGAAGCTATAGCCGTATTTAAGTAATTATCGTCGGCATCAAACTTTTGCGTAATATAAGCCAATCCGGAAGCAATTTGAACATTAAAATTGAATTTGAGTCGATGTATAATCGGAACATTCATAAACGAATAAAGCCCATGAGTATTTCCTAGAATTTTGTTTCCAAAATTTGCATACAAATAACCGAGTCCGGTGGTTGGATTGTTGTAATGTTGATGCCATGATTTATTGCCATCGGTTTTTTGCGAAATTTCTATACTAAAAGCAGGAACATGGCTTGTAATATAATATTTCATGTACGAATGATGGGGAGCTAAAAATCCATAAAAAGGAGTCGAAGTAAGCCTATATTTATTAAAAACAAATATACTATCGGAAGCCAAAATAACACTAACCGAAAGTATGTGCATAAATATTAATAAGTATATTTTCTTCACTTTGTGTAGTAAATCATTGATTTAACAAATTTAGTAAATGCTTTTATAGCTTTTTAACGAATGAATAGTTTTATGTCAAAAAAATATTAATATTTTTGTCAATCAACAAAATAAGTAGTCAATGTTTGCTTTATTTAAAAAGGAACTTAGTGTTTTTTTCAATTCCATAATCGGATACATAGTTATTCTGGTTTTTCTTATCGTTAATAGTCTGTTTATGTGGGTATTTCCCGGCGAATTTAATATTTTAGATTCGGGATATGCTAATATCGACACTTTATTTATTATCGCACCTTGGGTATTTTTGTTTCTTGTTCCTGCTGTTTCGATGAGGCTTTTTGCCGACGAAAAAAAGTCAGGAACTATCGAATTGCTTATGACTCGCCCCATTTCTGACATTAAAGTTGTTTTTTCAAAATATTTAGCTGGCTTGAGCTTGGTTTTATTTTCGTTATTGCCTTCGTTAGTATATTTTTTCTCGGTATATATGTTGGGAAGTCCAGTTGGAAACATTGATACTGGTGGAACTTGGGGCTCTTTTATCGGACTGTTCTTTTTGGCAAGCGTATATGTTTCAATAGGCGTTTTTGCTTCGTCATTAACTCAAAATCAGATAATTGCTTTTATTTTAGCCATGCTCATATCCTTTATTTTTTACATCGGATTCGATTCGGTAAGTGCATTTTTTTCATCTAATGCGATGGAAGGAATTTTATTAAATTTTGGAATAAACGAACACTATCGCTCAATGAGTCGAGGTGTAATTGATTTACGCGACTTAGCATATTTCGTTAGTGTAGTTGCTGTATTTATTTTCGCAACAAAAATGGTTTTAGAAAGTCGTAAATGGTAGGCAATATGGCAAAGAGAAAACAAATAAAGCAGCAAAATATTCTTGGTTTTATTATAAGCCTTGCAATTATTTTATTAATAAACTATATCGTTTCATTCGTTCATTTTAGAATTGATTTAACAGCTGAAAAACGATACACATTAACCGACCAAACCAAAGAACTCCTCAAAAATCTAGATGATATTGTTTATTTCAAAGTATATCTTGATGGAGATTTGCCAGCTGGTTTTAGCCGATTGCGAAACTCAACCAAGGAATTATTAGACGAATTTAGGGTTTACGGAAACGATAATATTCATTACGAATTCATTAATCCCTCAGAATTAAAAGACAAAACAGCAAGAGATGAACTTTATCGCGATTTGTACAAAAAGGGCTTAGACCCAACCAATATGAAAGAAAAAGACGAAGAAGGCAAAACTTCGCAAAAAATAATTTTTCCGGGTACAGTTGTTACTTTTCAAAGTAAAGAATTGGCAGTAAATCTACTGAAAAATAATATTTCGATGCCACCTGAAGTGAACCTTAACAATTCGATTCAAGATTTGGAATACGAATTTGTTAGAATTATTAAAAAATTAAGTACTGAAAAAACACCTAAAATTGGGTTTATCGAAGGTCATGGCGAGTTATCTGACATTCAAGTTGCTGATATTACAAACGCTCTTTTTGATTTTTATTCGGTTAAGCGAGTTAAAATAGCGGCAAATTTAGATGCACTAAAAGACTTCGATGTGATTGTAATTGCTCAACCCGATACGCTTTTTGACGAAAAGGATAAATTTATTATCGACCAATTTATTATGAACGGAGGAAAATCGTTATGGTTGATTGATGCTGTGAAAATAGATTTAGATAGCCTCGCATACACAAATGCAACCATTGGCATGGTTAATTACACAAACATCGAAGACCAATTATTCAAGTATGGCGTTAGAGTAAATCCTGTTCTTGTTCAAGATTTGCAATGTGCAGTAATCCCGATTAATACTGCAGTTGTTGGAGCTCCGCCTCAATTTGCTCCGTCGGCTTGGTATTATTTCCCCCTAATTGCTCCGCCAAGTTCGCATATGATAACCAAAAATTTGAATTTGCTTAAATCTGAATTTGCCAATACGATTGATACAGTTGGAGAGGGGTTAAATATCAAGAAAACAATTTTATTGTATTCATCTCAGTATTCAAAAACGATTTCGGCTCCGGCACGAGTTAGTCTCGACATAATGAAATATGAACCCGATAAACGAATGTTTTCAAGTCCATATTTGCCAATGGCAGTATTGCTTGAAGGTGAATTCGAGTCACTTTTCAAAAATCGAATCACTCCAGATATTGCCTTTAATAAAGATATTGGATTTAAAGAATATAGCGTTCCTACAAAAATGATTGTGGTTGCCGACGGCGATATGATTAGGAATCTTTATCGAAAAGAAAACGGTCAAATCACGCCTTATCCATTGGGTTTCGACAGATACACCGGTCAAACCTACGGGAATAAAGAATTTATTTTAAATGCCATTAATTATTTGTGCGACGATTCTGGTCTTTTATCACTTCGTGCCAGAGAAATAAAACTTAGATTGCTTGATAAAGCTAAAATTATGGACGAAAAATTTAAATGGCAATTGATAAATACAATTTTGCCAATTGCTTTTATAATTGCATTTGGAATTGTTATAGGCATTTATCGAAAACGAAAATATGCAAAATAAATTCAATGTGTAATTTTGAAAAGCATAAAAAAACATATTATAAATCTTGCTGTTGAGAAGTCGGTTGATTTAATCGGGATTTCTTCGTCAGTACCTGATTATAAATTATGTTGGCAACTAAATCAGGATTTTAATTTTGAATTTAAACGTATTTCTGATTTAGTTCTTTACAACGACAAAAAAAACGACACACAAACATTTTCTCTTTATAAATACTCAATAGATGATATTTTAGTCATTTTTTTGGGAAACAAGATCGAAAAAGGATTTTTTTTCGATGAGTTAAAAATGATTGATTATTTTATAATTTTATATAACAATCAAAATAAGACCATATCAGTTGACGAATTAAAAGAAAACCTAAAAAAAACTTCTGGTATTAATGGCGTTTTTAAGATTGATGCAAAAAGCCTAAAAGCAAAAAGCAAACTTAATTTCGAAATTCCGGAATAAAATATCCCCATTATAGATAGCTTTTCAGTTTTTTTAGTGATTTGATTATCATACCTAAGTTCGATTAATAAAATAAGGCTAATTGATTAGAATTAACGGTTTGATATTTTAAAGACAGTTTTTTAGGAAAGAAGCTATAGGCAATGATTCCAGAAATTATATATAACAGAGTCATATGATTTCGTTTCAACAAAATAGGTTAATAAATATACCTTGTTTTTTATTTCCACTTTCAAAAAAATTATTACATTTAGCTTTGATTCATTAAATTTGTTTTTAGGCATGGAAGACTTTTTACAGGAAAGAGAAAATCTGATTCTGAAAATTAATGAGCTTGAAAAGGAAAATGCTGATTTACTCTGCAAAATACAGGAGTACGAAGCATTAATTAAAAAGCTTCCTTCAGAAAAAGATAACGATGCAAATCGCCCTTTGCGTTTCAAAATGGTAACAGTGTTGTTTTCAAACGTAAAAGGTTTTTCTCAACTCACAACAAAAGATAACGCAGAAGACTTAATTGACGAATTGGATAAATTTTATTTTCAATTCGATTCGGTTGTTCAACGATACAATATCGAAAAAGTTAATGCCATTGGCGACACATATATTTCTGCTGGAGGAATTCCTCGAAAAAACAGAACGAATCCTATTGAAGTTGTGCTTGCTGCACTCGAAATGCAACAGTACATGAAAAAACTTCAAGAAGACGCCAAACTTAAGTTGAGTAAAATTTGGGATTTGACATTTGGAATTCATACAGGACCTGTTAATGCAACAACTTCTGGAAAGAAAAAAATAACTTTTGATATCAAAGGCGAAACAGTAAATATAGCCAGTAGAATTGAGGCATCTGGAGAAATAGGCAAAATATACATTTCGGGAATGACTCATGAAATTGTTCAGGAATATTTTCGTTGCGAGTACATTGCCAAAATCCCCGTGAAATATCAAGGAGATATTGCCATATATAGCGTTAAAGGGCTTAGACCTGAATATTCAGAAGACGACTTTGGATTGGTTCCCAATAGAAAGTTTAAAACCAAATTTCAACTAATAAAGTACGACGATTTAGAAGAATATATGCTTGACCGTTTGGAAAAAGAACTTCCCCAACACTTATTTTATCACAATTTGAAACACACCATTGATGTTGTGATTCAAGTCGAACTTATCGGTCGCGGAGAAGAAATTTCAGAAGAAGATTTGCTGTTGCTAAAAACGGCAGCTCTATTTCACGATGCCGGACATACGATAAAATCTCAAGAGCATGAGTATTTAGGAACTCAGATTGTAAACGAAATTTTGCCAAAATATGGCTACGACCAAAATCAAATTGAAATAATTAACGGTATAATTATGGCAACTAAATTGCCTCCTACTCCTCACACTTTACTGCAAAAGATTATTTGTGATGCCGATTTAGATTATTTAGGACGAACCGATTTTATACCTGTTTCTGAGACATTGTTTAAGGAATTAAGTGCACAAAATATTCTCACTAATTATAACGAATGGAATAAATTACAAGTTAAATTTTTGAGTGGGCATTCGTATTTTACCGACACAGCTAACAAACTCCGAGAAGTTAACAAACAAGGTCAGATTGATAGAATAAAAAAATTAATAATTGAGTAGATTTGCATTTTACACTCAAGCAAATTTATAGCGAAACATTTATAGTTGATTAAACATTAAGAATATAAAATAAAAAACATATATGAGTAACAGTATTTTAAGACCAGATTATTTATTTGAAGTAAGCTGGGAAACCTGCAATAAAGTTGGCGGAATACATACCGTTTTATCAACCAAAGCAAACACATTAACCAAAAAATTCGAAGATCAATATATTTTAATTGGACCCGATGTTTGGAAAGAAACAACCGAAAACCCCGAATTTATCGAAGATAAATTTATTTTTAAACTTTGGCGTGAACATGCTGATTTACAGGGATTAAAATTCAGAGTTGGGCGATGGAATATAATTGGCAATCCAATTGTGATATTAGTCGATTTTACTCCTTATTTCTCAATCAAGGATCAAATTTATGCAGAGCTTTGGGAAAATTACAAACTCGATTCATTATCGGGGCAATGGGATTACGTTGAGCCAACTATGTTTGGATATGCTGCAGCAAAAATAATTGAAAGTTTTTATGATTTTAACTTATCGGGAAAAGATAAAATAGTTGCTCAGTTTCACGAGTGGATGACAGGCTCAGGAGTTTTATATTTGAAAAAAAACATACCTCAAATCGGAACAATTTTTACTGCTCATGCAACTGTTTTGGGTAGAAGTATAGCCGGAAACGGACTTCCATTATATCAAGAACTCAAAAACTACAATCCTGAAGATACAAGCAAACGATTTAATGTAGTAGCTAAGCAATCACTCGAAAAAATCGCAGCAAATCAAGCTGACTGTTTCACAACAGTGAGTGATATTACAGCCAAAGAGTGTGCACAATTTTTAGGCAAAGAAGTAAATTTAATCACCCCAAATGGCTTTGAAGACAATTTTGTTCCACAAGGTGAAGAATTCGATAAAAAAAGAACTTATGCAAAAAACAAACTTCACGGAATTGCTGAAGCTGTTTTAAATCAAAAAATAGATAAAAAAAATTCCATGTTTATTACCATAAGTGGTAGATATGAGTTTAAAAATAAAGGAATTGATATATTTATTGATTCACTTGGAAAACTAAATACTGATTATGATTTAAAGAAAACAATAGTTGCATACATCTTAGTACCGGCAAATAATGCAGGAGCTAGATTAGATGTACTTGAAAGAGTTCATAATTGTAATTACGAGCACCCAATTTCACAAGATTATTTAACACATTGGATTCATGACGAAGAGTATGACCCAATTATTCGACGAATCAACTCAAATAATTTGAAGAATACAGTAAACGATAAGGTTAAGGTTATTTTTGTTCCCTCATATTTAAACGGTACCGATGGAATATTTAATTTGACTTATTTTGATTTGCTTATAGGATTCGATTCCACTATATTTCCATCATATTACGAACCTTGGGGATATACTCCAATGGAAAGTATTGCCTTCAAAATTCCGACTTTAACTACTATTTTATCAGGATTTGGAACTTGGATAAAATCTTCTTTTGGAATTCTTGACAAATGCATTTCGGTAATCAACCGAACAGACTTTAACGATGCCGAAGTTATTGAAGATATAGCACGCCAAATTCATTCATGTAGCATGTCTTCTGCCGAAGATAAGAATTTAGCTCGTGAGTTAGCGTATAGTATTTCGCGAAATGTTTTGTGGAGCAACTTGATTAATTATTATGAAAAAGCTTATTCGCTAGCATTGGAAAAAACAATTGATCGACAAGAATTTTATATTAATAAACAAATTCCGATTCAAGCATACAAAAGCGTTAAAAACAACAAGCCAAATTGGAAAAAAGTTTATGTAAAGTCGAATATTCCCGACAGCTTAGTATGTTTGTATAAATTGGCACGAAATCTTTGGTGGTCATGGAATGTTGATGCACAAGAAATGTTCGAAATGATAGATCCTGTTCTTTGGGAAAAAGTAAACAAAAATCCAATTGCTTTACTCGAAGAATTAACATACGAAGAGTTCGAAGAACTTGAAAAGAACAAAGCTTTTATCGATAAAATGAATAAAGCTTATTCGCTTTTCGACAAATACATTAACGAGGCTAAAAATAAAAAAGGCGAACAAATTGCTTATTTCAGTATGGAGTTTGGCATGCACGATTCTGTAAAAATATTTTCAGGTGGATTAGGAATTTTAGCTGGAGATTATTTAAAAGAAGCTAGCGACTCAAACGTAAACTTAATTGGAGTAGGACTTTTGTACCGTTATGGCTATTTTACACAGTCGCTCTCGCCAAGTGGAGACCAAATTTCGAACATGATTCCTCAACGATTCTCTCAAATACCAGTCAAACCTGTTAAAAATGACAAAGGGGAGTGGCTAACTGTAAGTTTAGCTCTACCTGGTCGTACAATGTTGGCAAAAGTATGGAGGGTTGATGTAGGGAGGATTCCACTTTACTTAATGGATACTGATATTGATGAAAATATTGAAGCAGATCGCTCAGTAACTCATCAATTATATGGCGGAGATTGGGAAAACCGTTTAAAACAAGAATTGTTGCTTGGAGTTGGTGGTATTCGACTTATAGAAGCCATGAAAATTAAACCAATGATTTACCATTGCAACGAAGGACACGCAGCATTTATAGGTGTTGAAAGAATGCGAAATCTAGTTGAAAAAAGTAAATTCTCATTCGACGAAGCATTGGAAATTGTTCGATCGTCAAATCTTTTCACTACACACACGCCAGTACCCGCAGGACATGATGCTTTCGACGAGGAATTATTGAGAATTTATATCCCTCATTATGCCGATAAGCTCAACATTACTTGGGAACGATTTATGAAACTTGGTCGTGCCGACGAAAATAATTCAAAAGAGAAATTTTCGATGAGTTTACTTGCCTTGAATTTATCGCAAGAAGTTAATGGAGTTAGCCGAATTCACGGTAGAGTTTCTCGCGAAATGTTTGCTTACCTTTGGGAAGGTTATTTTTCGGGCGAATTGTATATCGGACACGTTACTAATGGTGTTCACTTTCCGACTTGGGTGAATAAAAACTGGCTTGATTTATACAATAAAATATTTGGAAATGATTTTGTAAATAAACAAAGCGACAGAAGTCTTTGGAAAAAAATTCAACATGTTCCTGATGAGGAGATTTGGACTATCCGCAAAAAACTACGAAAAGAACTTATAGACTCAATTAAGCAACGACTTTTCAATAATTTGAATGCACGTCAGGATAGCCCGTCAGTAATTTTAGATATTATCGATTCGCTTGATGAAAATGCATTAACAATAGGGTTTGCTCGTAGATTTGCTACATATAAAAGAGCTCATTTGTTATTTAAGAATCTTAAAAAATTAGCCGAATTATTGAATAAAGAAGGCAAACCTATTCAATTTATTTTCGCTGGAAAAGCTCACCCTCACGATAAAGCAGGGCAACAACTCATTAAAAACATTATCGATGTTTCTCGAAAACCTGAATTCTTGGGTAAGATTGTTTTTGTTGAAAATTACGACATGGAGTTGGCCAAAAAACTTGTTCAAGGAGTCGATATTTGGTTAAACACACCTACTCGACCTCTCGAAGCATCGGGAACAAGCGGAGAAAAAGCAATTATGAATGGGGTAATGAATTTGAGCGTACTTGATGGCTGGTGGGCCGAAGGTTATAAAAAAGGAGCCGGCTGGGCAATTAAAGAAGAACGTACTTACGAAAATCAGGCATTACAAGATGAACTTGATGCTGAGACCATTTATAATTTATTGGAACACGAAATTGTTCCTGCTTTTTACAATGTAGATAAAAAAGGGATTTCAAAAGAGTGGATTTCGCATATTAAAAATACCATTTCAGAAATCGCTCCTGAATTCACAATGAATCGTCAATTAATCGATTATTATCATTTATTTTATGATAAATTGATAGCAAGACATAAATTATTAGCAAAAGACAATTATGAACTTGCAAAAAAAATCACTGCTTGGAAAAAGAATATCATCCGTGGATGGAAAAGCATCGAAGTAATTTCGGTTAATTTACCTGAAGCAAGCACTAAACCTTTGCTTTTGGGCGATAAATTTAGAGCTGAAGTTGTGCTAAATCTACATGAACTTTCAGTTAATGATATAGGAATGGAGCTTGTTTTTGGAAGAAAAGTTATGGACGAGGTTACTCAAGCTCTTTGGATTGAAAAATTCGAACTTATTGAAACCAATAAAGGACTAAGCAAATATGTTTGCGAATTTAACATGAAAAAATCGGGAGTTTATGATTATTCACTTCGAATTTTCCCGACAAACGAATTGCTTCCACATCGCCAAGATTTTAATCTTTTACGTTGGATTTAACATAAAACATCAACTCGTAGAGAGAAGCATTGATTATAAAATGCTTTTCTCAACAAGTTGAATAAATTTCCTCTCTGTTCTTTGTAGTTTTTTTTGGAGATGTCATACCCATTACGATTCAATGTGACCGACACAATTTAAAAATAAGATACCCGCTTTTGCGGATATGTGGTAATTTTTTAGGCACATTCCCTTGAAAAAGGGAATCTAAAAAAACACATATGTGTCATATGGAAATAGAATTGGTATAAAACCGTTGCAGAGTAAAACAACATAGATATTTCTATTAAAAATGTCACATATATTTGTATAGTTTTATCAAAAATGCTTGGTGAGGATAACACCAACACGGACAAAAGCATTAGCAATTTAAAAAAAACATAAAAATTAATCATAATGAAGAATCACGACAAAATTAGCGAGAGTGCAAAAGAAATTAGAAAAATCATTGAAAGAGCAATTGAAACTCATAAAATTACTCATGAAGAAAATGAGAAAATATTAATGTTAGCAACAGAAGATGGTTTTATCGACCCCCAAGAAAAAGTATTACTTGCAGAGTTAAACCAAATGATACAAGATAGAGTCATTAAATTTGTGAAAACCAGAGAATAAATTTTTCGCCTTTGTTGGTGTTATCACTACAAACAGTTTTAACATGCGATAAATGGAATTTAGCAAATGAAATTTCCGAACATTTCTATTCATCAGCAAAATTTCCCGAAAGTGGAAATATCAATTTTGCTTTTCTTGAAGATTTTGTTAAATTTGAATGCTTGTTGGTAATAACACCAACAAGGGAGAAAAAACTAATGCAACAAAACCATGAAAATTTTTTTACTTTTATTTAGCTTGATTTTATTTGTTGGATTCTTGTTTGGTCAAACAAACATCCAACCAAATGACAACATTGATTATAACCCAAAACAATTAAAGAACATTCAAGAGTGTATTATTGATTCTATGTATAGATATTATTGGAACACAACTATTGAAGATTGGAATGAACTACCTTCACGTAGGTATTACTATTCCTATGATTCAAATGGAAATGTAACACTTGAAACTTGTTATTATTGGGACTCATATACAAGTGATTGGGTCGGGTATTATAAAAATGAAATGACTTATGATATAAATGATTCTTTAATAAGTGATATAGGCTATAATTGGGATTCAAATACAAATGAATGGAATAGCAGCATAAAACATGAATATTCTTATGATTCTAATGGGAATCAGACGCTTGACGTATATTATTGGTATTGGGATTCAAATACAAATAGTGGGTATGGAGACTATAAATATGAATATGAATATGATGCCAATGGGAATCAAACGCTTGAAATATACTATGATATTTGGAATTATGGTTGGGTTGGTAAATATAAAAAAGAATATACTTATAATGTTAATGGAAATAATACCCTTTTTAATCATTATACTTGGGATTCAAATACAAATGATTGGAGAGAATACATTAAAGAAGAATACACATTTGATACAAACGAAAACATAACGCTTTTCATGGACTATTATTGGGACTCAAATATAAATAGTTTCAGGAATAACCGAAAATATGAATACGAATATGATCCCAATGGAAATAAAACATTTGAAGTTTGGTTTAATTGGGATTTAAATATAAATGATTGGAAATATAAAGAAAAGTTTGAGTCAGATTTCGATTCTAATGGGAATCAAACACTTGACTCACATTATTGGTACATGATTACGAATGAATGGGGGGGTGACTATAAATATACATATACTTATGATGTTAATGGGAATCAAACACAGAAAAAAGACTTTTATTGGTCTTCTGATTGGGTTAATGCATCTAAAAGAGATTATACTTATGATACTAATGGGAATCAAATGCTTAATGTTTGGTCTAGTTGGGATTCAAATACAAATGATTGGATTAATTTCAAAAAAAATGAAATGACTTATGATATAAATGATTCTCTAACACTGGATATAGGCTATAATTGGAATTCTAATGTAAATGAATGGCAAAACAGCTCTAAAGATGAATACTCATATGATTCTAATGGATATCAAACGCTTGACTCCTATTATTATTGGGATTCTAACATCAACAACTGGAGAGGTCAAAATAGAACTGAGTATTCCTTTGATATCAATGGAAATCAAACGCTCTATCTGAGTTCTTATTGGGATTCAAATATCAATGATTGGATTTGGTCCTATAAACAAGAATTCTCCTTTGATATCAACGGAAATCAAACGCTCTATCTGAGTTCTTATTGGGATTCAAATATCAATGATTGGATTAGTGATCAAAAATATGAATATTCATATGATTCAAATGAAAATCTAACTCTTGTTACCAAATATATTTGGGACTCAAATATCAATGATTGGATAGGTGAATTTAAATATGAATACGAATATGATTCAAATGAAAATAAAACGCTTCATTCCGAATATATTTGGGATTCAAACATCAATGATTGGATTGTAGATTACAGGTACAAAAATGATTATTTCTGCAACAAAACATCTGTAAAAGAAATAAAACCAAATACATTTAATATCTACCCAAATCCTACTACAAACTATATTGATATTGAACCAACAGACTCTAAACCATATAATATTGAAATATTAAATCTCAATGGACAAAAGATATATTCTACTGAATATAGTTCAGCGAAGAGTATTGATATATCAAAATTATCAAAAGGGATGTATATTGTTAGGATAACATCAGAAAGCAATACCTATTCTGAGAAATTGATTGTGAAATAGACTTGTTTAAACAAATCAAATGAAAAAATAAACTGTCTTCCTCACAAGTGCTAAAGTAAAGATTCCACATTCAAAACGTTCACTTAACCCCAAACAAAAAAGCCTTACATTTCTGAAAGGCTTTTTGTTATTGTGACCCAGGGACGATTCGAACGCCCGACCCTCACATCCGAAGTGTGATGCTCTATCCAGCTGAGCTACTAGGCCAACGAAGCGACAAATTTAATTAAAAATATCTTATCTCGTTTTTATTTTTCGAATAATTCAAAAAATATTTAATCTTTGTATTTCAAATCGAATGTGAATGAAGGGTTTAATCATTTTGTATTTATTTCTTATCTCTGCATCGTTATCAGCAAGCAATGGCGACACAATCGATTACGATACGCTGAATTTATCGGGCAAACAATACATATCTTCATTGGTTTTCAAAAATCGATTTTTACACAATAATTTCAAACAATATATTGACGATTATCAGGAATTTGTGATTTATCAAACCGAAACAACCGGGGATATTTCTCAACTCGATTTAACTACTTTTTCAATCTTAGGCAATTCGCACAAATGGAATAAATTTTACTACAACGATTTTCGCATCGACGATAGTTTTTTTTCGGGAAATCCGCTCTACGATTTCAATTTGTACAACAATGGTTTTGAACTGGATATTTGGAACTCCAGTATCAATTTTGAAACCGACAAAAACATCGAAAACTCTGTAAATTTCAGATGGAATCACGGAGGAATTGGCGGGCCTGCTCCTTTTACTCCAAACCTAATTCATCTTTTTCATCGAACGGCTCGCGAAGCCATGTATATCGACATCGAACATCAGCGACAACTGAAAAATGCAGGTACAATTTGGGCTGATTTCAACATTCAGCACAAAAATAAACTGTTGAAACAATCGGTTTCGCTTAATCTCGGTCAACGAATGAATGTCGGATTTAATTACGGCGGAGTAAACGATTTTTACCCCGAAAATTATACACAAATGAGCCTTTTTGGAGATTTGCCGAATTTACTGAATCGGATTTTCGACTCAAATCATTACCTGCTTTCTTTCTCAAGTCGCGATTATTTATTCAACGAATATTATTATGCAAAAAACGAAGCCTCAACGTACAAAAATCTGAATGCTTCGGTTTATGGAACCAAGCAAACCGAAAATTATAAATACACAAGCGGATTTAGTTTTTCGAGCAAAAATATTCGTCATCACGATTTGAATTTTTCTCGCAATTTTATCGACCAAGACGGCGAAGGAGTGGAACCTTGGTATCCCGATGCCGATATCAAAGAATTCGCACATTCGTTGAAATACGATAAAAAGTTAAATAAAGCATTTTCGATTTATTTCGATTCTTACAACCGAATAATTGATTTTAAACCAAGCGTAAACAATTTTACCAACTCGGTATATTATCAATTATCTGAGAGCGACTACAAATCGCTTTACGTTTACGAATGGACGACAAATCAATTTTTAAGCGGATTGCTTGAAAATACAGCCGGCGTTAAATTTTACGAAAAATTCAACAAACAAAAAACTAGCATTTCGCTAAACTCCGATGCTACACTCGATGGAATGTTGATTGCCGAAAAAAGTATCGTTCGTCCTAATTGGCAAATCGAATTTAGTTTGAACCACAAACCATCGAAAAAATTTAACATTGCTCTGAATATAGGAAAAAAACGAGTTTCGTTTAATTACGACCATATCCGATTTTTATCGAACGATTATTTGTCGGGACATATTTCGTATTGGAACGATGCAAATCAAGATTTTGAATATCAAACGGGAGAAAAATCCGACTTTTTTACAAGCACCGGTGGAAAATATCATTCGCTTACAAAAGGCATAAAACAACCCGGCGTTTTTTATTTCGAAATTCCCGTAAAATTCACCTTTGGGAAACACAATATTGTACTGTACAATCTTTACAAAAAATTCTTCAATCAATGGTCGGTTTACTACGCCGATGAAGAAGATGGGTATTATTTACCAAACGAAGAACAAATGATTTTTTTCCTAAACAATGGGGTGCAAAATTATGTTGTCGATTATTTCGACTCTGAATTTATGAATTCGGTAAACGAAAATACTTCCATATTATTCGATTCGCCTTTCTATGCCGGAAACACGGCTAAATATCAATACAACGGAAAACGCTTTTTATTATCGGCTTCGTGGACTTCGTACATGATTGTGGGATTTGGTGCATTTGGAAACGGAGTTTTGCACAACAACATTGATGTTTTATCGGAATCATCACCAAATCCAAATTTGGCGTATAAGCGAGTTGGACGACTCGACTCTGACCGCTCTTATATCGCTCGTTTAGTATTGACGTATAAGTTTTCGGATAAATTATCCTTAGCTTTCCAATTCAAATACAAAGATGGGCAATCGTTTACAGCAAATCACACCATGATTTCGAGCAATGGTGTGAATAATCAAATTGCAGCATGGAGCATGAGAACTAAAGGTGATAATCCGTTTACAGGTGATTTCGGAACTCGTAAAGATGCTTTTTTCAATACCATTATTCGCATTGTTTATAACGGAAAAATCAATGAAAACGAATTTAGCCTCAACGCATCGATGTACAATTTTTATGATTTTGGAACCGACCTTGCCGAATATATTTATCCGCCCGACTATTCAACCGAGCGTTATGTGTTGGAACTAAACACTCCTCGCGGAATAATCTTATCGTTTAGTTATAAGTTTTGAAAAACCCACTCCAACTAAAATATTATCAATTCCATTGTTTGGGCTTTTAATGCTTGCATTCGACATGTGTCTGTACCCCGAATGAATACTTAATTCAATGTCGTTTGAAAACTTTCGTTTATAGGCTAAAATAAAATTGTCGGAAAAAAGATATCCCTTAGCTTGTTTAGTCGATTCTACAGTTATAAAGTGCGGTCCACTACCAATATTAAAACTCAAGATGGCTTTTTTTGAGAGTTCGAAACTGAAATCAAAAAATACATTTACACCAAGCTCAAACTCAACATTAGAATTAAAAAACACTAAATTTATTTGAGGAAGAAACTCAACTGAAACATTAAAGTGATTTTTTGTTTCATAAAGTGGATTATGAAAATATGCTTGCAATAAGATTGGGTGATAAGGAGTGCCACTTTCGCCAACATTTGTCCATTCTGATAAATTATAATACGTGTAGCCATAGCTGACTTGTAGCCCTCTCGCCTTAGCGTTGATATATCGCATACCATTATCTTCTTGTGCTTGTATCAACGAAACAAAAAAGAACAAAAGTAAAACTGTAAAAAGATATTTTTTAAGCATATTTCATTTTTTAGCAAACAAAAGTATATTTTTTTGGAAATTTACACGTACTTTCTGCTCAAACTAAATTTTTCCCGATAAAACAATTATTTATGTTAAGATATAATTTTATCTTTGTTTTAGTCTTGAAAATTTTGTGAATTTTGAATAAATTTTAAATGCAAATCTAAAGGATTACACCAACAAGGGGAAAAAAATATATTTATTTGAAGAAGTAAAATCTCTAATGAAATCAGAAATAAAAATAAGTTTGGGACTTCTATTTGAACAAGCAATTCTTTTTGGTTTCTTGTTTGTTTTTGTAGGTGGATATGGGTTCTATAACATTTTTGAAAATTTAGATTTTAACAAAATATATTTAATCCATTTAATTCTATCTGTTTTGTGCCTTATCACAATTCTAGTAGGTTTAGTCCCTATTTTATCAAAAAAATACGTAATAATATCTAATTTAAAAAATCAAATTATCATAAGGAATCAAATATTATTTATTTTTAAATCAGAACAAAAATCAAAATTAAATGATTTTGATTTTCTCTTTTTAGGAAATGCCAAAAGGCAATATTCTTCCGGAGGGGGGTTTCTTCCAACAGCAAAAAATTTTTCAACTTTAAATGAAATTGATCTTTATTTTTATAATTCAAACAACAATACAAAATTAGTTGTAAAAAATGTAGGAAGTTCGAAAAAGGCAGAAAGAATATTTAATCAAATTTTAGAAAATACAAATTTAAAGACTAAAGCTTAATTGATAAATTATATTTTTCATTCTTTTACCGCTACCACAATTGTCCCACTTGTGAAATACTAAGTTCTAAAAAGGGATTGCCTTTGGATGAATGAGTAGAAATTACAAATTTCATAAGCCTGGTAAAATACATAAAACTGTAAAAAGATATTTTTTAAGCATATTTCTTTTTTTAGCAAACAAAAGTATATATTTTGGGAAATTTACACGTACTTTCTGCTCAAACTAAATTTTTCCCGATAAAACAATTATTTATGTTAAGATATAATTTTATCTTTGTTTTGGCGTTAGAAACTAAGCATTAAAAATCGAATGAATTTTTTTAAGTTTTTATTAAGTAAGGTTTTTTTCATTAATTTGGCAATAGCCATCGTAGTATTTATACTATTTATTTTAGGTGCATTTTTCGCACTTGGATTTTACACACAACATGGCGAAGCAATCGCAGTCCCCGACTTTAAAGGTTTAAACATGAAAGAAGTAGAGGAATTAGCCGAAAACAAATCGCTTCGATTTGAAGTAACCGATTCGGTTTATTTACTCAATGTTGAAAGAGGGACTGTTGTTGAGCAAAGTCCAATTGCCGACTTTAAAGTTAAAGAAAATCGAACCATTTTTTTAACGATGAATGCCGTTTTACCCGAAAGAGTACAAATGCCTAAATTAGAAGGTATCACATTGCGACAAGCAACTTCGATTTTAGAAACATATGGGCTTAAAGTCGGAAAACTTTCATATGTGCCTGATATTGCAAAGAATGTAGTGTTGAAACAACTTTACAAAGGAAAAAAAATAGTTGCCGGCACTATGATAAAAAAAGGCGAATCAATTAGCTTGGTATTGGGAATGGGCGAAAGTGACGAAAAATTAATTGTACCTAATATTACAGGGCGTCTTTTTATGGATATCGAAGAAATTTTAACCAGTTACTCGTTAAATCTTGGGGCAGTAGTTACCGATAATACCGTAATAACGTCAGCCGATTCTTCAAAAGCACGAGTTTGGAAGCAATCACCAATTTCAGACAACGAAAGCGAAATAAATTTGGGTTCGTATATCGACGTATGGATAACTCTTGATACGAATATTATTCCTGCCATGAGAATAGACACAACCTTTATAGAAAATGATTAAAAAATGTACAGATTAACGATTCTTACCATATTTATTATATCCACAATATCTACGTTTTCGCAAACGTATTTAGCTTTTCCTGAAACGAATGCCGCACTTAGAAAAGCGAAACTTCTTAAATCGTTCAATGTTGCAACTGGTTCGGTTTACGATACACTTGAACTTCCGTTTTTCGACGATTTTTCTAAAAATATGGTTTATCCAGATACGGCGAACTGGACTGATAATTTTGCATACATAAATCAAACCTTGGCCGACAATCCGCCATCATTCGGAGTTGCAACATTAGATGCCATAAATGGCGACGGTTCTATTTATGAACAAGCAAATACAACTAGTTTCATTGCCGATTTTCTGACCTCAAAACCAATAAATTTATTAATTCCGACTCCGCTTGATACAGGTGTATTTTTTAGTTTTATGTATCAGCCTCAAGGATTAAGCGACTCCCCCGAGCCGATAGATTCCTTGGTTTTAGAATTTTATTCTCCTCTTGATCAAGAGTGGCACTACGCTTGGCGAGCAGCAGGAACTACGAATCATGGATTTAAAAAAGTATTGATTCAAATTCAAGATTCAATTTATCTCCAAAATGGTTTTCGATTCCGATTTAAAAATTATGCAAGTTTATCGTCAAACACCGATTATCTAGGAAGGCGAGGAAATGTTGATTACTGGCATATCGATTGGATTTATTTAAATAAATTTCGTTCCGAAGCCGATACATTTTTAAACGATGCTGCATTTAGAAAACCGCTAAGTTCTCTTCTTTCAGATTACGAGGCTGTGCCATGGAAACATTTTTATGTTGACACAGCAATATTTAACGGAACTACCTTGACATCAACCTTTACAAATCACTACAGCGAAGAAGTTTATATTAGCTTGTTTCACGATATTAAAAATCTCGCAAATGGAGATGAAACTTATCTTTCGACAGTTGGTTTGATCCCCGATTTTTTACCAAATGTTACGATTACAAAAGAAAATGTAATCCCATACAATCCATTTCCGCTTAATTACAACGATTCGGCTGTATTTTTAGTAAGAAGTTACTTAGATAAAGATACTGTTTCTGCAACTCAAATGTATCGCTACAACGACACGTTGAATTATTATCAAAAGTTCTATAACTATTACGCTTACGACGACGGTTCAGCCGAAGCTGGATTTGGAATGGACGGTCAACAAACCGAAAACGCAAAAGCGGCAGTAAAATTCAGAGCACACAAACAGGATACGCTTCAAGCGATACAAGCTTATTTCAATCAAACACTAAATAGTGAAAGTAAAGTTTATGTTCTAATAACCGTTTGGGACGACAATAGTGGTATGCCGGGCGAAATTATTTACCAATCGGAAGGTGTTCAGATTAAATACGAAAACGAATTAAATGAATTTACTACGTTCATGCTCGATACAACCCTCATACTGTCGGGAAATTTTTGGATTGGTTGGCAGCAATTAGAAAATATGTTTGTGAATATTGGTTTTGATTTAAATCGTGATGCCGGCTCAAAACAAAAATATAATATTTATGGAGTGTGGACTGATGTTGACTACAATGGGTCGATAATGATTCGTCCGGTATTTGGGAAATCATTTTTAATTCAATCAAACAACGAAATTTCAGAAGACAACAGCCAAAGCGTAATTATTTATCCAAATCCTGCACAGGATAAAATATTCTTAAAATCCGACTTCGACCTAAGACAGATTGAAAACGTTGAAATATTTGATATTTATGGCAAAAAAGTTATTGTAAGCGATTATACCAACAATAGCATTTCTACCGAAACACTAAGTTCAGGAATATACATTCTAAAAATAAACACTACCAATCAACCTATAATGAAAAAATTCATTATAAGTAGATAATCTTAAATCATGCTAGAAGAGACCATTGAAACCCTAAATCTTGAAGAAGAACACAGCGACTTGTACGAACATTTTCGTTTTGTTGTTGACAAAGGACAGTCGTTATTTCGTATCGACAAATATTTAACTCAGCGAATCGAAAATATATCAAGGTCAAAGGTTCAATCAGCTGCCGAAGCCGGAAATATTTTGGTAAATGACAAACAAGTAAAATCAAATTATCGTATTAAACCCTACGATGTGATTTCGATTTTAATGACATTTCCTCCGCAAGAAAAAGAGCCGATTGCCGAAGATATTCCATTAAATATTGTTTACGAAGACGACGATTTATTGGTAATTAACAAACCTGCGGGAATGGTAGTTCATCCGGGACACGGAAATTTTAACGGAACGTTGATAAACGCATTAATGTACTACTTGAAAGACGAACCTTTGTTTAAAAAAGGAGAAATGCGGCCCGGCTTAGTTCACCGAATAGATAAAAATACCTCTGGACTTTTGGTAGTTGGAAAAAATGAATTTGCATTAAACAAACTGGCAAAACAGTTTTTCGACAAAACCTCAGAACGAAAATATTTGGCATTAGTATGGGGTTATTTCGATGAAAAAGAAGGAACCATTGTTGGCAATATTGGTCGAAGTCCAAAAGACAAACTTAAAATGACCGTTTTTTCAGACAACGAACTTGGCAAACACGCTGTTACTCACTATAAAATTGTAGAACAATTTAACTATGTAACTCTTGTCGAATGTATTTTAGAAACTGGGCGTACGCACCAAATCAGAGTACATTTTGAACATATCAAACACCCATTATTTAACGATGAGCGTTATGGTGGAAACGAAATTCTGAAAGGAACCACATTTTCGAAATATAAGCAGTTTGTAAACAATTGTTTTAACATCATTCCTCGACATGCACTGCATGCAAAAACCTTAGGTTTTGTTCACCCACGAACCGGAGAAAAAATGGTTTTTGAATCAGAACTTCCTACCGATATGGTCGAAGTACTCGATAAATGGCGACGTTATTCGATTAACCAAAGCGAAATGTAAATAACCATTTGGCATCAATATTCTCTAGTACCATCGCCAATATCGTAGCTATTGATATTGAACTGAGGGTTTGGATTTTGGAAATGATTGTTTGAGCCTCCAAAAACGAGATAAACCCCAAGCCTAAAAAGTTGTCGTTGAATGCGAAACGATTTTTCGATACCAAAATACATATCAATGTAGTGGTAATTATTTTCGGTTATCCAAGTATAATTTATCCCGCCAAGAGTATAAATTCGAAGTTTTTTAAGCAATGGGATATTATTTACAATTGCTCCGTTGAAATGATGAACATAATGAGCTTCGAAATATAAATCGTCAGTAATAAAAGTTTCTTCTTGTAATTGATTTTGCATAGGAGTTGAGAAAAACCACTTATCGCTACGTGGAAATATTTTATGATTTTCGTATCGCATTGAACTGGTATTTAAAAACTTACCCGTTGCAAATTTGTATGTAGATGTTCCTATTGTGCTAATTCGAAACGATTGTTTTATCGAAAATTCAAGATAGTCGAAATTGATATCACTCCCCAAAATTGTAGGAACTCCTTTTTTGTAAAAAAGAGTAAATGTAGGCCAGTCGCTGCCCAAAATAATTTTTCGCTTTGGCTCGGTCATAAACTTTTGAAAAGGAGTATATTGCAGTTTGACATCGCACTGAAGTTGTTGATATGGCTCAAACGAGCGAGGCGTATTGTTTCCTACAAAATATTCGCTTATTTCGCCAAATTCATAATTGTCGATAGGTTTATTTTCTTCGTATAGTAAATTTAAATCAACAAAAAATCCATTGAAAAGTTCAGTCCGATGACCTATTTCGCCATGTGTAGACTCAACATAATTTGACCTATCCATAAACCCGACAATCGATTCGTTTGCTTGCACAATCGAGAAGCTTTTTCCTCCCCTGAAACTAAACGATGAGTGTTTAAAAGGATTATAAAAATAATTAACATAAACATTTCCCTTTACGTCGAGATTTCGAATTCCCATTTGTGCGGTGCAATAGCTGTTTAAAATATGCTCGTTCTCAAATTTTTTGTAATACATTAAATTAGGACCTATTCGAGTTCCTCCTATGTTAAAAAAGTTTATCAAACTTGGAAGACTTCCGATCCAAATATGACGATTTTTGGCTCGATTATAATTTCCAATTCCCCATAATAGCACATCGCCCCAAGTAACTCGATTGTATTTTTTATCTAACGAATCGAGATACTCTTTTTTGTTGTGTGCGGCATAAATACTATCTTTAATAAATATAATACGTTGCTCGTCTATACTAAGAGGTTCGGGGCGAGTTTCTTTCCAATAAGTTGAATCGCGTTCGTAAGCCTCCTTGCTGGTTACAGCTAATTCATTTTTAAAATATCGTTTTGGAAAATCGACTCCTATTTCATAATTTGAATACTTCACGGTTGTTTTTCCTGTAAAATTTTTATTCCCCGATTTTGTTTTATAATCAAACTCCTGTCTGGATTCTAGCCAAATAGAATCGTTTACCAATTCATACTCTTGCTGTACTCTAAAATCGTCGTAAAAAAGCAAGCCTCCTTTGTGAAGCGAAAGGTCAATCTTCCGAATTGCAAATGAGCCTTCTATAATGTCGATATACCCATCAAAGGTTGCTTCTCCTTGCTTTCGAGGAGTAACTTTTATATGATAAATAAGTTTATCAAATTCAAAATACGTTTTTTCTAATTTAAATTTATACGAAATAATTGATGTCGCATTCAATGGTGAAATCAGCGAACTTACATTTAATCTATCTATTTGTAAAAGATTTTGATAAAAGTTAAATTCTGCCTCGGCAGTGCTCAAATAAAACAAGCCATCTATGTAGCCATATTTTTCGTAAGCTTGTCGTATTTCTTTTATATTATTTGGATATTGATAATGTCGTTCAAGTTTTATTTCAACCATGTTCATGCTGTAAGCTAATTTCATGATTTCCATTTCTTTTGCTTTTGCTGGATCCACATCAACTTTATCTTTCCCTTCTCGCTCGGCTTCAACTTTTTCTTGATCGGCTTCTTGTTCTCTCTTTTTCTTTTCTTTTTCCGATATTACTTCTTTCGCTTTTATATATACATCGCATTTGCTCGACTGAACTTGTTTAAAATTTGTCTTTTTGGCTTTAATCGCATTTTGAATTATTTCGTACGCAGGATCTCGACGATTAGCTTTAATTTCGACTTGTTCCAATTCAATTAGCGATGGTTCGAGCCAAAAATTTTTATTCAAATCTTTTTTGCTATATACAACCACAGGAAATGTAATTGGTTTATATCCTAATGACGAAATAATAATTTCGTAACTTCCTTCTTGTAGCTTTAAATTATATTTTCCCTGTTCGTCGGAAGTTGTTCCCAAACCAATATTTTTTACATATATATGAGCAAAAGGAATGGGAATGTTTTCGTTGCTATAAACTAAGCCCGTAATTGTTTGGCTCAATAAGCAGGTCGAAATTACGAAGACTAAATAAAATGTAAAAAGAAGTTTTTTCATTAAGTTTTGTACAAAGTCTCTGCAAATTAACTATAAAACTAACATTATTATTGTATTGTTTTATGAGATTAAAATTGTTAAACTCAATAGTTCGGTTAATTTTTTTATGTTTCTGATTTTAAGAACTTTGCCAAAGTTTGCATTGAATTGAAATGTTGCTGATTATCAGCATGTTATACTTTGACTGAAATCAACTTTGGCAAAGCCCCTATAAAAACGATTTAAAATGATAATATCATATAACTTTGTAAATCGCAAGCAAAAGCCGTTCGAACTTTGGAGT
>MEOF01000028.1 GCA_001769505.1 Bacteroidetes bacterium GWF2_33_38
TCCAAAGTTCGAACGGCTTTTGCTTGCGATTTACAAAGTTATATGATATTATCATTTTAAATCGTTTTTATAGGGGCTTTGTCAAAGTTAAAAGCAGAAACACCTCCAAGGTTTCCAAAAACCATGGACGTATTTAGCATTTATCAAAGTACAATCTTTTTAAGTATCTTTACGCCTCAATATTTAATAAAATGAATACAAAAAAATTATATATCGAAACCTATGGTTGTCAGATGAATGTCGTTGATAGCGAGGTGGTTGTTTCTATTTTAAACGAAAAGGGTTTTGTGGTAACCAACAAAACCGAAGAGGCTGATGTAATTTTAATAAATACTTGTTCGATTCGCGAAAATGCCGAGCAGCGAATTCGAGGACGCTTGAGTAATTTTCGTCAATATAAAAAGAAAAATGCCGATTTAATTGTTGGAGTAATCGGGTGCATGGCCGAAAGACTTAAAGAGCAATTGCTTGAAGAAGAAAAATTGGTCGATTTAGTTGTTGGTCCCGATGCTTATCGCGATTTGCCACAATTAATTGAAGTTGCCGAATCGGGTCAAAAAGCGATAAATGTTTTGCTGTCGAAAGAGGAAACCTATGCCGACATAAGTCCGGTGCGATACGATGGTAACGGAATTTCGGCTTTTGTTTCAATTATGCGAGGTTGCAACAACATGTGCTCATACTGCGTAGTTCCCTATACAAGAGGTCGTGAGCGTAGTCGAAATCCTCACACAATTGTTGATGAAATTCGCAAATTGCAAGAAAATGGATTTAAAGAAGTAACATTGCTTGGACAGAATGTTGATTCGTACGATTGGACTGATGGCGAAAAGTTTAGCTTTGCAAATCTTCTCGAAATGGTTGCTGTCAGTTTTCCTGAAATGAGAATTCGCTTTGCGACATCGCACCCCAAAGACATGAATGCTGATGTATTAAATATTATTGCAAAATACGAAAATGTTTGTAAAAATATTCATTTGCCCTTTCAGTCGGGAAGTTCTCGTATTTTAAAATTGATGAATCGAAAATATACTCGTGAGGATTATATATCGAAAATTGACATGATTCGCGAAATAATTCCCGATTGTGGAATTTCGACCGATGTTATTGCCGGATTTTGCTCAGAAACACTCGAAGAGCATCTCGAAACCATGTCGTTGATGGAATATGGGAAATACGATTTTGCATATATGTTTAAGTATTCGGAGCGACCTAATACATTTGCAGCAAATAAGCTGAAAGACGATGTTTCAGACGACGAAAAAACACGTCGTTTAACCGAAATTATTACCTTACAAAATAAACTCTCGCTCGAGAGTAACAAAAATGATATAGGAAAAACAGTTGAAGTTTTAATCGAAGGCGTTTCGAAACGTTCAGAAAAGAAACTATTTGGACGAAATTCGCAAAACAAGGTTGTTGTTTTTTTATGTTCAAGTAAGAAAAAAGGCGATATAGCAATGGTGAAAATTACCGATTGCACTTCCGCAACATTAATGGGCGAATTGATTGAATAAAAGCATTTTGACATTTTTTATAGCGTGTTTTTGTTTTTTTAGACCCTTTTGTGTTTTTGAAATTTATAAAATTTTTATATCAAAAAAATAACTATTTTTGATTTTAATATTTGATTCACGAAATGAAAAATATATTTATAATAATCTTTGTTTTGGTTTCCTCATTAACGTCGTTTTCGGTAGAAATAATCGATAGTTTAGAGAATGTTCTGAAATCATCAAAGTGGATTGATAAAGCCAAAATCTTAAACGATTTATCGAAAGAGTATTCAAAAAACGATTACGAAAAGGGAATTCAATATGCAGAGTCTGCACTCGAAATAGCTAAGAAATTAAACTCTCCACTAGAAGAAGCTAGAGCATATTATAACATTGGAGAAGTTTATCGTTTGCAAAATGACTATACAAAGTCGTTAAAATATAATCAAGATGCGTTGAATTTATTTAAAAAAGCAACTGAAAAAACAGGAGAAGCCGATTGCTATGTCAATTTTGGTTTAATTTCAGCAAAAAAAGGAGAATATGACGAGGCTTTAAATTTTTATGAAAAAGCTCTTGAAATACGAATTCAAATTAAGGATTTAAAAGGACAATCAGCTTGCTACAATAACATTGGGAATATTTATAAAAATAGAGGAAAATACGAAGAAGCCATTGAGTCTTTTACAAAAGCAAAAAAAATAAAAGTTGAGATTAAAGACGAAAAAGGAGCAGGAATATCAATATATAACATCGGAAATGTTCAGTTTATAAATACAGATTATGAGAATGCTCTTATCAATTATCAAGAGGCTCTGAAAATATTTGAGAAAATTGATTTTAAATCGGGAGTTGCCAGTTGTTTCAGTGGTTTTGGAATGATATACGAAAATTGGAACGAGAATAAAAAAGCCATTGAATATTACGAACAAGCGTTGAAAATTGAACAAGAAGTTGGAAACGAATATGGAATTGCAGACGGGTATAATAATATTGGAAATGCTTATTCTCAAGATAGTAATTATGTTGAAGCATTAGAGTTTTATAAAAAGTCGTTAGAAATAAGACAAAAAATTGGATACACTCAGGGTATCGCAAGCTCGCTTTCAAACATCGGAATAACATACTCTATTTTAGGAAATTACACCGAGTCGAATAAATATCTTAAAGAAGCCTTAGTTATTGTAAAAGACATTAATAATCCTTACGAATTGGTAAATATATACAATGCTATAGGTAAGAATCACTTAAAAAGCCACCAGAATATTGAAGCCCTTACAATGTTTAACAAAAGTTTAGCCGTTGCTCTCGAAATTGATTTAAAAATGATGTTCCCGACAAATTACCTTGATATTTCGCAAACTTACGATTCGATGGGAAATTACAAAATGGCTTATGAATCACATAAAAAGTATTCGGAAAATTGGCAGAACATTTACAACGACGAAAAAAATCGGATTCTTACCGATATGCAAACCAAATACGAAACCGAAAAGAAAGAGCAACAAATAGAACTGCTTAATAAAGACAAAGAGATTGATGCAGAGAGAATTAAACAACAAAAAATCATAATTTATGTTTTTATTTTAGGTTTGTTGTTTATCGTAGTTTTCTCAATTTTAATATATCGACAATATCAGCAGAAGAAAAGGGCAAATCGTGAATTGGAAATTAAAAATGCTCTCATCACTCATCAAAAGCAAGAAATTACCGATAGTATTCATTATGCTGAAAGGATTCAGAGAGCTGTATTGCCCGTTGACAGTACATTTTCTGATTGTTTGTCCGATTATTTTGTGTTATTCAAACCCAAAGATATTGTTTCGGGTGATTTTTATTGGATGACAACCAAAAATGATAAAATTATTATTGTAGCAGCTGATTGCACAGGTCATGGTGTCCCAGGTGCATTTATGAGCATGTTGGGCGTAAGTTTTTTAAACGAAACGGTTAATGATAAAGGAGTTATTCAAGCAAATGAAATATTAAACGAAGTTCGAAAAAGTGTAATAAAATCCTTACAACAAACAGGAAAAGAAGGAGAGGCAAAAGATGGTATGGATATATCATTGTGCGTAATTGACAGCAAGAATAAAAAAATTGAATTTGCTGGTGCGAATAATCCGCTTTACATTGTACGAAAATCAGCTGATTCGGAAGAAGTTGTTTTAAGTGAGATTAAACCCGATAAAATGCCGGTTGCAATTCATATTAGAATGGATTCGTTTACAAACAACGTTATTGATTTAGTTGAAGGCGATAATCTTTATCTTTTTTCAGATGGCTTTGCTGATCAATTTGGAGGACCAAAAGGTAAAAAATATAAGTATAAAACTTTTAAAGATATACTTATAAATAATGCGAACTTACCAATGAAAGAACAGAAAAAATTACTTGATTCCTCGATTGAAGAATGGAAATTATACTCCGATGAAAACGGGAAACCTTACGAACAAATAGACGATATTTTGGTAATTGGAGTGAGAGTGTAAATTGAATGCTTATTCTTTTTCGTTTTGCACAGAATCTCGATTGTTGTTGAAAAGATTCATAGTTCTATTAACCCCTAAAGAAACAAAACTATTGATTATATTTTGTGTGGCATCAAGTTTTTCGGGAAGTTTTTTCAACTCGCTAGAGTCCCATTCTCCTAACACATAATCTACCTGATGACCTTTGCCGAATTCGCTCCCAATTCCAAATCGTAAGCGAGAATAATTTTGATGCCCCAAACTTTCGTTAATATTAATTAAACCGTTGTGTCCTCCATCACTTCCTTTGGGTTTTAGCCTTAAAGTCCCGAATGGAAGAGCTAAATCATCAACAATAATCAATAGATTTTCGATTGAAATTTTTTCTGTTTGCATCCAATAATTGACTGCCTTGCCACTTAAATTCATATACGTGTTGGGCTTTAAAAAAATGATTTTTCGCCCTTTGTATTTTCCCTCTGCAACATAGCCATGACGCTTTTCTTCAAAAAAAATATTGGATGCTTTTGTATATGCATCCAATATTCTAAAGCCAATATTATGGCGAGTATTTTCGTATTTAATTCCTATGTTGCCTAAGCCGACTATTAAATACTTCAATTTTTATAAAATTTATGCTTGAGTAGTTGCGGCAGCTCCTTCTTCTGTAACGGCTCCTTTAGCTGCTCTAGTTAGTTTTACTGATGCGATTACTGTATTTGGAAAATCAACCAATTCGAAATTGTCATATTTCAAATCTCTAACTTTAATGGTTTTTCCTAATCCTAAATCGTCAACATTAAGCTCAATTAAATCGGGTAAATGTTTTGGTAAAGCTTTAATGTTTAATTTTTTACTTTCAAGATTTAATTTTCCTCCGTCTTTAACTCCTTTTGCAAAACCATTTAATTTTACAGGAACAGCAATCGTTACAGGTTTATCATCAAATATTTGTAAAAAATCGATGTGTAAAAGTTTATCCGACACTGGGTGAAATTGTAAGTCTTTTAATACAGCGTGATGCTCTTTTCCTTCAATGTCTAACTTCACTAAATAAGCATTTGGGGTGTAAACTAAAGGTAAAAAATCGTTTTCGAAAGCATAAAAATGCAAATTGTCTTTTCCACCATAAAGTTCGCAAGGTACATTTCCTTGTTTTCTAAGTTGTTTGGTGCTTTTTTTACCAATTTCAGTTCTTGTTTTAACTTTTAATTCAAGTGTTTTCATTATGTGTTTTTTTTTGTGTTACTCAAAACTAATTCGTTTAGTTTCCCATTACACGTTCGTAAATTTAAAAAAGCCTGCAAATATAAAAATTTTTATTGAATAAATTTAGAACTTATTGATTCAAAATTATAAACATTACCAATTACATCTGCAAATAAATTGGAAACAGAAAGTACGGTAACCTTATCTATTTTTTTCTTCAACGGTATTGTATCGGTTACAATTACTTCGACAAAAGCCGATTTTTCTAATTTTTCGTATGCAGAACCAGAAAAAACAGCGTGAGTAGCCATTGCACGAACCGAATGAGCTCCTTTTTCGAGCATTAAATCCGCTGCTGCAGTAATCGTTCCCGCTGTATCAATCATGTCGTCTAACAAAATAACGTCTTTCCCTTTAACATCGCCAATAACCATTATTTTGCCAACGTGATTTGGTCTTTCGCGATGTTTATAACAGATAACCATTTCGCAATGTAAAAATTTTGAATAAGCTTGTGCTCTTTTTGTTCCTCCAACATCGGGAGCGGCAATAACGATGTTCTTCAAATTTAAGCTCTTGATATATGGCACAAACAACGATGATGCAAATAAGTGGTCAACAGGAATGTCGAAAAATCCTTGAATTTGATCGGCATGTAAATCCATGGTCATAATTCGGTTTACGCCAGCAGCGATTAAAAGATTTGCAACTAGTTTAGCTCCAACTGCAACTCTTGGCTTGTCTTTTCTGTCTTGTCGAGCATATCCAAAATAAGGAATCACGGCAACAATTTTATATGCAGATGCTCTTTTTGCAGCATCAATCAACAGCATCAATTCGAATAAGTTATCTAATGGTTGATACGTTGATTGAACAATAAAAACGGTTGCCCCTCTTACTGTTTCTTCATATGATGGCTGTATTTCGCCATCGCTAAATCTTAGTATGGAAGTTTTTCCGAGTTCAATTCCATACGAATTTGCAATTTTTTCAGCTAAATATTTTGAGTCAGATCCTGAAAAAATTTTAATTGGAGACTTCATTTTTTTATATATTAATTAAATTCAACATGTTGGTTAGTTTCTTCAATAACAGCAAGTATTTCTTCTTTTCCCAAATTGCTTACTGATGAGCTGGCGATGTATTGAGGAAGGGTTTCCCATGTTTTAAATAAATGTTCTTCATATTCATTTATGTTTTTATCCCATTGTGAACCTGAAATTTTATCTACTTTTGTAAAAATAATTACGAAAGGAATTTCATTTACGCCAAGCCATTCTAAAAATTCAATATCTATTTTTTGAGGTGGGATTCGTGAATCAATCAGTACAAATAGACAAACTAAATTTTCGCGTTTGAGAATATAGTCGGTATTCAATTTAGTCCATTTCTCTCGTTCCGATTTCGATATTTTTGCATATCCATAACCTGGTAAGTCAACTAGATACCATTGTGTGTTAATGATAAAATGATTAATTGTTCTTGTTTTTCCAGGTGTTGACGAAACTTTTGCTAAACTTTTACGTCCAGTTAACATATTGATTAGAGAAGATTTACCAACGTTTGAGCGTCCAATAAATGCGTATTCGGGCAAACTAGGATTTGGACATTTCGCTACATCTACAAAACTTCCTAAAAAATCGGTTTTTTTAATCAACATCTGTTTGTGGTATTTCTATATAAACTTCTAAAAATGTCGATTTGGTTTTTGGATTAATATTTACCAATTTAATCTCTGCGGGGATTAAAACCGTTTCGCCCTTGTTAATATTAATAATTTCATTGCCATCAGTAATTATTTCAAAATTACCGTCAATACACATAAATATTACAAACGAATCGATTGTAACATAATCTTTTTCGAGTTGTTTGTCGATTTCGAGATAGTTTACCGTAAAATATTTGTTTGCCAATATAGCATTTGTTTGATTCAATTCGCTACTATAATTTAACTTATAATCGGATTGTAATTCGAAATTAAGCACACTAATTGCAAAATCGGTATGAAGTTCTCGATAATTTCCATTCAAATCTTTTCTGTTCCAATCAAAAATTCGATATGTGATGTCTGATGTCTGTTGAATTTCGGCTAACAAAATTCCTTTTCCAATTGAGTGAACTCGCCCAGTAGGGATATTAAATACTTCTCCAGCTTTTACTTTCTCGACATTTAAAACGTCTTTTAAGGTTCCATTGTCAAGGTGAGCAATAAATTCTTCGCGTGAAATACTTTTTGAAAATCCATTAATTAATTCAGCATCTTTTTCTGCTTGAACAACGTACCACATTTCATTTTTTCCAAATGAGTTGTGTAATTCCATTGCTGTTTCATCGTCGGGATGAACCTGAACCGATAAATCGTCGTCGGCATCAATAAATTTTATTAATAATGGAAATTCCAATCCGAATTTTTCATAAACCGAATCGCCCACTAAATCCCCCATGTAAACTTCAATGAGTTCTTCCATGTTGTTTCCTTTTAAGGAACCATTTGCAACTACGGATATATCTCCTTCAACTCCTGATATTTCCCAACTTTCTCCGCACTTTTCGGAAATAACATTTTTTTTTGAGAGAACATTTTTTAACTTTTGTCCGCCCCAAACTTTTTCTTTGTAAATCGGGTTAAATTTTAAGGGATATAACATGTATTATTTTTTAATATTCATAATCTACGACTGTTCCGTCGGCTTTATATGTTGAAAAAAAATCTACAAATTTGACGTGTTCGGGATGAATTCTATACTGGTTCAATGCGTCGTTTGTCTCAAAATCAGAAATTAAAACCATATCGCTTGCAGTTGCCGAATCGAAAAAATTAATCCCGACTTCAAAGTTTTTGATTTCACTAATGAGGGTAGGCAATTTTTCAAGTCGAGTTTTTATTTCGAGTAATATTTTTTGTTTCTCGGCTCGAGATTCAAACGTAATTAGTTTAAACATCACTACATGCTTTATCATAAGATGTTTTTTTGCAAAGGTATGAATTCGTATGTTCTTTTGAAACTTATCGAAATAAAAAAATGATTTTTATAACATATCCTTTCTTATTCACTTTTTTCGGAGGAAAATAGATTAAGAATAAGTATCCCGAAAAGTTGAAAGTTTATCAAGTTCATAAAGTGTAAAGTTTATAAAGCTAAAAAGCTAATTCACAATCAGTTTGTTACTTTCAACAATTAATCCATCTCGTGAAATATTATACAAATATACTCCTTTACCAATTTTAGAGACATCGATAATTTGCTCTTGTTCTTGAAGTTCTTTTGAAAGTACTTTTCGCCCAAGTAAATCGTAAAGCTCAATTTTACACCCAACTTTTAGTTTTTCTCTCTTCACTTTTAACTCATTTGTGGCTGGATTAGGGTAAATTAACAATTGAAAATTAACAATTGAAAATTGATTATTATTTCCTACATCATTCAATACCGTAATTGTATAATACGCCGTATCGCTGCAATAATCGCTGTTTGTAATTAGCTGCACAGTTTTAACTCCGGTGCTTGTGTAGCTGTGTTGTGGATACTGCTCCGTGCTTGTGATTGTATCGCCAAAATCCCATTGCCAGCTTGTGCCAAAATTGCTTATTGTGCCAAATTGTACGCTTGCTCCTTCGGTTAAGTAAACAGTGTCGGAATCAGCTGTGATTTCGGCATATATGTTTTCACAAAGGTACGACCAGCATCCTTCAGGACTATATGGTTCTGGCACACAAGTATTCCCTAAACTATCTGTTTTTACAAGCCACATATCTCTATAAGGAGTTCCCACACGATTCCATTGACCAGACATTACAAAGCCTCCATCATTTGTTATGGTCATATCATAAAAATAATCAGGAGTAGCAAAGTCAGAATTCCCATATCTTTTTGACCAGATGCTATCTCCATTTAAATCAATTTTCATCAGCCAACCTTCCCAATCAGTATAGTCATTATAATAGCAACTACCTGATGCTATAAAACTGCCATCATTTAATTCTACAACCCTGCTAAATGATGCACTCCCTTCATATCCATAATATTTACGCCATATTTCATTTCCTAAACTATCTGTTTTTATTATCATAGCCTTTCTTATTCCTGTATTGTTTAAGTCGGAAGTCCCCACAATAACATAAGAAGTGTCAGAAGCTTGAATGGCATATCCTAAGCCCTCACTATAAATCGTTCCACATGTTTTATCCCATTGAAAATTACCGGCACTGTCAATTTTGACTAAATATAAATCGGAGCCGCCTAATTCATAACTGTATGTTTTACCACTTATTAGATAACCACCATCATAAGTTGAAACAATATTTTCGGAAAAATCATCGCTATCACCTCCGTATTTTTTTTGCCACTGTAGTTCTCCTGCACTGTTCGTCTTAACAAGATAAATATCGGATGAACCATTTCCAAAACTATAACTGTTTCCAATCATTACGAATCCGGCATCGTTCGTTTCCCTTACAATATCAAAAGAATCTGATAAGGTATCTCCATATTGTTTAAACCATAATACCTCTCCTGAGTTACTGATTTTCATTAAAAACCCGTCAAGTTGTAACTGGCTAGTATCCTGAAAATAGCCAGCAACCATAAAATTACTATCTTCAAGTTGAATAACCGACTCTACACCTTCGCCTCCTGTTGAGCTTAAATTTGTAACTTTCGTCCAAATAGTATCTCCTTTATAATCAGATTTTATGAGGAGTATTGACTCCCAACCCGTATATAAATCAAATGTTGTTCCCCCTATTAAGAACCCATAATCCATTGTTTGCGTAGTAGAAAAAGCTATATCAAATAAAGAATCACTATCATAATGTCTATTAATTATTATTTGTGAAAAAGTTTTCAATGAAAAAATTGAAGTACAAAAAAAGATTAATAGTAGTTTCTTCATATTCCTTTGAATTTAGTAACTTTAGGATGAATCCCAAAGTTACTAAATTTATTTTAATTAAAAATCACCAGTTTATTTGTTGTTATTACTTTACCGGGTGTTACAACCTTATATAAATAAACGCCTGACACAAAGTTATTGTTTTTTATTTGAAGTTTATTATCAGGAGCATTTAATTTAAAACGGCTTATTTCATTTCCTGCCAGATCGTAAATAAACATCGTACCTTCGGTATTTTCAGGCAAAAAATACAAGAGAGTCATGTTTCCGTTATTCGGGTTCGGAACTATTTTTGCATAAAAAAGTTCATTGCTAAAGTCAATATTATAATCGGAATTTAACGAAAGGTTTTTAGCATTGTAAACTTCCTGAATTTTTAATATAGGATGCTCGAAAACTTCATCAAAGGCGGTTTCAAGTATATTTTGAGCCATAAAAGCAGTTTGTGTTCCGGTTTCGGCAATATCCCGTATAATTTGCTCCTGCTGGCTGTTTATTTCAAAATACGATTGGTTGTTTTCGTATAAATCGATAAGCACTTTCATCAACCTGCAATATTCAATGTTTTCTTCTATTGAAACCTCATCGGAGAACAATATTACATCGTTAAGAGTTGCCCGACTTTGAGTAAAATCAGCTTCGTTTACATATATCTCAACCAAACGTTTTTTATCTTCCGGCTGTATTGAGTTTTCAAGAAAATTTATAGCAGAATTCACATCGCCTTGTTCAAGATATGCATCAACCAACTTATTATTTAAGGTTAATATATCGCCATTCAGCCGGTTGTTTTCCAATTCGGAAGTTTCCCGCTCTGAAACACCAACCTGTGTATCATCAATAAGTTTTTTTATTCCTCCCGGCAAATTCAATTCATCTATCGACTGCATTACAACATCGGTTACCGGTGAATTAGCAACAATCACTTCTTTAATATGCCCTGCCGGCAGTGGCGTAGGTTTATCGTTTAATGCCGATAAGAGCACACGGTCGCTAACATAAGGCGAAGCATCAAGCAATTCTTGTTTTATATGCCCGCCATCCAAATCTGCAAGAATATTGTCAATTAACTCCTGTTTATCGCCTTCCTGTAAAAGAGCTTCTATTTCAAAACTTTCCGAAGTATAATCATTTCTTAGTTCGTTTATTTCGGCTACAAAGCCATCAAAATCATTATTTGGGTCAATAGTAAGCCCCCGTGTTTCTGAAGTACAAGAATTTGAAGTTTTACCTCCACATACAAAAGGCTCCATATACTGAGTCTTCCATTCTGTTGTACTACAATATGGAATTGTTGTAGGCAACCCTGATGTATTTTTATTATATGAATAATATTTAAAAGAAAAACCATTATCAATAAAAATATCTTGTTCGGAAGAGACTGGGTTACAGGCATCCCATAGCCATTCATTTCCGGCAGGGTCACCATCAAAATCACAACCTAAACCTTGGTTTTTTAATACTCCAGAACCTAATACTAGCATTGCTTTTTGTGCAGGCTGGTTAAAATTATTACAGCGTATATTAAGGTTAGGGTTATTGTTTTGTGCCTGCATAAAATAGTCGGTTCCTGAGAATGTATTGTCGAATACTGTACCACCTGTAGTGCCAGAATTATTAATTACAATACCATAAGTTGCAGGTCCTGTTGGGTCGTTTGTTGCACCGCCTGAAAAACTATTATCTTTGATTGTAAAATTACCTCCTCCTACAAGGTAGATTCCCCAATTGTTATTTGGGTCTCCTGAAGCAGTTGTTCCACTTGCTATTGGGATGTTCTGAAAGGTGTTTCCATTTATTGTTGCATTAGTCCCTATAGCATAAATTCCTTTTCTTACATTTGTAAATGTATTTCCACTAATTGTAAAACCATTATCTACACGGACTCCAAAATATAAATCTTCAAAGGTACAGCTCGAAATAGTATTTGTATTTTCAAGAGCTCCAAAAAATCTTATTCCGTATTCATTAAAAGGAGATACATTTTTAAAATTACAAAATGTTACTGAAGAATTACTTACACTTCCAGCAAGATGATTATTATTAAAATCACAATTATTAACTGTAATATATTTACTTGAATATAATAACAAAGCGTTTTGGCTTACATCTGTATAATTATTAAAGTTGCAATAATTGATATTCAGACCTCTTACATTCTTCAACTTAATACTATTTCGTATTAAATTATGTTCGAAAACTTCAGAATCAAAATATTTGACAAGACTCTGATTAGTATAAGAATAAGGTCTGAAATAAACGTCATTAAAAACATTATCTCTAAAAATTACTCTATTTGCAGAGCCATCAATTTTTACTATTGCTCCTGAGCCACTGCTATAATCACTAGAGGTTGTTACTTTTGGATACCCTAAAACGTCATTTTCTTCTGCCCAAGCACTTGTGGTTTGTACTGCTGCAAAAAATGCATGTTCAATAATAGATCCATTTGTAATACTTACAAAACCTTGTGGAAAGCTTGCATCATTTTGCAATTTATCATAATAACCATAAACTTTTATTCCTCCCCAATATATTTGACAAGGAGCATTATTTGTTAATTTTGCATCATTAATGTATAATTTCCCGCCTTCCTTAACGTGAATATAAATTAAATCTCTGTAAACACCCCATGTTCCAAATTCAATGGTACAGTTTTCAATTGTTAAAGTTGCCCCAGATTCAATAATAACATCATCTAATACATTATAATTATTATAACTGGCATCCCAGATTACATTTGTTCCTGCCTCAATAATCAAATCGTTAATAGCAGGAATATTATTGTCAGGATTTGCTTCAACTATTATTATTTCATGTTTTTCGCATCCTACTGCATCGGTAATTGTTAAATCGTATGTTCCTGCTGTCACATCATAAGAAGGGCTAGTAGAACCTTCTACCCATAAAAATGTATATGGGGATGTTCCTCCCGTAGGTTCTGATGTATATAGCTCCCAATTATCAGGACACTCAATATAATGTAGAGTATTTGATGTTATTTCTTCAGGTTGTGTAATATATATGCTTGGTTTAGTTGTACAACCATTAGCATCAGTAACTGTTACAGAATAGTTTCCCGTTTCTAAGTTTGTTAAATCTTCTGTTGTTGCCTCAATTGACCAATTATATGAGTATGGAGTTGTGCCTCCTGACACTGTTAAATCAATACTTCCTGTTGATTCTCCATAGCAATTTATATTAGTACCAGATATAGATGAAAATAACTCGTCTGCTTGTGATATAGTTGCTTCTTCAAACATTGAACATCCGTTAATATCTGTTACAGTAACAGAATATGTTCCTGCACATAAGTTTGAAATAGAAGATGTTGTTCCTTCATCTTCATTCCATAAAAAGGTATATGGAGCTTCACCACCAAAAACATTTGTAATAATTTTTCCATTACAAGAGTTAAAACATGAATTTTCTTTCGTTACCTCTATTGTCGGTAAAGGATTAACATTTACAACATAACTTCCTGTTGAAGTACATAAACTTTCTCCTTTTGTTACTTCAACTTGCAATATACATGGCTGTGAATTTTCTCCCCATGTTATATCAATAGAAGTTCCTGTGTTAGACCCGTTAATACTACCATTTCCTGAAACAATTGACCAAACTAAAGTATTATAGCTATTATCTCCTAAAACATAATAATTTGTTACAATTCCTTCACATACTTCTGCTAATCCACTAATATTGGCAGAAGGTATTCCATCAATTGTAACACTACGTTCAATATAATAAAAATCTTCCCATATTTCAACTCCATTTTCATCTGTTCCATTATGTAACGATAGAGCCAATGATACTGTGTAATCTCCATTATCAATATATGTATGAGTAATAGGAGATACATTTTCAGACTCAACTGTATTTCCATCACCAAAATTCCATCTGTGTGTGTATCCTGCTAAACATTCATCTGTTTCTAAAGTTATAGTATTGCAATCATCATTGAATGATATAACAAAATCAGGACTAAGCTCTGAAATTGGCTTCTGGGCGTCAATAAAATTAGGAAAACGCCCATGAGAAATTATAGAAGGATGAACATTAGTATTTACAATGTCTAATATTAGATTATGGTTCAACTCATTAGGTGAATTTATAATATCAAGATTATAATTATCATAATCATCATAATGATATGCATTTTCTCGTATTAAATATATCTTCTTTTTGTCTATGTTCAGATTTGGATCTAATTGTATATTTGCCTTATCTGAAATTTCTTCTGAAGAAATTAATTGTTTTGTATTTAGATCATATTTTCTTAGATAATAATCAAAGATAGAAACCTCATCGACTTCATCAACATACATAAAATCCATTTCCATTGTATAAATATAAGAAGAATTTGGGGAGAAACTTAAATCTTGAATAGAATTAACAGGTATACTCTGAGGATTAGATATTTTACCATTGGCAGAATTAAAATCAAATATATGTAATTTCTCAGAACCACCAAGGCTTATTTTTGTTCCATCGCAAGATGTTTTTATAGCCTTTGTGTATCTTGAAAAGTAAATATTTTCAAAATAATATAGTTCCGGGGTATTTATTGATAAATCTTTAGGATTTGATATCCCATATTCGCTTAGTAAATAAACATAAAAACAATTGTCCTCATATCCTGCAGTAATAATCCAATAATCTTTGCCATTACAATGAGGTATTGCAGTAACTACAGAACATAACTTTTCTCTATTATTTGCTAATGGAATATTTTGATCTCTACGAGTTACATTATAAGTATTCCCATTTAACTCAATATATGCATATTTAAAACCAATACTTGAATTACAACTCGAGCATTCTGTCCATGAAGGAGGGATAAAAATATAATGGTTATCTATATTAGCAGGGTCTGGAACAGATAATATTTGTTGTGCAGTATAATTATTTAATCCATAATTTCTTAATGGTTCACTATTAAATTTATTGTGATTTTTATCCCAAATATCTATTCCATTTGAATAAAAAAGTAAATCTCCATTTTCATCGCTGACTGATATACTTGTCCTTCCATCAATTGTCTTGTTTGGAATAACTGCAGAAGTGTTAGCTTTTGGAATTCCCGAAGTAAAATCAATCGCACAGTATTTACCATAAAACCAATTTGCCTGAGAGCCATTAATTGGTTGACAATCCTCAACAGTAATATATTTCGTTTCAGTTTTAACATTTGTTCCAAATTCATTAGAAACAATTAAAGAAACTGGATATATACCTGGAGTCGTGTATATAATATTTTCTGGACTTTGTAAAGAAGAAGACGAAGGGGTTCCTCCACTAAAAGACCAATTCCAAGAAGATGGAGAAAATAAGCTATTATCTGTAAAATTAAATACAGCTTCTTCAGCACACTTTAAACGATTGTCGACAGAAAAATTAGCCACAGGATGATGTTCAAAAAGACAACTAATTGCTTCAAATGCATTAACTCGTCCTGCTCCCATTCTACCTACATATTGAGGATTTAATTGATCAACATTAACACAACTATTTTTTAAGCATAACTCAAGTTCATCAGGTGTAATATCATAATTTTGATTCTTCATTAATGCACATAAACTTGCAACTAAAGGGCTTGACATTGAGGTTCCTGATAAATTAACATATTTCATGCCACCAGGAACTGTGCTTAAAATATTATCACCTGGAGCTATAACATCTATAGATGTCCCATAATTTGAAAAAGGACTAATTTTATCTTCATCATTAGAAGCTGCAACACTAATAACATGATTATATGATGCAGGAAACATAGGAATAGAGCTAGAAGAATTACCAGCGGCTGCCACGGAAATCACTCCTTTTGAATATGCTTCTTCTAATAAAATTTGATAAGTTCTAGATGCTATTCCACTTCCCCAAGACATGTTTATTACACTTGCATTTGTTGACAAAGCATACTCTATTCCTTTGTATGGATCAATATATTCTTCTAAGTCGTTTGCAACCCTTATTGGTAATATTTTAATATGACGACTTAATGATGCTATACCTATAATGTTATTAGAAACAGCTCCTGCTATTCCAGCAACATGAGTACCATGCATCATATAGTCTTCATTTGCATCTGTTGGAGGCGATGGATTATTATCATTATTAGCAACATCCCAACCTATAATATCATCAGTATAGTGATTTAAATCTTCATCAATCCCATTTGATAAATTTACTATTGCATTTTCTAAAGTTGTATATTCTGCAACTATTTCCTCGGCAGTTATTATTCCGTCCCCATCTGAATCAACAATTGTGTTTAGTAAACTTTGAACCTCTCCTTGATTTATATAAATATTATTTTGTAAATCTTCATGATCAATCATAATAGCATCATCTATAACAGCAATAATTATATCTTTATCATTCTCGGAAATAGTCCAAGCCATATCTGCATTAATTTGACTTAATGCCCACTGTTCATTATACCGATTATCATTTGGTTCAACAAAAAAATTATTTTTAGGAACTTTTTCGGAATATTCTATAAAATTTAATTGCATAAATTTTTCTTCTAGCTCATCTTCTACATTTGGTGTATTAAATTCAACAATATAAATTTTTTGTAATGTTTGATTTTGAGAAGAATTAAAAGGACACATAATCTTCTGTATGTTATACTCGTCTACAAAATCTAACAATTCATAAGTAGACTTATTATATGCATCAGTTTTTAATCTATCATATTGCAATATTGTTAAATCATTATCTAAAATTTTTACAAATAATCTACCCCTTTCAAATTGAGCTTCTTCTGTTTTAATTGTACAAATTTCTCCAAATTGAGAGATATCGGTTGCAATAGATATACCATATTGTGAATTATAATCCAAATTCATTTCGAGTTCAGATAAAATAAATGTATTTGTAGATTTTAGCAACTCTTCGTATACACCATTATTTAAATCTACAACTTTAAAAATATATTGCGTTGCTCCTTCATAAGGTATTGCTGTTAAGACATCTTCAAAACCGACGTCAATTCTTCCACAATCAGAAGATATTAATTTTGAATAAGGAGAGTCTGTCATTTCCACCCCTGTCATCCAAGTATTTGCCCCAAGAAATGAAATATCCCCGATTAATTGTTTTGTTGCATCGGTTGTTGTTTGATAAAATATTTGATTGTTTACAATGTAATTTATGGTATTTCCTGTTCTCGTGATTTCATATACATCGCCTACATTCAAGACGATTTCAACTCCTTCAACTTTTTGTCCTGATTCATAAATATATGCCAGAGGAATATTTATCAAATAAAACCCTGTTACCATCTTTGTTTTGGTATAATCAAAATAAAATCCATAATCAATACTTGAATAGTCAGCACCTTGATTTGCTTCGCTTAATCCAAATTCTAAGAATGCTCCTAATGAATTTGAAAAATCTTCATAAGTATATTTTATTCCGCCATCAGTGTTTGATTCAATTTTATTTACTGAAGCTGCTCCGTAATTCCAATCTGTAGTTTCACCTATACTACTTAAGACATTCCCGCTAACTTCTGTATTTACTAAATCTGTCCATATTACTGGGTAATGTTCATTTACGTTTACATTCAAAATGGTTTCTGTTCCAATGGCATCGGTAATTGTTAATATATACCCTCCTTTATCTACATTTGTGAGATTTTGTGTAGTTACTCCATTACTCCATAAAAAGCTATAAGGCGTTTCTCCTCCCATAATATTTGTTGTAACATCATATTTTCCTATTGTTGTTCCATCAGTTACTGTATATGCCAATTCTGAAGGGGTATTGTAGGTTATTTCCAATGTTGGATATTTTGTATTATCGGCATAATCGGATGATGCAAAATTGAAAAAGCTATTCGTAATGTTATTTAAATATTCTGAGCCTACTCTGAAAAGTAAACCATTATTTGGAACTCCTTTTACCCAACCTGCAACAATAAGAGTCATGTCTATTTCATAATCTTCTGTTGTTGTAGTTGCAGGGGCAAGATATTGTTGTACGTCATCATATGCTCCAGGCTGGCTATTCCACAAAAGTGTACTTTGATCCCATTCTCCAAAAATGGGCTGAATATAGCTTCCTGCTGGATTAATATGATTTACTCCGAATAATTTAAGTTTTGCATCAAGAATTATTGCATTAGAAGGAATTGATGAAACATCAAATTGAATTAGTGAACGTGTTTCAACAATTGTTGTTACTAATTGCCCTGTTCGAGGGTCTATTCGAGATGTTTTCATAATCCCACTTGTAAACATATCTGAGGTTGAATTTGCACTAGGTATATTTGAGACAATCGTAATATCTTGTTCGGGATATAAAATTACGTTTGTCTGTGAATACATTGTTGTTACACTTACTATTGCAATAAGTATAACTGCGGATATATATGTTATATAGTTTTTCATAATTTTTTGATTTTGAGGTTATACTTATTTTTATTAATAGAAATATTTGGGTTCGGATAACTCTCCGTCTGCGTCTTCTAACCAAACTTTATAGTAGTTCATATCGGTTTTATAAATATTATATAAACCTAAATATATCTGTGAACCATAACTTGTATAAGTCATTCCATCTGGAAGATTTAATGAATCATTTACAATGAATGCATAATCAAATAAGTCGGATAAATCATATCCTGTTCCTACATTTACATGGATTTTGTAAATACTTGAAACATTACTTAAGTCAACATTACACATTCGTTTATAAATAGTATCAATTATACTCGTTCCCCGTTCTCCTGTAATTTCAGAATACTGAGAACCTGTTTCTCCTGTTGATTCGTAATACATGCTAAAACTAAAATTGTTGAGGTTGGTTTGTGAGTATAGCTCACAATTTAACAACAAGACTAGTGTTGCTAAGAGGAATAATACTTTTTTCATGATTTATAAGTTTTTTAGGTTAGTTTTCTTTATTCGAACTAATACGTTAATACACGTATTAAGTTTCTGTATATAATAAGTCTAAATAAGAACTGGGGACGAACGGTATGATTTTGATACATAATTCATTAACATGTTTAAGTAATTGCAATACTTGAATTGCTTGCTAAATCTAAAACACAGCCTTTTTGTCTCCTCGAAACAGGTATCTTTTCACCGCTCGTTAATGTTACACAACATGTTTTCTTGCTATAATTCAAAATGCATGTGCAATTGACCAAAAATGATTTATGTGTTTTGATGAACTTTTTATTTTCTAAATCCCTTTCAATTTTTTCTAACGTTTGTTTAATTATGAGTACGTTGTTATCTACTCTTTTAATATAAATATAATTCTTCTTTGCTTGAATATACATGATTTTATCTTGGTTAAACTCATTAATTTCAAGCTTAGTTTTAGATATAATTTCAGACATTTTGTTACAGATAAATATTTTTACATTTATGTATCCCCAAAAATGATTTTGGAGTATCATTTTTATCTGTTAATATAAAAAACGCAAAAAGGTAACCCCCCATTTTGAGATTATTTTAGAAAAAAAATGCAATTAATGGAAATGCTTGCTGTTTGTTAACTTATAACAAACAGATTTACAGGAGTTAATGCGATTATTTAGACTAAATGTAAATAGCAGATTAAAAACAAACCCTTATTTTTTTAACATTTTCGCTAAAAAAACAAGCACTAAAACAAAAATCAACATCGAAAAAAGTAAATTTTGCTTTAGGAATTCAAAAAAAGGATTGAAAAAAGAGTATGATTTTTTGTAGCTGATTTTCTCCACTGGAATGTTCTTACTAATGAACTTTTCGAATTTGATAAACTTTTAACTTCTTGGGTGGAATTCAATTATTGTTTCACGTAAATATTCCCTATCGAGATGAGTATATATTTCGGTTGTGAGTATCGATTCATGTCCAAGCATTTCTTGAACAGCTCGTAAATCGGCTCCTCGTTCGATTAAATGCGTTGCAAATGAGTGTCTAAATGTATGTGGACTTATATTTTTTTTAAGATTGATTGCTGTTGCTAAATTTTTGACAATTGTAAATATCATAATCCTTGTAAGTTGCTTCCCTCTACGATTTAAAAATAATATATTTTGAAATTTGGGGTCAATTTTTAGTTTATTTCGGTAATTATTTTTGTATAATTCTATTTCGAAAATTGCTTTTTTTCCAATTGGAACAAGCCTTTCTTTGCTTCCTTTTCCTAACACACGAATAAAACCGTCGTCGAAATGTAGATTGGTTATTTTTAAATTTATTAATTCGCTTACACGAAGTCCGCAACTGTATAATGTCTCAATGATTGCTTTGTTTCGGTGTCCTTCTTCTTTGCTTAAATCAATGGCGGAAATTAATTCGTCAATTTCTTCAATTGATAAAAATTCGGGAAGCTTCCTTCCTGTTTTTGGAGCTTCGAGTAATTCTGTAGGATCGCTTTCAATAGCATCTTCGATTAAAAGAAATTTGTAAAACGATTTTACTCCTGACGTAACTCTAGCTTGAGAGCGAGCACTCATTCCTAATTCGTTTATCCAAAATATAAAGTTTTGGATGTGATCTAATTTTAATTGAACTGGATTCAAATTAAGCGATGTGTGCAACACAAACTGATGTAGTTTTATTATATCGTTTCTATATGCTTCAATAGAATTATTACTGAGTGAACGCTCTAGTTTTAAATACGAAACAAAATCTTTAATGTTTTCCTCCCAATTCATAAGATAAAAGTAAGATAAATTTAGAAAAGAAAAGTCAATTAAGTATATTTGTGTAGATATATAAAGATTTATTAGATGGACAATTTTATAGTTTCGGCAAGGAAATACAGACCGGATACATTTTCTTCGGTAGTAGGGCAAAACTCGATTACAATTACATTAAAAAATGCGATTAAGAATAATCATTTAGCTCATGCTTATTTGTTTTGTGGGCCTAGAGGAGTTGGAAAAACAACTTGTGCAAGAATTTTTGCTAAAACCATAAACTGTTTTAATATTACTTCTGATTTTGAAGCTTGTAATGAGTGCGATTCGTGCAAATCGTTCAATGAATCACGTTCGTATAATATTCACGAGCTAGATGCTGCCTCAAATAATACGGTTGACGATATTCGAAATTTAATTGAACAAGTTCGAATTCCTCCACAAGTTGGAAAGTACAGCTTATATATAATCGACGAGGTTCATATGTTATCGGCATCAGCTTTTAATGCATTTTTAAAAACATTGGAAGAACCGCCTGCACATGCGATTTTTATTTTGGCAACTACCGAAAAACACAAAATTATTCCAACAATTTTATCTCGTTGTCAAATTTTCGATTTTAATAGAATTTCTATTGGTGATATTTCGAATCATTTAGCTTATGTAGCAAAAAATGAAGCTGTTGTTGCCGAGTCCGATGCCTTAAATGTAATTGCTCAAAAAGCAGATGGTTCTCTTCGTGATTCGCTTTCGATATTTGATCAAATTGTAAGTTTTGCAGGAAACGAGATTTCTTATAAAGATGTAATTAATAACTTGAATATTCTCGATCACGAATATTATAAAACATTAACAACTGCATTTTTAAGCGGCGATATTTCAACCTCTTATCTTGTTTTTGATGAAATTTTAAGAGATGGTTTCGATGCTCATTATTTTATTACCGGATTAAGTGAGTACCTACGAGATTTATTAGTATGTAAAGACAATGTTACATTAAAACTTCTTGAGGTCGGAGACAACCTAAAAGAAATTTATAGGACACAAGCAAATTTTTGTAGTATAGATTTTTTATATAAAGCTCTTGAAATTACAAATAAATGTGATGTTTCGTATAAATCTGCTGTTAATAAACGGCTTCATGTCGAGATAAGTCTTCTTGAATTATGTAATATTCAGCATACATTTGATGGATCTTCTGCGAAAATCGAAAAATCGATAGACCCAATATTAATAAGAAAAGACACAGAATCAACAATTTCAAAAGTTGAAACAAAAATTGTTTCTGAACCGACAAATAACACAGAGATTAAGCAAAGTTCTGAAAAACTGATTAAAGAAAAATCAATCTCTCTCAAAAAAGAATTGGCAAAAAATGAAATCCAAACCGAAGTTTTAGTAGAAAAAAAAGAGGAGAAAAAAGAAATTTTAGACAAGGAACTTATCCAAGATGACTTAGATGAAGTGTGGAAATCGTTTACTCAATCAATAAAAGTTAGCGAACCCCGCTTAAACAATATTTTGACTCAATATTTGCCTACAGTTATTGAACTAAATAGGATTGAATTAAAACTCGAAAGTTTATTGCAGCAAGACGTTTTTAACGAAGCCAAGCAAAGAATTTTAAGTTATTTAAAAGCAGAACTTTCGAATAATAAAATTGATTTAATAACCACAGTTGTCGAAGACACAGTAAACGAAGATAGCAAAAGACTTTACACCGATAATGATAAGTTTAATTATTTGAATGAAATTAATCCTGAATTATCAAATTTTAAGCAACAATTTAAATTGGATTTTGAATAAAATATTTTCATTTTTTTGAATAAAAAAACCCACCAAATTTGGTGGGTTTTTTATTTGGGTTAATTAAACTGTTATTTATAAATAACGGTTTTGTTAACATTATTTACACCAACATTGTAAACGCCTTTTGCAAATCTGCTAATATCAACACTTGTTTTAATATCTTTTGTTGATTTAGAAATTTGTTTTGTGTACACAAGTTGTCCATTTATATTGGTAACTTTTATCGTTACGTCTTCGTTTTCAATTGAACTAACCTTGATATCAAATACCCCATTATTTGGATTTGGATATACAGTTACATTTGCTGGGTGCGAAATAACAGAAATAACATCGTCGCAAACAGAGAATGTAATATCAATTGATTCACTTGAAGTACAACCTTCAGCAGTAGCAACATCAACAGTTACTGTAATCGTATTTAATCCAACATTTACAGAGTCAATAGTTACAGTTTGATCAACAGTTCCATTTGACCATGAGTATGTATAACCAGCTCCTGCACCTGCGTCAAGTGTAATCGAAGCATCAGCACATACCATAGTGTCGGTTACTAAATTAATTACAGGAAGAGCAATAACATCTACAGTTGTAACTAAGGATGTTGCAGAGCAACCGTTTCCGTCTGTTGTTTCAACTGTATAATCATCAGCTACATCAACAATAATACTTTGTGTTGATTCTCCTGTTGACCAATTGTAAACATCTGCAGCACTTGAAGTAAGTGTAACACTTGCTCCTTCGCAAATATTAGTTGAACCACTAGCCAAAATTGTAGGAACAGCAGGAATACTTACAACTACAGAAGTAGTAGCTGATTGACCATTTCCATCACACACGTTTGTATTGGTTACATTTACAAAATAGTCTCCTGTTGTAGTTACAACAATCGATTGGGAAGTTTCTCCATTTGACCAAGTATAGCTTTCAGCAATACTAGAAGTTAAGGTTACAGATTCACCATCGCAGAATGTAGTAGCTCCTCCAGCAATAATGGTTGGTATTGGAGCAGTGCTTACGTCAACTGTTTGAGCAGCAGAAGTAGCATTACAACCATTACCATCCGTAATTTGAACAGTATAACTACCAGCATCGCTAACTATAATTGATTGTGTAGTTTCTCCATTTGACCAATTATAACCATTAGCTAAACTTGATGTTAATGTTACAGAACCTCCTAAACAGAATGATGTTGGTCCTTCAGGCGTAATTATAGGAGTCGTTGCATTATTAACCGAGATAACAGTTGCTATAGATGTAGCAGAACAACCATTTCCGTCAATTGCAGTAACAGTATAATTACCAGCACTTGAAGCTGTAATTGATTGACTTGTAGCTCCATTCGACCAAGTGTTATCAGTTGCAGAACTAGAAGTTAACACAACTGAACTTCCATTACAGAAAGTAGTAGCACCACCAGCTGAAATAGTAGGAACAATCGGAGTATTAACACTAACTGTTGTTGCTAAAGAAGTAGCATTACAACCATTTGCATCAGTAATTTCAACAGTATAGTTATCAGCAGAAGAAACTGTAATTTCTTGAGTAGTTTCTCCATTTGACCAACTATATCCACTAGCTGCACTTGATGTTAGAGTAACTGAGCCGCCATCGCAGAATGTTGTAGCACTTCCAGCTGTAATTGTTGGAACAGTAGGAGTGTTTACATTTACGATAGTAACAGAAGAAATAGCTGTACAACCGTTTCCATCAGTAATTTGAACAGTATAATTGTCTGCTGAAGAAACTGTAATTGTTTGAGTAGTTTCTCCATTTGACCAAGCATATCCACTAGCAACACTTGAAGTTAAATCAACAGATTCTCCGTCGCAAATATTAGTTGAACCGCTAGTCGAAATTGTTGGAATCGTAGCTGTATTAACTGTTACAGAAGTTGGACTTGAAGTTGCAGAACAACCGTTTCCATCAATAGCTGTAACTGTATAATTTCCAGCAGCTGAAGCCGTAATCGACTGAGTTGTTGCACCTGATGACCAATTGTTATCCGTTGCGGAACTAGATGTTAATACAACCGAACCACCATTACAGAAAGTAGTAGCACCTCCAGCTGAAATTGTAGGAACAACAGCAGTATTTACAGTAACAGTTGTCGGAGCTGAAGTTGCATTACAACCATTTCCATCTGTAATCTCAACAGAATAATTATCAGCTGATGTAACAGTTATTGTTTGAGTTATTGCTCCGTTCGACCAATTGTATCCACTAGCAGCACTTGATGTTAACTCTACTGAACCACCGGCACAGAAAGTAGTAGTGCCACCGGCTGTAATTGTTGGAACAATAGGAGTGTTTACGTTTACGATAGTAACAACTGAATTTGCATTACAACCATTTCCATCTGTAATTTGAACAGAATAGTTGTCAGCTGTAGAAACAGTTATTGTTTGAGTTACTTCACCGTTTGACCATAAAAATCCACTAGCTGCACTTGAAGTTAAATCAACCGATTCGCCATCGCAAATATTAGTTGAACCACTAGCCAAAATCGTTGGAATCGTAGCTGTGTTAACTGTTACTGTAGTTGAGGCTGAAGTTGCTGAACAACCATTACCATCTGTTGCTATAACTGAGTAGCCTCCTGCACTTGATACAGTAATTGCTTGAGTAGTTTGACCACTTGACCACAAGTTTCCGGTAGCTGCACTTGATGTTAACACAACTGAACCACCATTACAAAATGTAGTTGCACTACCTGCTGATATTGTTGGAGTTGTTGCAACGTTTGCAGTAACAGCAGTTGCTAATGATAAACCTGTACCATCGCAAGCATCTGTGTTGGTAACATTAACGGTATAACTACCAGTTGCAGAAACGGTAATTGCTTGAGTTGTTTCGCCTGTTGACCATGTGTATGCATCTGCTGGGCTTGATGTTAATACAACCGAGCCACCATCGCAGAAAGTAGTTGCACCCCCAGCTGTAATTGTTGGGGCTGGAGCTCCACTTACTGATACTGAAATAGTATTTGAAGTAGCATTACAACCGTTTGCATCAGTTATAACAACAGAGTAATTTCCTGTTGAAGAAACAGTAATTGCTTGAGTTGTCGCACCTGTTGACCAATTGTAGCCACTAGCTAAGCTTGAAGTTAATGTAACATCTCCGCCTGTACAGAAAGAAGTAGGTCCGCCTGCTGTAATTATTGGAGCTGTTGCTGTGTTTACAGTAACAGCAGTAGCAGCAGAAGTAGCGATACAACCATTTCCATCCGTAATT
>MEOF01000029.1 GCA_001769505.1 Bacteroidetes bacterium GWF2_33_38
GAATAAATTATTGTCTGAATATTTTTATCTCTCGTTAAATCGCCTTATTTTTAGTCAAAAATTAAAACAAATAGCTGGTTTTTAGACGAACTGACGGTTGAGGCTATATGCAGTAAGGGTTTGCGGACTACTTAACTGTCCACCGATACGAAATTTTATGCGGGGCAGAATGTTTGAATTACCACTTAAACCCTTATTGCATATAGCCTTTGTTACCGCTTGGTGTTCTGTCTTCCAGTCTTGTAAACCATTGTCATTATTCAGTTTCCGTGTCATTTTCATTTTACTTTCTGACTTTTATGTCGGGCTAGAGTGTCAGCGTTTATTATTTTTTAAAGTGTCAGCAAATTTTTTAAAACAATTTCTCTCGGCGAGTTGGCTTTGCAAGCTCTTTGACAAAGCTTTAGGTTTAGCGTTGGCTCGTGGGGCTTTGGCAATGTGCTTGCAAATGGGGTTGAATTATAATTCAGCTTTAAAAACTTTTTCATATCTAGTCCATCTATTTTTATTTGAATCATATGGAGCACAGCGAGGATGATTATTACAGGTGCTTTCATTATTGTATTTGTAGTTACAATACCAATATTCACCTTGCTTACTGTTTTGTTTATCGCTTAATAAAATTGCATTAAAGTTTGATTGAAAAATATCAAAAAATGTTTCGATACGAATAGCTTTAACAAAATCGATATAAGGACTGGTACATATAAAATAATTCTCGCCTGTTTGTGTGCTTGTAATTAAACGAACTAATTTTTCTATCGAAAATTTTTCAACATCAAGAATATTTGAGAACAAATGAACTTTTGTGTTTTTATTATTGGTATTTAAATCTGTGGGCAGTAAATCATCAAGTTTTTTGTTTACTGTTTTAATATTACTACATTTATTATATTTGAAAGCATGCAATGCGCCTCTTTTTAAGCATAATTCAGAAGGTTCAATTAAAATTAATTGCGAGATATTTACTGGTAACTTATGCATATTTATAAAATCAAAAAAAACAATACTTGCGAGAGCCTGACCGCAACCCCAATCAACTATATCTACTGTATTATTATCAAATTTATTCAATATAGATTGAAAAGCACTATCCAGTTTTGTTTTATGCATGTTCCCATAATCACGAAAATATATGTAAAGTTGCTCTTCAAATGTTAATTCTGATACACCACGACCTAGTGAACTTCTTATAAATTCTTCATTTGGAATATTCTTTGATTTTTGAACAGATATTGAACGGATTGTTTTAAAATGAGGTTCTACAGATTTAAGGCTTTCAGTATAAGGAGTATCAGTTTCAATCAGTAATGTTGTTTCAAATCTATTTTCGATTAACCCTTTTTCTTGACGAATGCAATTACTTAAAAGTTTTTGTAAACACTCTGAATCCTGTTCCGAATAGTTCTGAATGTTTAAATTAATTAAATGTTCAATAATGCTATGTTCTAAGAAAAAGTAAGTTTTTTCATTTTTACTTGCTTTAACTTTATCTTGTATAGCTATGGCAATAGAACTATCGTACTGATGTGTATCATTAATTACTTTATGAATATAATTAGAGAAAGTATATGTAACCATATAAGCATCATCTTCCTCATCCTTATTCGCTTTATCAAGTAAGCATAAAACCTCATCATAAATATCAAGATATTCCTTATTGAAAGTATGTTTTTTTAAAAACAAATGGCTTGCTTGTAACCTACTACTGATATTGATTTTTTTTCTGTTACACAACCGGATGATTGAATCAAAAGAAGCAGAATAATCAAACCTTTCGAGAAAATCAGCAATCATTATTAAAAATGCTGAGTTGTTTTTCTGTGAATAGTCTAAATGATTAATAGCTTTATTATTGTTAGCATAAAAACTATTAATTTTACTTGCATATACTTTGATTTCATCAAATTCAGAAAGGAACAGAGCATCAAAAACCTTTTGGATATTTTCGGATAGAAATATGTCTAAAGCTTTTGTTTCACTAATAAGTAGAAGATTGTCTAAAATAATCATATGAATATTATTATGTTAAAGGTAGCAACAAGCTATGCGAATCATCATTTTTTTTGTTTTTCCGGGGTTTTGGATTACTTTTTTTTGTGACTTTTTTTTCTTTTCCCTTTTCTTTTGAAACCTCCTTTTTTTCTTCTGTAGTTTCATTTAATAATAACGGTTGATTTATATTTGGAAGTACGGACAGTTGCGTATTGTATGGAAATGATTTTTCAGAAATCACATTCTGTTTTACACTATCAACTTTAACATTTTTAAGCTCATTTTCGATTTTTGATAAATTATTCTTGAGTACTTCATTTTCCTCAGAGAACCGATCATTCAACGTTTCAAGATTATATTTCTCTGTTTTTAAATTTTGACATTGTTTTTTCAGAAAATTCAATTCATCATTATAATTAAGCACTTTATTTTTTAAATTTTGATTTTCTGACTCAATAGAATTTATTTCGGATAAAGTAGTATCAAGTTTTGAGGATATTTCATTTTTTAATGAAGAGGTTGGTGATGTATGGTTTAATTTAAGTTTTTCAAGGCAATATGTAAATAATTCTTTTTTAATTTTTTGGAAAATACTAACCTGTATTTTAGGCAAACCATATACAGGAACATCGAGAATAAAGAGTTTATCCTTTACCGAACTCTGGAATTTAGGACACCAGTTAATTAAATATTCAAATTCGTCAGAATCTATTTTATTATTAAAAGCTAATTGATAAACGCTTTCAATAGTGAAATAATCCAATTGGCTATTCATTAAATATTTTATGTTCCCTTCACTATTATTAATTTCTTCTTTATTCCTAAAGTGTGAATATCCATAATGAAAACCATACAAAAATAAAAGCGTTTCTGTTTTTTTAGAAAATGGGATTTTACCTGAAACTAAGTCAGAAAATAAGTCAGAAGTTCCTTTTCTCTTACCACTTCCATATCTCAATAATAACGCTAATGCTATTGAATATGAATCTGTTTCTTTTAATATATCCCATTTTATCCCTAATGAACTTTTTATAGCTGAAAGCAATTCGTTGTTACTTATTTTCTTTGCATATTTTTCAACCATTGCATAAAAATCATTTTCGCCCTTCGGATCACTTTTTAATATTTGGAGAAAATCGATATTCCATTGTTGTTCTTTGTTTGAAATAAAAATATTTGCAACACTGCTTTTAGTTGAAAACTGAGCAAATTCAGCATCATTTTTTATTACTGAGTTAATGCTTCCTAAGGTAGCAAAATAGTTTTCAGAATAGTTGGAATTGTACTCTTTTAGAATTTTACCAGACAATTTCATTGCTGCAAGACCACCCAAAATTTGATTAAATATTTTTGAGTTTTCAGATAAGTTATTTACATTTCCTGCTTTTGAGGTGGTTATTTGCTTAATTTCTAAAAATGATTCTGCATTATCAACTTCAACAATATTTGGCACAAAACCATCACCTGATTGAATATTGTAAAGCGTTTTTCTTTTTTGATCTTCGTTTTTAAAGTAGATTTTTTTAATTCTACTTATTGGAAGCGCATTATTAAGTAGAGCAAAGCTTTCCAAAGCAAGTAAACTTTCAATTTCTGCTTGTGTAAGAACAACCTCTAGACAACAATCATTAGTATAATCACCACTTAACCATTTCTGTTTAATAAATAGTAAATAATCAGTATGGCTTACTTGAATATCAAAGATTTTTTCAGAAATATATTTTCTTGGTAAAATTAAACCTTTGCCTAAATAGCTTGAAAGTAAATTTGAATTAATAGGTAAATAAAAAATATTTTCATTCATATATTAGCCCTCCTTAGTAAATGTGTTAGAATCTAAATGACTTATAGTTGAACTGGCAATAAGATAGAGATTTCTTTTTGCTCGGGTTACTGCTACATAATAGTCATTTTCTTCAATATTAAACCTTGTCAAATTTTCTTTAATTTTTTGAAAATTCGGAATGATGACCGTATCAAATTCAAGACCTTTGGCAGACTTCAAAGTCGTAATATGAATATTTTGAATATCATCGATAACTTCCATATTTGCACTAAACATGCTGCATGTGAAATCAAAACTTTCAACTTTTTGAAAAAAATAATCAACTTCATTTTGAAACGGTACAAGAATAACAATATTATGACCATCGGCATGATATTCTTCTATAATGTCTTTAATGAATGAATCCTGTTGTTGATTAGAATATTCGTATCGATTTATTTCTTCATTGTAGGAATTTCTTTCAGTTATGTGATAAACAGGTTTTGGACCTCGTCTTTCAAACTCCCCTGGACCTTTAAGCTCCTGAAGTGCTGCAAAGGATATTACATTTCTTTCAGGGAAAAGTGAGCGCACAAAACACATAACCTCGTATGTATTCCTATAATTCCTAAAAAGGGCAACAGGTTCATTGTTTGAAAAAATATCAAATAAACAGGATTCTTTAACTTTTTTAATTGAATCAATATTATAGGTTAAATCTGAATGTTTGTTTTGAAAACACTCATTATTGCAAGCCCGGTCAGGATATAATATTTGAGTATTGTCAGCACCATAACATATAGAATCAGCATGATCTTTTAATAATTCATAAAAACTACAAGGATTGTCTTGGGCTTCGTCAATTATTATTTCATCAAAAACATCTAAATCTGAAATATTATATTCAGTTTTTTGAGTACGCTTTACATTTGGCGAAATATTTAACTTACGTCCAAGTTCTTTTTCTTTATCCTTAATAGCAGAATCGGTGATTAAATTAAGCGCTTGTTGCAAAGTTTTTGTATAAGTTAAAAGCAACGATTTTTTTTCAAGGTCAGTTAAATTATAAATATGCCTCCAAACAGAAACAACGCTTTTCCCAGTTCCGGGACCACCTGTGAGAGCAATTGATTCAGGTGTGTTTACAGCAACTTTTTGATCATCGCTTAATTCAGAAAATTTAGGTAACTTGAATTTATATAATGCCATTTTCTATTCTCCTTTAATCATTTCATTATTTGGGTTCTGTTTATGTTGTTTCCAATTTGTAAAAGCAATTTCTTTTGAAGCATTTGCATAACAGTATTCGCAAAGATGCGGACAGGTGTTATACTCCCCAATATCTTTGCTAAAAATACATCCGCAAAATTCACGTTGTCCCTTGTCCTTGTTGTTTTTCTTTTTTTCAATTCCACCTTTTGAATTAAAGATGTCAGGGGGAGTTATTTTTACACCTAAAAAATCCATTAATATTTTATCGTTCGGAAAGAGTTTTATCATTAAATCATCATCAACACATTTATTATGAATGATGCCGTATTTTTCTAGGGGTATCTTTTCAGCACAAGTTCCGATTTCAAAGTTCCAAGATTTGTTTAATTGTTGAAGACCTGTTGCAAATTCATTCATGCGACCTTCGTTAAATTCCTGATAATTTATAGCGTTTTTTCTGAGATTGTTTTGAACCTTTTTGTATAATTTAATATCCGCAAAACTGAACACCATTTTTTCAGTATGATTTTTCAATTGATTGCCAATATTTTCTACTTTTTTTAAAAGTTCATCAATACTTATTTTATCTGTTAAAATCAATGGGTCAAACCGCCAAATTACTTTGCCTTTTCCAATACGTTCGGATAATTCTATAAATGTTTCAATTCTTGATTGAACATTTGGTACATTTGGTTCAATCTTCTCAATATCATAGTCATTTAAAGTGTATTGAAAATAGTAGTTTTTAATTTTTTCATCCAAATAGTCCAAATGCTTCAGCATTGGTTTTGGATTCTTTGACCAGAATATGATTAACCTTGCTTTATTAAATGAAACATATAATGGAACACCATTAAAAGGGTTTTTCCATTTTACATATCCTGCTTGGATTCTTTGAATAAACCAATCAGCATAAAAAGCAGGAATGTCTGTTGACCGGCTGGCAGAAATGATAATTGGGGATTGAGCTTCAACAACTTCGCCGTCTTGTTTTGTTATGTTTATTTTGTCCCAATTCATTAAATTACAATATTTTAAAATTCAGATAAAAGTACAAAAATCTTGTGGGATGGCAAAATTGCACTCTTTGACAAAGCTTTGGTTGTAGCGTTGGCTTGTGGGGCTTTGGCAATGTGTGCAATGTGGGTAGTCAATTGTTTAAAAAGATATGACACTCTTTCATCGGGGTAAACTCTGGGCAAAAAATAAAAAACATCGGGTCGACTTGAGTGTCGGCTTTCTTGTCTTGTCAATATGTTGTTTTCTTTCTGTCCTTTCACAATGGTTTACTTTTCAATTTTTCTATGTCGTTGTCTGTCTCTTATATTTGGCGGTAACATATGTATACCCGCATATTGCGGGTATCTTCAATATATCTGTTTTGAATATGTCTTTGAATATCAACACATAAACAAATACTTGCGATTTTTATGGTTTGTAAATGTTGCATTTTTATATCTATCGATTTTCAAATTTTTATACCGATTAAACATCAAAATGTCGCATACTTTCACTTCGTTCTGTATGCTTGTTTTGCTTTAATATCGGCATTAACCATTGTTGTTCCAAAATTTCTTTAACAATCATTTTGAAACACAATTGGTATTATACTTCAATAACAAACTTAAAAATTAAAAACCGCTTTAGCAATTTTTAAATAACTAATTTATATAAATATTATTTCTTATAAATCATCGAATGGTTTGTTTATTTTTCGTAAACTTTTTGTTGAAACATTGGGTGTAAATTTGCTCACATATTGCAAAATTTTAGACATTCACTTTTCTCCGAATACTGTCATTTTTTTCGTATCCTTTACAACATCTGCAAAACTTAAAATAAAAAAGGAGCAAACTCATTGTTTACTCCTTTTGTAATTTGTTTAGAATTTTATTATTCGAAAGACAAAATGCTTTTTTTGATTATTTCAATAGCTTCTCTTAATTGAGATTCGCTTATAATTAATGGAGGTGCAAATCGAATAATATCGCCGTGAGTTGGTTTTGCAAGTAAACCATTATCTTTCATTTTTACGCAAACATCCCAAGCAACAACGCCTTTTTTAGGCTTAATGATAACAGCGTTCAATAGACCTTTTCCTCGAACCAGTGTAATCATATCAGATTTTATTTTGCGGATTTCTTCACGGAAAATCTGTCCCATTTTTTCAGCTTTTTCGGCCAATTTTTCTTCTTCCACAACTTTTAAAGCAGCAATGGCAACTTTACAAGCAATTGGATTTCCTCCAAAGGTCGAACCATGTTCGCCCGGTTTAATACAAAGCATAACATCGTTACTTGCTAAAACAGCAGATACCGGAAATACGCCACCCGAAAGAGCTTTACCTAAAATTAATATGTCGGGTTTAACGCCTTCCCAATCGCAAGCTAACAATTTTCCTGTTCGTGCAATGCCTGTTTGAACTTCGTCGGCAATGAACAAAACATTTTTAGCTTTGCACATATCAAATGCTTTTTTTAAATATCCTTCGTCAGGAACAAAAACACCTGCTTCGCCTTGAATAGGTTCAACTAAAAATGCACATACGTTTGGATCTTTTAGTTCGTTTTCTAAGGCTTTTAAATCGTTGTAAGGAATTTTAACAAAGCCTGGAGTGAATGGTCCAAATCCACCGTATGAATCAGGGTCGGTTGACATCGAAACTACGGTAATCGTTCTGCCGTGAAAATTGTTTTCACAAACAATAATTTTAGCTTGATTTTCGGCAATTCCTTTTTTAGTATAAGCCCATTTACGAGCTATTTTAAGAGCTGTTTCGTCGCCTTCGGCTCCTGTGTTCATTGGCAATACTTTGTCGAAACCGAAATATTTTGTTACAAACTCTTCATATTCGCCCAAGTTGCTGCTGTAAAAAGCTCTTGAAGTTAAGGTTAATTTACGAGCTTGCTCGACGAGTGCATCAACAATTTTTGGATGACAATGTCCTTGATTTACTGCTGAATAAGCAGATAAAAAGTCGAAATATCTATTTCCATCAGTATCCCAAACAAAAGCACCTTCGCCTCTGTCTAATACAACTGGTAGCGGATGATAATTATGAGCTCCGTATTTGTCTTCTCTTGCAATGTAATCGGTTTGTTTCATTGTTGCCATAATCAAATTATACTTAAATTGTTAATAATCACTTTCTAATGGCAAAATTGAGTTTTTTTTTTCAGTTTTAAAAGTCTAATCGAATAAATAAATAAAATGTAGCGAATTAAAATCCTGACATCCAAAAAAATATAAATTCTGTTAATCGAAAAACAAGTTCTTTAACATACCATTGGTGAAAATGTGATAATGTGATAATGTGTTGATGTGATAATTCAAAAAATTACGAATTACGAATTACAAATTGATTTTCGACTTTTGCCTTATGCCATTTGTCCTTAACCTTTTAACTTTATGAACTTTCTACTTTTCTAACTTTACAAACATGCATCTTTAAACAAGTTTTTAAAATATTTCATTATTTTTACAAAAAATCGCAAGGTGAGATTCAAAAATCTTTTTAGAAAAAAATCGATTGAGTTAATACTTCTTCATGCCGATGAAAACAAACTCGAACAAAACAACCTGAAGAAAACGTTGGGTGTTCGCGATTTGACTTCGTTGGGGATTGCGGCTATAATTGGGGCGGGAATTTTTAGCACCATTGGAAATGCAGCTTTTAATGGAGGACCAGCTGTTTCATTGCTTTTTGTTTTTACGGCATTGGCATGCGGATTATCGGCTATGTGTTATGCTCAGTTTGCATCATCAATTCCGATTAGCGGTAGTGCTTATACATATTCTTACGCAAGTTTTGGTGAAATTATAGCTTGGATTATCGGTTGGGATTTGATTATGGAATACGCTGTTGGAAATATAGCTGTTGCCATTTCGTGGTCTGATTATTTTGCGGCTTTTATGAATGGAATTGGGCTTCATGTTTCTGAATTTATGACTACCGACTTTTTAACTGCATCGAGAGGTTACGAAGTGGCAATGAATAGTTTGCAATCGGGTATTGGTCTTAACGAATTATCGGCAACTGTGCGAGAATCGTATTTGGCATGGACTACAGCACCGCAAATAGGAGGGTTGCGGCTTATTGCCGATATTCCTGCATTTTCGATAGTTGTTTTGATTACCTATTTGGTTTACAGAGGTATAAACGAAACACGAATTGCCGGAAATATGATGGTGTTGCTGAAATTAGCCATTTTGATGTTGATAATTGTTGTTGGAGGGCTTTACGTTGATACTGAGAATTGGAGTCCTTTTGCACCAAATGGAGTTACCGGAGTTTTGAAAGGAATATCAGGAGTATTCTTTGCCTATATCGGATTTGATGCCATTTCGACTACCGCCGAAGAATGTAAAAATCCGCAGCGAGATATTCCTCGTTCAATGATTTATGCGTTGATTATCACAACAGTTTTATACGTTTTAATTAGTTTGGTTTTAACAGGAATGGTAAGTTATAATCAGCTTCAAGTTGGCGACCCATTAGCGTACGCATTTGAACAATTGCATTTAACCAAACTTTCGGGAATTATTGCCATAAGTGCCATAATTGCAATGGCAAGTGTGTTGCTCGTGTTTCAAGTTGGGCAGCCTCGTATTTGGATGAGCATGAGCAGAGACGGTTTATTGCCGAAAAAATTCTCTAAAATTCATAAAAAATATAAAACACCAGGATTTTCCACTATTGTAACCGGAATTATTGTAGCAGTTCCAACCTTGTTTATGAATCTTACCGAAGTAACCGATTTAACAAGTATTGGGACTTTGTTTGCATTTGTCTTGGTTTCGGGTGGTGTGTTAATTTTGGACGATTCAAAAGGCAAAAAAACTGAACACAAAGGTTTTAGAGTGCCATATTACAACAGCCGAATTTTTCTTCCGTTGGTTTGGTTCGTGCTTTTCGTTAGTTTTTATTTTTTCGAGATAAATGCAACTGAATATTTTGCGAAACTTTTTAATTCGAGCTGGGAAATTTTTAAACATAATATTCCGTTTTTAGGGTTTATATTAATTGCCATCACAATTAGCACTTTTGCAATTATTAAAAACTGGTCGCTAATACCGGTATTGGGCTTACTTACAAATCTTTATTTGATTTCGGAACTTGGTATTACAAACTGGATGAGATTTTTGATTTGGCTAGCAATAGGATTAATTTTGTACTTTTTATATGGCTACCGAAAAAGTAAATTGAATTCGAATCTAGAATAATTGGACATTTAGGAATGATTATTTTACTCGTTTTTATGAATTCTTCTTTTTTTGTTCTTTCGTATCATATTGCTGATTATAAGTTGGTTATTTAGATGCAATCGTAGTAAGTTATGATTCGCTTTTTGAATTATTTTTTAAGTTAATTACTCTATTCCAAGTTGTTAATGCAGGTAAAAAATGTTGCATTAACTTGCTGTTTTTATCATCTGATTTGTCAAATAGTTTTTTAGGATTAATAGGAAATTTTAATTCATCAGATTCTTTGAAATTATCTGATAAAATTACTTCATAATAAAACTCAGTTTCAGATTTTTCTTTGCCATTTATTTTTGATTTATGTTTAAGTGCAATCGATTTTATTTCAGAGTAAAGTCCTGTCAATTTTAGCGTTTTGCTTCTTCCGCCCGAATATATTAATAGCTTTGTAGCATCAAATAAATCAGAAGGAAAGTCTTTAACTATATTATTACTTTCAACAGCATGAAAATAAAATGTTTTGCTGTTTTTTATACTTTCCAAATCTTTACTGCGGCAAAATCCTAAAGCTACTTTTATATCTGCTGTTGGAAGTTCGTTCTCGATAAACATTGAAAATTGTTTCTTATCTATAAAACCAGCTATTTTATTTCTATATAATTCTGATGTTTTAGGATTTTCAATTTCTAATTTTCTGTTTTTGCTGATTTCTAAAAATTCTTTTTCTTGGTCAATTCCTAAAAATCTACGATTTGCCAAATTCGCTGCAATTCCTGTTGTACTGCTTCCTGTAAATGGATCTAAAATCCAAGCATTGGGTTTGGTTGATGCTAAAATTAAACGAGTTAAAACAGCTAAAGGTTTTTGTGTTGGATGTTTTCCGCAAGATTTTTCCCATTGAGCAATTGCAGGTAATTTCCAAACATCTTTCATTTGTTTATCGCCATTTAATTCTTTCATTAATTCGTAATTGAAATAATGTGGAACTTTTTCTTTTTTGCGTGCCCAAATAATTTGTTCGGCTGAATGTGTAAAAAATCGACAAGAAAAATTTGGTGGAGGATTATTTTTTTCCCAAGTAATTACGTTGAGAATTTTAAAATCTAATTCAGTTAAAATTTGACCAATTGAAAAAATATTGTGCATTGTGCCACTAATCCAAATAGTTGCGTTGTCTTTCATTTTATCACGAACCAACGTAAGCCATTTTCTATTGAAATTATTTATAAATTCAAATCCTTCCGATTTATCCCAATTCCCTTTATTTACCGAAACAATTTTACCACTTTGAATTGACAATCCATTATTCGATAAAAAGTAAGGAGGATCGGCAAAAACCATATCAAACTTATGCTCAAATTGAGGCAAAAGTTCATTTGTATCTCCGTGTAGAAGATAAAAGTTTTTGTCTGTGGATTTGAAAAAAGGTTTTATCATTCTTCTAACATATCTGCTACAAATTGTAAAAATACACTTAAATTATATTTTCCTTCAATAAAACCAAATTTTTCACAACCATCGGGTATAATTATTTGTTTAATTTTAAAATCATCTTCGGCTGCAAATAATCTAAGATTATAAGAAATACAATTTGCTTTTTCAGTACCTGACTTTTGATATGCTTTTAAAATATCAAAAGCATCTTTAGTCGAATTTATTTGTTGTCCCATAATTTTTATTAAAAAAATATTCTACAAATATAAAAAACATTTTTAATATGATACTAATTGTATGTAGACTAATTGTATTTATTTTATGATTTTTGTTTTATGAAAAAAGATATTGTATTAAAATTTGGAGTAAGGATAAGAGAACTTAGACTTGAATTGAAGTGGAGTCAAGAAGTTCTTGCTGAAAAAACAGGTTTTCATAGAACATATATAGGGATGATTGAAAGAGGAGAAAGAAATTTATCATTAAGAAATATTGAAGTATTTGCCAATGTATTAAAAATCAGTATAAGTGAACTTTTAAAAAATTGCTAATGCCACATACAGAAATTACAATAAATATCTCTAATAATGGTACTAGAGATGAAGTAAGAAAAAGAGTTTTTGAATTATTTTTTAAAGAACCACCTGGTAAAGGAGGCGGTGAACTTGCTTCTAAGTACACTTATTACGTTGAAAAATTGAAAGATGGCAAATTTGTTTACTTAACTAGACCTGCAAATCTAAAAAAAGGTTTTGATTTTCTTGTTAGGGTACAAAACATTGATTTTAGTAAGGGAAATGGTCGATATAGAGATTACCCTAAGCATGACGATATTATTGAAGATTTAAAAAACAAATTTGAAGAAAACATTGATAAATATCAGATATTATATTCCCTAATTAGTAAAGTCTACAATTGTCGGGATATAGATTCTAATGAATATAATAAATTATTCTTTAGTTATGGCTATCCAACAGATCTTATATTATTTACATTAAAATGGTTGTTTATTGAACAAGATATTCGAGATTGGTCTTATTCAGGTAGAGCAATGTTGATGGAACATTTACCTAAACCAAATAAAAATGATTAAGGGAGGGAAAGGTGGTTCAAAAACTCAAACAGGATTGCATTTTGAGAAACGTATTAATTTAGCAATTGCACTAACCAATATTAAAGATTATGAAGTAAAAGGCGAGAATGTGTTTTATAAAGGGGAAAAAGTAGCTGAATTATTCGCAAAAAATAAATTATATAAAAACTTGCTTGAACCAAAGAAAATAAAATATTCAGATTATATCTCCAAACGTCTTTTACCTGATGAAGCTATTCTTATTGATAACACTCTTTATATTATTGAAATGAAATTTCAATATGTTGCAGGAAGCGTTGATGAAAAATTACAAACTTGTGATTTTAAAAGGAAGCAATATATTAAACTCCTTACTCCTGCTAAAATTGATGTTGAATACATTTATGTATTGAACGATTGGTTTAAAAAGCATGAATATAAAGATGTTTTAGATTATGTAAAACAAGTAGGTTGTCATTATTATTTTAATGAGATTCCTTTAAACATTCTAAACTTAACATTATGAATTATACACTAATTGAATTAGGAATTGAAGTAAAAGCTTCACGAGAACAAAAAAAACTTACGCAAGATGAATTAGCCAAACTGATTGGAACTCCAATAAATAGATCTATTATTGCTCATTTAGAACAAGGTATAAGGTGTCCAAAGGAAGATTCTTTAGAAAAAATTTGCAAAAAATTAGAAATTTCAGAAAGGTTTTGGAAACCTTTTACAAATCAAAAAACTCACAAACGAATTGAATTTGAATCAGTGTTAAGTGAGTTATGTGGTAGTAGCATTAATATTGTGAATCACGATAAAACAATTATTAATTCATTAGAAAGCCAAATTGATAGGATTTTTACAAAAGATTTAGATACTGAACAAACTTACCATAATTTTTGTCGAGTATTAGTTTTTTATGGAATAAAAACTCCAACAAAAGACTTCTTTTTAAAATATTTAGGACCTGATTCTTTCAAAACAATTACTTCATTTTCAGAATCAGTAAAGAGGTTTCAAATGGATGCCATTCGCTTATTTAGTTCTTTCAAAGATGCTTATCACAGCTTAAATTCTTCTTCTATTGAATTAGAAAATTTATTACTCCCATTAAAGATAAATGATGAGGAACATTATCGAAAACGTACAGAATGGGATAGCATAACTAAAATTACAGATGATAAGCTTCCTAATTTAGGATATATTGCAGCTAGCAGAGTAAAACAAGAACAGAAAGAAAGAAAAGAAATTGGTGATTTTCTTACCGAAATAGTAAAAAAAATAAGAACTAACAAATTTATAATTGAAGACTATAATACAAAGACCAAAAGAAAAATGGATTCATTATTAAGAAATTTTCATTCAAAGTTAGAGCATGGTCTTTTTTCTCCTTTATTTAGTTATGATGCTGACACACTGGAAAAAGAAGCAAATTTTCTTAATCCTGAAAATATTAATAATTTGGCAGAAATTGAAGAAACTCAAGAAACAGCTTATAAAAATCTAACTAATTATCTTAGTGCAGATTTTATGGATGTTTATGTAGCGACCTCAATGAGAAGCGATGCAGATTTTGTTTCCGTGAATGATTTTGTAAATAAATTATTTCAACACGAAGAAATTCGCCCGTTAAGGCTCAGATATTTTAATCCTACACAATCATGGATTGGGGATAGGGTTGCAAAAGGTTTAGTTGAAGCATTAATGTTAAAAAGAGCAAATTTCTGTATTTATATGGCACAAAAAGAAGATACTTTTGGCAAAGATTCTGAAGCTTCGGTTTCTTTAGGTCAAGGAAAACCTGTTATAGTTTATGTTCCAAAGTTAGTTATTCCTAATGAAAATATTGATTCTGAATTATTTGGTTTAAAACAAAGAAATGAACTTTTGGGTTTAATCGAAGAGGTAGATAAAGCCGCAAAAGAAGATGTTGACGAGTCATCTGATATTGAAGCATTGCATTCAACATTACTCCAAATTAAACTTGAAAAATGTTTTGATGATAATATCATTGAAGCTGTAGTGAACCATTGGGCTGACTTTGATTTATATGGTGAAATAGAAAATAGAATTAAAGACGCTTCCTTAAAAACTGAATTTCGAAAATGGCTAGATAATATAATCAGAAATAATACAAAAGAAGCACCAACTAAACCTATAAAAGAAGAATTAATAAAAATACTTGTTGCAACTTCTATGCGATTCGAAAGAAGAGCAAAAGTTTTCAGGGAAGTACATCCTTTAGCTTTGCAAGTGATATTAAGTACTGGTGTATTAAATGGTATTCTTGTTACAAGATCAATAGAATCAAGTGCGAAAATATTAAGACACCTTATTACAAATGACTTAAAATTAAAACTAGAATCAGATAGTGAAAATTATAAACTAATTGAAGAAACTACTCAATCTACAATAAGAGTGATTTCCAGGCATCAATTGCTTTCAAATTCTTTTTCTACTTTTTATAGTAGTTTCAGTAATTAATAAATTGAAATTGAGCTCCCTTTTTTCTTGTGAATTATTGTAGTTTTTTTTGAATTATAATTTGTAATTAATAATTCACTCAATTCTCCTCGATTTTCGGGATTTGCATTGATGCTTCTTTTGGCTTTTACTCTCGAAATTAAATAATTAGAATAAATATCATCAAAAAAATTATCATTAATATTTTTTCCTTTTACATCAGAATTGCTCAACATCCATTTGTGTCCAAGAATTTCAATTTTTGTACAAAAATCACGAAGTCTAATTTGCTCTTCATCGTTAAAATCATCTTTCGCATAAGAATTAAAACTTGAAGTTTCGCTCAATGGTTTGTATGGAGGATCAAAATAAAAGAATGAATTTTGATTTGTATGTTGTAATGTTTGTTCAAAATCGCCACATAAAATTTCAACTTTTTGCAAAACTTCGCTAACGGCTAAAATATTTTCACGATCGCAAATCATTGGTTTTGTATAAGAACCCATTGGAACATTGAAACCATTGTTTCGGTTTACTCTGTAAAGTCCATTAAAACAAGTTCTATTCAAAAAAATAAATAATGCGGCTTGTGTGCCTTTTTCGGTATTTCTTAAATTGTATAATTCGCGTTTTTCGTAATAATATTCTTTTCGTTTTTCTGCATTATTTTCAAAAACGTGATATTCATTTTGTAAATTTTGAAGAATTGAAATTAATTCTTTAGGTTTTGAAGCAATTGTTCTATAAGTGTTTATTAAATCAGCATTAATGTCGTTAATAACAGCTTTTTCCATTTTGGGAAAATTGTTCAACATCCAAAATAAAACAGCTCCACTTCCAACAAATGGTTCAATATATGTGAATTTTTTATTCACAATTACCAAAGGTAACGATTTCTCAATATCAGAAATTAATTGAGTTTTACCTCCTGCCCACTTTAAAAATGGTTTTGCAATTTTTTCTATCATAGCGATGTTTTTAATATGGATTTTGCTTTGTTGAGTCCTTGCATTGCAAAAGGATCGCTGTGAATTGTTTCGAGAACTTTATCACTAAGCCATAGAGTTAGAAGGGATTCTTCAGTAACATTGTAATAATTTGCAAGTTTAATTACGTGTTCTCTAGTCAAGCGTCTTTCGCCTCGTTCAATTTTGCTAATTAAGGCAGTATCTATTTCAAGATATGCAGCAATCTGTCGAAGCAATAATCCTTTTGATTCTCGAATTAATCTTATCTTTTCGCCTAAGGAATTCATTGTACAAATTTTGATTTGTCAGTATGTGTCAAATTTAGTAAAAATATTCTTTGTCTTATTTATTTTTACACTTTTTTGAGCACGCCATTGGAGAGGAAAACGGATTCTTTTACTGTCTATTTAGTAACACAGCCTTTCTCACAATTATTATTTATCCAACTATCTCGATATCAGAATCTAAAATAAGTTCTTCGCCTCGGTAACGTCTAAATAGTTGAACAATAGCCACAACATCTTTTTCGCAATATCGAACAATTCGTTCCAATTCCTTGTTTTGCCAATAAATATCACAAACCATTGATCCGTCGATATCGTCTTTTGGCGTAGGAATATTAAAAATGGTTGCCAATAATTCGAGAGAAGTATAGTTTTTATAATCGCCGAATTTCCATAACTCTAAAGTGTCGAGGTGTCGATTTTCCCATGGTTTTTTGCCTGCAAGGTCAAGAATTTTTGGTAGCTGAAGACCATTAATCAGCAGTCGGCGTGAAATGTAAGGAAAATCGAATTCTTTGCCGTTGTGAGCACAAAGAAATTGGTCGTCGCGAGTGTAAAACTTATTTAACATGTTGATGAAATCGTTCAATAAAACTTTTTCATCTTCGTTGTAGAATGATTTTAATCGAAGTTTGGTGGCGTTTTTCGAATTGATTATTCCAACCGAAATGCAAATAATTTTACCAAATTCGGCATATATTCCGGCTCGTTGATACACGTCTTTTGCAACTTGGTCGGCTTCACGAAAATGGCTTGACTTTTTATCCCAAAGTTTTTGCAAAGCTTCGGGAACTTCGTCAAATGATTTGCATGCGGGAACGGTCTCAATATCCAAAAACAGAATATTGTCAATTTTTATAGTGCTAAGCATCTTTGTTGTTTTGAATAAAACGAGTCAAAATATTTATAGCAACATGATTTTCTCCTCCTTGTGGTACAATTAAATCAGCGTATCGCATCGATGGCTCGATAAATTGAAGGTGCATAGGTTTTACCGACTTGTCGTATCTTTCTAACACTTTATGTACCGAACGTCCGCGTTCAACAATATCACGTTTTATTACACGGTTTAGTCTATCGTCGGCATCGGCATATACAAAAACTTTGATGTCGAATAAATCGCGAAGTTGTTTATTGGTTAAAATCAAAATTCCTTCAACAATAACTACTTCTCGCGGTTCTACTTTAATTGTTTCCTCAGAGCGAGCACAAGTCAAATAGGAATAAATGGGTTGTTGAATCGGCTTTCCTTCTTTTAACTGTTTGATATGTTTTATCAATAAATCGAATTCAACCGCATTTGGGTGGTCGAAATTCATTTCAAGCCTTTCTTCCAAAGGAAGATGGCTATTGTCTTTATAATAAGAGTCTTGTGGCATAACAACCACGTGATCCTTACTTAGTTTATTGATAATCTTTTTTACAACAGTGGTTTTTCCGGAGCCTGTCCCGCCGGCTATTCCTACTACTAGCATTAATTTATTTTAAATGTACTTTATTTTTTTTAGTACAAAACTAACAAGTTTGTACGATATAAAAATAAACAAAGGCCAGCTAAAAAACCATAAAATTGATGAAATCATAATATGTTCTTTAATATGTTTTTAAAATTCGACATTTACATTTTTACTTTTTGACAAATTATGTGTTAAGTTTTCTTTGTCTTCTATTACTTCAACTTCATCACTTCATAACTCCATTACTTCATCACTCCGTCACTTCATTACTCCATAACGTTCTCAATATTTATGTCCTTCTTCTTCCATTTCGGCAACAGTAATTTTTGTTTTTGTTAATGCTCTCCAAGCATACCAAATATAAGCAATTACAAATGGAACCAATAACGAAACATAGCTCATTGCTGTAAGTGTATATTGGCTCGACGAACTATTTTCAATTGTCAACGAACTTTGCAAATCGAAGGTTGAAGGATAAAAAGCCGTGTTGTTGAACCCTGCTAAAAAGAATAGTGTAAGTACGGCGAATATGCTTCCTAGTCCTGTAAACCAAATTGCTTTGGTATTGTTTTTAAATGCTCCTACAAAAATTCCCCAAAGTACCAACACTACTCCAATTAAGAACATAATCAGAACTATTGGCATTGCTAAAAGATTGTGTAAATACTTAAAATCTTCGATAAATACTTGTTTAGTTTCAGGGTTTACGGCAAATCCTTGTTGTGTAAGCAAAAATCCTACAAACGAAAGAAATACAAGAAGAAATAATACACTATTTAACTTTATTTGTTTAACCGAACGGCTAACTATATTTGAATCGTCGATTGTTGCAATAAAATACTGAGCACCAAGAATTCTACTTAAAAAGAAAACCGAAAGACCTAACAATAAATTTTGAGGATTTAGAGCTGCTTCTAAACCTAAACCGGCATTTTTCCATTGCGAAAGGTTATATTCATTTACATAAAAATCGGAACCTGTAAAGAAAGTACTTACAGCAGCACCAACTAGAACAGGAACAAGAACGCCATTTATTACAAGAAAAATTTCGTACACTTTTGAACCAAGAAAATTACTTGGTTTTTTTCGGTACTCGTACGATACGGCTTGAATGATGAATGCAAAAAGAATGATAATCCAAACCCAATATGCTCCTCCAAAGCTGGTTGAATAAAACAATGGAAACGATGCAAAGAAAGCTCCTCCAAATGTAACTAAAGTTGTAAATGTTAATTCCCATTTACGACCAATGCTATTTAAAAGCATGGTTTTTTCGAGTTCGGTTTTGCCAATTTGATAAATTAGTGTTTGTCCGCCTTGTACAAAGGTTAAAAGAACAAATACTGCTCCTAATACTGATACAATTATCCACCAATATTGTTGAAGAGTTAATAGTGATAAATTCTCAAACATTTTCGCCTCCTTTCGGTCCTATTTTAATTTGTTTTGTTAATATTCGTAATTCCGCAATCAATAAAATTGAAAATAACGTTGCAAATAACCAGAATGTAATTTGAACTGAAGTTACATCAATATGTGTAGTTGCAACATTTACTGGTAACATATCTTGAATTGCCCATGGTTGACGTCCAACTTCTGCCACAACCCACCCAAGTTCCGAGGCTAAATATCCCAATGGAATCGACCATAATGCAAGTCGCAATAACCATTTTTTATTTTCAAGTTTATTTTTGAACATCATGAATAGGATAAATGCAAAGAGTGCAATGAAGAAAAATCCTAGTGCTACCATAATGTGGAAACTATAAAATGTTAGCGGAACATTTGGAACAATACTTTCTGGACTATCTAGATATCCATATCCAATGTATTTGTAGTTTTGTTCTAAAGTTGTTTTATGATTTTGTGCCAAAACTATATCTCCTTGCTCTTTTGCTTTTTTGTATTCAGCGAGTGCTGTAATTGCAATCTTCCCTTTCTCAATTTTTTCTTGAGTTGATATTATTCCTTGCTCGGAGTTTCCATATACCAAATCGTTTATTCCTGGAACAAAAGCATCGGCGTTTCGGTAACCCAATAAAGAAAGCATTTTGGGAATTTCAATTTTAAAATGATATGCGTCATTTTGGTCACCAACTTCTTTATCGTGATTAAGCATTCCAACCATAATTAATCCTGCACCTTTTTGTCCATCGTACAAACCCTCCATTGCGGCGAGTTTTGCTGGTTGTTTTTGAGCTACTTCATAGGCAGAACCATCGCCTGTTACAGCTACAAATATCGAAGCTAAGAGTCCGAATGTTGCTCCAACTACAATACTTTTTTTGGCAAAAAGAATATTTCTCTTTTTTAAAATGTACCAAGCACTAACCCCTATAACAAACAAAGCTGCAACAACATAGCTTGAACTTACTGTGTGTAAAAATTTATTGATTGCCATTGGCGAAAACAAAACTTCCCAAAAATTTTGCATTTCACTACGAGCCGAATCTGGATTAAATTTCATTCCTACTGGGCTTTGCATCCATGCATTGGCAACTAAAATCCATAAGGCTGATAAATTTGAACCAATTGCGACCAACCATGTTGAAAGCAAATGGAACTTTTTGCTTACTTTGTTCCATCCAAAAAACATGATTGCAATAAAAGTCGATTCCATGAAGAAAGCCATAATTCCTTCAATAGCAAGAGGTGCTCCGAAGATATCACCGACAAGCCACGAATAATTCGACCAATTGGTTCCAAACTCAAATTCTAAAATAATTCCAGTAGAGACTCCAATTGCAAAATTAATTCCGAACAAAGTCATCCAAAATTTTACAATTTTTTTCCAGCCTTCGTCGCCAGTTTTTACATAAATTGTCTCCATGATTGCCAACATGAAAGACAAGCCTAGTGTTAATGGTACAAATAGCCAATGGTAAATTGCTGTTAACGCAAATTGAGCTCTCGACCAATCAACTAATGAAATGTCAATTTCGTTCATTTTTGATTTTGTTTAGTTAATACATTGATGATATATGCACTTTTTTCTTCCTTGGTTTCGAAGTTTGTGTTTAAGAAATTAGGAAAGAAAAATATTTTTAAAATAGCGAACATTATAAAAACTTTAATCAAAATAATTATCCATAGCTTTTTACCTAGTCCCGATATGCTTCGGAAGCCATCGTAGTAGAATTTCCATATTTTTACCAGCCAACTCATAAAATAATTATAAGCAAATAAAATAAAAAGTATTCGATTACCAAAATAATTAAAAGAAAAAAAAACTATTTTTTTCTAAAATTATTAATAAATTGCAGCACTTAAATATAGTAAATTAAAATTGAATAAAAATGGCTGATTTATCAACAAAATATTTAGGATTAAATTTGAAAAATCCAATAGTTGTAGGAAGTTCAGGCTTGTCTGGGACGGTAGAAGGAGTTAAAAAACTTGCTGAAAACGGAGCAGGAGCTGTTGTTTTGAAATCCTTGTTCGAAGAACAAATTATTTTTGAAGAAATCGAAATGCTCAATAAAGATAAGTCTATTGATGCTTATCCTGAAGCTGCCGATTATATTCGAAATTATACCAAAGAGAATAGCATAAAAAACTATTTGACATTGATTGAAGAGTCAAAAAAAGCAGTAAGTATTCCAATTATTGCCAGCATTAATTGCACATCGGCAGGAGAGTGGATTGGTTTTGCTAAAAGAATTGAAAAAGCTGGAGCTGATGCTTTAGAATTAAATGTTTTTATTCTTCCATCTGATGAAAATAAGTCGGGAGAGGAAAATGAAAAGGTTTATTTTGATATTCTTGAAAAAATAAAAAAAGAAGTAAAATTGCCGATTTCGTTAAAAATGAGTTCTTACTCTGCAGGATTGACTCAATTAATTCAAAAAATTAGTTGGTCAAAAAATGTCGATGGAATCGTAATGTTTAATCGTTCGTACAGCCCTGATATTGACATTGATAATTTGAAAGTAGTATCATCGAATGTGTTTAGTTCTCCAGAAGATATTACTACATCGTTGAGATGGGTAGCAATTATGAGCGATAGAATAAAAATTAATATTGCTGCATCTACAGGAATTCACGATGGGAAAGGAGTCATAAAACAAATTCTAGCCGGAGCAACTGTTGTGCAAATTGCATCAACTCTATATAAAAATGGAGTTCCGCATTTAAATTTTATGTTAAAAGAAATGAATGCATGGATGGATGCAAAAGGATATAAAGATTTGGCTTCTATTCGAGGAAAAATGAGTCAAGCAAAAACCAAAAATCCGGCAGCGTTTGAGCGAGTTCAGTTTATGAAGTACTTTAGTAATATAGAATAAAAAAAGAGGCTTTCGCCTCTTTTTTTATTCTATATTATCAATTTTAAGCTAAAACATTTTACATAAGTAGTTAAATATTGAAAAAGTCTTTAACTTATTTCTAAATCATATCATTATCCAACATAAAAGTAAGTTGTTTTTTAGCTAAATTGGCTTTAACAATTCTTATTTTTACATTATCTCCGAGCTGGAACCGTTTATCGCTGTGGCGTCCGTAAAGACAATAATTATCTTCGTCGAAAATATAATGGTCGTCGGTCATGTCACGCAACGGAACCAAGCCTTCGCATTTATTTCCTTCCAATTCAACATACATTCCCCATTCGGTAACTCCCGAAATTACACCATTGAATGATTGTCCAACTTTGTCGCTCATAAATTCAACTTGTTTGTATTTTATCGAAGCTCGTTCGGCATTTGCCGCTTTTTGCTCTTGTTCCGATGAATGCTTGCACATTTCTTCGTATTTATCAGCCGAAGGTGGATTTCCATGTTCCAAGTAAAGAGCCAACAATCGATGAACCATCATATCAGGGAAACGACGAATTGGCGATGTAAAATGAGTATAATGCGAAAATGCTAATCCGTAATGTCCAATGTTTTGAGTGGTGTAAATAGCTTTTGCCATAGAGCGAATAGCCAAGGTTTCAACTACGTTTTGCTCAACTTTCCCTCTTACTTCGTCTAGCAATTCGTTGATTGAACGAGCAATTGTAATGTTTGTTTGTGTTTTAATTCTGCTATAGCCAAACTTTTTAATAAAAGTTGAGAAAGCATTTAATTTATCAATATTTGGTTTGTCGTGAACTCGATATACAAAAGTTGGTGGATTTTTATCGCCTTTTTTCGTTCCAATTCGTTCGGCAACTTTGCGATTTGCCAAAAGCATAAATTCTTCAATCAGCTTGTTCGAATCTTTACTTACTTTGAAAAACACCCCAAGAGGTTTTCCTGTTTCATCGAGTTTAAATTTAACTTCTTCTCTATCGAATGCAATTGAACCTGTTTTGAATCGTTTAGCCCGTAATTTTTTCGCTAAATCATCCAAGGTTAACATTTCCGAAGCAAAATCGCCTTTGCCTGTTTCGATAATTTCTTGTGCTTCTTCATACGAATATCTTCTGTCGGAATTAATAATGGTTCGTCCAAACCACTCGGTTAAAACAGTCGCTTTTTCGTCTAATTCAAAAACGGCAGAAAAACATAATTTCTCTTCGTTAGGACGCAATGAGCAAATAAAATTTGATAATCGTTCGGGCAACATTGGCACAACTCTATCAACCAAATAAACCGAAGTTGCACGTTCGTATCCTTCTTTATCAATAATTCCGTGCTCCTCGACATAATGCGTAACATCGGCAATGTGAACGCCAACTTCCCAATTTCCATTTTCGAGTTTACGAAGCGAAAGAGCATCGTCGAAATCTTTTGCATCAACTGGGTCGATAGTAAATGTTGTAATATTTCTAAAATCACGGCGTTTTGCAATTTCTTTTTCCGTTATTTTTTCTGGTATTTTCTCGGCTTCGGCAACTACTTCTTCGGGATATTTATAAGGTAAATCGAATTCGGCAAGAATTGCATGCATTTCGGCATCGCTATTTCCTACATCTCCAAGCACATCGACAATTTCCCCGATTGGATTTTTCGCTTTCTTAGGCCATTCATTGATTTTTGCAATGGCTTTTTGACCAGTTTTTGCTCCTTTTAAGTTATCGAGCGGAATAAAAATATCGTATGGCATTTGTCGATGATCAGGAACTAAAAAAGCAAAAGTTCGATTCACTTCTACAATTCCAACAAAAGTTGTTCTAGCTCGTTGTATTATTTGAACTACTTCGCCCTCAACTTTGCCATTTTTACGTGCATACAAATATACTTTTACTTTATCGCCGTGCAAAGCTTGTTTTAAGTTTACCTGCGAAATAAAAACATCTTCAGTAACGGAATCGCTTACCAAAAAACCGTAGCCTTTGGTTGTCATGTCGATAGTTCCTTCTAAATATCCTGCTTTTGCTTTAAGTTTAAATTTTCCGGTAAAAACTTCTTCTAAAATTTCACGTTTTGCTTGTTCGCGTAAAACTTCTGAAATAAGTCGTTTGGTTGAGTCGTCTTTAACTTCGAGACGTTTTGAAATTTGCTTGTAGTTTAGCGTTATAGTTGGATGATTGTTGAATATTGCGAGAATATTTTCGGTCAAACTTGTTTTGTTAAAAGTTATCCCTTTTTTCATGAATTTATTTTTATTTTTCGACATGGTTTTAAATTTTTAATAAGTGAAGATAATCATTTCTATTTAACTTTTGGGTTTACGCGGCTTAAATTTCATAGAGTTTATTGTGAAAGGATTATGATTATTGACTATAGTTGGTATATTATTTCTTTAAAAATTAAATTTTTACTCTTCTGTTTATTGTTTTATCTTCTTTTTTCATTTGATGCAATTGGCTTGGTTCTGATACAATGGAGTTCCTTCGTTTAAATGTATGACTAGTCCTAAAAAAGCGATACTGGTTTTTTTGAAAACTTTTGAAAAAAAAATCGATTTAGTACAAAACTAAACCGATTTTTTTAAAATTATGAAATCTTAATGAACTATTTTGTAGCGTCAAGTTTGAATTGAATAGGTAATGTCAATGCAACTTTTACAGGTTTTCCTTGATTTTCACCTGGTGTCCATTTTGGCATTTTGCTAATAACTCGCAACGCTTCTTTGTCAAGCTCTGGCGATACTCCTTTTTCGACTACCACTCCTGAAATTGCTCCATCTTCATTTACAAAAAACGAAACAAAAACTTTTCCCTCAACTCCAGCTTTGGCAGCACTTTTAGGATATTTTATATTTTTTGAAATGTACTGAATAAGAGCTTCCATCCCGCCTACAAATTCGGGCATTTTCTCAACTTGTGTCATTGGATCTTGATTCCCGACATTTGTATTTTCAGTTGGAACTGAAATTACAGCGTCTGCTTTCGAAATTGTTGCAAAAACAAATAGAAATGCCAAGATTGGTAAACTTATTAAAAGTTTAAGTTTGTTCGATTTTGCTGTTTTACTTTTTGTCATCATAATAAACCTCCTTTTTATTAGTGTTTTGTTAAAATTGTTAGTTAGTTCGTTTAGTTGTGTCCCAAATGTTTGATTTAATAATAATTGTTGATAGTAAACTTTGTCAACACCACGCGATAGAATCCCGTCATCGGCCAAATACTCGTGAATTTCTTTAATTGATTTTCGAAAAAGCCAAACAACAGGATTAAACCACTGAATGATAGTAATAATTTCTAGAATTATAAGGTCGATTGAATGAAACTGTTGAACGTGTACATGTTCATGAGCAATTATATTTTCAATATCATTGGGTGATGTTATTTTCTTGTTTATAAAAATGAGTTTGAAAAATGAGAACGAATTTGTTTCGTTTTCAATAATTTGATATTGAATGTTTTTGTAAGAAGTTTTTTTTGTTTTTTTTGCAACGAAATACAATTGAATAAACTGAAAAATAAAGCGAATAAAAAACAAGGCTACGCCTGCTAAGTAAATATAAATTAAAGTATTAATAAAATTAAATCCGGTTGAATTTGTATTGATATTTGAATTAACTGAAATAATAATAGGCTCCATGAATCCCGAAAACTCTGTAAAATTTTCTTTTAATATGCTTAGGTCGAAAGTGGGAACAATGCTTGTAAACAATAATGCAAAAAGTAAATAAAATCGATTTAAAACGAAAAAAGTTTCTGTTTTCAAAAACAAGATATAAAACAAGTACAAAACACTACTGCTTAATATCGTATTGATAAAATATACAATTAAACTATTCATTTGGGTTATTGTTTTTTTATTTCTTTATCTATAATGTTTTTTAGTTCCTCTAATTCTCTAGCATCAACATCGTCGTTGTTTGTGAAAAACGAAACCATTTGTGTAAATGAATTGCTAAAATAGTTTTTTAGAAAATTATTAAAAAACGCTTTTTTGTAATCGTCTTTCGAAACTACGGGAAAATATTGATGTGTATTACCAAAGGCACGATACGAAACAAAGTTCTTTTTTTCTAAAATTCGTACGATAGTCGATACTGTATTGTACGCTGGCTTGGGTTCAGGAAAGTATTCTACAATATCTTTTACAAATCCTTGCTCAATTTTCCAAAGTATTTGCATGACTTGTTCTTCGGCTTTTGTTAATTCTTTCATATGTTTATTTTTTATTGTCAAATGAAATATGCCTGAATCATAATTGTTTCGGTTGAAGTGATTTTTTTCTCATGGCTATTTCATGAAATATAATTTTAACAATACACAAATATACAACTAAAGATTTAGTTGTGCAACTATTTTATTAGTTATTTTTATAAAATTTCAAAAAAAATCCCCGATGAAATTTTTCATCGGGGATTTTTTAAAGTTTTAAGATTATTACAGACCTAAAACACTTAATCCTTGTTCAAAAACAACATCTTTGGCAATATTTGCTTCGGTAATTTTATCTAAATCTTTTTGTAAAGTTTCGTGAATTATTCCACGTTCTTCGATCATTTTCATAGCTGCATTGTAGTTTCCATCGCCTTGCATAAGCAAAATGGTTTCGGATAAAGAATTCATGGCTTCTTTCATTTTTTCAAAATTCACTTTGTAAGTTTGACTAGCATCGTCGCGAGTGAAAGCACCTTTTTCTTGGAAATAATTAAAACAAACCATGTTTGCTTTTCCATGAGCACTCGATGCTCCAAATCGAATCGAACGGAACAAACCTGCCATAAAAGTTACATAATTGTCCATTACTTCACCTTCAGTAAGTTCTTTCATTTCGTAGAGTCTAGTTACCATAAATAAGCCTAAAATATCCGCTTTGCCTTCTTCAATTGAGCTGTATTGTTCTTTTAAAGCATTTCGCACAGTTGATTTTCCGTCTAATGTATTTTTAATTCCCAAACCGTGTGCAACTTCGTGAAACATTGTGTTTTCAAAAAATGCATTGAAATTAATATGTTTTCGTTGTTCTTCGCAAATTAATACATTGCTAATTGGGATTAATATTTTATCGAATTTAGCTTGCATTGCATTTTTAAGTTGTAATTTTCTACTTCCTTTTTGCAAATGTACACGTTCGTCGTTTGGTAAATTTATAGCGATGTTTTTTCCTCCAGCATTACAATCTCCACCGTAATATACCACATCGTATGCGTTCATATCGGAATCAACGCTTGCTTTTTCTTGTTTGTATTTTTTGTCAACTGGTAAACTGTTTTGTAATTCGGGCAATAAGGACGCAAAACGCTCAAGTTTTTTACTCCAAACTTTATCTTTTACCAATATTTGTCCTGAGTGTGCATTTCGGTATCCCATAAATTGATCTTCGTAATTTTCGATCGGTCCCACAACGAAATCTATGGTGTTGGTTTTCATATCCATCCAAGCTAAATCGCTTTCTAAATATTCGTCGGTCAGTAAGGCTTTTGCTCTTAATTCCAAATATTTTTTGAGTCCAGTGTCTTCGGCAAGCTCGGCAGCTTTGTTTAACAACTCGGCAGCTTTATTAATTTTTTCTTTAAACGCTTCGTGATATGGAATTACTTGCAATTTCCCATCTGCATTTCGTTTGATAATCGAATATTGATTTGTTTTATTTTCGGCTTCAAAAGCTTCAAACTCAGCTTTGGTAATATCTTGTGGATAAAAATTTGCTCCAAGAGGTTTTGTTCCGAATCCATTTACAAATGATTTGTCGCCATCAAGTCTATCCCAAGGACCGTAATTTATAAGTGCGAATTTTTTCAAACCATCATACTTTAAACTATCGAGAAATGCTTTTTTGTCTCCGAAAGATTCTTCCCAATATATTTCGTCCATAATGTCGGCTATTTGAATTAAAATAGGAATCATTTGTTTTTCTTTTTCAGTCAAAACGCTTATGTCTGTAGTTAATTTAACCAATGCGTATTCTTCTACTTTCTTTTCAATTTTCATTTTTTCAGCATTTAATGAATCGTTTAAGCTTGCATTTTCAGTTTCTTTGTTGCTAGAATTATCGCATCCTACTATCGAAAAGGTCGCAAATGCAATAATAATGGGTAAAAATTTCTTTAACATGTTTGTAAGTTTTAATTGGTTTTTACTGATTCAAAATTATGAAATATTATTAGTGATTTAATAATTAAGGCTTAAAATTTTGTAAATCGGCATCCATTTTATATTTCTCAAATATCCTTTAGCAAAATATTATCCGACGACTTTGAAACGATATCGTTAAATTTATCCAAATTCATTTTAATCTTGTTAAACTCATTAGTTTTGGGAATCGACAACTCATTTATTCCATAATAATCTAATGAGTAAATTACATCGGTAATATAAACCGAGTGTATATCTTTGACCGGTTGATAAGCGTTTTCTTTTTCTACATCGGTAATGGTTGCGATTAATATTTTAACCGAAGTAAGTTCAAACAGAATTGCTCTAACCAAGCCAATCGGAATTTCAAGTATATTAGATATTTCGTTTGAAGTGTATGGAGTTTTTCCAGTTTCAAAATTTTTAAAAATCAAATTGGCTATTCGCAATGAAATTAAGCGTTTGTAGTGTGGACTTATTTTCAAAGAACTCGACTCTTGTTCGTATCGGTTAATGTTTTGATGTGCAAAAGATATTTCGGCTCCAAACAAAACTATCAGCCAACTTAATCTAAGCCAGAATAGCAATAAAGGAAGGGCGGCAAAGCTACCATAAATGGTATTGTAATGCGAAATGCTGATTTGAAAATATATGTATCCCCATTGCAATAATTGATAAATAGTTCCTGCGATGATTGCTGCAATAAGTGCCGATTTGAATTTTACTTTTGTATTTGGGAGCATTAAGTAAACAAATGTCAGCAAAATCCAAATTAATATATATGGAACAACCTTCATCGAAAATTGTACAAATGGACCTAAAAATTCAAAAAGACTGTTTTCCTGAGTCAAACGAGCTAAACTTGAGGTTACAAAAACAGTTAAACTACTTGAAACTAAAATTAGAACTGGTGCGATTAGCATAATTGAAAGGTAATCGCTAAATTTTCGCATGAATGCTCGTGATTTTTTCACCTTCCAAATATCGTTAAACGAAGTTTCGATGCTACTTAGAACGTTAATCACTGACCAAAGCAATACTGCTAAGCCTACTCCTGCAATTAAGCCACCTTGAGTATTCGCAATCATTGAATGAACAAATCCCATAACTTGTTGCACAATCGCCTCATAATCACTGAATTTTTCCATTAATTGAGTTTCGAGTCTATCTTCAAAGCCAAATCCTTTAGCAATCCCGAATATCATGGCTAAAACAGGAACAATCGATAGCAATGAATAAAACGTCAATGCAGAAGCATGAAGTTGACATTTATCCTCGTCAAAACCTTTTACAGCAAGTATTATCATTCTCGCATGCCTAAATAGAAACGATTTTTTCTTCGGCAGTTTATCAAGTCGTGTTTCAAGTATTTCTTTAAATAATGCTTGAAGAATTTTTTTTATTTTTTTCATTCTTCGAATAGTTAGTCTTTAATTCCTGTAGCAAACCTACACATTTTTTTAAGTTTGTTAAGCATTCGTTTTGCGAATTTAAAATCAAATTTTATTTATCGTTATATATTTTAAAAATATTTACTAATTTTATGACTAAGAAAAACATAAATTTTATGAATATGTACAAAATAGATGATTACAAATTTTCGGGCAAAAAAGCCATAATTAGAGTCGATTTTAATGTTCCTTTACATAAGGAAACATTAGAAGTTACCGACGATACGAGAATAAAAGGAGCATTACCTACCATTAATAAAATAATCAAAGATGGAGGTTCGGTAATTTTAATGTCCCATTTAGGAAGACCTAAAGAAGGACCTGAGGAAAAATACTCGTTGAAACATGTAATTCCTACATTGAAAAAACTATTGGGAAAAGATGTGAAGTTTGCTGATGATTGCATAGGTGCATCAGCCGTAAAACTTTCAAAAGAGCTTAAGAAAGGCGAAATATTACTTTTGGAAAATCTTCGTTTTTACAAAGAAGAAACAAAAGGAGATGAGGCTTTTGCTAAAAAATTAGCTTCTTATGCCGATGTATATGTAAATGATGCTTTTGGAACAGCTCATAGAGCTCATGCTTCGACAACAATCATTGCTCAATTTTATGATAAAAAAGATATCATGTTTGGTTATTTGATTGAAAAAGAATTAGAAGCGATGGATAAAATCCTTAATTCAACCGAAAAACCTGTTACGGCAATCATGGGAGGAGCTAAAGTTTCTGATAAAATTGAAATTATTGAACATTTGCTTCCAAACATCAATAATTTAATCATTGGCGGAGGTATGACTTATACCTTTATTAAAGCAAACGGAGGAAAAATTGGAAATTCTGTTTGCGAAGACGACAAACTTAAACTTGCTAAGAAGTTACTTAAAAAAGCCAAAGAGCTTAATGTTAATGTGTTTATTCCTGTAGATGCTGTTAATGCTGATAGTTTTGATGCAAATGCAAAAACGAATTACTCAAAAACAGATGAAACCCCAGACGGATGGATGGGCTTAGATATTGGAGAAACAACGTTAAAAGTATTTACTTCGATAATTGAATATTCTAAAATTATTCTCTGGAATGGTCCGATGGGAGTATTTGAGTTTGAAAAATTTGCTCATGGCACATCTGAAATTGCTAAATCATTAGCAAAAGCAACTAAAAATGGTGCATATACTTTAGTAGGAGGAGGAGATTCAGTTGCTGCTATAAATAAAAATAAGTTAGCCGATAAAGTTAGCTATGTTTCGACAGGTGGCGGTGCAATGCTAGAATACCTTGAAGGGAAAGAGTTGCCAGGTATTAAAATAATCAGAGGTTCAAAATAAATATATGAATTCAGCGTAGCTAAAAACTACGCTGTTTTTATAACTATAGTTCGTTCAACTTTGCCAAAGTTGATTTTAAACAAAGTATAACATGTTGATAATCAGCAACATCTCAATCCATTCGAACTTTGGCAAAGTTCTTAAAATCAGAGACATACAAAAATTAACCGAACTATTGTTATAATAGATTTATACTAAAATAAAAATTATTTGTGGTTCAAGAAGATTTAAAGAAAATTGTTGTCAAAGGAAGGGTTTGGCTTGATATAGGTGAAAAACCTTTTTTAGGACAAGGCAAAATAGAATTAATCGAAAAAATTAAGGAACTTGGCTCACTTCGAAAAGCTGCAATGTCAATGAAGATGTCGTACCAACAAGCTTGGTTTTGCATTAATGAAATGAATAAATCCGCAGGCAAACCTCTAGTTATTCTAAAACGAGGAGGGAAAGATGGTGGAATTGCACTAGTTACAGAAACTGGTGAAAAAGCAATTCAAATGTTTATAGAACTTCAGGAAGATTTTAAAAAATTTGTTTTAGAAAGATCAAAAAGCATCGAATTGTAAAAAAAAGCCTTGAATGAAGATGATTTTTTTTTATAATGATACGAAATACGTATATCAATTCAAACATTCTACACAATAATCAAGATTGTCCAAAAAGTTAAGTTTCGCAGTTATTCCTAAATGAGCGAAAGCGATTGGGAAATCTTAATTTTATATACGAATCAGAACTTTTTGTACAGACTCATTGACATAAAATTACTTTTAGTACATGACAAAACATATAACATGCTGATAAACAGCTAATTAGGCTCTTTGAAAATTTGGTTAATACCTTGATATTCAGTATCTTAC
>MEOF01000030.1 GCA_001769505.1 Bacteroidetes bacterium GWF2_33_38
TCAGAATATTAACAAATTTAAAATACGATATGTTGCTGATTGTTAATAACTTAAACTTTTATTAACACTTGGGGTTATTAGACAGTCTGACGGATTGCGGTATGAAACGTGCCGGATTTTGGAGCTGCAAATGTATCACCCGTGACAAACTTTGATGCGGGACGAAATGTTCGCAAACCAACTAAACCCGGCATGTTTTATGACCGCGTGTTATGTGGCGTTATTATTTTACTATTATAAAGTCCAATGGTAATTTTCCATTAGTAATTAGCGATTTTAATTGTGTCAATTCTTTAAATGTAAAATTACCAGAAATTGAACACTTTCCATCTTTAATCTCATTCTTTAGTAAAGGTGCAAAATAAACCCTTTTGTCTATTACTAATGCAATTGATTTATTGATATTATTTTTTGAAAGATTTTGCCAAACTAAAGCTCCATCTTTATTAAATGTTATCATCAAATCATTACTTTCGTTGACTTTATTTACAGAGACTTCCAATATTTGTTGCTTACTAAGCACTGGATTGTGTTTTAATAAATATAAATAACAATCTCCATTCTTGTTTAAGTCTTTACCCCATACGAAATTAATACCTTCGCCTGGTTTACTTACATAATATTGAGTATTATATGAATCAACTTGAGAAGTAAACTCAGGTTTACAGAATCCTAAAATTGGTGATGAGTTATCTATTTCAGAATTCTCCGAGGCAATATTTAATAAAGTAAATAACCTGTCTCCTTTATCCAAGAGTTTAATAACGTCTGTTCTATTATAAGTTTCATAAAACTCAATTTCTCCTTTTGAAATAAGCAATGGCAAAATATCTTTTAAATCAATCTTTTCGTTAAAAGTAATCTCAATGATTCCTCGTTGCGAATTTATTGACATGTCGAAATTTTTCACTTCATTGTCATTCAATCGCTTCTTAATAATTAAACAAGATTCATCAAGCAACTTTGAATCAGGATTATTGACTACACACTGAATTTCTACAACTTGCTTTTGGTTTGAATTCGATTTTGGATATGCAGAAACTAAAATACCACATATAAATACTATAATTAATATATAAACTATTGATTTCATAATTTTAATTTTTAAAAATTAGTAAAAATCAACCCTTTATCACTATGATAAGAGATTGAAGAAAGACAAATAAAAACTAAGTTTATGAAATCAAAGGAAATTCCTCGCTGTTTAAAGAGGCTCGAACTTGATGCGGATAAAGGTTAAAAAGATGTGTTTTGATGTCCAAAAATCGTTGATTACTGAGCAGTAATAAATGATTTATTTTATTGTTTGAACAAATTATCTTATAATTCTCGTCATTACTATTGTTAAAAGTAAGTAATTCGCATGAAACTAGTGAATTATCAATAATTGGAAAAGAAAGTGATTCAACAAGTATCGCAGAATTGTCTATTTCAAAAGCGTTTTCAATTGCACCACTTTTATAAAAAGATTCAGTAACAGAACTATCTGTGCTTTTGAATACCAAAAGTACAAATAAGAAAAGTCCAAGAGTAAAAACTGCCCTTATTAATAAATCAATATTTTCTTTTTGTCTGTTCATTTAAAATCAAAAGTATATCAATTGTTCGAAATTTCCAAATTAATGCCACATAACTCGATGCTATAAGTCAGACGGCAGGAAGCCGTTTGCCTCAGTCCAAATCCAAAAATGCACATTTAATTGTGCAATAATTTTAATATATTGTTGATTTTGTTGTGCATTTTATATCTTTGTAAAAATATAATTTATCAAAGCAATGAAAACACTATATCAGAAATTTGAAACGCTTTTACAAAATACCACATCAAACTTTAAACGTTATTTATATGAAGAAGTCTCGTGGGAAAGTAGAATGATTGGGATTATTGGGGCTCGTGGGGTTGGTAAAACTACGATGATTTTGCAATATATCAAGGAAAATTTAGATAGCAAAAAAGCCTTATATGTATCAGCAGATGATATGTATTTTGCAGAAAATAAACTTTTCGATTTAGCTGATAACTTCTATAAAAATGCAGGAGAATATTTATTTATTGATGAAATTCATAAATACACAGAGTGGTCTCGCGAATTGAAAAATATGTACGATGCATTTCCCTCCTTAAAAATTATATTCACCGGTTCTTCTGTTCTCGATATACTTAAAGGTTCTTCAGATTTAAGTCGCCGTGCAATAATCTACAAATTACAAGGTCTCTCGTTTCGCGAATATTTGAAATTGTTTCATAATTACGATACAGAAGTTTATTCGCTAAAACAAATTATAAATAACGAGGTGAAGCTTACAAATGTTATACATCCATTACCATTGTTTAATGAGTATTTAAAACAAGGTTACTATCCTTTCGGGCTTGAAAATGAAATTAATTTACGTTTGGGGCAAATTATTGTACAAACATTGGAAACCGATATTCCACAATATGCCAACCTAAATATTGGAACAAGTCATAAACTGAAACGATTACTGTCGATTATCGCAGAAAGTGTGCCTTTTAAACCAAATTTCTCCAAAATTTCAGAAATAATTGGCGTAAGTAGGAACTCCTTAGACGATTATTTTTCATATATGGAAAAAGCCGGACTTATTGGGCGGTTACGCAATGAAACAAGCGGAATTAGAGGATTAGGAAAAGTTGATAAAGTGTATTTAGACAATACAAATATCATTTTTAACTTGGTTGGAGATAAATCAAATGTAGGAAATATACGAGAAACATTTTTCTTCAATCAAATGAGGGTAAAAAATGAAGTAATTTCATCAGAAAAAGCAGATTTTATAATAGATAATTATACGTTTGAAGTTGGCGGAAAGAACAAGCAGCAAAAACAAATAGAGAAAAACGACAAATCATTTATTGTTAAAGATGATATTGAATTTGGGTATCTCAATGTAATACCATTATGGACTTTTGGATTTAATTACTAAAGAACTAAATTAATGATATGTGTTAACACAAAGTACGCTTCAACTAATCCTATTACATTTTCCTTTTAACTGCATTTTTGTCCATTTCAACATATTTTTATAAAAAACCAAGCGTTTTAATTCTCAAATTTGTATCCGTTTAAAGTTTTAAAATAAACTTGAAAACTATCGGACAAGAATGTCCGAGTTACTATGATTTCAACTTTATAACTTTATGAACTTTACAAACTTTTAACTTTTTATTTATGCAAAATCATTTTAAAATATTTCTCTTCGTTTTATTGATTTTTATTTTTCCAAAAATCAGTAATTCGCAAGTTTGGTCGTTAAAACAATGTGTTGATACGGCGTTGAATAAAAATCTAACCATTCAACAATCGTCAAATTCGGTTGATATGCGACAAATTTATGTAAATCAATCAAAATCAAATTTATTACCTTCGTTGAACGGAAGTGCGGGGCAAAATTACAATGCTTACGTTGAAAACGATACCAGTTTAGGAAATGCTTTTAGCAACAATTTTTCGTTGAATAGTCAAGTTACAATTTTCAACGGATTTCAAAACAAAAATTCAATCAAGAAAACACAATTAGAATTAGAAGCATCGAAATTAGATTTGGAATATATTAAAAATGAGATTGTTCTGAATGTTATTGATGTTTATTTGCAAGTTTTGTATGCAAACGAATTGTTGAAAAACAGCAAAATTCAAGTTGAAACAAGCAATTCGCAATTGAGTAGAATTGAAGATTTTTATAAGGTTGGAAAAAAATCACAATCAGATGTTTTGCAGTTAAAATCGCAATTAGCAGGCGACAAACTTTCGGTTGTAAACGCCGAAGGAAACGTGCGAACTGCAAAACTTATGTTGCAACAAATGTTAAATATTTCGGTTTCGCCAACATTCGATATTGAATATAATTTATTGCTCGAACCTCAACAAATTGAAAACTACAATGTTGCCGAAATTTACGAACAAGCACGAAATTATCAACCCGATATTAAAGCAAACGAATTAAAAACCAAAAGCGAAGAAATGCAAGTGAAAATTTTAGAAGGAAACTTTTTACCAAAATTGAATTTGAATGGAAATATTTCTTCAAATTATTCTAGCATTGCAATGAATAAAGATTTAACGCAAAGCACATATTCGTTTACTAATCAGTTGGGCGACAATGTAAACGGACTTTTTTCACTTTCGTTATCAATACCAATTTACAACAATAAAATTCACAAAAACAATGTAGAATTGCAAAAAATAAATCTAAAAAATTCGCAATTAAATGAAAAAATCACAAACGATAATTTGCGTAAAAACATAGAACAAGCTTGCATTGATGCTGAAAATTCATCGTCGAAACTCACAGCAACCAAAGAACAATTAGACGCAACCAAAGCATCGTTAGACATTGCTCAAATAAAATACGACAACGGAATGTTAAGCACGTCGGAACTTTTAATCGAAAAAAACAATTTTACCAAAATTCAATCGGCATTTGTTCAAGCAAAATTTGAACTTTTATTTCGCCAAAAAGTTTTGGATTATTATAAAGGAACTTTAGAGAGTTTTTAAAAGTTAAAAGTTCATAAAGTCCGTAAAGTTTATAAAGTTATAAGATTGGGAATTTTGGTAATTTGAAGAAATAAATAAGAATATAGAAATTAAAATATAAACAACAATTTTCCTAAAACCCCCTTTGGGGGCTTGGGGGTTATAAAAAAAAACAAAATGAAAAAGAACAAAAAAATCATACTAATATCAATTGCAGTGATTGTTGTAGCAATAATTGCATATTTTGCTTTTGGCAAAAAAGTAGAAACAAAAATTGAATACACATCGGCGAAAGTCGAAAAAACTACAATTTTTAAAGTTGTAACCGCAACCGGAACGTTAAATGCACAACAAACAATTGATGTTGGAACTCAAGTTTCGGGAATTGTGTCGAAAATTTATGTAGATTTTAACGATTATGTTAAAAAAGGTCAAGTAATTGCAATGATTGACACCGTGAATTTGGTTTCGTCGGTAATTGATGCAGAAGCGAATGTTTTGAAAGCAAAAACTCAACTCATTTTGCAAGAACGAGAAAATGAACGATACAAAGAATTGTTATCGAAAAATGCAGTTTCGCAAAGCAATTTTGATGAAATAAATACAAGTTATTTAGCTGCAAAAATTTCACTAAAATCAGCTCAAACTCAATTGAGCCGTGCAAAAACAAATTTAAAATATGCAACCATAACTGCTCCAATTGATGGAGTTGTAATTTCACGTGTAATTGAAGAAGGACAAACCGTTGCTGCAAATTTTTCAGCTCCAACTTTGTTCACAATTGCCAACGATTTGAGCAAAATGCAACTCAAAGCAAGCGTTGACGAAGCCGATATAGGAATGGTTAAAGTTGGTCAAAATGTAACTTTCACGGTTGATGCTTACTCAGATTTAACTTTCACTGGAATTGTTCAACAAATTAGGTTACAACCTGTTACATCACAAAACGTAGTAACTTACAGCGTAATGATTGATGTTCCAAATACCGATTTAAAATTATTACCCGGAATGAGTGCAAATCTTTCGATTAGAGTTGAGGAACACAAAAATGTTTTTTCAGTTCCATTGGCTTCCATATTTTTTAATCCAACAGGAGATAGTTTATACAACAATTCAAGTTCGAGCGACACATCAATAATTTGGGTAAATTGTCAGCCAAATTCTGGAGTTTGTCAAACTTTTAATTCAATAAAAATGATGCCAATTAGAGTTACAAAAGGAATTGACAATGGTTCGTTGATGGAAATTAATAGCGAAAATTTAAAAGCTGGAATGACTGTTTATACTGGCGAAAAAGAAGTTGTGGTTGAGAAAAAAGCAAAACTATTTTCACCACCTAAAAAACCGAAAAATGCTTTAATAAAACATTAGGATTTAAAGATTAACAGATTAAGGGTCTTGCGAACGTAACGCAGTGAAGTGTGGCAATCTTAAATCTACGAAGAACTAAATTGGCTGTCATTTCGAGGAAAACGTAGTGACGAGAAATCTAAAAATTTGATTTTAAATGACAATAAATAAAATGCGAAAAAATTGAGTGAGATTGCTTCAACGCGTTCGCAATGACGTAAAGTAAAAATATGACATACAAAATGAAAAGCAAAATACCAATCATAAAAATAATTGATTTGTGGAAAACCTACATAACTGGAGAGGTTTCGTTTCACGCATTGAAAGGAATAAATCTCGAAATTTATGAAGGCGAATATGTTGCAATTATGGGAACTTCTGGTTCTGGAAAATCAACATTGATGAACATTTTAGGATGTTTAGATAAAGCTACGAAAGGAAAATATATTTTTAAAGATATTGATACAAGTACAAAAACCAACACTGATTTGGCAAAAGTTCGTCGTCATAATTTTGGATTTGTATTTCAATCGTACAATTTAATTTCGCGAACTTCAGCTTTCGAAAATGTGGAACTTCCCTTGCTTTATGGTTCTCGATATTCAAAATCTAAACGAGCCGAAGTTGTGCTAAAAGCGTTAGAAGAAGTTGGTTTATCAGATAAAATTCAAAGCAAACCAAATGAACTTTCGGGCGGACAGCAACAACGAGTTGCCATTGCACGTTCGTTGGTTAACAATCCATCAATTATTTTTGCCGACGAACCAACAGGAAATCTTGACACTCGCACAAGTTTTGAAATTATGTCGATTTTGCAAAAACTGAACAATTTAGGTTCAACCATAATTTTGGTTACACACGAAAACGATATTGCTGATTTTACCAAACGAAAAGTTGTTTTTCGAGATGGAAAAATAATTTCTGATATAGAAAATCAAAATCAAAAAAGTGCAGTTGAAGAATTGGCAAATTTACCTGTTGAAAATGAAATTAATTAATGAGATAATTTGGTAATTTGAAAATTTGGTAATTGATTTTAGATTGTTTATTGCTAATTACTAATTGAAGATTGCTAATTGCCTTTCAACTTTATGGACTTTATAAACTTTACGAACTTTAAAAACTAAAAAATGAATTTCTATAATCTATTAATCAGCTCCTTGCGTTCGTTAGGAAAAAATAAATTCAGAACATTTTTAACAATGCTCGGAATTATTATTGGAGTTGCATCGGTAATTGTAATGCAATCGATAGGAAAAGGCGTTGAAACAAGCATAAAATCAGATATTTCGAGCATCGGAACCAATTTAATTATGGTTACGCCCGAAGCTGCCGAAAAAAATGGAGTTCAACAATCTGCTGGAAGCGAACAAACTTTGAAGATAAAAGACGTTGAAATGATTAAGAATTATTGTGCTTCGGTGAAATATATTTCGCCAATGATAATGTCTTCGTCGCAAATAAAATATTCGTCAAACAATTGTCGGTCAAGCGTTATGGGAGTTGCAGCTGAATATTTACAAATTAGAAATATTGATGTTACCATTGGAGCTCCGTTTACAAATGAAGATATCGAAAAATCAGCAAAAGTTTGTTTGATTGGAAAAACCGTTAAAAATAATTTGTTTAAAAACGATGAAGATCCAATTGGAAAAAGCATCAGAATTGGAACAATTCCATTTACAATTATCGGAATTTTGAAAGAAAAAGGACAATCTGGTTTTGGTCAAGACCAAGACGATATTGTGATTGCACCTTATACAAGCGTTCAAAATCGTATTAGCGGAAACGATTATTTGCAACAAATTTTTATATCCGCTCAAAGCGAAAATGAAGTTGACAAAGCCGTTCAAGAAATTAGTTATTGTATGCGTTTGAGCCACAAACTTAAAGTTGGCGATGTTGACGATTTTTCGATTTCTACACAATCGGAAATTATGCAAACTATGGAAAGTGTAACAGGAACGTTAACCGCATTTTTGGCAAGTATTGCTGCAATTTCGTTGTTGGTTGGTGGCATCGGAATTATGAATATTATGTTTGTTTCGGTAACCGAACGAACCAAAGAAATTGGAATTCGTTTAGCAATTGGAGCAACTTCGTTTGATGTTTTGATGCAATTTTTGATTGAAGCAATTGTTCTTACTTTATTGGCTGGAATTTTAGGTTTAGCATTTGGTTTTGGTTTATCTCAACTGATTTCATTTTTGATGAATATTGAAGCCGTAATTACAGTTTCATCGGTAGTTTTATCGTTTTCGGTTTGTTCGTTTATTGGAATTTTCTTTGGGTGGTATCCAGCACGAAAAGCCGCAAAATTAAATCCAATTGATGCGTTGAGGTATGAGTAAATCAATTACATACTGTTTAAATATTATAATTAGTGGCTTGCATAACAAAAAAAAATTAATTATAATTGTACACTAATGTTATAATTAAATATGTAATAGATGAAAAAATTAGTTTCTTTTATTATAATTTCGATAGTGCTTTCAAGTTGTGCTACAATTTTAAATAGCAAATATCAAAAAGTTACCATTAATACAGATGTGAATAACAAAGTCTTGATAAATGGAGAAGATCCAATAATTAAAAATGGAAAATATCTATTACAAAGAGACAGAAAACCAAAGGAAATTATTGTAAAACAAGATGGATACAAAGATGAATATATAACTGTAATGCAATATAAAAGGACTCCTTTATATACTTTATCTTGGATTCCATTTGGAATATTTTTATTACCCCCAATGTATGATATAGGAAATAGAGTTTGGGACTATGAAAAAGTTATTAATATTGGTCAAAATATGGTTGCAATTCCTCAAAAAGGAGATGATACTAAAGAAATTAAACTAAATAAAATAGGGGTAAATTTAGAGGCTGACAATATCAAATACCGATACTTTCCTACATACAAAAATTTCAAACGACGAGAAGAAAACAAAGAAGTAAGTGTTAGTGATGACAATGAAAAAATTGAGATGGGCAATACAATATTCTCCGATCTTTTAAATGAACTTTTAAAGGAAAAGGGATACATTGATACAACCAAAAAAATATTAAAAGATAGTTACCTAAACAACTTGCTTATAAATGCCACAATCACAAGTTATACAATTCATAGTATCTCTAATACTTCAGGATATGCAAGCTATGGAAGTATGGTATATGTTGATTTAACAATAAATTGGCAAGCACTAGATTATTATCAAAAACCTATTTTTTCCGATACAACAAGAACAACATCTGGTCAATTTGCAATTATCGATTATAACAAACGAGATAAAGTAATTCAAAATTCAATTAAAGATGGGATGGAATTTGGTTTAATTGAATTTATGAATTCTGAAAATGTAATCAAACTACTACATGATAAAGGAGAACTTGAGAAAGAAAATTCATTTGCTGATATTTTAATACCAAAACCAAAGACTTATGTTTCAGGCTTATCACAAGCAGTAAAGTCTTCTGTTACAATAAAAAATAAAGATGGGCATGGCAGTGGATTTATAATTAGTGATAATGGGTATATTATTACCAATTATCATGTTGTGACAGATACTTCGGGGTTAACTGTTGTTATGAACAACGAAAAAGAATATAGTGTTAAAATAATCAGAGAAAGTAAAATTCACGATTTAGCTCTTCTTAAAATCGAGGAAAATAATTTAGTTCCTTTTAAAATTAGTGATTCTAAAGATGTTGAACTCGCATCAGACGTATATGCGGTTGGAACTCCTTCTTCAGAAGACTTATCTCAAACAATTTCAAGAGGAATAATTTCTGGCTTAAGAAAAATAGATGATAATTCAAAATTAATACAAACCGATGCAAGTATAAATGGAGGAAATAGTGGTGGGGCAATAGTTAATAAAGATGGATTGGTTTTAGGCGTGGTAAGTTCAAAACTAAAAGGATTTGGGATTGAAGGTGTTGCCTTTGGAATTCCTGCATATGAGATTTTTGATAGATTAAAAATTAAAGTTCAAGAATAAAGTATCTAGGTTAATATATAAAAGAGGTTAACTTAAAAGTGGTTTTAGTATAATTAACATAATCGTTAAAATGCTTTATCTATATTTTTTCTTGGTAATGTGGTCAAAAATGGTGCCTTTTTTCTTAAAAACAAATGATTAAATTTACACATCAACAATAAGAGGAACCGAACTCTGCTGAGGAGCAACTCGACAGCAATAACGTTGATGCAAAACAATAGTTTAAAGGATGGATTTTTTTTCATCCTTTTTTATAAATTATTGGATTGCTCTAATGGCTAAGAAAACCTATTTACACTTTTGATTTTTAAAATATAAATACCTTTTTATAAAATTTCTTTTGGCATTAAATCTTAAACCATGATGAGGAGCTAATTTTTCTTTTAAATGCGAGAAAAAGCCTTCAATTTTATTCGGTATAAACTCAATTATTTAAAAAAAAATCACCAACAAACATAAACATTTGATTGTGTGCGACTTAATTGCAAACAAGGCTCTAAATGCTTGTTAATGAACAGGGTTTTGTTTATAAGTTTTAAAATCAGAGAGTTACAAAAACACGCTTTAATATGAGCTAAAACATTGACATACATGTAATTAAGACGCGTAAGTGTCAAAAAAACATTTTTAGCGAATGCCGTATATTATAGTATTGCTTGCATTAACTTCGCACTTACAAACAGCATATAAACATTTTATTAACAAAATTCATAAGCATGCCATACCGACGATTACCAAACACCGACAAAGCTCGTCAAAGAGCTTTAGCAAAAGCCTTACAAATGGGAAACGAAATGCCTCCTTTTAAATTAGCGTTCTCGCAAGGAACTTTACAAAAGGCTAGATTTTTCTATCCTATTTTCGATTCAGCTATTCAAGAGTATCAAAATGCGTATAATTTTCAGGTTAAGAAAAATAAAGAGTATGTTAACTTGATGAAACGTGCAAAACTTTATATTTCGCATTTTATTCAGGTATTGAATTTTGCAATTGCAAGAGGAGAAGTTACGGGTGAATCGAGAAAATATTTTGGAATTATTGAAGATTCTAAACGATTACCTTCGTTGAATACCGAAGAATCGATGATTAAATTCGGAGAGCGTATTATTAAAGGAGAACAAGAACGTATTGCAAATCGAAACAACCCGATGACAAATCCAACCATTGCAGTTGTTCGCGTACATTACGAAAAATGGTTAGAGGCATATCGTTATCAAAAAAATCTACAAGAAATACACAATCGTGCTTTGCAAAAAATTGCAGATATGAGACACGAAGCCGACAAAATTATTTTAAGTATTTGGAATGAGGTTGAAGAATCGTTCAGTATTCATTCTGAAGATTTAAAACGCCAATATTCGATGGAATACGGATTGGTTTACGTTTATCGAAAAAGCGAGAAAAATAAACAAACAAAACCAATCGAGGCATCGTTAAATTTCTACGAAGAAGAAATTATCGAAAACGTACACGATGAAATCGAAACCGAAGTCTTGTCCGAAAACGAAGAAGAATTAGTTTATCAAACGCCTTTCTTTGCGGTAAAATAAAAGCAGGAGAACAAAAACGCCCAAAATACTAAACAATACATATATCAAAGTGTCGGAACTACTCCCAAATGTTTCGGCACTTTTGTTTATACTGCCATTGCTAATAAAAAACGAAACAATTACCGCTAACATATTGTTGGTAAAATGTGCTAAAATTGGAATCCAAATGTTAGAGCTCCAATAAAAGAGATAACCAAATAAAACGCCCATCAGCATTCTTGGAAAAAATCCGTAAAACTGCATGTGCATAGCACTAAACAATATTGCCGATAAAATAATTCCATAATGAATATTTTTAAACCATTCAGAAAACAATCGTTGCAAAACTCCTCTGAAAAGCAATTCTTCGCCAACTGCCGGAATCACAGCAATCATAAAAACATTAAGCCAAAAACCTGCAACCGTTTTTACATTCAAAAACGCCTCGGTAATTTTAAGGGCTTCTGCCTCTTTTTCTTTCATCCAATGTTCCATTGAAGATAAAAAGTCGGGGAGCAAAATTTTTGAATTTAATTCGCCCAATAAATTAATTAAAGGAAGAGCGAAAATCATGATTAAAAATGTAAGAATTAGGGTTTTAGCCTTCGGTGTAATATTCATTTTTAGATATTGAGACGAGCTTTTTTGAAAAAAATACCCGAGTACGATTGGTGGTACAATAAAAAGTCCGATGGATTGTGATATTTGTAAAAAACGCATCAAATTCAGGCTGGTAATATTATTCAAGTTTGATAATACATTACCAAGTTCAGACAATTTTATATCAAAAATCAAAATGCCGGCAACAAACCCAACAATTAAAAAAACAACCGTAGAAACTAAAATCACAAATAAGCTAAAAAATATTTTAGCTAATGGAGATGCATGACCTAATAATGCTTGATTCATATATTGAAATATTTAATTTAAATGCCTATTTTTCGATTTATTGATATATGTTTTCTACCTTTTTTAGCTAAGTTTTACGCCCAAAATAGTTATGTCGTCAACTTGATCGTTGTCTCCTTTCCAATTTTCAAAATTTTCAAGAATGACATTTTTTTGTTCGTTCATCGACAAATGAGCATTGTCAAGAAATAATTGCTTCAATCGTTTGCTCATAAATCGTTTTCCTAATTTACCTCCAGCTTGGTCGATATATCCATCTGAAAATAAATAGAGCATATCTCCTTTTTCGACAGTAATAGTATGATTGGTAAAATCGTCCATTCTCAAATATATAGCAATCGGCATTTTATCGGGCTTTAGTTCATAAAGTTGAAAGTTTGTAAAGTTCATAAAGTCGGAATTTGATTTTTCATCTACTTTATAACTTGATAAACTTTTATCTTGTAACTCATCACTTTTAACTCTTAACTTTTCACTTTTCACTATATAAAGCGGATTGTTTGCTCCAGCGAATTGCAATTCGTTTGTTTCGGTATTCAAAACACAAAGACTAATGTCCATACCGTCTTTTACATTAAGCGATGATGCAATATTATCTTTTTCCAATTCGCCTTTTTGTTTGAGAGAATGAATCACTTTACGTCGCAATTCGTTTAAAACATCTCCAGCAGTAACAATATGTGTATGCCTTACAATTTCGTTCAAAAATGAAATCCCCAACATGCTCATAAATGCTCCTGGAACTCCATGTCCAGTACAATCGGCAACCGAAAAAATCACATATTCTTTAACTTTTGTTGACCAGTAAAAATCGCCACTTACTACACTATGTGGCTTAAATATAATGAAATGTTCCAGGAAATATTCATCAAAAATTTCCTCCGTTGGAAGTAAGGCTTCCTGAATCCGTTTTGCGTATATAATACTATCGGTTAACTCGTGATGAATTTCTTCAATATGTTCTTTATGTTTTACTACTTCATCGCGTTGAGCTTCAATTTCGTCGCGTTGAGCTGTAATTTCTTCATTTTGCTGATTTAACTCTTCGTTTTTTTCTTCGATTTCGAGTTTTTGTTGTGCTAAAATTTTATTAGCTCGTTTCTTTGCTTGAAATTGCTTAAACAGCAAAATTGAAAAAACAGAAATTAATAAGAATCCTATTACAAAAGAGTAACTGAGTATTTTTTGTTTTTTAATTTCTGATTCTTGAAGGGCTTTTTCATTTGTTAGCTTATCGATTTCTAACTGTTTTTTTTCTGACTGAAAACGCTCTTCCATTTCAGCCAATTGTTCGCTTTTCTTTTCATTAAACAAGCTGTCTTTTACGAGTGTCGAAAGTTTAAAATATTCAATTGCTTTTGCTAAATTATTTAACCCCTCGTAAGCGGTAGCTAAATTTTCATATACAGCTTTTCGTTGTTGTTTTGCTCCTATTTTGTTAACGATTAATAAGCTTTTATTGGCATTAGAGATGGCTTCGTCGAAATTTTTTCTTTTATTGTTCAAACTTGAGATATTTATATAGCAAATAGCTGTTCCCAATTCGTCTTTAATTTCCTTTTTTAAGTCTAATGTTTTATGATAATACTCTATTGCCTTGTTATAAATATCGATTGAATTATTTGAAAAAAAAGCTATTTCAGAATAAGTTAAGCCAATGTTTCCGTAACAATCAGCAGTACTATTTTTGTCATTAATATCTTTGAAAACAGTAACGGCTCTTTCGTAATATGAAATGGCAAGATTAAATTTTTTTAACTTGATTTTATTATCCTCTGTTTTTTTTCCGATTAAAAGTTGTACACTTCCAATATTGGTCAAACATGCTGACATTCCTTTTTTGTGATTAATTTTTTCGAAGGTTTTTAATGCATCTGAATAATATGTAATTGCTTTTTCATAATCTCCTTGATAAAAGTGAACATTTCCCATATTTGTATAGCATGTTGCTACACTCTTTAAATTTTTCGATTTTGTGTGAATTTTTAGAGCTTTCTGATAATTTATGATAGCATCATTATAATCGCCTTGCGATAAATTAACCATTCCAATATTATTAAAACAACTGGCTTTTATCTCATTTGCCTTTTTAAAGTTCACGTGATTTGTGGTATCAATAATATTGCATACATTAATTCCTTTATTGTAAAAAGCCATTGCATTCTCATAATTGCTTAAATATCGGTAAGCCTCGCCAGAACTATTATAAATACGAGCCAACCGAAGCTTATTTTCTTCACTTTTTACATTCTCATTTTCTATATAAGCGACCGCCTCATCGAATTTTTTAATAGCCAAATTATTTTCCCCTGTGTTGTTGTATGTAATTCCAATATCCGTTAAAACATCTGCAATCAAATTCCCATTCTTTGTTTTTTTTGCAATAAAATAAGCCTTTTCATAATACATTAATGAAGAATCTTTATTGCTGTAATCGTATGCATTTGCAATGTTTTGTAATATTTCGACTTTTTTTGTATCAGGATTTCGTTTTTTAAGTTCAGCATGCAAGGAGTCAATAATCCGTTGATTTTGAGTGTTGCCAATAAAACTATTGAGCAGAAAAAAACTTGAAAAAAAGATTGATAACAGTAATTTCATTTTCGCTATAAAAACTTATCTAAATGTATAGAAATAATGAATTAAAACAAAATCTGAATAACTATAGTTCGTTCAACTTTGCCAAAGTTGATTTTAAACAAAGTATAACTCGCTGATAATCAGCGACATTTCAATTCAATGCAAACTTTGGCAAAGTTCTTAAAATCAGAGACATACGAAAATTAACCGAACTATTGAATAAAGAATCAATTTATAAATAAACGGACTTTTAAATAGGAATAAATATTTACCTATACTCAATTCACAAACTTGGTGAAATTTTCTTATAAATTGATTAATTTCTTAAGATGTAATGTTTTGATAATGTGAAAAATACAGTTATTTTATTTAAAGACTTTACAATTTTGCATTTATTGCTTTTTCAATACTAGTCCACAATCGTTCGGCTGATTTATCCCACGAAAACTGATTTCGTTGAATTCGTGCTTTTGAAATTAAATCGAGGCACAAACTTTCGTTGCTGAATATTTTTACCATTGCATCTTTAATTGAGTTTACTGAATATGGGTCAATGAGCAAAGCCGCATCCCCTGCAACCTCCGGCATCGAGGTAATGTTCGATGTAATTACCGGAACATCGCAAGCCATTGCTTCAACTATCGGAATTCCAAAACCTTCGAAATACGGAACAAAAGTTAAAGCTTTTGCGGCTCCCATTACGTATTTTAAATCTTCGGGCGAAAGTCGACCTGTAAATACAATGCTTTCGCGATGTTTCATTGCTTGATAAACCGACTCCACATCAGCGTTTTTAAACATTTTATCGCCAACAATTAACAATTTGTATGTAGAGTTTGTTTCATTTTTGAATGCATCAAATGCTTCGAGAAGTCTCGCTACGTTTTTTCGTGGACTTAAGGCTCCAACAAAAATAAAGTATTCGTTTCCGCCTGTATATTTTTCTTTTGTTTGTAATTTTTCGCTTTGTAGCAATGGTTTATAATTGTTGTTTATTCCGTTGTAAACTACGTCGATTTTATTGGGCGAAATGTTGTATGTTTTGCAAATATCTTGTTTCGAATATTCCGAAACGGTTGCAATTCTAGACGCTTTTTGAGCAAATAGAGGGAAATATTTGTTGTAATATTTTGCAATGTTTTTAGGTAAATCTTCAGGCTTGTGAGCAAAATTTATATCGTGAATTACGGGTAAGGATGCTATTTTAGTTGATAATGATAAAAAACCGTCGGGCGAAAGAAATAAATCTGCTTTATATTTTTTCAAAACAAAAGGAACAGAATATTCAAACCAAGCATACCAAAGTAGCGGATGACGTGCTGGAGGAGGGATTACAACCGGAGTAACATTAGGCGAAAAAATAAACTCGTCAGAATATTTTCGGTCGAAAATAAAAATAAAATTCACCTCTGGATGTTGAGTGGTAATTCGCTTTAATGTTTCGTACGAAAACCAACCGATTCCCTCAAGTTTATTTTTTAAAAGCAACCTTGTATTAACCGCAATCGTCATTGAGTTATGAAAATTTTGTTAAAGAAATAAAATATTCTATTTAATCTGTAAAAAATGTCGAATAAATTTTACGTTTATTACATTTGTAAAAAAATATTCTCTTGAAAAGAAAATTTGTAACAAATTTAGCTCTTCTTGTTTTCTTAAATCTATTGGTTAAGCCATTTTGGATTTTTGGAATCGATAGAACTGTTCAAAATGTGGTTGGAGCTGCCGATTACGGATTTTATTTTTCGCTGTTTAACTTCTCGCTATTATTAAATATTATTCTCGATTTAGGAATTACTAATTATAACAATCGTAATATTGCTCAGCACAATCAATTGCTTAGTAAACACGTTTCGAACATTGTTGTTTTAAAATTTTTATTAGCTATTGTTTATTTTGTTGTAAGTATTAGTGCTGCAATGTTAATTGGTTATGAGTGGAAACAATTGAAATTGTTGTTTTTCTTAATTTTCAATCAATTCCTTATTTCCTTTGTTCTTTATTTGAGGTCGAATTTAAGCGGGCTTCATTTGTTCAAAACCGACAGCTTTATTTCGGTGCTTGACCGATTGTTGATGATTGTTATTTGCGGAGTGTTGTTGTGGGGAAACATTACCGACAAACCATTTGAAATTGCTTGGTTCGTTTATGCTCAATCGGCTGCATATATTTTAACTGTTTTTATTACCTTCTTCGCCGTGTGGGCAAAAACCGACTTTTTGCGTTTGAATTTCGACAGAAACTTCTTTATTGTTTTTTTAAAACAAAGTTATCCGTACGCATTGTTGATTTTATTAATGTCGTTTTATAACCGAATCGACTCTGTAATGCTTGAGCGTTTATTGCCAAATGGAGAAGAAGAAGCGGGGATTTATGCTCAAGCTTTTCGAATTCTAGATGCCTCTACTATGTTTGCTTTTTTGTTTTCAGCATTGCTGCTTCCTATTTATGCAAAAATGTTGAAGAATAAAGATTCTATTTCACAATTGACTCAGCTTTCGTATTTATTATTGATTGTTCCGGCAATTGTAATTTCTTTTGCTTCGTTCTTTTACCGAAACGATATCATGAGTTTAATGTACCATTCACATGTTGAGTCTTCGTCTAGAATCTTTGGTGTGCTAATGCTTGGTTTCATTGCCATATCTACAACATATATTTTTGGAACTCTGTTAACTTCAAACGGAAATATGAAGTATTTAAACATAATGGCTTCGATAGGCATGGTTTTAAATATTGTGCTGAATTTAATTTTAATTCCTAAATATCAGGCTTTTGGATCTGCAATAGCTAGTTTGGTTACTCAATTTTTTACGGCTTTTTCGCAATTGATTATCGCAAAAAACATCTTTTCTTTAAAGGTTAATTATTCAGTTATTATTCGCCTTGGTATTTTTGTGGCAATATTGTATTTATCGGGACTTGTCATTACAAAATACATCGAACATTGGATAATCGGAATTTTTGTATTTGTATTAGCTGGAGTTGCTCTCTCGCTATTGCTTCGACTATTTAACATCAAGAACATGTACCACCTTCTCCGACACGGAGAGAATGAATAATCACGGTAGTTGAAGCATTTTAATTCACGCTATTCGCCAAATCTTGGATTGACAATATTGTTGTATATTGACCCGAAAGTGTACGAAATTCCAACGCTTCCGTAGTATGAGTATTGTGTTGCAAGTTGGCGTTGTTGAAGAAGAATATCGGCTGTACTGATATCGGTTTTGGGCAAATATATTTGATCGTGGATTACCGAAAATTGACCATATAAACTTACCGAAAATCCCTTAAACAATCGAATGCTTAGGTTTGTCCATAAGTTGAGGCTGTTTTTCGATAAATCGTGAAAATAATTAAAGGCATTTAATGAAGTCGATATCGAGCCCCATTTTTTAGTTACATCTAATGTTATGGCTAAATTTTGAGCAAATAAGGTTTCTTTTGTTTTATAAAAAATTGTAGTGTCGTTATAGCGAACAAAGCTGTTTCCGATACCATATAAAAAACGTAATTGGCGACTATTCGACTCTTTGTAAGGAAACAAATTGTATTCAATCGAAGGATAAATGCTGGTTTTAAATTTAATGTTCCGATAAGTTGATGATGATTGTGTGCTTGTAAAACCAGCTGACCAATGTTCTCCTAGACTTTTAACCCAAACCGTATAAAGGGAATTCGAGTTTGTTCTACTCTTGTAAACAGTAGTATCGTCGAGTTCGTATTTATTTCTATTAGAGTTCGTGTAGTAAGTACAAATAAATTTTTGCTTGTCAGTAACTTTTTTTATAGATACGCTACTGTAGTAATAGCTTGAAGTATATGACTCTTCGCCTGAAAACGACCCCGAAAGACTAATATCAAAAACCCAATTTTTCCAAGGGTCGCTTATTGATGAAGGGCTATCTGCTCCAGTTTCTCCAGTATAATTAATGCTAATATTTTGTGCGAATGGTGTTTTTGATAAATATCGAACTAAGCCGGCTTTAATAACATTGGTCAATCCAATTCTTGTTTCATCGCTCGTAAAATCCGGCTCGGTATTGTATTTAAAAATATCGTTCATATATTCGAAATCGTTAAGCCCGATAAAAAAAACAGAATATTCCAACCCTCCACTTCCTGTACTTTGTCGGGTAACTAAAATATGCACATTCGATTCTTTGGTATCTCGAACATAATTTACGTAGTTTATGTTTTCTTTTATATAATTTTCGTCGCAAAAACTGCAATCAACAAAAACATTTATGTGTTTGCTTTCTTTATACTCGATTTTGAGCGAGTCTTGACTATACGTATTTAGTGATGATATAAAAATCAGAAAAAATACGACGAGAATTAATTTTGTAAAATTCATCCGAATTATTTTTTATTAAACGACAATTTTAGGCTTATTATTTTAAATCTCAATAGCTTTTGTGAAAAATTAACATGATTACGAGTGTCGTGTATCTGCAACAGTGAATTAGAAGCTCTTTTCTGTCAAGTTACACGAAAGTTTATTAGATGCAGAAACGCTGAAACCCGCACTATCTCGGCAATAAAATATACCGCCTGTTACAAGCTGACCGTTCTTAGATTTCGTCATTCTGTCTTTTATTTTTGCTGCATTGTCTTTCTGTCCGTGCGTTGGCTTTGCATGCTCTTTGACAAAGCTTTGGTTGAAGCGTTGGCTCGTGGGGCTTTGGCAATGTGCTTGCAAATGCGGTGGCTAATTCCAACTTTTTCCTAACAATTTATTAGTAGGAGTTAGAATTATTATTGCTTCTGATTCAATTGTTTCAACATTTACTTTGTCAACTTTACCAAACTTTTCATTTAATGTCCCTTCTTCATTAATTGGAATAATATATTGGAATTCTACACCCTTATTACTAAGGCTATTTAATAAATTACACACTGCAACAAAATGAGCTTTATCCATTCCATCAAAAATTCCATCATGAATAAGAAATCTAGGACAATTTATATTATTCTTAATAGCATTTAATAAAATAGATATATCATAAATTAAAGTACGACCTTGATTCTTGCCTTCTGAACGCATTGCAGGAAAATTGATGTCAATAAGAATCTTAGCTCTTGATTCTAAATCTGATGCAATTGTAAAATTTGAACGATTTTTATTCTCAGGATAAACCTTATTATAAATTTCCGAAAAGGTATCTCGAAAATCAGCAATTTCATTTCTAATATCAGATAAATAATTTAGAACCTCTTGTTCAAGTTGTTTCTCTTTAACAGCTAATTCCGCTTTTTCCTTTTCGATATCTTTGTATAAATTTATACGGCTTTCTAAGTCATTAACTTTCTTCTTCTTTTCATTTATTGCATAAAATGCTTCTGTCAAATCTTTTATTGCTTCTTTGGCTTCTAAAAAAGAAAATAATTTTGCCCTTTCAGTTTCCTTTATATTTATTATTTTTTCTCTGATACGGATATTCTCTTCCAATTCTTGAATTTCGCCATTTAAGAAGTTTTGACGTGTTACAGAAAGCTGGTTTCTAAATTTAACTGCTTCATCCAAAGTGCTACGTATCGCTTTTCCTAGTATAGAATTTAATTCAGAATAAATGTTTTCAATTTGACGGACATTTCGCAAATCATCTTTATTTGTCATACTATCCTTGTATGCTTTGATTTTACTTTGGTCTGCAAAATTTTCATATACATTTTCTTTGATTTCTGATGTAAGAATATTCGCATGAGTTTCAGCATCCTTGTACTTGTCTGCTAATTTATATGCTTGTATTGCTTTATCAAGATGCTTAATTTCTCTATTTAGATTATCTATTTCACTATCAATATCAGAAATTCTTTTAATGCCATAATTTGTTTCAATAGCACGTTTAAGCTCTCTTAAAGCAGGCTCTTTATCTTTTATAGATGTTTGTATCTGAAAATTTTTGTTTATAATAGTGTTGTCAATACCCATCAATAATAAATGATATTGATTTAATTCCGTAGAATAACAACCTTTAATATATTCAATGGGGTCAATAAATTTTTGAGCTTTGTGTTTATGTATTTTAAGAAAAAAAGGCATCAACTTTCTCAATAAATTGCTTTCGTAAAAACCAGAATACGAAGTATTCTTAAAAACTAAATCACATAGGCGTTCACTAACCTCTGTTTTACTATCATACAGCAAAACCTTACCTTTCTGCCCAAATTCAATTTTATTAGGACTGTCAACACTTCTTTTTATGATATAGTCAATATTATTCACTCTAAATTCTAATACAATTTTAAAATCTGATAAAAACTCTTTTGCTTCAAAAAGTCTTGGTGTATCAATTTTCCTAAATGAAGATATTAAACAAAAATCAATTAAATCTAATAGTAAAGACTTACCAATACCATTTAATGACTCAGAAGGATTGTCTATATCTTTTTTACCAAAAATGTAATTAATCCCATTTTTGAATTCAATAACTCCATTCTTGCAAACAGATTTATTAAATAAGCCTTTCGGTTCAGAATATATCTTAGTTAAAAACATCTTTTTTCAATTTAATGTAAAACTCTTCAAGTTCAATTATATCAGAAAGCCAAAGGAAAACTAAAGTATTATAATATTGGTCTAAACTTACATTCTTCCCATTTTTGATTTTTTGAAACAAAGCTTCAATGTTATAACTCTTTTTTTTCAAAAAAGTAATTATAACAGCACCAACAACCAAAATATTTTGCTGCAAGTTTTCGTGTTTTGTTGGTATTAGCATAATTTTTAAAGGTCTAATTTAGTTTGTTGTATTTTTTCGGCTTTTGTTTTTTCAAAAATGGTACAATCTTCAAAGAAAAATAAAACGAATGCTTTTGCTAAGTTCATATAAATAGAATTACCTTTCTTAGCAGTTGGCGTAAATACTTTGAATAGTGTATGTAGAATATCTAAATTGGAAAGTGAGTTAGTTTTTAATTCCTGATAAACGCCAAATATGTGCGAATGAATATCTTTTTGGTACTCTGTATCAAGAATTTCAAAACGTCTTCTAATTAAATCATACTTTGTGAATGAATACTTAAAATATTCTACGACTGCTTCTTGTTCATCGGTTGATTTAAAGTTTAGTTTAATTTTATCAGGTAGATTTAAGTTAACATCGGGTTTATAGTCCTTTCCTATTCCTTCATTTAATTGTTTCAGTACATAATTAAAGATACCATCAATGATAGTTAATTCTTGCTTTTCATCTGTAACAATATTATTAATAATTGTATCAGCTTGCTGGTTCACTTGAATACCGCCAATATTTGTATTAATTTGAGTGTAAGATTTTTCGTATTTAATAATTGCATCAGCGATTGTATCATCAGTAACTTTGAACTTATTATTGATAAATTTCATTTCATGCTCCTCTTTCATCTTTTGCAAAACATCTACTTTGTATTTTACAACATTGTTAGTTTCAATATGATGCTTATCGCAAAGTAAAATCAGATTATCAAAATCACGTCTTACTTCATCATTAGATTTCTCATTAAACCGCTCACCTTTTTTATTAGCTGCTTCAATATGGCAAATTTTGCCTATTACATTACCTTTTTCATCAACCATATTTTCATTACACTGAGGGTCGTGAAATGCACAAACATTACCTGATAATGCAAATAGTTTTTTTACTGTTTTAAGAGTTGGAGGTTTTCGTGCCATATTATTTTTTAAATATGTTCAAAATTACTTTTTTTTAATTAACCTGACAATATTTAATCATTTTGCTCATCAATCTAATTTCATTTATGGTGGCTATTTATTTTTGATAATCAATTTATTTCCTGTGGTGTCAATTTTTATTGTTAGCGAATCAAGTTTAGGATAATTGATGATTCGATTGGTTACTGTATCTGGAATTGTTAGGTTGAATTCTTTTAAGTTTTGCACGTTAATTTCAGGTGTTTCTTTTTTTATGGCAAAAGTTGATAAAATGATTCCTACTGTTAATATAGCGAAACCAAAATTGGCTATTTCAAAACATCTTGTAGCAAAAATTAAATTTTCTCCTTTCTTATTGTCTATCGGGGCACTTTGATTTGTTGAGTAAACTAAATCTGAAATTTCCTCATTTAGAAAAGCTAATTCCGAATTTGCTCTATCCTTTTTTGTTACTGTAGTTGTCCGTCTCGTTGCATATGAGTATTTGTTTATTTTAAGGGTATTAATTGCGTGTAGAATTGTTAGCAAGTAATGAGCTAAAACAGTCAGAAAGATTAATGAAAGAGGAATTGTGATATAAAGTGTAATGCCGTTAAATGAGTCAATTAAAAGTGGCACGAACAACGAAAAAATTGATGTTACAATACTTGCTTGCCCGACTAATTGGGAATTTTTATTTTCAATTGTTACCCGTCTGTCTTTTTGATAGTGGTCAAGTTCTTTAAGATATTCTAAATACCTTTCAGCTACTTTAATATCTTCAGCAGGTGTATATACTTCTTTAGTTTCAGGTTCTTCCCCTTCCTTTTTGGGTTGTTTCTTGGGTGCTTTTTTATAACCGATATATTTTAAATATTTTCCTATCATTTTTTAGTTGGATAAAAAGTTAATGATTTCATCAGATATTTTGAGACCAGCTTCCGTTTCAAGCCAAGCCCATTGTCCATTGGGATTAATTTCAAGAAAAATATATTCACCGTTTTTATTTTTGATTATGTCAATTGCACCAAAGGACAAATTTAATTTTTGTGTTAAGGCTAAACACTTTTCGCTGATTTCATTCGGAAGTGAATACGGCTGAAACGGTATCTTCTTTTTTCTCCAATCAATTTTCGTTTCTTCCAATTTTTGAGAATCAACTTTTGCTGAAAATATTTTATTCCCAACTACTGTTATTCTCAATTCGTATTCTTTCTCAATGTATTCTTGGAAAATACAAGGTGTGAGATTATAATTCTCCAGTTCCTTTATGGTGCTTGAATTTATTTTGTTTGTAAAGATTGTTTTGAAACCATTTTGTTCTCTAATTCGTCCTTGACGAATTGGCTTTATAATAATATTTTCTTTATGCTTGTCAATGAACTTTCGTAGAACGGAATGTTGATTAGTGATTAAAGTATCAGGCATTTTAAATCCAAGTTCCTGTGCAATTTTTATTTGATAAATTTTATTTTCTGCTTGGTAAACATCTTTGGGATGGCTTAACCATTTTTTAGCATCAAGAACCGCATAAATATTATCAAGAAGTGCGTCATAATCACCTAAAAGGTAGAGTTTTTCTGCTTCATCTTTTATATCCAAGTCAGGCAGTTTTGTACGTCTAAACCAAACAGATTTGAAAGAACTTAAATTGTTAATATTGAAAGTGCAATCGCTGTTATTTTCAAAAAAATAATTTGCTTTGTCAATGTCTTCGCAATTGAATCTGAAATATTTTATTCCATTATTATTGAGTTTATCAATAACAAAGTCAGCGGTGAAATCTTCCTTATGTGTAATAATTAATATCATTTATCCGAATCAGTTGGTTCAACAGATTCAGTAATTGTTTGGGTGTCCATTAACATTTTTAAGGAAGAATAATTATTATCGCTGTCGCTTGGTTCTGTGGAAGTAAATGTTTCGGTACTTGTATCTAATAACCCCATTAATTTATACCTAACATCGTTATCCGAATCGGATGGCTCATTAAATGTTTTTGTAAAAGTTTCTGTATCCATATTTACATAAGTAATAGCGGGAATCTCTGTGTTTTTAATAACAGACAGATTTTGTTTGTTTGAATATTCAATTAATGAATAGTCTAAATTTTTAATTTCGGGGGTCTCCGCAAATTCTAAAATTAATGGTCTCATTATATTATGTGTTAATGATAGTTATTTCTTCTTCTTCACTTTCTCTTTTGTAAACAGGTCTGCCGTATATTTTTCGTATAGGTCAAATAAAAATTCAATTCTTTTTGCTGCGTTAATAAACGGCAGTTCGTCTAAAAACCAGCTATTTGTTTTAATTTTTGACTAAAAATAAGGCGATTTAACGAGAGATAAAAATATTCAGACAATAATTTA
>MEOF01000031.1 GCA_001769505.1 Bacteroidetes bacterium GWF2_33_38
TATTTCTTGCCGCATAATTTGCCCTAAAATAAGGGATGGGGTATTTTATGCTCATATTGAAACAGGGGAGTTATATATGAGTTATTAAAATCAGAGGCTTACAAAAATTAATCGAAGTATTATATTAAAGAAGCCGTGTAATTTAAAATTACACGGCTTCTTTAAATATCAAATTTCTTATCGGTATTAATCCATTATTTCACAATCAACTTTTTGCTTGCAATATACTTATCTGATTTAAGTTGAACATAGTAAATTCCTTTGCTTACGTTTGACAAGACAACTTCTTGCTTAAAATTTCCTGTTTTATTATTTAATTGTTCGTTATAAATTATTTTTCCGGTAACGTCAGAAATAGTAATCTGAGTTTGTTGTAAATCTGCAAACGAAACAAGAATGCTAAATTCTCCTGAATTTGGATTCGGATAAACCAAAATTTGATCGCTAATATCTATTTCATTTACATTGATTGTGATATCTATTTCAGAAGTTGTTCCTTGACAACCAAACTCATCTTCGGCAATAACCGAAATAGCCCCAACTCCGGCAACGCCCCAAATAACCACAATGGAATCTACGTTTTGTCCCGACAGAATAGTTCCGCCATCAACAGTCCATGTGTAAGTATAATCGTTCACGTCGTTTACTGTATAAGATTCTTGTCCACCTGGAGTAACTAGAATATCACCAATAATTGTTGGTGTTTCAAAAACCTCTTCACAAGAATGTTCTATGATTCCTGTATCATCGAGGTTAGAAATTGATTGACTGTACGGTCCTTGTTGCGTTTTGTTGCCTGTATTAACATTACACACGCTTGGCTTCATGGCAGCAACTTGATAATAACTTGCGTCGGCTGGTGGTGTTAAATCGGTATAGGTAAAAATATTATTCGGAATCGTATCTATTATCTCTAATCCTGCCGAAGGCGAATATCGTTGAATTTCATACGACGAAAATTCAAAACCTTGATAATGATCCCAAATTAAATTTATAGTATTGCTGACGCCTAAATTTACCGTTAAATGCATTGTTTTGTGCATAAAACTCTTTTCAGTTTCGTTTCCACAACTGTCAACAGCTGAAATTTTGTATCTCCATGACCTTACTTCTGGGTCTGCATATAAATCGGTAAATACGCTCATTTCGTTATACAAAACATTTCCAATTAAATAATAAACCCCGCTTTGATTCGATTCTTTGTAAATATTGTATGAAGCGATTCCTTCTCCAACTGATTTTTCCCAAATAATTAAATTTTTGCCATTTGTAGTATCAACTGTAAGCATACAAATTTGAGGTGTTGTGGGCAAGGCTTCGCTTATTGTAATTGTTTCAGCAGCCGAACAACCATCGTTATCGGTAGCCGTAACAGTGTATGTTCCAACCGAAAGTCCTGAAATATCTTGTGTTGTTTGCCCCGACGACCACAAATAAGTGTATAAAGGCGTTCCGCCCGAAATTCCGATATTTATTGCACCCGAGTTTGAACTTGTACATGTTGCTCCGATAACCGATACAATGCTTATGGTTGGAGCTCCAACATTATTTATTATTATTGGTTCAACCTTTTGGCAATTGTAAGCATCGGTAACAGTAACGGAATAAATACCCGCCGATAAATTGCTTTCAATCGAATTTGTATTCCCCGACTCCCAAGCATAAATATATGGTGCTGTTCCGCCGGTAACGGCAACCACAGCAACCCCATCAGAGCCAGAACAAGAGGCATTTTCAATAATCGAATTAACAATAATTGCAGAAGGACCTGTAACGGTAAAATCCTTAACTACAATACAACTGTCGGCATCGGTTACCGTAAGTTGATAAACTCCTTTGTAAAGATTTGAGATATCTTGTGTTGTTTCTCCGTTCGACCATAAATATGTGTACGGCGTAACACCTCCTGTTACCAAAATATCAATTGCTCCACTGCTTTCGCCATAACAAGTGTTGTTTGTAACCGAAAGGGTCGTAATTGCAGGACCTGAACCAGTATTGGCGATATTTATAAAGCTTAGTAATCCACAGCCATTGTTATCAATAACATTTACAAAATGAGTTCCTGGAGACAAAGAACTATCGATTTGAGTTGTAATCCCATTTGACCACAAATAATAGTAAGGTTCTATTCCTCCAGTAACTGTTGCACTTGCGATGCCATCATTTGCTCCACAAGTCGAGCCACTGAGTTGTGTAAGAGTTACGGTTATTGCATTTCCAACCTCAACTATTTCGCTAGTAGCACATCCGTTTGCATCAATAACGGCTACATTATATTCGCCTTGTAATAAATTTTCAATCCCCGATGTTGTTTCTCCTGTTGACCAAGCATATGTAAAAGGCTCTGACCCTACCGTTACACTAACTGATGCTGTACCATTTGCCGAGTCACAATAAGCACCTTCGGTTGTAATTGATAATTCAGGCATACTATTTACATTCAACACAAAAGGCTCAAAATCGACACAACCTCCAAGTTGATTAATAATTAAATTAATAGTATGATTGCCCTCTGAATCGAATAAGTGTTTAAAACTTTCGTTTGGAATTGTTGAAACATAATCTTCGCTAAAATCGTTATCAAAATCCCATTTGTATGTGGCGGCAATCGTTACATTTGTTGAAGCATCAGTAATAATGGTGCTATCGCCCAAACATGTTGTTGAAAAAACGACATCAAAAATTGGAGTTTCACAATAAAATTCTTGAGCCCCAATATCAGGTGTTGAAGCATCTCTTGTAACTCCGTCAATATCCGTAGTAACTTCCGAAACGCCTATTCCTGCTTCGTCAAACAAGGCTTGACTTGTGTGCAAATCGGTTTCGCTATAAAATTTTGATTCCACAGAAATTGAATTCGCATCAAAAGTGCTGGTTGTTTGCCAATTTGCAAAGGAATTAATTGTTGCTCCTAAATATCCAAAATTTGATGTTGCAGCATATAAATTATTATAATCACACTCTAAAATACCAACTGAACTAGCTACATAAATAGCATAGCCCGCTCCTGTATTCGCAAAAATATTGTTTTTGATTCTATAATTTGTTCCACTTGCTAAATATAAGGTTTTACCAGTAGTTCCTGTGCTTGTTACCCACACACTATTGTGATATACGTTAATGTAGTCTGACGCTTCAAGATTTATCCCGACTGTAGAACTTGAGCCTCCCATAGTTACAAAATTATTAGCAACTAAAGCAGGATTGATTACTGAGCCAATACAATTTTTTAAGAATATTCCTTTTATGTCGTACTTGCAATAAATTTTATTCGAAGTGATTGTTATTGCATTTTTACAATCTTCGAGAACGATTCCGTAAAAGGTTCCACTTTCGTTATGAATTGTGTTTCCGTGAATGATTGGAGAATCATGATTTTCTAAATAGATTGCGTAATATGAAGTACTTTGTATGTCGTTGTTGATAATTTCTGTTCCTAGGCAGTAGTAATCTTCGCTATGCTCAAAATAAATTCCATATTCGCCCTCATGAAAATAGTTGTTTTTAATCTTAATATTTGAATTATTATCTAGTGAAGAATACAAAATACTAGTTGTCGAAGTATTGGTCGATAATAATCGACAATTGGTTATGTTTACATCGTGGTTTGCTCCATTCATATAGATACAACGAGCATAAGTTGGTCCGGTTGCAGAAAGAGTCAATTTATTCAATGTAACATAATCGGTATTATAAAGATTAAAAACATAATTTTGTTCTGTTGTTAAGGAATTGTAAAGTATCGTAACACTTGACGAATCGCCGTTTTCGGATTGAAATAGAATGGTATCTGTTTCGCTTGCACCCGGTATCTCGTAGAGCATTACATGCTCATTGTATGTTCCGGGACGGATATTAAATGTAACCGCATCGGAAATTCCATAATTGTTTAAGGCGAAAACGGCATCGCTAATGGTTGCAAAATCAGGAGAGGTTCCTCCAACTGTATATGTTCCTGCGAGAGGAATAATGGTTGATGTAAACTCATCTGCACCAATATCCGGTGTTGTAAGATTGCGAATATCTCCATCATAATCGTCTAGAATATCTGCAAGAGGAGTTCCTGCTCCATCAATAAAAGGATTGTTTGTGTGCATATCTGATGATGAAAGAAATCCTGGATAAACCGAAATAGAATTAACATCCGTTCCTGTTGCTGCTTGATAATCGGCAAAAGAAATTCGGTTGGTAGCATCAATTTTTGCAATATTATTGCCTGTAGTTAAAATATCGTTATAATCACTCTCGGTAACAGCTGTGCTCAAAGAGTTTTCGATAGCGTATCCATCTCCCATATTTACAAAAATATTGTTTTTTATTCGGATGTTAGAACCCGATTCATTTTTGTAAGCCGCACCGTAAGTTGTATGACTACTCTCAATATTAACTGTGTTGTAGTATATATCAACATTTGTTGTAGTATAAGTTCTAATTCCATAGGCATAACTAGAGCCGCCAATTTTTATATAATTGTTTGCTATCAAAGATTTTTTTGAAACCGTTCCCGTGCAATTTTTTAAATAAATTCCCCCATTCGGTAAGGTGGAGCTTATATTATTTTTCAAAACTTGGTTTTTTTCGTTGCAATATTGCAAGAAAATACCGTAAAAATAAATACTTAAACTATTGCTGATTGTATTTCCTGAAACAATTGAATTGTCGCAATATTGAAGCGTTACAGCATCGTGATAACAATCGGAGATAGTATTGTTTGCAATCTCAATCCCGCTAGAACGATACAACGAACTTCCAGTTAAATGTATGGCTGCTTTTCCATTATAAAAGGTATTTCCTTTTACTACAATGTTTTTAAAGTATTCACCCGACGAATAAATTATGTGATTTCCATCGTTTGAGCCATAAACGCCATTTAATATACATGCAACAATGCTATCGTTTGTTGCATTTCCTGTAAATTTAAAAATTGTTGAATACGTAGGGTCGCTCGTAGTAAACATTAGATTTTTAAAAGTTATATAATCTGACGAAGCCAAGCTTACAATATAATTGTTTGAAGAGCCGGCAAGGAATGAAATATCAACATTGTTTGGGTTTGCTGTTGTAGATTGAAAGGTAATTGTGTTTGCCGAACTGGCTCCTGCAATATTATAAATTTTGAATTGTTCGTTGTAACTTCCCGAATTAATATTAAAAATTACTAGACCACTAACTCCTACTTCATTCAAAGAATCAACCGCAGAATAAATGGTTTGAAAATCAGCAGAAACTCCCCCGATTTCGTACGTTCCATTTAATGGGCTTCCGACTCCGGTAAACTCGTCGCAGCCCATATCTGGTGTAACACTTCGAGGCTCTCCATCAATATCGAAAGCTACCGAAACAGATGGGTCGGCAATATTGTTGAGGCGAAAAGTTGAAGTATGCAAATCGGAAATTGATGCAAAAACAGGATTTACGGAAAGCGAGTGTACGTCCATAGCGTTGGTCGATTGCAATGTGGCTAAATCGGTAACATTTGTTCCCCAATAAGCCATAAAATTACCGGTACTGTAATAATTGTTATAATCACAGGTTGAAAATATGCTTGAGCCACTTGTATATATTGCAAAGCCTGAGCCAATAGAACTGAATATATTGTTTCGAACATCTAAGTTGCTTCCGCCTGTTGCTCTGAAAGTAGATACGGTTGAAGATGAGGCCGATAAATGTACGCTATTGTGATAAATGTTTTGATACGAACTTCCTTCAATTAACATTCCATTTGCCGTAGAAATGCTTCCGCCTAACCAAATAGCATTGTTTACAACACTTCCTTTTTGGCTTATATTTCCATCGCAATAGTAAAACTGTATTCCATAAATCCCTGTCGAAATATTGATAACATTGTTTGAAACATTTATATTTTTATCACAATATTCCATGTAAATTCCTATAGCATCGGTGTTGTTCAAATCAAATGTATTGTCCGAAATTTCTATTGCATCTTGATTTACAACATAAATTCCATAATAATTTTGATCGACAAATTGGTTGTTTGTAATTATGTTTCCCGACGATAAACCCATCGAAGAATATCCTTTTAATTTAATACCGTAACTTCCGTTCGTGAATACATTGTTTTGAAATGTATTATACTCATCGGTGGTATTATTGGTATATACCAAAGAAAAAGTATCGTAATATCCGGTTGTTGAAATTCCTTGAATTCGGCAGTTTTGAAAGGTATTATAACTAGAAGCCGCAATCATATTTATTACGCGACCATACGATGCATTACTTGCCATTATGGTTAACTTGTCGAAAATTAAATAATCAGCTCCATTTAGTTGAAGCACATAATTGTTTGTTGATGTAGCATTGTCGTTTTTTAGTGTTACCAATGTTGCATCTAAACTTTGTGATTGAAACGTAATTGTATTTGTAGCACTGGCTCCTGTAATTTGAGAAATCACAACTTGCTCGTTATATATCCCATTTTCGACATTAAATACTATCGGAGCTGAAACGCCCTCAGTTGACATATAACTAACGGCAGCTGAAAAAGTAGCAAAATCAGCAGCTCCACTGGCTCCGATTATATAGTTTCCTGCCATTTGAGCCGAAGAGTTTATCCAGAAAAATAAGATTCCAACGAATACATAAAGAGCTTTCATATGATTTTGTTTTATTAATTGCTAAGTATAGATTAACGAAAATAAGACTTTGATATGAATTTTTATAAAAAATTTGAAAAGAATTTTATAAAAGGGCAGAATTGTAGGATTAAAATTTAAAAAATGATTTGAAATCTTGAAATCACAATTTGTTGCATCAAGTTGGTGTGGCACGAGAAAACAAATAGGTTTTAACATTCCAAGTAAAAAACAATCTGCGATTTGGTCGTATAATCTTCTCAGACAATTCTTTTTTTAGCGTTTGCTAAATTACAAAGGAAAAAATAAGATTTTTTTGCTAAATTATTTGGACAACAACCAAACCGATAAATCTTTATGTTTGGTTCGAAGTTCTGAAATTTCGTTGTTTGCTTCAGCTTTTGAACTGAATGTTTGAATCGAAATTCGGTATCTCGATTTGTCTTCACTAATTATTTGAGGATTAAATCCTTGTTTTCTTAGTACTTCTAAATGGTTTTCAGCTTGTTTCAATACCGTAAAACTACCAGCAATGATATAAAAGTTCCCTCGCTGCACACTTGTTATGTTTAGAGGTTCAACAATAGATTCATTCGGTTTTGTGGGTTCTTCGATTAGCATAATGCTATCGGTTTTTTCTTCAATCGCTTCTACTATATTGGCTTCTGCTTCTTGGTAAAATAAAGCTGACTTTTTATCGGTTTTTTGTTCTATTAAATCTCCGATTTCTTTATTTTTGGTATTCGTAATTTGAGGTAAAATAGAAGCTTTATCAATTAATTGTTTCTCGTTGATGTTCGATTTAAAGGGAATAACTGTTAGCACTAGCATTACGGGGATTGAAATCAAAGCCTTTCGAACAAAATTTTTGTTAATCGAAATACGTACGGTTTCTTTATCCGAATGTTTTCTTAAAACTTGTGTTGGATCATCTGAATTTGTTAGTTCGGGAAAGCTAAAAGACGAAAGACCATAAGAAGAAATCAGGTAATTTTTCGATAAATCGGGAATGAATTGTAAAATAGCTTCTTCCTGTAAATGAAATGCTCCAATGTCTTCAATCAAAAAACTCCCCTGCTCTTTTAATCGATAATTTAATTCGTGTACAAAATTTTCGACATTTAATCGAGCTTCAGAATATGAAATATTTTTTCTTTCGGCAATATAATTAATCAATAAGCCATCGTTACGTTGCAGATTTTTATTAAAAAGGACTGACTTTGACGGAGGTAAAAATAATTTTCCATTTCGTACAATCGTATTTTGAGGATTGCTTACAAAACCTCCGAAATTAGGAATAATTACACATTCGTGTTCAAACAGCAAATCGCCTAAAAGTTTCGATATTTCGGTATAATTATTCATATAAGCAAAGATAATTATTCTCCTAAAACCACGATTCTTTTATTATTAACACAATTATAACAAATGTTGTTTATAAGTTTTTTATTTGTTGATTTTGACACAATTAAAATTTAAAAAACATGTTAAGAATAAAATCATTTAGCTAATTTCGCAACATTAAAAAATCATACAAAATGGAAGAAATCAGAATGGTTGACCTAAAAGGTCAATATTTAAAAATAAAAAATGAAATTGATAAAGCCGTTATTGATGTTATTGGATCAACAGCATTTATTAATGGTCCGGAAGTAAACGGCTTACAAAAAGATTTAGAAAAATATTTAGATGTCAAGCATGTCGTTCCATGTGCAAACGGAACCGATGCACTTCAAGTTGCACTTATGGCATTAGATTTACAAGCGGGAGACGAAATTATTACAACAAACTTTACCTTTATTGCAACGGTTGAGGTAATTGCTTTATTGGGTTTAAAACCTGTTTTGGTTGATGTTGACCCTCAAACATACAACATAAATCCTGACGAAATCGAGAAAGTAATAAATAAACGCACAAAGGCAATTATTCCTGTTCATCTTTTCGGACAATGTGTTGATATGGATAGAATTATGAGCATTGCGAATAAACATAATTTGTATGTAATTGAAGACACTGCACAAGCAATAGGTGCCGATTATATTTTCGATAATGGAAGTAAGAAAAAAGCAGGAACAATTGGACACATTGGTTGCACTTCATTTTTTCCTTCAAAAAATTTAGGTTGTTACGGCGATGGTGGAGCAATTTTTACCAACAACGATAAGCTTGCCGAAAGATTACGTTCAATTGTGAATCACGGCATGAAAGTCAGATATTATCACGACGAAATAGGCGTAAATTCACGCTTAGATAGTATTCAAGCAGCAATTTTAAAAATCAAATTAAAGCATTTAGATGAGTACAACACAGCTCGCATAAAAGTTGCCGATTTTTACGATGCTGCATTTAGCAAATATTCTCAACTACAAACTCCCAAAAGGTTCGAAAAATCGTCTCACACATTTCATCAATATACCTTGGTTACAAAAGGAATCGACAGAGTTAAACTGCAGACGTATTTGCAAGAAAAGAAAATTCCAGCTATGATATACTATCCGGTACCATTGCATTTGCAAAAAGCTTTTGAAAAATTCGACGACAAAAATAAATCGTTTCCGATTACTGAAAAACTTTGCGAAACGGTGATTTCTTTGCCTATGCACACCGAGTTGAGCAACGAGCAACTTTCGTATATAACCAACAATATCATTAATTTTTTAGAAAAATAAAGTTTATAAACCCAAAATAGTTTGCATTCTGATAAATTCAGAAAACAATGGAGCTTCTATCAATAGAAGCTCTTTTGTTTTTGGGTGTACGAGTTTTATCTGCTGAGCATGAAGCAACATGCTAGTCATGTCCCATGTTTCTTTAAAAAGTTTATTTTGTTTGTTGCAACCATGCGGACGGTCGCCAATTATAGGATGTCGCAAGTGATTGCAGTGTTTACGAATTTGGTGCATTCTTCCGGTTTTTGGAAATGCTTCGATTAACGAATATCTTGAACTTACGTGTTTTCCAAAAGCAACTGGAATCTCGTTTCTTTTTATTGCTTTAAAATAGGTTATAGCTTCTTGTTTTTTCCCCGAATCGCTTATCAGAGGATAATCGACCAATATTTCATCGGGAAAAAATCCTCGCACTATTGCCAAATATCGCTTTTCGATTTGGTGATTGATAAAATCTTGTTGGAGTAGTTTTGCTGTTTCTTTGTCAAGAGCAAAAATCAAAACGCCCGAAGTTTTTTTATCAAGCCGATGAACAGGATAAATATATTTTTTAATTTGATTTCGAAGAATCTGTAATACAAATTGGTCGTCTTGAGTTGCAATATACGTACGGTGTACAAGTAAACCTGTTGGCTTGTTTACGGCTACAATATAGTCGTCGAGGTATAATATTGTTAATTCGATGCTTTCCAATGAAGCAAAGCTACGAAAAGAAATTTAGTGTGATGAATAATACCAATTCTATTTCCATATGACACATATGTGATTTTTTAGATTCCCTTTTTCAAGGGAATGTGCCTCAAAAACTAACACATACCGGCAAAAGCGGGTATCTTATTTTTAAATTGTATTGGTCAGATTGAATCGTAATTAGTATAAAATAGTTGATGTATTTACGCAATAAACGAAATTAATCGAAACAGCAGAGAAATTATCGAAGATTTTAATATTTTTGACCCCGATTTAATAATGTACAATTTAGGCATCAGTTAAAGATATAGTTGATATGTGCATTAAAATCAACATTGGTTAATATTTATAGTTTTTTATGAAGCGTATTAAAAATTTCTTCCGTATTCTTTTTAAATGGATTTTAAGAATAATTATCGGTTTTTTTGTATTAAGTATTTTATCTGTCGTGTTATTTCGATTTGTTCCAGTTCCTTTTACTCCTCTTATGATTATTCGAGTTGTTGAGCAAACATTTTCTTCAGAAAGAGATGTAAAACTAAGTAAAGATTGGGTTTCTCTCGACGAAATTTCTCCTAACTTGGTTATGGCTGTGATTTCGTCAGAAGATCAAAACTTTATGACTCACTCAGGCTTTGACTGGGAGGCAATCATAAAGGCTTATGAGGCAAATAAAAAAGGAAAAAAAGTAAAGGGGGCAAGTTCTATCAGCCAGCAAACAGCAAAAAATGTGTTTTTATATCCTTCGCGCTCGTATATCAGAAAAGGATTGGAAATGTATTTTACTTTTTTAATCGAAACCATTTGGAGTAAAGAACGAATTATGGAAGTTTATTTGAATGTAATTGAAATGGGAGATGGAATTTATGGTGTAGAAGCGGCTTCGCAATTTTATTTCAATAAAACGGCGAGTAAACTTAGCAAACCTCAAGCAGCACTTATTGCAGCTACGCTTCCAAATCCATTGAAATGGAAACCGACACGTGTAACAAAATTCATGGGAAAACGACAAGCATGGATTCTTAAACAAATGAATAATATTGAACAGCCTGAATTTTTGAAAAAGGATAAAAAAGAGTAGAGAATTTTACCTATTTGCCAAAAAATACACCGTTTTTGTTTCGTCGAATTTTATGTCTATCATTTGTAATACCATCAAATTAAGTATTACATCTTCGGCTGTTTTGTTGGTAATTTGGGCAATTTTACAAAATTTTGAAATACTTATTTCTTTGTTTTCGTGCAAATAATCAATCAATATTTTTTCGCTACGAGAGTATTTAATAAAAATCGGTTTTTCTTGTTTTTGCATTTTCCAAAATCGTAAAAGCATCGTACTTGCAAGTATATTTTGGTCGGCTACACGGACGTAAATAAGCCATTTTCCACTTTCATCTTGACAATAATGTTTTTCGTTTTCGTTTTTCTCAACATCAACTTCCAGCACAGTTTTGCCTTCAATTTTCCATGATATAACTCGGAACTTAACTTCAGGCTTGCAATACATACTTGATGCTCCTTCGAGCATGTAATATTCTTCGTCGGAGCGAACTCCTGCAATTTTTCCATTATCTTTTACGCCTATTAATAGCTTTCCGCCATCGGTATTTGCAAATGCAGCTAGAGTTCGAGCGATTTTTCGTGAATCGCTAATCTCAAATTTAAAATCAAGTTGTTGATGCTCTCCTTGTTTTATTAGATTAAAAATATACGAACTCATGCAATAATTATCAATTGTTATTTAAGAATTTTTGTTGCAATATATTTGAAATGTTTTATAAAAACGAAATGTAATTTTTTAAGACCACAATATTATAACCCCCCTTTTTGCCAACGAATTATCTGTATTTTGAACTAGCAAATTGGCTTTACAAAATTTTGATATGCTTGTTAAAGCGAATTTAAAAAATAACGCACCTGATATGTAATCTGCGTCACCATCAATAAATGAAAAAATTGTTACTCTTCAATTTTATATAATAAAAAAAGAAGCAACAATGTTGCTTCTTTTTTAAACGCTAGGTTTATTCTAGAAATTTAACCAATAAATTGTCAATATCGTAAGGAATATATGGTTTTAAGCCCGATAAACTTAAATTGCTAAATCCGCTAGGAGTGCTAGGCATATTTGAAACACCGCAAGAAACAAAGCCTGTTTCGTCGAAATATGCTGGAGCATGTGTGTTTTGTAAATAATAATTAAAAATTGCTTGAATCGTATCGTTGCCCCACTCAGTAATATATGGATCGTAAACAGAGTGTAATTCGTTATTTAATACGCTATAAATCGAATAATCTTCAAACATATTGGTTGTGTCTTGCAAATTGCATGTTGCCAAAGCAACTTTTGCAGTAGCAATATCTGAATCGGTAAAACCTTGAGCAACAAAAGCCCAATTTAATCCTTCGGTGTATGTTGAATCAACTAAACGAGCAATTGGGTGGTTTGAGTTTCCAAAAACATCAATGGTTGTTCCATTTTTTCCAGCAAACATTTTAAGATTATTGATTGAATAATTTTCAACGATTGGCCAGCCCGAAATTTGAACAATCATATGATTTTCGTAGCCCATATCTCCAGCTTCGCTGTATTCAACTTGATACATTACATTTTGTAGTGCTTCGTTTTCGTTTCTGTTCATGTCGTATGGATTTAAGGTTGCAATTCCTACAACAGGGTCACGATTCCATAAAATTTGCATAGCAGTGTCGCCATCTTCGTCTTGCATCAATAGTGCGTATTCCCAAGTTACATCGTTAATCGAAACATTTTCAGTTACTGCAACATCTTTTGTTCGTCCATCGTCGTCGCTTACAAATGAAAAAGTCATAGCCTCGTCGATTCCGTGTGTTGCAATAGCTTGCATGATTTCGCTTACAACATCTGCCGAAAATTCTCCAATGTGAATGAAGGTTCTAAGGTTTTCGTAAATTTCGTTTCCTTGAAGAGGAGCATCCGATGTGCTTTTTTGTAAATCGGTCGAGCTAATTGATTCGGGTATGTCAACTTTGAATTTCGATGGCATTATATTCGTCGTTTTGTTATCATCATCGTTGTCGTCGTCTTTTTTACAACTGTTTAACAGAACGGCAATGCTTAAAAAGGCTAATAAAAAATACTTCATACTTCTTTGTTTTTTAGTTATTTATAAAAAATTCAATCGATAAATTATAGACGTCGATAGGTGCAAAAGGTTGCATTGTCGAAATATCCAAAATATTGAACTCTGTGCTTGGAATGTTTTCAGTTCCACTAGCAACAAATCCTGTTTCGCCAAAATATCCAGGAGCGGTTGCGTTAAATAAGTATGCCGAAATGGTTGTTGAGTCGGTTACTCCAGCGTAAGTAAGTGCGTTTTGTAAAACATTGTAAATAGAATAATCGTTAAGAATATTTGAACTTGTTGTGCATAATGCATCGGGCAAACAAATTTCAGCAACGCCGATATTCTGAACGGCATCGGCTTGAGCCACAAAAGCCCAGTTTATTCCATTTCCTGTTGAGGTCATTTCTACTCCAGGATGAAAAGAGTTTCCGTAAACGGTAACAATGTCGCCTAATTTTCCGACAAACATTTTTAGATTCTTCGCATAATTTTGTTCGGTTGAATCGAGTCCTGTAATTGAAATAAGCATGTAGTTATCGTAATCTTCGTTGTCTTCGCCAAATTCTATTTTGTACATAGCATCGGGATTTTGGGTATAATCGTAATTCATAATGCTTGGTTTCATTATTACAACTCCTTTAAGTGGTTCGATGTTCCAAAAAACCTGAATGGCATTGTCTTCGCCATCAAAACAATCGAGAAAGTAGTCCCAAGTTTGGTCGTTATAAGTCTCGTTTGCAACAACAGTCAAATTTTTTTGTCTTCCGTCCTCGGCAACATAATTTGCTTGGGTTGGCTCGGTAATTTCGATGTCGGCAATTGATTTAACAATTGCTTCAACAACTTCGGCAGAACTGGCTCCAAGAAAAATAAATACTCGCATCAACTTATAAATTTCAGCTCCTTTTATTGTGTCGATGTTTAATGCGTTTATGCTTTTTTGTAAATCGACCGAACTTATTGATTCGGGTATTTTTACAGTTATTTTATCGGGCATAATGCTTTTCTTTTCTTCTGGAATCGGTTCGTCTTTACATCCGATTGCCAAGCTAAAGAATACGGTAGCTAAAATAAATGTGAGTTTTTTCATATTTTTTAAGTGTTCGTTTTAAACAAAGTTACAATAAAAATTATGCAAGTCAAACAGATTTTCATTTGTAGTTGCTAACTTCAACAAGCAGTTTACACAAATTAAATCAAATTTCATAAAATATTCAAGAAAAGAGAATGAACCATCCCCTCTTTCATAATTTTTTTTGTTGGTGAATACATCACAGTTTTTCGGAAAAAATAACGAAAAAATTGATTGTAAAACCTGCGGTGGGCGTCCACGAAATTGTGAATTTTTTCGCTAAACTTATTTTAACAACAATTTACAATATGGATGGTAATCACCTTTAATTCCGATAGGAGTTGCATTACGTATGTTATAAACGGTTTCTACCGATCGTTTTGTTGTATCAATTGAGAAACCATTTCCATTTAAGATTTGTTTGTAACTTTCGGTATGCAAATTATCGAATCCATCAGAAAATTGAACTTCTTTTCCATCAATTGTTAATGAGCGATAAGTGGTTTGTTTTTTATTTCGTATTTCTTCGGGAATATCATTATTATCAATACTTAAAAACCAACGTACACGGGCATTTTCAAGTTCCAAAAATCCAGCGGCTTTATTTGTATTTAAGTAATGTACAATGTTTTCCTGAACATTTCCGAAAATAAGTGTAAGCATATCGAAAAAATGAATTCCAATATTTGTAGTAACTCCTCCCGATTTTTGAATGTCGCCTTTCCACGAAAAGTGATACCATTTTCCGCGACTTGCAATATATGTTAGGTCAATATCGTATTTTTTGGTCTTTTTTTCTGATGCGATTTGCTCTTTTAAGTTCAAAATTGCAGGATGAAGTCTTAATTGTTGAATGCAATTAATTTTTCTTCCAGTTTCTTTTTCGGTTTCAATTAAGGCTTCAATATTCCATGGATTCAGCACAACGGGCTTTTCACAAATAGCATCAGCTCCGGCACGTAAGGCAAAGCGAATATGCGAATCGTGCAAATAGTTTGGTGAACAAATCGAAACGTAATCGGTTTTTATATTGTTTCTTTTTAGTTTTTCGATATGACGGTCAAATCGTTCATATTCATAAAAGAAATCCGCATTTGGAAAAAAACCATCTAAAAAACCGACATTATCGAATTTATCCATAACGGCAATTAAGTCGTTTCCGGTTTCTTTGATTGCTTGAACGTGTCTTTTGGCAATGTATCCGCCAACTCCTAAAAGAGCAAAATTTTTCATCTGTTTATAATTTGATTACCACGTCGTTTTTAATAAAATATTTTTCGTTGCTTTCGCTGCATATAGCTATTCCAGCGTTATCGAATTTTAATTTTTGTCCGAATTCACTCATCCATCCAGTTTGACGAGCTGGATTTCCTACAACAAGAGCATAGGCTTTAACGTCTTTGGTCACAACCGCTCCTGCTCCAATAAAAGCAAATTGTCCGATTTCAATTCCACATACAATCGTTGAGTTTGCTCCAATAGTTGCTCCTTTTCGCACAAAGGTTTTTTTGTATTCTTGTTTTCGATTAACAGCACTTCGCGGATTGATAACATTTGTAAAAACCATCGATGGCCCTAAAAAAACATCATCTTCGCAAATTACTCCGGTATATATCGAAACATTGTTCTGTACTTTAACGTTGTTTCCTAGAACAACATCGGGCGAAACCACAATGTTTTGTCCTAAATTACAGTTTTCGCCAATCGTACAATTCGACATCACATGTGAGAAATGCCAAATTTTTGTTCCTTTTCCAATTACACAATTGCTATCGATAATAGCTGTTTCGTGAGAAAAATATTCTTTCATCTGTTTCTTTATATTAATTTTTTAAATTGTCAGATGGAATACGACATAAATAATCATTTGCGTTTTGTATGCAATTAATTGCTTATGGCTATTTCATTTTATTTTACGCTCGCTTGTTTTTCTTTAATTTCGTTTACAATAACCGTTTGATTTTCAATTTCTTTCGTCTTATCTGTTTGCGATTTTTCGTTGGTTTTAATATCTTCTTCGGCTTGAAGAATTTTTGCTTTATAGTCTTCTATACTTTTTTGTAAATTTTCTTTGTCTTTTACAAGCTGTGCTGCCTCTGACTGAAGTTTTTCAAGATTTTTTTCTTGTTCTTTAACCTGTTCTTTAATTGCTTCTTTTGTTGTTTCAACAGCAAAATCATAGATTACTCTTTCTGCGGTTTTGTACTTATCTGGGTGCGAAGACGAGCTTAAATAAGCTCCTCCTAAGTCAATCGCTACAACCAAATTAAAATCCCCATCTTGATTTTTTTCGGTAACAGCATACACATCAACGGTGTTTGGTGATAAATTTTTAATCAACGCATTGTCGGCAAAAACTTCTTTTTTCGAAGATACTTTTGCGTCGTAATCTTTCATCAATTTTTTCCACTGTTTTAAAATCAAATCTTCATCTGCTTCATAAATGTTAACGACTAGCGAGTTTTGATTCCCGCTAACGAAGCTGAAATTTTTTTCCGAAACTACAATTTTTCGCTGTGCATTCGATATTCCAAAAAATATTCCGATAAACAATGCTGATAAAATAATTTTATTCATGACTTAAGTATTAGTTTTAAACTTTTGATATTCCTCCAGAAACAATAAATTTCATAATTTCAGATGAATTTGCATTAATTTCTTTGACGTTTTCGGCTGGCACAATATATAATTCACCTGAAAATGCATAAGAGTGAGGAAAATATACAGCTACTTTCTCTCCCTCAACTCCAATATCTTTTAAACTTTTTTGTGTTACAAATCCAAGTTTTTCTAAATTACTTACATTGTTAACTCTGACAATAACTGGTTGACGAAACTTTTTCTCATTGCCAACAAATGCTGAAAGCAAATCTTTTATAGAAGTATAAATAATTTTTATAATAGGCGTTTTAAGAATCATTCTGTCGAAAAATGCGGTAATTGGTTTTGAAATAAATGCTTTTCCAAAAAAACCAAGCGTTGTGATTAAAACAATGATTATAATTATGCCAAGTCCTGGGTATTTACTGAAGGGTAAAAGTCCATCGACAAATGTAAATAGCGAATAAATGATATAAATCGTAAGTCCGATAGGAGCCGAAAGGAGCAATCCGTGCAAAAAATAATTCATTAACTTTTTCATACAAGTAATTTTTCTTTTTGGGTTAAACTTGAAAAAACTAAATCGTATGAATCATCAATCCACTCGTAAAGCTGTTTCGTTTTTAATTCAGCGTCAAACATTACTGTATTCCAATGTTTTTTGCTCATATGGTATCCAGGAACAACAAAGTGATAACGTTCACGAATTTCGATTGCTTTTTCGGAATTACACTTTAAATTTATTCCCCTTTTTTTTTCTAAATCTAACAAGGCAAACATCTTTCCTCCAACTTTAAAAACAAGCGTTTTGTCATCAAACGGAAGATCTTCGGTTGCTCCTTTTTTCGACAAACAATATTTTCTTATTTCTTCGAGTTCCATTTAGTGTATTCTTAATTCACAAATTTAAGATTTTAAAAGTTAGGAGCAAAAGCATTTTCAATATGATTTATTTTCATTTCTTTTTCATTTTGAATAATTGATATTATGTCGAAACGAACATTTTTGTCGATATTATATTTTTCAATATACTTTTCGGTGGCATCAATCAAAAATTTTTGTTTTTTGCGACTTACCGAATTTTCAGGCTCTTGAAAATAATTCGAAGTTCGTGTTTTAACTTCTACAATTATAAGTTCGAGGTTATACTCTGCAATTATATCAACCTCTTTATGGCTCGAATGCCAATTTCTTGCAAGAATTTTATATCCTTTTTTTTCTAAATATTCGATGGCTATATTTTCTCCCGAAAACCCTTTTTCTAAATTTTTCATCACTAAAATATATTATTTTGTCAAAAATGTAACTTTTTTGAATTTCAAACGTAATAGGGATAAATTGTTCTAAAAAATTTTATGTTAAAGTTACATTTTATATTCGCATTTCTACTATCCTCATTAATCTTGGTTGCACAGCCCAGCGACAAGCTTGATGTTAATGCCGTAAACTCATCATTGTCATTTGAAGGAAAGATAGATTATATTCAAAAATCGATAAGCGATACTTTGCACTATACGTACTTTGTAAAAGGGCGAAAAGTTCGTGTTGATTTTTACGAAGGAAAAAAAACTGAGAACAGTTTTCTTTTCGATTTAGATAAGCAAACAATTGTTGCGTTAAATTCCGCTGAAAAAACATTCATGAATATGCCAGTTAAGCCTATTCAAAAAATTGATGAAAAAGATTTAACTATCATTAAATCAACAAATAACAAAACAATTAATGGTTACAAGTGTTTTCAATGGAGAGTAAAAAGTAAATCGCAACGAACCGAGGTTTCGTATTGGGTTGCAAACGATAATTTTGATTTTTTCGAAGATTTTTTAAGGTTATGGAATCGTTCTGAAAAATTGTCGTTGTTCTTTTTGCAAATCCCTAACAATGCAGGTTATTTCCCGATGTTGTCTGTTGAGATGAGTTTGTTGCGTGACGAAAAAATGCGACTTGCTGTTGTTACCGTAAACAAACAGAAAGTAGATCCAAATCTTTTTGCAATTCCAAAAGGATATAAAAGTTATAATCAGTAAGTCTTAAATCTTTACCGAACACCCACCGTTATTTATCGCAAGTGTTATTTTTTTACCCAAAATTAGTGCGTTGTTTTGTGAGGTATGCCCAGCTGGAAAATCGAAACAAACTGGAAAATTGTAGTTCTTAACCGCATCAAAAATAATTTCATACGCATTTTTACCAAAAGGGCTTTTGTTGTCTTGCATATCCGACATACTTCCAATAATTAAGCCTTTAAGATTTTCGAAAATTCCGCCAAGTTTAAAGTTCATCATCATTCGGTCGAGATGATATAAATATTCGCTTAAATCTTCTATAAATAGGACCTTATTTTTGTAGTTCAAATCAATATTTGTTCCTCGAATGCTATATAAAACTGATAAATTTCCTCCAACTAATTCTGCCTTTGAATTTCCAATTCGATTAAGTTTATTCAAGGGGATTTTATATTCATTTTTTATTCCGAATAAGCACGATTTAAGAGTTTCAATATTTGAATTTGTTTCGGGATATTCAGGAAAATTTACGGGCATAGTCGAATGAATGCTCGCTGTACGAAGATTTTTGTTCAAAAAAGAATGAAAAATAGTTATGTCGCTAAATCCGACAATCCATTTTGGGTTATTATTAAAGTTTGACCAATCAAGTTTTTCAAGCACCCTCACACTGCCATATCCTCCACGCGAGCTAATAATTGCTTTAATGCTATTATCATCAAGCATTTTTTGAAAATCAGCCGCTCTCTGTTCGTCTGTTCCTGCAAATTGAAAATGAGACGATTTTGCGAATTCTCCAACTTCAACGTTTAACCCCCAAGAGTTAAATATTTTTTCAGCATTATCGATGTGTTTACTTTCTGCTCTGCCAGCCAAGGAAACAATTCCTATTTTATCTCCAACTTTTAAGAATGTAGGTAGAATCATTTTTTAGAATCTATATCTTATCCCTACCTTCATTCCATACGAATTGTATTTTTGAAGATAGGCTATTTTTTCGGGATATATCGAATTAATTGTTTTTCTAAAATAAGGCTCTGCTAGTAAACTAAATTTATTGTTGAGTTTATAAGCAAAACCTACAGCTAATGCAAGCGAAAATTGAGTTTGTACAAATTGTCTTTTATCGTCAATTGAGACATTGTCGGTCAATATTCTTTTATCCATGGACAAGCCTTGTGTTTTGTACAAAATTCCTGTTATTAAACCTCCTGAAACGGTACAACTGTATTTTTCTTTTTCAAATTCAAATCCAAACATTAATGGAATTTCAACATATCGATATTTATTTCGTTCTTTAAATGTGTTCAGCGTTTTAATTGTATCGTAATCAACAACTAAAACTGAGTCGTAGGTCGAAACCCAATTATATTCAACAAAATAAACATATGATGTATCTCCAACCATTAAAGAATCCATATTCAAATACGAAATCGTATCTTTTTGCATATATCCACTATTTTGATACGTAAAATAATGCAAGGTGTCGATATATGCTGCATTTACTTTGTAATTGTATGTTTCCCCAATCTCCGATACACTTAGACCGCTACTTATAACAATGTTGTTAATTTTATAGTTTAGATTAAGTCCAGCGGAGTAATGTAAAACAGGGGTTTCCACTTCATTTCGAGCCTCAATATATCGCTGATTTTCTTTGTTTTGAGTAAAAAGAATACTATTTGAAACAAGTGGTCCACCATATAAATCTAAGCTCCATTTTGAATTTTTTCGAATGATTGGATTGCCCAAATAATTAACGCCCAACGTATCGTCATTAAGTTGATATACGTTTTTGTTAATTTGAACGTCGTTTAGCAAGAATGCTCGGCGTTGGTCAAACTTATTAATGCTTGTATTTTCCGCATGAAAAATTGTTGTTATTTCTTGGGGTTTTTCTGATATTTTTTCGTGAGAAATTATTGTATCGAATTTAGAAGTATTATTTAATGTAATCGGTTTTAGAACGATTGATTTGCTAGCAACAATCGTATTATTTTGGGCTGTGCTTTCATCGAAACGGATGATTTCTTCTCTAGCCATGACTTCAACATCATCTAATTCAGATTGATTTTCACTAATTTTTTCGGGCTGAATGGTATGTCCCTCGATATAAATATTTGTTTGCTTTTCGTTTGCAACAATTTGTTTTACCGAATTTAGAATTGTTTCTTGCGGATAGAAAAAATATGTTGCCGTAATCGACAGGAGTAAACTCAGATAATAAACATTGAATTTAGCAGGATTAAACATCAAAAACTGACGAAGCCAAAGTTTTCGTGCAATACCAGCCCAAGCTCCGGCGCTAACCGAAATAGAACTTGTGCTTACAAGATTATTGAAGTATGTTCTAAAATTCGACAACCAAATTCTATTGTCAATAGTATTCCACACTCTATCAGTTGGAACGACTTCCAAATCTTTAAACTTTTGCTTATATAAATCTTCTATATTTTTGAAATTCTTATCCATTTACTAATTCCAATCGTCTTACTTCACTTAATTCAACCAATTTTTTTTGCAACATTTTTTTCGCTCTCGAAAACTGCGATTTAGAAGTTCCTACATCTATATCCAAAATTTCTGCAATTTCTTTGTGTTTATATTCTTCAATCACATACATATTAAAAATTACTCTATATCCATCGGGTAACTCATTGATGAGCTGCATCAAATCGTTCATCGAATATTCGTAATCAGGTTCTTCTTCGTTTGCAATTTCTTCGCTAACATTTTCAACTTCTTCGTGATAATAATATTTTAAACTATTTCGATAATTTGAAATAGCTGTGTTTATCATTATCCTTTTTAACCAACCTTCAAAAGAACCTTCGCCTTTAAATTGTTTAATGTTCGAAAATATTTTAACAAACCCTTCTTGCAAAACATCCTCTGCTTCTTCTCTGCTCTTTGAATATCGCAAGCAAATAGCAAAAAGCACTGGAGAAAACTTATCGAATAGCATCTTTTGAGCTTTTCGATTACATTTTATACAGCCGGCTATGACTTCGCATTCGTTAAACATACTGTTCAAACACTGGTTTAAGACTATAATTTAAAAAAATGGTTGCATTCAAATTAATACGAAAGGTACAAAAAAATGTAATAAATATCAAGTTAATTGGTTTAAAATCAAAAATAATCGAATTATATAATTCCTTTTATTGAGGATTTTTTAATTTTGTATCAAATCAATAAAATAAACAAAATATGAAGAATTTTATATTTATCGCACTTGCAAGTATGTTGCTTTTTTCGCTTGCTTGTAATAATACTGGCTCTGAAGACAAAATACCCGACGCAATTGAAGAGCCAAAAGACTCTGTTATTTCGGTAGAAAACGTAAAACCAAAAAATGTAAACATTGAGGTTTATAATTTTTATGCAAATAAGCGAAGCAAAGAGTCTGTTGCAATTGGCGAAAATGCAAAATCGACTTTATCTGAAAATTTTAAGGCAGAAATGGAAGTCGGAAAAGTAAAATATATTGAGCTTAATTTTGAAGAATCAACGAACCAAGAGCTTGTTGCTAAATTTGAAGTTAAAAATCCGGGCTTATTCATTCTTTCGAAAATCGACGGAGAGGAGATTATTGAAAATTTAACCGAATTCGCATTTATGACAGCAATTGACGAGCCCGATGTTTACAAAGAAGCAATTGTTACGAATATTTCCGATAAATTTTCAAACTAATCAACGCATGAAAACAATATTTTTAACCATCGTTTCTTTTTGTTTTTCTGCTTTTGCATATACTCAAGAAACAAATACAGTTGTAACAGACAACCCCAATGCTCCGGAAATTTCTTTCGATAAAGAAGCACACGACTTTGGTAAAATTGAAAAAGCCGGAAACGGAAGTTGTATTTTTAAATTTACAAATATTGGAAAAGAACCTCTAACATTAACCAATGTAAAAGCTTCGTGCGGCTGTACAACACCGTATTGGCCTAAAGAACCAATTGAATCGGGAAAATCGGCAGAGATAAAAGTTAAATACGATACAAATCGAATCGGTAAATTTTCGAAAACAATTTCAGTTTATTCAAATGCAAAAACGAGTATGAAAAGATTGAAAATTAGTGGAGAAGTTTATGACCCATACGATGCCGGAGCTCCAATTAAGGAGGAAAGTCCATTTTCGCCTAAAGCCCAATAGTTAATCGAAAACGTTTGCAAGTTTAGTTAAACGCTCGATATCGATAAGTTTGATGCGTTTGCCTTCAAATGATATTAGTTTTTCATTTTTAAATTCCGACAAAAGTCGAATAACCGATTCGGTTGCAGTACCGACAATATTTGCAAGCTCTTCGCGTGTTAGCGAAATTTGAAGTGTTTTGTTGTTATCGACTTCGAACGTTTCTTTTAAAATAAGAAGCACTTCGGCTAGGCGTTCTCGTACCGATTTTTGTGCAATATCGGTAATGAAACTATTTGCTTCTCTAAGCTCGGCACAAACCAATTGTAATAGGTCGATTGAAAAAGTTGAATTATTTTTGAGGAGATAATTCAATGTTTCTGATGTAATGTAACAAAGCGTTGCATCTTCGATAACTTTAGCACTTGTACAAGCCAATTCACCGCTTAATACTGAGCGATATCCAATAACATCTCCTTTTTTGGCAAATCGAATAATTTGTTCTTTCCCTTCGATTCCTGTTTTATAAACTTTTAATATGCCACTGTTTACACAATAAAAACCTTTTATACGACTGTTTTCTTGATAAATAATCGAGGATTTTTTATAATATCCGCAAGTTTTTTCTTTAGTAATAATATCTAACTCATTTTTGGGCAACCCGCTAAAAATAGTTTTAAAATTCAAATTACACTCGGAACAAATCGGCTCTTTAGTTGCTTTATTCATTTAATCGGAGTAAATATTGGTCAAATTTAGCATTATTTTCTTACATTTAAGAGCTTAATCTATTTGCTTATTTTAATCGTAAATATGATTTTTTCTTCGCCCCAAATTTCGTAAATTTGAAAACCAAAAACACCCAAACATGATTAAATTAAAAGCTTTTCAAATAGCCGATTTTATCGACATCAAAAAATTCAAAAACGAATACACCGGAAATCTCCATAGTTTTTCGAGCTATGAGCTTTTTTATGTAAACGGCGATAATAGCTATTTATACATTTTGTCGTATGGAGTTGTTGTTTTTTCGGGCTACAGTGAGTTAAAAATGACCGAAAATATCGAATTTATGAAAAGTTATTCGAAGAAAACGTTGAACAATAAACTATCGGAAGAACTTATTATTCACGAAAATGCAAGTGTAGATAAATTTGGACACAACGACGTTCATTTATCAAAATTTTCGGCTGACATTATCAAAATTGTAATGTTAAATGTTGGTCAGTCGGTTACACTCGATTATTATCAAGAACAAACCAATCAGATGCTTGAGGATACAAATTATTATACTTCGATTCTTGAAAAAGAAGGGAGACTCTCGATATCAAGTAAAAAGTTGTTGAAATTTATCGGAAAAACGCTAAACGTTAAAAATAGCATTATAGACCAATTATATGTAATTGATCAACCTGATGAGACGTGGGACGATGAATATATAAGTAAGATAGACGCCGGAATTCGAACTCTTTTCGATATTAAAACAAGATTTAGAGATATTGACTACAACCTGCAAATTGTAAAAGAAAATTTAGAGCTTTTCAAAGATTTAATGCAACACAAACGTAGCAATATGCTAGAAATCATAATTATTGTACTAATTTTAGTCGAGGTTGTTAACTTATTTCTTGAAAAAATATTCTAGGCTTATTACTTAATGTATTACAACTGTTTATCAAAAACCAGTCGTAAAAAATCAATACACCGTATTTTGTTGATGATTTAGATACATATTTTTCTTTAACCGCTTACTTAACAAATAATTGCAAGGATATTTATGAGCTTAAAATTTGATGTTTTTTATAAAATATGTTTTAGTACATGACAAAACATATAACATGCTGATAAACAACTAATTAGGCTCTTTGAAAATTTGGTTA
>MEOF01000032.1 GCA_001769505.1 Bacteroidetes bacterium GWF2_33_38
CTTGCCGCATAATTTGCCCTAAAATAAGGGATGGGGTATTTTATGCTCATATTGAAACAGGGGAGTTATATATGAGTTTTGTTTCAACTTTTTTGCTTGCACATGAAATAAGAATTATTAAAAAAACAAAAATGAAATATTTTGTGATTGTATTTTGCCTGTCAACGGTTTTCAATTTTAAATTTACTTATAAATATTTTTAGTTGATTCTTTTATTATGCTTGATTGATAAAGGAACGTATGGCATTTCGAAGCACCTAACTCCCATGCCACTAATCCGTTTTAAATGTCATTTCGTTCAAGTTTAGCATTTATCCACACTATTTTTTTTATTGCGTTTAGTTCCGTAATTTATTTTTCTTAAAATAGTTCATCGCATAATCAATTAATTCATTATTCTTTATGCTGTCATTTACAACCCCTCTGTACACATAAAAATCATCATCCTTCTTTTCTAAATCTGCTATTCCGTTTTCAAAAAATGTGACAAGATTGGTTAGTTTGGCTATAACAATTTTAATGTCACTAAAAGCAGGTTTAACAAACATATTATATTCTGCTTTTGAGATTGTATAATTTGTTTCACCTCCCATATACCTAGTTTTCAATGTATTGAATATGTCAATGTTTGTAAATGTCTGAACAAGCTTTTCTAAAATTTCGCCAGTTTGAATAGAAAGTTTGATGTATTCAGGTTGCACATAACTTTCTTTTTCATGGTCAAAATACGAAAACTCTCCTTGAGCAATGTAAATGAATATTCTTTGTATTTTTTGAATAAGGTTGTTTTTATTCTGGAAAAATGCAATCAAAGCTATTATCATACCTGCGACTTTTCTGTCTATTGATTGCTGGTCAATAATATTTCCCTGAAATTTTATTTCAGGCAGGTCGATTGTGTCAGTAATGCATTTTAAAGTTTTTTCATCTTTTGAGAAGAACATTCTATATATTTCTAAGAATTCCTTTCTTAAATAGATTTTATATAATGATTGTTTTCTTGTGGTATCGATGAAGAGTCCGTTTTGATTTGTTTCTAAGACTTGTATGATTTCACTAAATTTATCAAAAGAGTATCTCCATCTGCCCAATATTTTATCTTCTGTATTATTCAATATTTCATTAATAAAATCTATTTGTAATTGACCAAGTTTTGTGGTGTCATTATTCTTATAATTCTCCCGAGTTTGTTTCCTAACAAATACAATGAAGTTCAAATTTAGGCCATTTTTTCTTATTTTTAAAAAATGCCTGAATTCTTCAATAGTGACCGTTGTTTCTTTTCCATTATCATCAAATATCGTCCCTGGTTCATTGCCAACTATTAGCAAATAATAATCTGACTTTTCAATTTGCATTTTACATGTTGGCAAGGAATCTTGATTACAGTTTACTCCAAAATCAGGTTCTTCAGACATTAATACTCTAAATCCGTTTTTCCCTAAAAAATATTTTAGTGCACCTCTTAAGTCGTAAAATTCAGAGATTATCGAACTAATAAATATTGTTGGTTGTGGATTCATTGTCTTATCTAATTAAGGCAACTAACTTATGTCAATGTCTATCATTTAAGTTTTATTAATTTCTTTATTTCGTAAAGTTTATCGTCAAACGAAATATTTAGCAAATAAACACCTTCAGAATAACCGTATTTTTCAGGATTAAAGCTTAATGTATATAAATCCTCATCTTGTTCGTTGTTGACTAAGCTAGTTATTAAATTTCCCAACACATCGTAGGCTTCTATTTTCACAAACGATTTTTTGTCGAGAAAATACATAATTTGAATTTCATCAGTAAAAGGATTCGGATACGCTTTCACAAACGAATTATCGTTATTGCTTGTGTTAATTGTCAGTGTTGAATCTTGAACATAAATAAAATTTGGTCGAATCAATGTGTCAACACAAAACGAATTTTCGACAACCAACATCACACTAAAATATCCAGTATAGGCATATGTTTCGTATGGATTTATATCGGTAGAAATAGTTCCGTTTCCAAAATCCCAATAATAATTGTTAGCATTCTCCGAAGTATTTGTAAATAAAACGAGTAAAGGTTTTGTTCCTTCGTTTACATTAACCATAAACGAAGCCGTTGGAGTTTGATTTACAGTAATATAATTATCAAGCAAAAGCGAATCGGAACCATTCGAGCCAAAAGCAACAAGTTTTACATTGTATGTTCCTGAATTTGAATAAAAAACAGTAGGGTTTTCGTCAGTGCTTGTAGCCAGATTTCCTCCTTCAAAAGTCCAAAGAAATGAGCTTGCATTTATCGATAAGTTTGAAAAATGAATCAATTCATTTGTACATGGTGAATTGTTATCAGCTTCAAAATTCACCGTAATCGGTGCTTTTATCAACACGCCGTCCGACGACGAAATATCAGATTCAAGTCCTGCTCCGTTAATTGATTTTACCGAAATATAATACGTGTTTTCGAAAACCAAATTTAATCCTAATAAGCTAACTATTGTATCAAGTCCAATACTAGCCCAATCTACCAAATCGTTACTCCCTTGTGAAGTGCCGATTGCATATATATATTCAGAAATATCGGAATTTTCATCGTACGATGAATTCCAAAAAGCGGAATAAGATGTATTATCAAAACTTGTATCAATATCAGCAACTGTGCCGTCGAATATTGCTGAAATGCTTGGCTTAGTCCAATCAATATTCACATTGCGACTTGCGATTTCCGAAATATTTTGAGCTTCGTCAAAAATTACTGATTTAATTCTTGCAGATGGCGTAGCTGAATTTTCGTTTTGATATCGAATTTCTGAACTTAGGTCTCCAATCGAAATAAGTTCGCTTTCGCTTCTTGATTTGTAAATTTTAATATCATCATAAAGTACATCTGCATTTCCGGTTCGAAGCGAAATAGCTGTTGCCGATTGGTATGGAGTAGCATCAGTATACGTTCCAACCAACTCGTTGTTTTGATATACATTCAGCACTCCACTTATAGGATTGAAAGTAGCTTTATAATCGTACCAAACATTTGCGTTTGCTGTCAACTGGAAACTTTCTTTCAAATTTATTGTCCCTAATTCAGACCTATATATTTCTAGAGCAAAGTCATCGACTCTGAAATATAGCATGTAGGCTTCGCCACGATATGTTGCAGTTGGGTCGCTGGCAAAAATATACATTCCGGCACGACGGTTTGTTCCTGTTCCATTAATATTCATTTGCCAATGATATAAATACACGTAATTGCTATCTTGCTCAACGGAAGCGTACATATTTGGGTGTGTTACCGTTTGGTCGGTCTGATTCAAATGCCCATCGGTAATTACCCACGTTCCCGATTCTGCTGTCCATTCTGAATGTATTTCGTTTTCAAAATTATCGTTAAAAAAACCGAACCCTTTATTAGCACGCCATTCTGTTCCGTTCCAGTCGAGTACTTGATAAAATCGCTCACTTACAGCAACATTGTCGTTATCTAAAAAAGTTGTCGAAAAATTTGAAGTTTCCCACTCATTCGCTGCAATTGAAGTTGTTGGTAAAATATTATCAATTGTACATTGCCATATTGCCGAAAATCCGGGTTTTACAGTTGCTCCATCAGAAAAAAAACGGAGCGTCAAAGCATTGGTCGAAGAAACAATAGTTCCAGGACTAACAGTTCCTGAATAACCTCCAATTAAATTATCGGTACCTATTCCATCGTAAATCCAAAGCGAGTCCCATCCAGATTCAAGACTGAATGAAGTAAAAGTCAAGGTCAAGCCTGTGGCTCCTGTAGGAGCAATTGAATACGTGTAGTTTTCGTCGTCGTAATGGTCTTTATTTGGACCGCCCATATCATAAATAGTATCGGTACATTCAACTACAGCACAATCGGTAAATTTTTCACTTATTGCATCCCAATATTCGTCGTAACCATCGTCGTATCCCATAGCCCAAATTCCAATCCCTCCTATTCCTCGTTGATTTACAAAATCGAAACGTTTTAACATACTGTATTTATTATCAAAAAAACATTGTCGCCATTCTGTACCATTATGAAAAACATAAACAGGATTACAGCTGTTTGTATTAAACTGATAATTTGCAGGAGAATAGTATCCCGACACATTGTTTTTAATGGTAACATAAGTTCTTGATGCACTATTCGGAGCTCCATTTACTGCTGAAGGAATTGAACTAGATGTTGTTCCGTATTCCCTTCCATAATAAGGTAATCCAAGTATAAGTTTTGATGGAGAAACTCCTCTATCTAAATATGAGGTTACAGTTTTTGAAATGGTATAATTATAGGTTGTAGCATCGTTATAAAAATGGTATAATGGATCGTTTGGTCCAGCTGTTGTGCTTCCAGAATAGTAATAATCATAGCCCATAATGACAAACAAATCGACATAATTATTCAAAACAGGAATGTCAAAAACACTACTCCAATCAACAGCGTAAAGAGCAACGCTCACTTGAGACCCAGGAATATCAGTATGAAAACGATTGCAGAGAGCAATCATAAAATTAGTAAAATCTGCTTTATTAGTAGAGCCTAAACCCTCAAAATCAATATTAACGCCATGTGCTCCACGAGATTGAACCAAACTAACTAAATTATCAATCAAGGTATTCATACTGGTAGAACTGCCAAAAAAAGTTGCATGATCTTCAAACAGTGTAACGCACAAATTAACTCTTTTGCCATTTGCAAGAGCTTCATCAACTACATTTGCTGTAGCCCAACTACTTGTTGTATTGGCTTCACCAGTGCTTGGATTAACCTGATACGAAAAATAAGATAAGTCAGAGATTAAGTTCCAATCGTAATTTACCTCTAATCCATTCGACCATGATGGATGCCAACCAAATACAATTTTATTCAAATTGCACGATTGCATCGCTTTATTTTCTGCTTTCATAGCTGGTTTATTCGTAGCCTGATAATATTCGCCCGAAAATCCTAAACTATTATAATATTCAGTTTCTTGTTGGTGTATCGAAATATGATTAGCCGTTTGAGAAAAAATATTTATGCTAAACATGAGTAAAATCAACATTAATACTTGTCTTTTCATCTGTTTATTTTTTGAATATTGTTTTTATTTGTAAAAAATATTTGTAAATGTACCGTTTAAAACCGTAAAAACTAAAACCTGATAGCAGTCAACCTTATTTCCTTTATTTTCAGCAATAGACCATAAATTCGGCATTTTTTTGAGTTTTTCAATAATTTTTTCTTCAAGTACTCGCAAACTATCAGGTTGGTTTCCTAAGATATTGTAATTTCCAACTTGTCCCTCACAATTAACTATAAACGAAATATACGAACGAAAAACTTGCTCGCTATTTTCGCTGTGATCTAGAGTAATTTTATCGAAATATCTTCTTATTTCCAATGTGCCACCTTCATATTCAGGAGTTGATTTTGGTTCTTTAATATCTTTTAACACAGCTCTAAGTTGGTAATTATCAACGCTGTAAATATTCTTTTCATCACAAATAGTAAATGGTTTGGTTTCAGAAATTTGAGCAAATAAATTTACAATTTGCCACAAAAAAATATTTATAAAAAGCAATCGTTTCATTTTAAAATTGATTTAAAACAAATTTATCAAATATTTATGTAAAAATGAAGATAATTATAATTTGAGATGGAATTTGTTTTTTACTTTTGCAAAGAATTAAAAAATATTTATATGTTGCAACGTATTCAAAGTATATATCTTTTATTATCAGCAGTATTTTCAGGATTAATTTTTATGATTCCACTCGCTGAATATATTGATGGAGCTTCGCAAGTTTACGAATTAAGTTTTTGGAAATTTCAAAGCTTGTCAGCAGGAGCAGAAATAAGTTTTTTGGTCTATCCTATTGCTTTTTTTGCAGGGCTTTCGACCTTGTTGAATTTAGTATCCATATTTTTGTTTAAAAAGCGTGTATTGCAAATGCGTATTTCTGTTTTCACAATCATTATGCTTTTAGCATTAATTTCATTTGCTGCTTTTTACATTTTTAAATTTAAAAGTGACCTTAACGCTGATGTTGCCATCGGCATTTCATCTTTTTTTCCTCTTATTTCAATAATACTCACATTATTGGCATTCAGAGGTATTGCTAGAGATGAAAATCTAGTTCGCTCGGTTGATAGAATTCGATAATTTATTCGACTTCTTTTTCAGCATAATTCGATTTAGTCTTTTTGTTTTTAATACATACATCTTTCGATTTGTCTAAAATGTTGATTGTAGGTGTGCCTCGATACTTAACCTGACTGTCGTTTCGTGCTGTTACATTCATAGTTTCGACAACATTTACGTGAGCTTCACCAATACCCGAAATATCGATATTACATGTTACAGCGTACATATTAAAGGCTTTCATGTAGCTTTCGTCTTCCATATTAACATTGAATATTTGGGTGGTTCCATTTAAAATTGCAAAGCCGAAATCTTGAATGTTGCATGTTAAATTATTTGTCAAAACATTTAATGTAAGAGAAACCTCATCAGTAATTGTTGCGGTTAAATCATTGTAATAACCGTTAATAATTATAAATCCGTAACCCGACAAAGTGCAATTGAATGAATTTGTTGTTGTTTTAAGTTTCAAATCGCTGTCACTTTCGGGTAAGGAAATATGAATATTATCGGCAACATAAGGATAAAAAGTTAAATCTGAATTTCCAACCGCAGTCAGAGTTTTCAGTTTACGAGTGGTAAGAAAAATGTTAATGGCTCTACCCTCTTTAACTTTTTGAATTGATGAAATAAACAAGGTGGAATCGTGAACATTTGTTTTTAATAATTGATTTGAAAGGCTGTCGGTTTCGATAACGATTACGTCGCTATTCCCTTCAAACACATAAAGGTTGAAGTTTCCATCAATGTTCAGATTTACAAATGCTTCGGTTTCTCGTTCGTAGGTTAAAAGACTTGAGGCGGGATTTGGTTGACTAAATGCACACATTGTGCTGATTGCTAGGCTGCATAATAGTACTGCTCTTCTTATTATGCAATTTACTTTCGTGTTTTCATAACTCCATATTTAATTGGTTTGGATTTCTAATTGCTTGTACGTGAAAAGACGTATTTTAGTTTCAGTTTTTTTACTGAAAATATGATTTTTATAAACTACCTCCTATTAGAGCCGCATTGGTATTAGAATTTTGATAATTGTTTATTTATACCGATAGTGAGAATAAAAAATTGGAGAAATTTTCAATGAAAAAAATATTATAATTCCACCTTCTTCAAATTATCATTAATAATATTCAATAAATTGCTAAGTGGCGTAGTTGCCATCATTTTAAGTACTGGATTTAAGTCTGCTTCAAAACTTACTTGGCTTTGACATGAGTTTGCAGAAATTTCTTCAAAAATAAAATTCATTTTTAACTCAAAAGGAGCTTCTCCATTATCTATAAAACTTACCTGTGAATATTCAATTTTATCGCTAACTCGTAAACTTAACGATGACAAATTTTTAATACGGAATTTGCAACTGTCTTTGGTTGAAGACCAATTTTCGATTTTTTCTTCGGGTAACAATTTTATGAAATTATTACAATTTTCAACAAATTCATAAATTTGTTTTGCTGAAACACTTAATACGTTTTTTTTGCTTTCGAGTTTTGTCATTATGCTTTCCAATTTGCAGGGTCAACTCTCCATTTTTTTAAGTTCTCGACGTCGCTTTGAGTAATATAATTTGATTCTAGAGCGTAGTCAATCAGTGCATTGTAATTGCTTAATGTATATAAAGAACATTTTGATTCAAGAAATGCATCAGCCGATTTTTGAAATAAATACGAGAAAATAGCAACCATTCCCAAGACTTCGCAGCCTGCTTCACGCAATGCTTCAACCGCCTTTAAACTGCTTCCTCCAGTCGAAATTAAATCTTCAATAACAACTACTTTTTGACCTGCAGCGATGTCGCCTTCAATCAAATTTTCCATTCCGTGAGCTTTAGCAGACGAGCGAATATAAACAAATGGTAATCCAAGCTTTTCGGCAACCAATGCTCCTTGTGCTATTGCTCCTGTAGCAACTCCTGCAATAACTTCTACATCAATAAATTTTTCTTTTATTAATTCGCAAAACGAATCTCGAACATAAGTTCTAATTTCGGGATACGACAAGGTTTTTCGATTATCGCAATAAATTGGAGATTTCCATCCCGATGCCCAAGTAAACGGATTTGTTGGTTCTAATTTTATTGCTTTAATTTGTATTAGATAACGGGCTATATTTTTTTCGATATTTTTCATAATGCAAATGTATAAAGTTTTTTTTAATGAACGATTTGTTTTATTAACTGATAAGATTGGTTCATTAAATCTTAAAGGAAATGTTTTATATATTGAATATTGGAATAAATCGTCGATTAACATTTTGATTGACAGGTTTAATAAGAACAAAACCATTGACAAACTTGTTATTTATTATCACGATTTAAATGAGTTGTGGTTCGTTTTTCAATCTTGTTTTTATTTTATCGAAGCGGCTGGCGGTTTTATCAAAAATCAACATGAAGAAATTTTGTTGATGAAAAGAAATAACATGTGGGATTTGCCGAAAGGGAAGCTTGAAAAAAATGAATTGCCTAAACTTGCAGCTATTCGCGAGGTTTCGGAGGAATGTGGAATACATAATCATGAGATAGTTAATACGTTAAATCCTACATATCACACGTTTTTGATAAACGATGAAAAAATGTTAAAAAAAACATATTGGTATGAGATGAAATATTCGGGCAACGAAAAACTTGTTCCTCAAATCGAAGAGGGAATTACCGACGTTGTTTGGGTTAAACAAGACGAAATTGAAATATATTTCCCTAAAATGTACAAATCAATAATTGAGGTTATTAAAGAAGCCTCTCATAAAAAATAAATTTATGTTTACTTGGAACGAAAAATACTCTGTTGGCTTTGATGAGATTGATACTCAGCATAAAAAATTTCTGATATTAACCGACGAAGTCCGTGATTTGATAGGAAAAGGAGAACATGAAAATACGGTTTTGAATAAAGTTAATGAGTTGTTTAATTATGCGAAATGGCATTTCGATACGGAAAATATTTATATGAAAAAGTGTCGTTACGAGTACGTTGAAGAACACTCAAATGAGCATAAAAAAATTATTGAGAAGATTCAAGTATTAAGAAACGACTTGGGAAAATTCGATGCCGATTTTGGAACCGAATTAATGTTACTTGTCAAAGATTGGTTTTTAAATCATTTATTGACTACTGATAGAAAACTCTACAATTGTATTAAGGAGAGAAATATGGAAGACGAGATTATTTTTGACAAGTAATCTTATTTAATATTCTAAATATTAGACCGTTATAAAATGTTAAAAAAAATTAATATTTCTTTTTAATCGCTTCTTTTTTTAAGGTATCTTTGTAAGAAATCATAAAGATTAGCAACATGATGCAACTAAAAGAAGGCGATTTCGCTCCAATTTTCAAGGCTAAAAATCAACACGGTGAATTAGTTAAGTTGGATTCACTTAAAGGACAGAAAGTAGTTTTATATTTTTATCCGAAAGATAATACACCTGGATGTACATCAGAAGCTTGTGATTTGAGAGATAATTATCAAAAATTTATAAAGCAAGGCTACATTATATTAGGAGTAAGCCCAGACTCTGAAAAATCGCATTCAAATTTTATTTCAAAATACAATCTTCCCTTTGCATTATTAGCAGATACTGAAAAAGAAATTGCTAAAGCTTATGGCGTATGGACTGAAAAGAAAATGTATGGAAAATCGTATATGGGAATATTACGAACCACATTTATCATATCAGAAGAAGGAAAAATCGAAAAAATAATTACAAAAGTTGATACAAAAGCACATTCTATTCAAATTATTAATGGTTAATTATAAATTGTTAATTGATTTTATATTTTATTGCAAATTGAAAATTACTAATTACTAATTGCTAATTAAATTCAACTTTACAAACTTGATGAACTTTACAAACATTTAACTCAAAAAATATGGCAAAAGAAAAAGAAGAAAAACAAGCTGTTAACAAAGAGAAACTAAAAGCTTTAGAAAATACCTTAGGCATTTTAGATAAAACCTACGGAAAAGGAACAGTAATGAGAATGGGCGACAGTGCAATTGTTGACATTCCTGCTATTTCATCGGGTTCTATTTCACTTGATTTGGCATTGGGAGTAAAAGGATATCCACGAGGCAGAGTAATCGAGATTTTTGGCCCTGAATCGTCGGGAAAAACAACACTCGCTATTCATGCCATTGCTGAAGCTCAAAAAGCTGGAGGAATTGCCGCATTTATTGATGCAGAACATGCTTTCGACCGTTTTTATGCCGAAAAACTTGGCGTAGATGTAGAAAATTTATTGATTTCACAACCTGACTATGGTGAGCAAGCCTTAGAAATTGCCGACCATTTAATTCGCTCGGGAGCTATTGATATTGTAGTAATTGATTCGGTTGCAGCTCTAACTCCAAAAGCTGAAATAGACGGCGAAATGGGAGATTCTAAAATGGGCTTGCAAGCAAGATTGATGTCGCAAGCATTGAGAAAACTTACTGCTACGATTAACAGAACACAAACAACTTGTATTTTTATTAACCAATTAAGAGATAAAATTGGAGTTATGTTTGGTAATCCTGAAACAACAACAGGAGGTAATGCCCTGAAATTTTATTCTACCATCAGAATTGATATTAGAAAATCGGCTCAAATAAAAGATGGCGAAGAAGTTACAGGAAACAGAGCCAAAGTGAAAATCGTAAAAAATAAATTAGCTCCTCCATTCAAAAAAGCGGAATTTGATATAATGTTTGGTGAAGGAATATCAAAAATTGGAGAAATAGTTGACCTTGGCGTAGATAACGAAATTATAAAAAAAAGCGGTTCTTGGTTTAGTTATGGCGAAACCAAATTAGGACAAGGACGCGATGCTGTTAAAAATTTACTTCAAGATAATCACGAATTAGCCGAAGAAATCGAAAAGAAAATTGTAGCCGCAATTGGTTAAAAAATATAAAGAAAGTTGAGTGCATTGTTTTGCACTCAATTTTCCTTTTAATAAACTGATTATGAATAAATTATTGATTATAAGCATTTTTTTTGTTTTGTTGTATGCTTGTTCCTCTTCCGATAAAAACAATGACGCAAACACATCTTTGAACGATTCCATTGATTATGTTCAAGAAATTACAATGAAGCTACGTGAAAATCCAAATGACCCGGAACTATTTTTTCAGCGTGCCGAAGCTTATCAAAAAATTAATAAGATAGAAAATGCCATAAACGACCTCGAATTTGCTTTAAAAATCGATTCGAGCGAAACGAAATATTATCTCAAAATTTCCGATTTTTACATGTATTTGGGAAAATCAGGAAAAGCAAAAGCTAAATTAGAAAAGTGCGAATTGCTTTATCCTAAAAATACCGAAGTATTATTGAAACTTGCTCAAATTCATTTCTTTGTTCGTCAATATAACGAATCGATAAATTATTTGAATAAAATTCAAGAAATCGATCGAAATATTGGCGAAGTATATTTTATCAAAGCTCTTATTTATAACGAAAATGGAGATACAACCAATGCCGTTAGAAATTTACATGTAGCAGTCGGAGTAAATACGAATTATTACGAAGCCTATGTTTTACTAGGTTTGTTAACTGCAAATGATAAAGACACAGCTAGTTTGGATTATTATCGAAATGCAATTAAAATAAAACCTCAAAGTTACGAAGCTCACTACAACATGGCTATGTTTTATCAAGAACGAGAAATGATTAAACAAGCGAAAAATATGTACAATTATATAATCGAGAAAGTTGATTCAACTTCATCGATAACTTATTTTAACTTAGCTTATTTAAGCATGGAAAAAGATAAGGATTATAAAACAGCAATTGATTTTTACTACAAAGCTCTGCAATATAAGCCCAATTATTTCGAGGCACATATTAATATCGGCTTTTGCTATGAAGCTATGAAGGAATATCAAAAGGCTTACGAAAATTATAAAATAGCTCTCGATATTGCTCCAAATTACCCACTTGCTATTGATGGAATGAACAGAATTGAAAAATATGTAACCGAAAGAGATTAGAAAACTCAATTAATTTTTTTATATTTTATTGAATAAAACACAAACACATGACAAAGAATATTTTAGGTTTTATAGCTATTGCCACTATGTTTACCATAGGTGCTTGCAAAAGTGAGAAAGAAAAAAATGAAACAACTATTCCAAATAAGAACGAAGTTTCAAAGTTAGATTCTTTATCGAAGTTGGAAATCGAAGGGAATAGAATTTCACCTGAAAACTTATGGAAATTTGGTCGAGTTAGCGATGCACAATTATCACCTGATGGAAAAACTGTAATCTATGGAGTAACTCGTTATAATATTGCAACCAATAAAGGCTATACTGATATTTTTTTGATTTCTGTCGATGGAGGAAATCCTATTCAATTAACTGATTTTGCTGGAGCTGAATTTAATCATCGTTGGAACGTCGATGGAAGTAAAATTTACTTTATAGCATATGAAAGTGAAACTGGACAAATTTGGCAGATGAATGCCGATGGAAGCGATAAAAAGCAGATTTCGGAAATAGCCGAAGGAATCAATAGTTTTGAAATTTCAGCCGACAACAATCAAGTTTTTTACACAAAAGATGTGAAATTTGAAAAAACACCACAAGAAATTCATGCCGATTTGCCACTTACAAATGTTAGAATTATTGAAGATTTAATGTATCGTCATTGGAACGATTGGAGCGATTATAAATTCAGTCATATTTTTATTTCTGATATAAAAGATAATAAAATTATCGATGGTAAAGACATTATGGAATCAGAGGCTTTCGATTCGCCTCTTTCGCCTTATTTCGACAATACTGAAATTACGTGGAGTCCCGATGGAAAACATATTGCATACACTTGTAAAAAATTATCGGGAAAAGATTTTGCTTTAAGTACAAATTCTGATGTTTATTTATACAATATCGAAAAAGGGACAACCGAAAATATTTCGGAAGGAATGATGGGATACGACAAATATCCAGTCTTCTCGAATGATGGTAAAAAAATTGCCTTCCAAAGCATGGAAACTCCAGGTTATGAGTCAGATAAAGACCGATTATTCGTTTACAATATCGACTCAAAAGAAAAAACATATCTAACCGATGGTTTCGACCAAAGTATTTCACACACTGTTTGGAGCAAGGATGATTCTGAAATTTATTTTATTTCCGGAATTCATGCTACACATCAACTTTATAAAATTAATGTTGCCAATAAACAAGTAACGCAAATTACTAAAGGTCAGCACGATTATAACTCGTTTTCAAAAACTGACAAAGTGTTGGTAGGCGAAAAAATGTCGATTTCGATGGCAAATGAGATATTTAACATTAATGCAGAAACCGGAGAAGAAACTCAACTGACTTTTACCAACAAAAATATTTACGACAAAATAGAAATGGGTAAAGTAGAAGAACGTTGGATAAAAACTACCGATGGAAAAGATATGTTGGTTTGGATTATTTATCCTCCACAATTCGATGCAAATAAAAAATATCCAGCATTGTTGTATTGCCAAGGTGGACCTCAAAGTGCAGTAAGCCAATTCTTTTCGTATCGATGGAATTTTCAAATTATGGCTGCAAACGATTATATCGTAATTGCCCCCAATCGTCGTGGCTTACCAAGTTTTGGTTCTGAGTGGAATGCTCAAATTAGTGGTGATTATGGCGGACAAAACATGAAAGATTATTTATCGGCGGTTGACGAAATGAAAAAAGAACCATTCATTGATGGTGATAGAATTGGAGCTGTGGGAGCTAGTTATGGCGGATTTTCGGTATTTTGGTTAGCCGGACATCACGAAAAACGATTCAAAGCATTTATTTCACATTGCGGAATGTTTAATCTCGAAAGCCAATATGCAGCAACAGAAGAAATGTTTTTTGTGAATCACGATTTGGGCGGAGCTTATTGGGAAAAAGAAAACAAGATTGCTCAAAATTCTTTTGCAAATTCGCCACATAAATTTGTTCAAAATTGGGATACTCCAATTATGATTATTACCGGTGGCAAAGATTTTCGTATTCCTTATACCGAAAGTTTACAAGCATTTAACGCTGCCAAATTGGTTGGTGTTGATGCAAAATTGTTATACTTCCCCGAAGAAACACATTTTGTATTGAAACCACAGAATAGCATTCTTTGGCAACGTGAATTTTTTGCTTGGCTTGATAAATATTTGAAGTAATTTAGATACTCACATAATGTTAAAAAGATAAAGCTTTTCATACATTTACTCTAAAAAATTTAACACATGAATAAACTAATTTTCACATTCTTAATATTGGTTAATCTATCGGCTTTTTCACAGAATACAGCCAAAGACTATTTTTATCAAGGTGAAATAAAATCAGGTTATTTCGATGCTGAAGGAGCTATTGCCGACTATCAAAAAGCAATCGAATTGGACGCCAATTATATCGAAGCATATTATAAAATTGGAATTATTTATTACGATAAGCGTATGTTCGATGAAGCGGTAAGTTATTTCGACAAAGCTATTGCAATAGACCAATTGCATAAAAACAGTTTTTATTTGCGAGCTCGTTCTAAATTTGAACTAAAAAAATATGCCGAAGCAATCGAAGATTATAATCAAGCTTTTGAAAATAAAAAAGATACAAAAGTTTATTACGGAAGAGCTTTGGCAAAATATTTTGCCGAAGACTACAAAGGTGCAGTCGAAGATTTTGATCAAACGGTAAAATACAAATTTAAAGCAAGTAAAAAAGTAGATTCATCAGATGCATATTTTTATAGAGCCCTTTCAAAACAAAAGTTAGGAAATGAAACAGAAGCATGTGATGATTTGAAAAAAGCAAAAGAATTCGGGTCAACCAAAAGCGACGAAGAACTTAAAATTAAATGTAAATAAACTTTAAGAATATGTTTGGTGATTTAATGGGCAAGCTCAAAGAAGCTCAAAAGCAGATGGAGCAAATAAAAGGTCGTTTGAATAACATATACGTTAATGCAGAATCAACTGATAAAGATATAAAAGTTACAATTAATGGAAATAGAGTTGTTCGAGATATAGTTATTGATAAAGCATTATTAATAAATGGCAATACCGAAGAACTACAAAATAAGTTGGTACATACAATTAACAAAGCCATTGAACAAGCTAATAAGCTTAACGAAAGTGAGATGCAAGGAGCGGCAAAAAGCATGCTTCCTGGATTTCCTGGTTTGTAATTCTAAATTTTTGTATGAGCAAAATCGTTTTGATTGGTGTATTTCTTAGCATTTGTTCCTTTTCATGTTTTGCTCAACATTGGGAAAAATCGTATATCATTAACTTACAAAACGATACCTTATTCGGCTTTGTAAATTCAAACAAATACAGTTTTTGGGAGAAAATATTATTCAAAGAAACCGAAAATGATAAACATCGGGTTTACTATTCAAACGAATTGAAAGTTTATAGTTACAATAACGAAATATATTATTCGATTCATTTGCCAAAAACAATAACTGGGATTGAATCTTATACATTTGCTAAAAGAATTATTGAAGGAAATATTACATTGTTTCATTCTAAATATCGTTATTCAGCATGCTCTTGTGAACCCGAAGGTGCTATTGGGAATGGCTATATATTATTGAAAAAGAACGAAATGCTAATTGTTCAAAAAAAATCGTTGAATCGAAAAATTAAAAACAAGGATGAATTTTCAGAGTTTCTATCAGATAATGAAGAGTTGTCATCTAAAATTCTTAACAATCAAGTTGATTTTAACGATATTCCTAAAATTCTGGTGCTATATAACGAAGCAAATTAAAGCTTACACGGCCTTAAAATGAAGTTGTAAAAACAACATTTTATTCAATTTTACGCAAAAAACAATTTTTCAAAAAGAAAAATAGCATTTTCGATATTTTTATTGGTATAAATTTTTGAAATATACTTTTTTTTACTACATTTGCACTCACAAAATTGAGGTGCGGTAGTTCAGTTGGTTAGAATATCGGCCTGTCACGCCGAGGGTCGCGAGTTCGAGTCTCGTCCGCACCGCCTCGATTAAAAGCCCTTTTTAAGGGCTTTTTTCATTTTCATTTGTTTCATAAATTCATTTTTTTTAATGGGTATAATCTTTTACTTTTGTAAAAAATTATAAAAATTATTATTTATGAAAGCATATGTATTTCCTGGACAAGGAGCACAGTTTGTAGGAATGGGAAAAGATTTGTACGATAATTCTCCATTAGCTAAAGAAATGTTTGAAGAAGCAAATAAAATTTTAGGTTTTCGAATTACAGATTTAATGTTTAGTGGAACTGACGAGGATTTAAAACAAACCAACGTAACACAACCAGCAATATTTTTACATTCGGTAATTTTAGCAAAAACATTGGGCGAAAGTTTTAAACCAGAAATGGTTGCGGGTCATTCCCTTGGCGAATTTTCAGCATTAGTAGCAAACGGAACATTATCGTTTGAAGATGGTTTGCGTTTAGTTTCAAAACGTGCTCAAGCCATGCAAAAAGCATGCGAAGCAGAACCTTCAACAATGGCTGCAATTTTAGGACTTGATGATGAAGTAGTTGAAAAAATTTGTGCTGAAATCAATGAAGTTGTTGTTCCTGCAAACTACAATAGTCCTGGTCAATTGGTTATTTCAGGCTCGCACAAAGGGATTGATTTAGCAATTGAAAAGTTGACTGCTGCTGGAGCCAAACGAGCTATGAAATTAATGGTAGGTGGAGCATTCCACTCTCCACTGATGGAACCTGCAAGAGCTGAATTAGCGGCTGCAATAAATAACACAACTTTTAATAAACCTATTTGTCCCGTTTATCAAAATGTTAATGCGAAAGCAGTTGTAGAGCCTAGCGAAATAAAAGAAAATTTAATTCAACAATTAACAGCTCCTGTTCGTTGGACACAAATAGCAATAAATATGATTGCCGATGGTGCTTCACACTTCACTGAAGTTGGACCCGGTAAAGTGTTGCAAGGATTAATCAAAAAAGTAAGTCGGGATATTCCAACCGAAAGTGCATAAACACTATATCATTCATCCGCAAGTTTGCTCCGTTTCTTGTGGATGAATGGCTTTTCGTAAGCCATTTTTGACCACATTGTAAAATTATTATAAATCAGGACTATTCAAAATGGAACGAAATCATTATTAACTTTGAATTCATTCTTTCAATTGCACTCGAATATTGAGTATTATCGGGCTGAAGCATATTAAACATTCCAACTTCGTATTTTATTTCAGTAGAAAATTTAAAATACGGTAAGTAGAAATCAATTCCAAGTCCAAATTGATAATACAAATCGGTTCTATTGAGACGTATTTTGGGTTTTTCTTCGTCTTTTATTTCTTTTTGTGCTGCCAAATCGTATTTAAGCGAACCTCCGGCAATCAAATATGGTCGATAATCGTTGTGTCGCAAAGCTCGATATTTAAACACCAAAGGAAAGTCAAGAAATGTTGACTCAATTTTCATCACTTTTTCGTAAAACGATGAATCTTTGCGTACAATGTAAGTCATATCGCGTTGACCAAAATTTAAACCAGGTAAAAAACGCAGATTTAAGCCTTCTACGATTTTTAAATCAGAAATTATTCCAAGATTAAAACCAGGCTGAGGCTGATTTTCAACGCTATAAATTGAATCCAATCCAAAAAAAGCCCCTGAATTATGAATGGTAAAATCCATTGAATTAATTCCGATTGTAAAACCAAAATGCAATCGTTGAAAATCGTATCGAGGATTGTTTACAGGTCTCGTTAATTGTGCATTTGCACAAATCACAGAAAATACAAAAAATAATATGAAAGTTATTTGTTTCAAATAAAATATTTTTTTGTCAGTTCTCAAAATTAAGATTTATTCGCTAAATATATGCTTGCTATTCCAAACGTCAAGGGTATTGATTTATTGTTATTGAAACCTGCCTTGTCTAATTTTACTATAAAATTGTTTCCGTAAGGAAAATTATCAACCGAATGGTACAAATATCGATACGCTTTTTTATCCTTTGAGATAATTCCTCCGATAAATGGAACAAAGTATTTAAAATACAGATGATATATGTTACGAAATGGAAAATGCTTCGGCTTCGAAAACTCTATGATAACGGTTTTGCCGCCAGGTTTAATTACCCGATACAATTCTTTTAATCCTATTTCTAAATTTTCGTAATTTCTCACACCAAAAGCAACAGTTGCAGCATCAAAAACATTGTCGTCGAAAGGTAATTTTTCGGCATCAGCCAATTTAAAAATAATATTTTTATCAGAATAGTGTTGCTTAAATTTACTTTTGGCAACATTAATCATCTCCTCTGACAAATCAACGCCTACAACTTCTGCAACACCCGACATCGAGATTGAAAAAGCAAAATCGCCTGTTCCGGTCGCTACATCTAAAACTTTTGCAGGATTGTTTTGTTGAAGTATATTAACCGCTTTTTTTCGCCAACGTTTATCAATTCCAAACGAAAGCAAATGATTAAGCAAATCGTAACTCTTGGCAATTTTATCGAACATGTTTGTAACTTGTTCTTTTTTGCCCAAACCTACTTCCGAATATGGTTTTACTTGGCTAATACGAACTCCTTTTATTCTGAAAGTTTTTTTGAAATAGTTGTATTATACACTTTTTTAGCATCTTGTATAAAGCCATACGAAATATCGTCAACTCGTAATTCGCCTTTTGTAACATGTCCTACAATTGAGAAAGGAAAATCTTTTTCCAACATAAAGTCGATAAATGGGATTTCTCTCGAAGGGGCAACGGTTACAATAATTCGACCTTGAGCTTCGCCAAACAAATAAGCATCGGTGCGGACTTCTGCGTCGGTAGTAATATCAAAACCCAAATTTCGAGGCATTGCACTTTCTAATAGCGAAATATACAATCCTCCCTCAGAAATATCATGAACCGAGCGAACTAAATTTTTCGCAATTAATTGTTTTACAATTTGGTGCAAATTATATTCAAAATCAAGATCGAACACCGGAGCAGGAGATTCTTTAATTCCGTGGTAAGAAACTAAATATTCTGACGATGCAATGTCGTTTTTCGATTCACCTAATAAAAAAATCATATCGCCTTTTGTTTTAAAAGCCAAGGTCATTTGATCGTTCTTTTCTTTTAGCAAACCAAGCATTCCGATAACAGGTGTAGGATATATCGGCTCGATTTTTCCGCCAATGGCTGTTTGATTATAAAAACTTACATTTCCGCCGGTAACAGGGGTTTCAAATTTTTCGCAAGCTTTTCGCATACCATTGATTGCACCAACAAACTGCCAATAAACTTCGGGATTATAGGGATTCCCGAAATTTAAACAATTGGTAATTGCCAAAGGCTCTCCGCCAGAGCAAACAATATTTCTTGCAGCTTCTGCAACAGCTATCTGAGTTCCGATTTCGGGGTCAGCATTAACATATTTTGAATTGCAATCGACAGTTAAAACCAATGCCTTGTTTGTTCCTTTTATATTAACTACTCCTGCATCTGACGGAAAATTTGTAGTCATATTGTTTGTACCAACCATGGTATCGTACTGTTCAATAATCCAATTTTTTGAAGCAATATTTGGATTTGCAACAAGTGATTCAGCTACTTCTCTCAAGTTCTGAGGTTCAGGAACGTTGTCGATATTAAATTTTTTATATTCTTGATAATACGCAGGCTCTTTGTATTCTCTTTCGTAAACTGGAGCTCCTCCGCCAAGTACAAGTGTGTCGGCGGGAACGTCGGCAACTAATTTATCGTGCATGTAAAAATGCAATCGATTTCCTTTAGTTACTTCTCCAATAATTTCACAATGCAAATCCCATTTGTCGAATATTTTTTCTACTATTTTTTCTTTACCTTTTTCAACTACAATTAACATTCGTTCTTGCGATTCGGAAAGTAAAATTTCCCAAGGCTCAATATTTTGCTGACGTAAAGGAACTTTATCCAAATTAATTTTCATGCCATGTTCGCCTTTTGCCGACATCTCTGATGTAGAACAAATAATTCCGGCAGCTCCCATATCTTGCATTCCAACCACAGCATCGGTTTTATTTAATTCGAGCGTAGCTTCTAGTAATAATTTTTCTTGAAATGGATCTCCAACTTGTACCGAAGGTATATCGTCGGCTGAATTTTCGTGCAAATCAGCTGAAGCAAAAGTAGCTCCATGAATACCATCTTTTCCGGTAGATGAACCAACAATGTAAACAGGATTTCCAACACCTTTTGAAATAGCCGAAATCATGTCTTCTTTTTTCATTAAGCCAACCGACATGGCATTTACCAATGGATTGGTATTGTAACACTCGTCGAAATAAACTTCGCCAGCTACAACCGGAACTCCAAATGCGTTTCCATAATCGCCAATTCCTTTAACCACACCTTTAAGCAACCATTTTGTTCTATCGTTTTCGAGTTTTCCGAAACGAAGCGAATTTAACTGAGCAACCGGACGAGCTCCCATGGTAAAAATATCGCGATTAATTCCACCAACTCCTGTTGCAGCTCCCTGGTAAGGTTCAACTGCCGAAGGGTGATTATGTGATTCGATTTTAAATGCACAAGCCAATCCGTCACCAACATCTACTAAACCAGCATTCTCCTCTCCTGCCTCAACCAACAAAGCTTTCCCTTTTCTTGGTAAAGTTTTCAACCATTTTATCGAATTTTTATACGAAGCATGCTCCGACCACATTACTGAATAAATGCTCAACTCAACAAAATTAGGTTCACGTCCTAATATTTCTTTGATTTTATCAAATTCATCTGATGTTAAACCGAGTTTTTTTGCAGCATCTACGGTTACTTTAGCGTTATTTGGCATGGTGCTTAAATTTTGATTATTGTTGCTCGCAAGATATAAAATTAAACGCATTATACAAAAATCAAAAATGATGATTTATAAACCGATTCCTTGTCTTTAGTGTAATAAATTTGATGTGTCGACTATCATTGATTATTTTAGCGGCATAAATAAATTTGATGTTCAACAAATGTTAAACGATTTTAATTTTACCATTTCGATATTTCAAATTTTCGGTATCATTTCGATTTTTGTTGCTGGATATTTCACGATTTATTTGCTTAGGCTAAAAAGTGAAAACAAGGCTGCAAATCGTTATTTATCCTTATTCTTTTTTCTGTTTGTATTTGTACAACTTTTCCTTTTATTTTCTGATTTCAAAATGAATAATGCAGCATATTTGCTTTTGATTTTTTTTGTACCTACATCACTAGCAATTGCTCCCACGGCGTATCTTTATTTGAAAAAAATAACTTTACACAACTATGTAAATATTCGAAAACATTACTACTTAACAACTATTGTTCTGCTTATTAACCTTATCATTTTTTCGGTTGTTTATTCCAGCGTAAATAAGGACATTAAATTATCATTTGTTTCAGTCTTAACATATACCAATGTTGGTGGACTGACAGTAATTTTTCTTGTTCAAAATTTTTATTATATTTATAAAAGCTTTTTACTATTGAAAGCACATTCGAAAAATATTGAGAATATTTATTCGTTTTCATCTTCACAAATTTCATTGAAATGGATTAGAGTTTTCATTTTCGGATATATCGGTTTTTTGTTTATAACCATTGTGAGTCACTTTGTTCCAAAAGAAATCGACTCGTTTTTTTTAGATGTGATGATTTTAGGATATCTAATTTACATTGGCTATAGAGGAAGCAAACAATCGGAGATATTTTTTGGATTTGAACAACTTAAAAATGCAATTCTTGAAAACGAAAAAGAAACAAAAAAAGTAGTTGCTATCGTGAATATTGAAAACAATCAAGAGATTCAAGAAAAACTATTAAATTACCTTAAAACCGAAAAACCATATTTAAATCCGGAACTAAATATTATCGATTTGGCTAAAACTATCGGCACCAATCAAAAATATCTTTCACAAATTATTAATACTGAGTTTGAAATGAACTTTATCAATTTTATAAATAAATACCGTATCGACGAAGTATTGAAACTGATGAAAGATTCAACCTCAGTAAATTACACTATAGAAACACTGGGAGAAATGGCTGGATTCAAATCGAAATCGTCGTTTTACAATGCTTTTAAAAAAATTACAAACGAGACTCCATCAGTATATTTCAAAAAAATAAATGGATAAAATCTATTGTTTTACAAATCTTTTAACAACTAGCTGATTTTTTGAAATTAACTTAATAAAATACACGCCACCTGCAAAATTAGATGTATTAATATTGTTTTCGTTAACGCCAAACAAAGATGTCGTTTTTTGCTCGCTTAACGCTTTACCATAAACATCAAAAATAAGGATTCTTACATTACCATAGTCGGAATTGAAATTGTATTTCAAATTTAGCATGTCGTTTACCGGATTTGGGTATAATTCAACATTCGATATGTCAAGTCCTAAATTTTCGGAGTTGTGCTCCAAATTAACTGAAACGATATTTGATGTTGAATGTAGTCCGCTATAATCGGTTTGAATAAGTCTATAATACGAAGTGCCTGAATAAGGATTTTCGTCAACTTCGGAATAATGAATTTCAGTATTTGAGTTTCCTGCTCCCATAGATTTAATTAGAAATTCGAAATCAATTCCATTTTTCGACCGCTCAACTGTAAAGAAATCGTTATTAATTTCCGTAGTCGTTACCCAGCTTATCTCAACTATTTTATTATTCAAGCTACAATTAAAAAACAATAAACTTATAGGCAATATCAAACAATCTTGGACATCAAGAGTTTTGGGTCCCAGCATATCAAAACATTCACTTGATGACGATACATCGCTCCACGCTCCAAGGTCTTCTATTTCTGTTTGTAAGGTAGCATTGTCGGTATTTACCGCATAAACATCATATTCGCCCGAAGTTAATCCACTAAACGTTCCAGTTGTGTTTGTAGCAACAATATTCCCCGAACTGTTAACTACAATGTATTTTTGCTCAAAGCCCCCTCCTGCCTCGAAGCCAGATGTTGAAACCACAAGATTTGTGCCTGTACAAATTTGAATATCTGCAGAAGAACACGTAAAAGTTAGTCCAGACTCAGAATCATTACAACTTGAATTAGAAGCATCTTCAACCACAATTGTTTGTGTTGAGCCCGAAGCAAATCCAGTAAGCGTATATGTTCCTGTACCAACTGCCGATTCATAAGTTGTTGGAGTGTCGTCAATAATATTTACGCTACTAGAAATTCCAAGAGAACTTACATCAACTTCAATATTAAATTCGTTAGAACCACAATTCTCAATAACTGTAAAAGTTGCAGAGGGACCAGCGGCAACATTAACATATTTTAGTCCTAAAATATCCAAACAACCACTTGCTGATGAAATATCACTCCAAGCTCCTAAGTCATCAATTTCTGTTTTTACTGTAGCATCGTCTGTATTAACAGCATAAACAGTATAATCGCCAACTGCTAATCCGCTAAATGTTCCACTTGTATTTGTAGCAACTATATTTCCAGAGCTATTTACCACTACGTACTTTTGCACATAATTGCCTCCGCTTGTGTATCCACTTGTAGAAACAGTTAAATCTGTGCCTAAACAAATTTGTTCGCAAAAAGTTACCGCACTTCCTGAATAGGGACCAATATAATCGACACAATAACTTGATACATTGGCAACAAAATTTGCCCAATCGCTACTTACTGCAATTTCTGTAGGTCGAGAGCCCAAATAGTTTATGGCATAAATTCGATAATTTCCATCAGCCAAGGAACTAAAAATACCCGTAGTATTTATTGCCAATATTTCATCAGAAACATCGTTAACCAATATGTATTCTTGTGTATATCCAAGTCCGCTTTCAAATCCTGATGCACTTACAGAAATAGAGCCTGAAAAATCACATTGAGAAAAAGAAGGGAAATAGAAAGCTAGCAACAAAAATGTTACAATAAAAAATTTTTTATGATTAAGGAAAAATTTCATTAACACAAAATAATTAATCCCAAGAACCTGCATTTGCATTACAAGTTGCACAAGTTAAGCTTATCTCAAATTGACCTTCGGCGACACCGTTTCCATCAACATATATGTAATAAGTTACTGTATTTGTTGCCGTAAAAGTATAACTTGATGTAGTTCCTGTTCCACTATCAGTATCACCTCCCACACAAGTCAGCGAGCCACAAGAACCGCTAAAAATATTAATGTCGGTATCGAAATTTGTATTTGCATTATCGGTGCTGATAGTTACTTCGCTCCCCGCTCCAGTAAATGTGTACCAAACACCTGCACTTGTTGTTCCTCCACCTGAGCAAGCTGTAGGAGCATCTGTTGCAGTAGCCAAAATATTGCTTGCAATATCCGAATCACCACAAATTAAAGCGGTAGCATCTGCACATAAATCGTTGGGAGGCGTAATCACAACTCCTGAAACAGGCTCAAAATCATAATCACATAAGTCTCCTGCATAACCATCAATACGAATATAGTAGGTATTTCCAATCGTTAATCCTGAAAAAGTCCACGTTCCTGTTGTTAGCTCCCCTGTTGGACTTACGCAACTACCAACAATATTTGATAAAGATCCACAATTTCCGCTGAAAACAGCCAGTTGAACGCCATCATCGTTTGAACAGTCCCCTATCGTATAATCCATTTCAACATCTGTACTACCAGCAATGAAAGTCATCCATGAATCATTATCAATACTTTGTCCACACACACTTGGACTTCCTGCACTTACAGTATATGAGCAATTTGTACTACCTGCAAATGGTTGAGATAAGTCAATAAGAGGACCGTCAACGCATTCGTCTTCGGGTAATGATGGATTATCGGTGCAAACATCACATACCGTAAAAACTTCAGAGTCTTTACAAGTTGGGTCGGCATCGTCTTGAACCGAAATCGTTTTATTTGAAGTTAATCCACTTATTGTATAAGTTCCTAAGCCAACATTATTTTGATATGTCGTTGTGCCATCAGTTATGTCTACTCCTGAAGCATCTCCTAAGTCTGTTACAACAACCTCTAATGAATACGATGAAAAATCGGCAGAACATGTTTTAGTTATTGTAGCCACAGGGAAATTACAAGCAGCTGTTATTGTTAGCTGAACACGAGGCTTATAAGTTCTTGTAGTAGTTGTACTAACCCCACATTGATTTGCCGAAACATTAGCAATTCCTCTAGTTTGATTGGCCACATTATTGTACATATAAACTTGTCCATTATAACCATATCCAGCATTTACGCCCCAACAAACATCTACTAATAAATTATCGGTGCCATTCCAATTAAAATTTGAGTCAAAAGTAATTGTTCGCCAGCCAGTGGAACCTGGAGTTAGTGTATGAGCACTTTTAACTGTGGTTAATCCTGCGGCATTGTGTGCCGAAGCATCGGTTGACGAAGTGTGAGCAAGTCGAACCTCGTAGTTGACCAAATTACCTCCATTTATTTCTGAAACATCCCATGCAATTGCAGAGATTGCTCCTGAAAAGCCTCCTGCAGCAATAATTTCCGATTGAGTATATACAAATTGAACTCTACGACTTTCCCATGCATAGTTGTATGGAGAAATACCAGAAGTTCCACTTTGAGTTGTTTGTGCTCCAATGGTAATCGTTGTTTGTCCAAAGCTACGAATATTAGAACTCAATGAACAAATAATTATTACAGATAAATACAACAGTATTTTTTTCATACAACTACTTCTTTAACCTATTAATAATTTCAACCACTTCAGATTGTTTTATTGCGTCCTTTTTTAGCTCTTCCGAAAGCGTTTCAAATTCATTATCGAGAACAATGCGACGAATGGCTGTGTTTTTTGTTTGTCTGATTTGAAAAATTACTCGTTCGGTTAATTCGTCGTTTCCTCCGGCTAGCTCATTAACCTGAGAAATAAGAGGATTAATTTGCGGTGAAGTTTTATAGTTTACTACTGCTTTGGGTTCTGATTGTATTTGAAGATTTTCATCTAACTGTTGAGCAACAATAGCACTATTAAAAATACAGGAAAAAAAGAAAGTTATAATTCCTGATTTAATTAAAAAATTTACACTCATAAATTTTTATGTATAAATATATATTAATATGTTTTTATAATTAATTTGCAAACGTACAAGAGGAACTTCTATTTAGAAATTTTTTTTGATAAAATTCATCAAAAACAAAAATACAGAGATAAGAACCATTTCTGTTTTTATGCAGCGAGGAATAAGTTTATATTCATGAATTCAGACGTTATTTTACTGCTTATAAGTGTTTTCATTAATAGAAGCCATTTACTTTATTAGGGTAATCATACCTATTACGATTCAATGTGACCGACACAATTTAAAAATAAGATACCCGCTTTTGCGGGTATGTGGTAATTTTTTGAGGCACATTCCCTTGAAAAAGGGAATCTAAAAAATCACATATGTGCCATATGGAAATAGAATTGGTATCAAAGGCTTAGTTGAGTGATATTTTTTTTCTAAATTCGTAATCACTTGTTTTATTTTTGTTTTTACAAAAACCACCCCGCCCTTTGGGTGCCCATCCAACGGAGGGGAATTTGTCTTCGTAGTTTAAATTTAACAAACTCAAATCATTCAATTTTATTCTGCCCAAAAATTCTCCTCCTTTGCAGGAGTGTCGCAGACCGAGGTGGTTTCTTTTCTCTACCCCTACAGTTTCAGCCGACTGCTAGCCGCAAAACTATTATAAACCTCCAAGGTTTTAAAAACCGTGGAGGTTTTTGTTCCAATATTTGTATAAACAATTTTGTTTTCGTTTTAAGCCCCCTCTTTGGGTATTTATCCAGCGGAGGAAAATTTCGTTTTTCAAAATGACAATCTGGTCAAATAAAAAAACATTTGGAATTACTCCTTAAAAATTAAAATCTTTTTGCAACCATAAAACGGACTTTCATTGAATCTATAATGCAAAAAGAAAATGCTTTCTCTTAGACCTCTCAACTCAATGTTTTTCAGATTTATATCAATAAAATTAAAATATTGATCAGCAATTTGTTCAATTTCAATTTTGCGACCTAACATATCGTACAATTCAAAATCGTAAAAATTTACATCTCCTTTGTGATAAAACTTAAAATTTCCAGTACTTGGATTTGGATAAATGTAAATTCTGTCTTCTTGAATTTGTTCCGAAATAATATATCTTTCATCAAGTTTAGAAGTTAATGTCAATGTAGCAAAACGTAAAATGATTGGTTTTTCAAACCCTCTTAAAAATATCCTAACATATCGAATATTTTTAAAATCGTTTATATTTCCTACTTTTCGTTGAATTGAATCTAATGGAATTGTAAAGTGATACCAAGTAACCCAACTTCTTGTTTCGTTTTCAAAACGGGCATTATACGAAATAGTATCGTCGATAAAATTATGCCCGATTTTGAATGAATCGGGCTTTATGTGAATCAAATATTGAAAATAATTTTCTTCTTGGTTGAAAAGTGTATCTCTATTGTAGTCCTCCGAATCGGGGGTAATTGTACCCATTGTTTGATAATATTCGGTAGATTGTGATGCTGTTGGCGAATTTCCATCCGAATTATTATAGAACTTATATCTGTCTAATATTCCTAACTCTTGTTCGTCATAATCAGAACCTTTGAAATAATGATAATTATCGTGCGAAGGGTCAGTCAATTCTTTTTGATAAGTTTCGTAACCCGAATGTAAAAAAACCGCATCTAAATAATCATCTAAAAATTCTTGTTCTTCTACCGTTCTTAGTCCATCATATCCAACATCTTGATATTCTCTCATAGTTTCTCCTGAACTAAAAGCATTATACTGTGGTCTGTTATTTGGCACCAATCCCCATATTGTTGTGTCATGACTTTCTACGATTAATCCCTGTTCATAAAATTGCAATGAGTCTTTTAAAATATCTTCTGAAATATCTCCCAAATTAACATACAACTCTCCTCCTGAATGTGTAGAATCATAAACAAAAGGATCCATTAACCAAAATTCAAGAAACTTAATATTTTTTAATTCAAAATTTGAATCTGACCATAGCCCTCGTGCAATTCCGCCCCAACGTGTCTGAGGATTATGCAATTGCCCAAATGTGTCGATTCCTTCAGAAAATGATGTTGGAAAAACATCGTAATTGTAGTGACCTTTTTCTTCAGGATAAAATGCCAAATTCAATACAGCTATGTTTTGTGGAATATTATTTTCTGGGTATTTATTCGGTGTAATTTCTTTTTCGTACACTTCTCGTACAAAGTGATTCGATTGTAAGTCGGGATTCAATTTTATATGTACCGGTGTTGCCGAGTTGTTTCTTAAAAACAAAGGGTCGATACAGTACCAAGCTATTTTTGCTCTATTAAACCCATATCCAACACTATCGATTAATTCCGATTCAGGAAATAAATCGGGTTGCTTCATTGGTAAACTTGATATACTCCAACCGGAAAAGCTTTTAATATCGATAAACTGTTTATCAGGAATCCCCTCTATTGTATTTTGAGAATTGGCACAAAAGGCGAGCAAAAAGAAATAAAAAATAAACTGAAACTTCAGACGTATTTGTATTTTACTCATACACAAATATATTTATTTTTCATCAATAAAATTTTTACTTCAATCATAAAAATACACTTAATGAAACGTAGGACACGAAATACATTTTCGGTTGTTTCGAATCTTTTTACTTATCCAATATCTGAATCCGAAGTCGAGGTTTAAAGTTTTAAACTGAAAATAATCGATCCCGACAATAAAATCAAGTGTTTTGTTCAGCATATATGCGTATTCGATGCCTGCTGTAGGTGAAACGGGTTTATACTGAATTGATTCTGATGATAATAAATTTTCTACGTTTTTATACTCAGAAAATATTTCCCACGTCTGTCGATAATAAATGCTTGCTCCCAGCGAAATATTCATCGAATGTTTGTAATAGTTAAAAAGTCGTTGTCGAAAAGAAAATCCGGTTAAGCCTGTAAGTTTTGAAACTCTATCGTAAATAATAATTTGTTTAAAATTCAACGATAATTTGTCATCGGAAATAAAATAATCGTAATTAAAAATCAAACTTGGTTCAATTGGTAAATTAGCATTATTTGCCAAGATATTGTTGTACAAATTAGCATTCTCGTTTGCAAAACTATATCCCAAACTACTCAATTTTAAACTCATATTGCTTTGCGAAAAAGTGTTGACACTAATCAACAAAAAGAATATAATATGAAGCTGTTTTCGTATCAAAATGTATTTTTTGTAAAAATATGAAAAAATAGTTCGCATATTTTAATATTTTTATGGTTTAAAAACAATTTAAAATAAAACACATGAAAATATTAGCAGTTATTATAATGTTTGTACTGTCAACAGCTTTAGTAAGCGATAAACCAGCATACAATCTTTTCGATAAATCGGGAAAAGAAGTCGCATACAAAATGATGATAGATGAATTAAATAAGGCTGATGTTGTATTTTTCGGCGAACTGCATAATAATTCAATTGCTCATTGGTTACAATTTGAAATTACCAAAGATTTATATACCACACACGATAAAAAAATAGTTTTGGGAGCCGAAATGTTCGAATCGGACAATCAGTTGATTATGAACGAATATCTGAAAGGCATTATTTTAGAACCTAAATTTGAGGAAGAAGCTCGATTGTGGCCCAATTACGAAACCGATTATAAACCTCTTGTTAATTTTGCCAAAGAAAACAATTTGAATTTTGTTGCTTGCAACATTCCTCGACGTTATGCATCGGTGGTTTTTAGCGGAGGATTTGAAGCCTTGAATAATTTAAGCAACGAGGCAAAACAATACATTGCTCCGCTTCCAATTGAATATAATCCAGAACTAAAATGTTATAAAGACATGACACAAATGAGCGGAGGCATGGGACATAAAATGACAAATGAAAATTTACCAAAGGCACAAGCCGCAAAAGATGCAACTATGGCTCATTTTATTGCTAAAAATCATGCCAAAGGAAGCATTTTTATTCATTACAATGGAAGCTATCATTCTGATAATTATCAAGGGATTATAACTTATTTGAAAAAAACGAATCCCGAATTGAAAATTGCAACTATTACAACCGTTGAAAGTAACGACTTAACACAAATTACCGAAGAAGCAAAACAAAGTGCCGACTTCATAATTAATGTAAACGAAAACGTTACCAAAACTCATTAATCGTTTTATGATATTAATTGCAGATAGTGGCTCAACAAAAACCGATTGGGCTTTTCTTGAAAACGGCAAGTTGATTTCGGAATTCTCGTCAGAAGGCTTAAATCCATATTTTCTAGACGAGTCGCAAATATTTGAAATTATGACAATTACTTTTCAAGATTTTGATAGAAAAACAGAAGTGTCGGATATTTTCTTTTATGGAGCAGGTTGCAATTCAAAAATCACGAATTCGAAAATCGAAACCGAACTCAAAAAGTTATTTATACATGCTCAAATCGAAGTTGAGAGCGATATGTTGGGAGTTGCACGAAGCGTGTTTGCAAAAAAATCAGGAATTGCTGTAATACTTGGAACTGGTTCAAATTCATGTCTTTATGATGGCACTAATATTACCATGCAAGTTGGTTCGTTTGGATATATTTTAGGTGACGAAGGTAGTGGCTCAAATATTGGAAAATCGTTTATTACATCTTTTTTAAATAATGAATTGCCTAGCGAGATTTCAAAACTGTTTTATGCAGAATTTAAACTAGATACAACTTCAATCATCGAAAGTGTATATCGTAACCAGTTTCCAAATCGATATTTAGCTTCGTTTACAAAGTTTATGGCAAAAAATATTGAAAATCAAAGCATAAAAAAAATTGTTAAAAATAGCTTTAGAGAATTATTCAGCCGAAAATTATCAAAATATGATTTACAAAATCACGAAATCGCTTTTGTAGGTTCAATTGCTTTTCACTTTTCTGATATTCTGAAAGAGGTTGCCGATGAATATAATGTTACCATCAATCAAATCGAAAAAACTCCTATGAAAGGTTTAATGACATTTCATGCTAGTCAATCGATTTGAGAATTTTTTCAACCTCCGCTTCAGTTTTATAAAGTTTATCTTTGCAAATTTTAATTAACTCGGATACTCGCTTAACTTTATCGGCAAGTTCGTCAATATCAAGATCTTCGTTTTCAATTTTTTCAATAATTCCTTCTATTTCTGCGTAAGCCTCGGTGTAAGTTATACTTTTCTTTGTCATAAATTAAAATTTGCATAAAGTTAAAAATAAATAATTCAAAAGCCAGAAAGAAAAACAATCACATTTCAAGTAAATATTGTAAAATATTAAAAATTTACACTTCTTTTTTAACTTTTCGATTATAAATAGAGAATGTTTTTTAACTTTAGCTTTGGTTGTTTTTGACATAAAAAATCAAATCGAATGAAATTTAAGCTGATTATAACAATACCAATATTTTTTTTGATGATTTCGGCAGATATTTTTTCACAGAAATCGAATCTGAAATTTAAACATTTGACCAATAAAGATGGACTTTCGCAAAATTCTGGGCGAGCTATCATTCAAGACGACAGAGGTTATATGTGGTTTGGTACCGAAATGGGTTTAGATAGATTCGATGGATACTCGTTTTTATCATATACCCATAATCCTCTCGATAAAAATAGCTTACGAAATATTTACATAAATTGTATTGCACAATCGTCGAAAGGGGAAATTCTGATTGGTACCGATGGAGGAGGACTAAATTGTTTGAATGTTGAAACTAACATTTTCACAAATATTCTGCACGACGAAAACGATAAAAATACCATTTGCGGAAACGTAATTTTTGCTGTTTATGAAGACAGAGAGCAAAATTTATGGATTGGAACAACAACCGGATTAAGTAAATACAATCGAGAAACAAAATCAGCAAGCAATTTTTACTATAATGAAAATAATGCAACCAGTTTATGCAACGATGTTATATTTGATATAATAGAAGATAAATTAGGGAATATTTGGCTTGGAACATATTCAGGACTTTGCAAAATAAATAAACAAAATCACAAGATTGAACGAATACCCGAAATTAATTTTTTTGTCCGAAAATTACAGGTAGACAATAATGATAACTTATGGGTTTCATCTCCCACTAATGGATTAACATGCTACGATATTAAAAACAATCGTGTAAATACGCAAATTCTAGATTTTGAAAAAATTGCAAAAATCAGCAATAACAGTATTTGTGATATTATTTTTGAAAACGAAAATAATTGTTGGATTGCCACAACTGATTCTGGGTTGATATATTTCGACAAAACAAAAAATCTATATTCTACAATCAGGCATAACCCATACATTCAACATAGTATAGCCAGCGATAAAATCCGAAGCATTTATCTTGATAATGCCGGAGTTCTTTGGGTTGGCACACACTTCAACGGAATAACCTACTACGACACTCATAGCAAACCTTTTAATCATTTTGTTGCAGATAAAGAAAATAAACATTTTTTCAAATCTATTACTCCCATCATGCAAGCCTCCGATGGATTAATATACATGGGACTGCAAACAGGCGTTCTTATTTACGATGCAGAAAGAGACAACTCGACATTACTAAAACACGAACCAACTCAGGCGAATAGTTTAAGCAACGATTTTATCACTTGTTTTTTTGAAGACACAGATGGCGAAGTTTGGATTGGAACCGACGAAGGATTAAACCTGTATAATCCTAACACAAAAAACATTACTCGTTTTTTTCCCGAAGAAAATAATTCTAATTCACTAGGTGGAGTTTCTGTTTGGGACGTTAAACAAGATGAAGACGGAATTATTTGGATTGCAACTTGGGGTGGCGGTATTGCCAGCTACAACAAAAAAAACAACAAATTTTCTCGCTATCAACACAACGAAAATAATGAGAATTCGCTAAGCGTAAATAATACACATTTAGTATATGAAGATAGCAAGGGATATCTTTGGTTTGGGACATGGGACGGAGGGCTAAATCGTTACGATAAAACTAAAAATGAATTTAAAATATATAAACATAAACCTGACGATATAAATAGCTTAGGACACGATATTATCATGTCGGTTTGTGAAGATAAAGATGGAAATATTTGGATTGGGACATTCGGTGGCGGAATTGACAAATTGGATATAAAAACAAATAAATTTTCACATTTTACCATCGAAAATGGTTTGCCTAGCAACACAATTATGGGCATTTTAACCGACCAAAAAAATAACTTGTGGATAACCACAGCAAAAGGAATTTCTAAATATTCAATCGTCGATAATATATTTAGAAACTACGATATTTCTGATGGCGTTCAAGGAAACGAGTTCTCGCAGCACGGTTACTTTAAAACTCCAACCAGCAAGTTTCTTTTGTCGGGAGCTGACGGATTCAACTTTTTTAACCCTGATAGCATTATCGATAGCAAATACATTCCGAAATTGCTAATCACAAAGTTCAAAGTAAAAAACAAAGAAATTTTGCCAAGCGACAGCACATTTCTGAAAGAACCCATTTACAAAACAAAAAACATTGTACTAACTTATCACGAAAATGTTTTTGAATTTGAATTTACAGCTTTTCATTATGCAAATACCGATAAAATTCAGTACAAATACATGCTCGAAGGCTTTGAAACAGAATGGAATTATGCTGAAAATTTAAGAATTGCCAAATACACAAATCTTTCGCAAGGCGAATATGCTTTCAACGTAATGTCGACCAATTGCGACGGTGTATGGTGCGAAAATACGACATCTATACACATTACCATTTTGCCACCATTTTGGAAAACAACTTGGTTTTATATAGCATCAATCGCATTTTTAATTTTATTGATTTTTTCTATCATGCGTTTTCGCGAACAAAAATTGCAAAAGGCTAAACGAATATTAGAACAAAAAGTAAAAGAACGAACCATTGAAATAGAGCAGCAAAAAGAAGAAATTACAGCTCAACGCGATTCTATTCTAGTACAAAAGGAAGAAATTTTACAGAAAAACGAAGAAATTACAGCTCAGCGTGATTTAGTTACCGCTCAAAAAAATAAAATTGAACATATCCATCACGAAATTACCGATAGTATTCATTATGCAAAACGAATTCAAGGTGCCATTTTACCCACACAAGAATTTGCTGAAAAAATTCTTCCAAATCACTTTGTGCTTTTTAAACCAAAAGACATTGTAAGCGGCGATTTTTATTGGATGACAAAAGTCGAAAATCAAGTCGTAGTTGCTGTGGCAGATTGCACTGGACACGGAGTACCAGGAGCTTTTATGAGTATGTTAGGTGCAGCATTTTTAAACGATATCGTTAATAAAGAATATATCACACAACCAGCGGTAATTTTGCGACGATTACGAAAAGAAATCATTCGAGCATTGCAACAAAAAGGTGAAGTTGGTGAGCAAAAAGACGGAATGGACATCGCCCTTTGTGCAATTGATTTCGATAATATGAAATTGCAATTTTCAGGAGCAAATAACCCTCTTTACATAGTTAAAAGTTTATCAAGTTCATCAAGTAATAAAGTTGAAGAAAACAAAAGTTCCGACTTTATAAACTTTACGAACTTTGAACTTTACGAACTAAAAGGAGATAAAATGCCAATAGCCATTTATGAACGAATGGACAAATTTACTGTTCACGAAATTGATATACAAAAAGGCGATTGTTTGTATTTGTTCAGCGATGGTTATGCCGACCAATTTGGTGGTCCAAAAGGTAAAAAATTTATGTCGAAACAATTGAAACAATTATTAATTGACAATTATCAATTACCAATGCAAGAACAAAAAGAAGTATTGGAAAATGCAATCGAAAACTGGATGAATTACGAAAAAGATATTTACGAACAAATTGATGATATTACCGTGATGGGTATTAAAATTTAAATATGAAAAAATATTTTATAATTATAGTAGCATTATTTACTGGTTTAAGCAATAGTTTTGCTCAAAACAAAATTGCGATTGATAGTCTTCAAAATATAATTATTTCTGTTGAAAAAGAATGTACTACACTCTGCGAGAAAGACACACTCAGAATAAAAGCATACATAGAATTAAGTTCTTTGATACTAAATAGTCAACCAGATTCTTCATACAAACTAAAACAAAAAGCTAAAAATCTTTCGAAAGAATTGTTAAAATCTACCAACCTGAACGTCAAAAATGTTTCAGGAATTAAGAATGATTTAGCAGCAGCAATTATTGGCTGTGGATTGTATTATGAAATTAAGGGCAAAAATGACAAAGCAATTGAAGCGTACAATGAAGCAATAATAATTTTTGAAGAAACAAATAATAAAGAAGGCATTTCAAAATGCTTAAACAATATTGCAACCATTAATTTTAGAGCTGGAAAAATTATTGAAGCCTTAAACTATTTTAATAAAAATTTGATAATTCTTCAAGAGTTAGGAAATAAGCAAGGTATAGCTGTTACATTGAATAACGTTGCTCATATATGTTTAAATCAGGGAGACGTTAAAAAAGCATTAGATTATTTTTCAAAAAGCCTTAAAATACTTGAGGAAATTAATGACAAAAAAAGTTTGGCAACTTTACTTAACTCTATAGCAGGAGCATATGCTGATCAAGGAGACTACGATAAAACTCTCGAATTTATTAACAGAAGTCTATCAATTTTTGAAGAACTAAACGATAAAAAAGGAATTGCAGAAATATTAAATAATTTAGGAAATATTTATGAAAAACAAGCTAAAATTGATACTGCAATAATTTATTACAATAAATCATTATTAATCAGACAAGAAATTGATGATAAAAGGGGTATTTCAATTTGCTTTAATAATATAGCAGGAATTAAACTTAAATTAGCCAATAAAGCTAAATTGGAAAATGATATATCTAAATCTAAATTATTGATAAATGAAGCTGAAGATTTTTACAAAAAGAGTTTAGAAATTAAAACAGAGATTAATGATAAAATTGGTCAGGTTAATGTTTTAATAAATCTTGCAAAAATTGCAAAGTTAAATAATCAATTATTAAACAAAGTTACAATAGTTTCAGAAGCATACAGAATTAGTAAAGATTTAGGTTTTCCAAAAGAGATTCAAAATTCGGCTTCTTTAATGAAAGATATAGCATTATTAAAGGGAGATATTACCAAAGCTTATTTCTATTTATCAGAAGAAATTACAATGCGAGATAGCATACAAAACGAAGAAAATTATAAAGCCATCCAAAAACAGCAAGTAAGGTATGAATATGAAAAAAAATCCACAGCTGATAGTATATATCACGCAAAAGCTATGGAAATTAAAAACTTGCAAATGGCAAAAATTGAAAAAGAAAAAGAGAATCAACTAATATTGATTTATTCATTCATAGTCGGATTTATTATAATTTTAATTTTTTCAATAGTTATTTTTCGTCTATTTATCCAAAAAAAGAAAGCTAACATTAACCTTGCTGAACAAAAATTAAGAATTCAACATCAAAACAATAGCTTAATACAAGCCAATGAAGAAATTAATGCACAAAAAGAAGAAATTTTAACTCAGCGCGACGAAATTGAAGCACAACGAGATTTAGTTGTGGAACAAAAAAGCCATATCGAAGAAATTCACAAAGAAGTAACCGACAGTATTATTTATGCTAAACGCATTCAACAAGCAATGTTGCCTGATTTTTCGGTAAGCAGTAATCAGTATTCAATATTCCAAAAAACTACCGATTACCAATTACCAATTACTGATAACTTTATTTTATTCCGCCCCAAAGATATTGTTTCAGGGGATTTTTATTGGACTGCACAAATTGAAAATCATTTGATTTTTGCAGTAGCCGATTGTACCGGTCATGGTGTACCTGGTGCATTTATGAGTATGCTTGGGATTAGCTTCTTAAACGAAATTGTGCATAAGCAACACGTTATTCAAGCAAATCAAATTTTAAATGAATTGCGAAAAGAAATAATAAATGCCTTACAGCAAAAAGGCGAATCGGGCGAACAAAAAGATGGAATGGACATGAGCCTAGTGGTAATTGACAATTCACAATTTGCAATTAATAATTATTGTTACGCCCAATTTGCTGGAGCAAATAATCCGCTTTGGATAGTGAAAAGTGATAAGTTAAAAGTGAAAAATGAAGAAAATACTAAACTTGATGAACTTTCAACTTTTAACTTTCAACTTGACGAAGTCAAAGCCGACAAAATGCCTATTGCTATCTACGAACGAATGGACAATTTTACCAATCATGAAATTGAAATAAACCAAGGTGATTGTTTATATTTGATGTCTGACGGATACGAAGACCAATTTGGAGGTCCAAAAGGCAAAAAATTCTTATCCAAAAACCTAAAACAATTACTTTTGGACAATTCACAATTGCCAATGAAGAAGCAAAAAGAAATTTTAGAAAAAACCATAACAGATTGGATTGGAAATGGAGAACAAATTGACGATATTACAGTATTAGGAATTAAAATTTAAGAAATACAAGCAACAAAATGAGAGAAAATATTTTTAATAACGATTTTAAAAAATTAATATTTATACTGATAATTTTAATCAATATCATTATAATTCAAACTGTTAATGGGCAAAATTGTGATTCATTGTGGAATATATATAATAATGCAAAAAACGATACCACTCGAATAAAGTTATTAAACGAAGAAATTGGCTATATATACGAAACAATCAATATTGATTCAGCAATATTTTTCTACAACAAAGCAATAGCATTAGCCGATAAAAATATAATGCAAAAAACAAAAAACGAAACCACATTTCTTAACCTAAAAGCAACATCTTTACGTTATATAGGCATTGTATATATTGACAATGAACAATTTGACAAAGCAATAGAATATTACTTAAAATCATTAAAAATATTTACTCAGATTGGTAATAGCGAAGGAATGGCGAGCTGTTATACAAATTTAGGAAACGCTTACAATAATAAAAGCGATTATTACAAAGCAATCGAGTTTTTTCTGAAGTCTTTAAAAATTGACGAAAAAAGTGGAAATAAAAAAGGAGTTTCAATGTGCTATACAAATATTGGAGCTGTCTACGCTTCTTTAGGAAATTATGATAAGTCAATCGAGTATTTTCTAATGTCATTAAAAATAAAAGAAGAATTGAAAGACATTAAAGGTATTTCCAATTGCTATAACAATATTGGGATTATTCATAAAGAGCAAGGAAATTACAAGAAATCTATTGAGTTTTTACTAAAAGCATTAGAAATTGATGAAAAAAATGGAGATCAAATTGGAGCCTCCTATTGCATAACAAATATTGCCAACGTATATAAAAATCAAGGAGATGATGACAATGCATTATCGTACTATTTTAAAGCATTAGATTTTTTCGAAAAATATGATGATAAAATAGGAATGACTTCATGTTATGGTAATATTGGAAGTATGTACCTTCGAAAAGCTGAATATGACAAGGCTAGTGAATTTTTCTTAAAGTCATTAAAAATTAACGAAGATTTAGGATTTAAAGAGGGAATTGCACAAATATATTTTCAACTCTCATCTCTTAATGTAACTCTCTCGGAACAAAAAAATATTAGTGCCCAAATAAAATTAAATTATGTGAGTAAATCTATCGATTACGGACTAAAATCTATGTTTGTAGCACAAGAGATAAAAGCACTTCCTCGTATTTATGATGCAGCAGAAGTATTAATGGAAAGCTATAAAATATCTCACAATTACATAAAATATATGGAATATGCAGAAATATTCATTGCAACCAAAGATAGTATGTTTTCGGAAGAAAAAACAAAGGCTCTTACCGAAATGGGGACGAAATACGAATCTGAAAAAAAGCAACTTGAAATAGATAAAATGCAAAAACAAAAAGAACTTGATAATAAAACAATTGAGGCTCAGCAAGCGGAAAATAAAAAGCAACAAATTATCATAGTTTCTGCAATTGGAGGGTTTTTGATAATATTGGTTTTTTCTATAATTATTTTGAGAATGTTTGGTCAAAAACGAAAAGCAAATATCTTGCTTGCCTCTCAAAATGCTGAAATCACTCAACAAAAAGAAGAAATATCGGCTCAACGCGACGAAATTGAAGCTCAAAGAGACACTGTTGTTTTACAAAGGGATCACATCGAGGAACAAAATAAAGAAATTACTGACAGTATAAATTATGCTAAACGAATTCAACATGCTGTCCTACCCGACTTCGATACTATGAACATGATACTTGGCGAACATTTCATTTTATTCAAACCCAAAGACATTGTTTCCGGAGATTTTTATTGGGCTACGATTTTCAAAAATTGGCAAATATATACTGTGGCAGATTGTACTGGACACGGTGTTCCGGGTGCATTCATGTCGATGCTCGGAATTAGTTTCATTAACGAAATTGTGCGAAAAGAAGAAGTTTCTCAAGCCAGCCACATACTTGATCATCTCAGAACTAGAATCATTGAATCGCTCAAACAAAAAGGAATTTCGGGCGAACAAAAAGACGGAATGGACATCAGTATGTGCGTATTAAATTTGGAAACACAAAAACTTCAATTTGCAGGTGCAAATAATCCGCTTTGGATAGTGAAAAGTGAAAAGTTAAAAGTGAATAGTGATGAGTTACAAGATGAAAGTTTATCAAGTCCTTCAAGTTATAAAGTAGATAAAAAATCAAATTCCTTTGCTGTCATTCCAAACTCTCCCCCTGTCATTCCGAACGAACGTGAGGAATCTAACTTTCAACTTTATGAACTAAAGCCCGACAAAATGCCAATAGCCATTTACGAACGCATGGACGAATTCACTAATCATGAAATTGAAATAAACCAAGGCGATTGCCTATATTTAATGTCCGACGGATACGAAGACCAATTTGGAGGTCTTAAAGGCAAAAAATTCTTATCCAAAAACCTTAAACAATTACTTTTGGACAATTCACAATTGACAATGAAGAAGCAAAAAGAAATTTTAGAAAAAACCATAACAGATTGGATTGGAGATGGCGAACAAATTGACGATATTACGGTAATGGGAATTAAAATTTAAGCTAATGAGAAAAAATATCACTTTATTACTTTCATTAATTATATTTATTACAGGATTAAAAGCTGATGATGAAATCCATTATAATGATAGCCTGTACCATAAAATAGTCACAGACAGTCTTTTTAATATTTTTAATAATGCAGAAAATGATACTATAAAAATCAATCTTTTAAATGATGAAATAGGAATAATATACGAAAGTATTAATATAGATTCTGCCTTATTTTTTTATGAAAAAGCTATTAAAATTGCAGATAAACACCTAAAAAAATCTCCGTTTGAAAATAATGTAAACTTAACCGATTTTATTTCTAAAAATGAACATAAAAAAAAATCTTTTTCAAATGAAATAAAAACCTATGCAAATCTGAAAGCACAATCACTAATGTATATTGGGCTTATTTTTCAGGACAGAGGAAATTTTTCTTACGCAATTGAAAAAATTCTTTTTTGCTTAAACATTTATAAACTTACCGATAATAAGCAAGGACTTATTGCATGCAATGGTAATTTAGGAAATATTTTTACAATTCAAGGTAATTATCCCAAAGCTATAGAATATTATTTAAACTCTTTAAAAATTTCAGATGAACTGCTAAGTATTGCTAAAGAAGATTATGAAATTAAGCAATTAAAACAAAGTATGTCATATTGTTATATAGGAATTGGAAATATTCATATTGAACAGAAAAATTATACTACTACAATCGAATATTTTAAAAAATCTCTTGAAATTGCTCTCGAGTTAGATGACAAAAGTGGGATTGCTCTTTCATACAATAATATCGGTAATGTATATAATGAAAATAATAATTCTGATTTAGCGATAAACTTTTATCTCAAAGCACTGGCTATTCAAATAGAAATTAATGATAAAAATAGTATAGCTACTTGCTATGGAAATATAGGCACAATATACAAAGACAAAGGAGACAAACTACAGAGTTCTGATTCTCATACAGATTCAATTTATAAGTATTATAACTTAGCGTTAGATTATTTTCAAAAATCATTTTCAACATTTGAAGAATTAGAAAATAAAAATGGAACAGCTTATACGTTAGTTAGCATTGCATCGCTTCATAATGCATTGTCCGAATATTTGGAAGGAGAAAAAGAAAAAAAACATTTAATTCTTGCATTAGAAAATGGGACTAAAGCTTTTAATATTGCAAAAGAAATTAATTCTCTTCCAATTGAAATTAAAGCTGCATATGAATTAAAAACCATATATATTAATCTTAAGGATTATGAAAAAGCCATAAAATTTTCTGAAATTTATATTGCACTTAAAGATAGCTTGTTTAAAGAAGAAAAAACAAATGCAATTGCTAAAGCAGAAATGCAATTTGAATCCGAAAAAAAACAAAATGAAATTAAACTTCTTAATAAAGAAAAAGAACTGAAAGAAATTGAAATTTCTAAACAAAAAACAACTAAAAACTATTTAATTGGAATAGTCTTACTTATAATAATTTTTTCAATAGGAATTATAATTGCATATCGTAATAAAAGAAAAAATAATATTTTATTAAAGTTTCAGAACATTGAAATTAGTGAAAGAAATGAAGAAATAAGACAACAAAAAGAAGCAATATCTCTGCAAAGTGAAATGCTTGAAAATACTAATAAAATACTTGAAAGAAAAAATATTCAAATTATAGATAGTATAAACTACGCAAAACAAATTCAGGATTCAATCCTACCATCAGAGGCAGTCATAAATGAAGTATTCGGGGAATCTTTTATATATTTCAAACCTAAAGATATTGTTAGTGGCGATTTTTACTGGTTTACTGAAATTGAAAATCAAAAATTTATAGCTGTAGTTGATTGCACCGGTCATGGAATTCCCGGAGCATTTATGAGCATGATTGGAAATACTTTATTAAACGAAATAGTAAACCAAAAAAAGATTTTTGACCTCGATAAAATTCTTCTTGAGATGCACGAAGGCATATTATATTCAATGAGTCAAAAAAGCAAAGAAACCACGAATAATGACGGAATGGAGATTTCAATTTGCAAAATTAAAGATGACAAACTCGAAATTACTTCAACAAATCAAAATGTTATTTTAATAACAAATAACAATGTTATTGAAATTGAGGGAGGATTATATTCTATCGGATCATTTTTTAAAGTTGACTTAACATCATTTCCCATTAAAACTTTTGATATTCAAGCTCCTTTACTTATTTATTTGTTCTCCGATGGATTTCATGATCAGTTCGGTGGACCTAATAATAAAAAATTTTCTTATAACCAATTACGAGACTTGTTAATTGAAAATCAATCTTCAACATTAACAGAGCAGGTAAATGTTTTGGAAAAAGCATTAAACGATTGGATTGGAGACGGAGAACAAATTGATGATATTACTATATTGGGAATTAAAATTTAGTTGATTATGCAAAAAAAAATTGGATTACTATTCATATTTATCGTGTCAGTAGTGCTAATTTCAGCACAGAATTTACACGTTCTTGACAGTCTTAATAAAATTATTAAAAGTCAAGCTCACGATACCATAAAGATTAAAACACAATTCTTGTTTGGGTGTGAATTAGCAGACTCTAATCCTGACTCAGCCAACACAGTATTTAATCAAATACTAACTAATTGCCTCGAAAAACAGAAACAGAAAAGCAATAAATTTTATGAAATATTCGAAGCTCATGCTTTAAAAAAACTTGGTTATGTTGCATTTCTAAAAGGGAATTATCCATCATCACTTGAACGCTATCTATCATCATTGAAAAAATTTGAAAAACTGAATATATATAATGAACAAGCTTATGTTTCCCAATACATTGGACTTGTCCACCATTATCAAAGCCCCGAAACATTCGATGAGGCATACGTTTGGTATAAAAAATCTAAAAAATTAATGATTCAAGTTGGCGATAAGCTTGGAAATGCTCGTGTAAATAGAGATATAGGCAGCTTATTTTCAGATCCTATTTCGTTAGAATTTTTCAATATTGATTCTGCATTGTATTATTATAAAATTTCGTATGCAGTGATTAGTGAAATTGGCGAACCCGACGAAATAGCTGGGTTTGATCTAATTTTATCATGGTTAATGCTTGAAAATGGAGATTATAAAGGTGCGATTGAAAAAATAAATAAATCACACGAATATTTTATAAAAGTAAATAACGAATTTGGAATATTTTCTTGCATCAGAGCACTTGCATCGGTTAATGCAAAAATGAATAATTTTGATGAAGCTGAAAAATTATATTTAACAGCACTCAAAATGGCTGAAAAAATTCAACACCTCGACGGAATAAACAATATTTACGAATCTCTTTCAATCGTAAAATCAGATCAAAAAGACTACAAAAAAGCAATGGAATACTACAAATTTTCAGTAGAAACAAAATTCAAGATTTATTCGCAAGAAAAAATAAATGCAATGACCGAAATGCAAACTAAATATGAAACCGAAAAAAAAGAACTCGAAATCGAAAATCTAAATAAAGAAAAAGAAATTCAGAACCAAGTAGTTGAAAAACAAATGGTATTAATTTACTCTTTTATCCTCGGCTTTTTAATTGTGTTGGTTTTTTCAATAATAATCACAAAACAGTACAGCGATAAACGAAAAGCAAATTTTAAACTTGCACAGCAAAACACCGAAATTTCACAACAAAAAGAAGAGATTTCTGCCCAACGTGACGAAATTGAAACTCAACGCGACGAAATTGCAAAACATCGAGATTTAGTTATTGAACAAAAAGACGAAATCGAATCGAGCATTAATTACGCTAAACGTATTCAAAATGCAGTTCTTCCCGATTCAGAAATTCTTAAAATGATTCTCGGCGAACATTTCATATTATTTAAACCAAAAGATATTGTTTCGGGCGATTTTTATTGGGCAACTATTTTCAAAAATTGGCAGATTTTTACTGTTGCTGATTGCACAGGACATGGCGTCCCAGGTGCATTTATGTCCATGCTTGGGATAAGTTTCATCAACGAAATTGTACGAAAAGAAGAAATTATACAGGCCAATCAAATTTTACATCACTTACGAATTAGAATTATTAATTCACTTCAACAAAAAGGCGTATCGGGCGAACAAAAAGACGGAATGGACATCAGTATGTGCGTATTAAATTTAGAAACACAAACACTTCAATATGCCGGAGCAAATAATCCTCTTTGGATAGTGAAAAGTGAAGAGTTAAAAGTGAAGAGTGAAGAATTAAGAGGGGAAAGTGAAAAGTTAAAAGTGAAAAGTAATGAGTTACAAGTTGAAAGTTCATCAAGTTATAAAGTAGACGAAAAAATAAATTCCGACTTTATAAACTTTACGAACTTTCAACTTTACGAACTAAAAGGAGATAAAATGCCTATTGCGATATATCTAAAAATGGATGAATTTACTAATCACGAAATTGAAATAAATAAAGGCGATTGTTTGTATTTGATTTCAGATGGGTACGAAGACCAATTTGGAGGATCAAAAGGCAAAAAATTTATGTCGAAAAACCTTAAACAATTATTCATTGACAATTGCCATTTATCAATGAATGAGCAAAAAGAAGTTTTAGAAAAAACATTAACGGATTGGATTGGAGATGGTGAGCAAATTGACGATATTACAGTAATGGGAATTAAAATTTAATTGTTAAACATTAAATAATAATGCTATTTCAAAAAAATATTTATAAAATAGTTTTAAGCTTTATACTTCTTACAACCTTAACAAGTAAGGCCGATAATAAAATTATTTTAGACAGCAGTTATGAGTCCATCGTAGTTTTTGATAAAATTACATATTTTGTTGATTCAACAAGGAATCTTGCTGTTAATGATGTTTTTCAAAAATACAAAAGCTGTTCTTTTATACTCAATTACGAAGGAATTATTTTTGAAAATCAAAATTTGGGAGATATTTGGTTTGGCTGTTCAATTCTGAACAATACAAATCAAAAATTAAATTATGTACTTAATTTACCTTCGTTCGATACAATTAACGTTTTTATTTATTGTAGCGATTCTATTGTAAATAAAATTTTAACAGGAAACGGATTTTCGGTTGACCAAAAAGAGATAAAAGATGTTCGAAATCTAATGAAATTGTCCATTGATTCTCAAAATGAATTAATTCTGATTTTTAAAATTTCGGGGAATTTTTCTAATATTAAAGACCATAATTTAAAATTTGATATAATCAATGAGTATTTATTTACTCAAAATGATAATTCGGAAAGGTACTTTCAAGGTATTTTTCTTGGCGTAATATTAATAATGATTTTATACAACTTATTTTTGTTTTTTTCGGTTAAGCATATTAGTTATTTGTATTATGTTTTAATGCTTTTAGGTAGTGGTTTGATTTGGATAAACAATCTCCATTATCAATTTGAATATTTTATTACTTGGTTACCGCCGATTTCATTAGAATTTTTTGGGCTTGTTGTATCTGCTTTTTTTGGAGTATTCCTTATTTTATTTACAAAAAGTTTTTTGGATACTAAAACGAAATTCAAAAAATGGAATATATACCTTAATGTTGTTATCCTGATTATTGTCGTAATTCCTCCTATTCCATATATAGCTCCCAATTTAGGCAAAATATGTTTTTTCGCCTCATTTTTAAGTGGCATTTTAGCCTTTGTTTCTATTTTGGTAATTTCAATTTACGCCTTTATAAAAAAATATCGTCCAGCTAGGTATTTTTTACTTGCAAATATTTTTTTCAGCTTCGGTACAATTGCATTTATTTTAGGAAATATTGAAATAATACCTTCTAATTACTTCACATTTCATGGTATGCAATTTGGAAATATTATAGAAATAGCATTGTTCTCATTAGCTCTTGCTGATAGAATAAATATATTAAAAAAAGAAAATGAGCAAAATCAATTGCTAATAATTCAGCAACTTACAGAAAATGATAAGCTAAAAGATAAGGTAAATCGTGAACTAGAAGAAAAAGTAAAAGAAAGAACAGCTGAAATATATCAACAAAAAGAAGAAATCGAAGCCCAACGTGATGAAATTGAAGCTCAACGCGACATAGTTATCCAACAAAAAGAACAAATTGAAGAAATTCACCAAGAAGTAACCGATAGCATAAACTATGCTCGAAGAATACAAGAAGCCATGTTGCCTGATATAAACATGACAGGTTTTGAAAACCTGTCATGTTTCATTCTCTTCCGCCCCAAAGATGTTGTAAGTGGTGATTTTTATTGGACTGCTAAAATAAACAATAAACTAATCATTGCTGTTGCTGACTGCACTGGGCATGGTGTTCCCGGAGCCTTTATGAGTATGCTGGGCATAAGTTTTTTAAATGAAATTGTACATAAACAAGAAATTACCCTAGCAAACCAAATACTGAATCAACTTCGAATTGAAATAATTAATGCCTTACAGCAAAAAGGCGAATCGGGCGAGCAAAAAGACGGAATGGATATGAGCCTCGTGGTAATTGACAATTCACAATTTACAATTAATAATTATTGTTCCGCCCAATTTGCAGGAGCTAATAATCCTCTTTACATAGTTAAAAGTTTGTCAAGTCCATCAAGTTATAAAGTTGAAGAAAACAAAAGTTCTGACTTTATAAACTTTACGAACTTTGAACTTTATGAACTAAAGGCAGACAAAATGCCTATTGCGATATATTTAAAAATGGATGAATTTACTAATCACGAAATTGAAATAAATACGGGCGATTGTTTATATTTGATGTCCGATGGATACGAAGACCAATTTGGCGGACCAAATGGAAAAAAATTCTTATCTAAAAACCTTAAACAATTATTAATTAACAATGTTCAATTATCAATGCAAGAACAAAAAGAAATTCTGGAAAGTACAATGAATAAATGGATTGGAGATGGAGAGCAAATTGACGACATTACCATAATGGGAATTAAAATTTAAGTATGAAAAAAACACTGCTCATTTATTTTATTCTCATAATAAGTTCATTTTCGTTCGCAGCAAAAATTGATTCATTAAATCAAAAGCTAAACGAAACACATAGCAATATTTTAAAGGCTAAAATTCTAAGAGAAATTTGTCAACACTATTATACAATTAGTAATGATTCAGTTGTAAAATATTCCAAAATAATTACTGATTTTACATCGAATGATACCACTACAATGCTTTGCAAAGCTAAATCTTACGAAGATTTAGCTTATGTCGCAAATCAAAACAAAAAATTTGAAGATGAAGAAAAATATTATTTAAAAGCAATTGAGCTATTTTTAAAATTAGAGAAAAAAAGTGATTTAATAAAGAATTATGGAAACTTAGCAAATTTATTCTTACATACAGCACGTTATGACGAAGCTTTAAAATCTTACAGAAAATCATACGAAATTGCTGAAATATTAAATGATAGTACAAGCATAATTATATCAAATATAAATATTGGAAATGTTTTTAAAGTACAAGGGAAATATAGCGAAGCCATTCAATGCTATATGTTAGCTTTAAAAAATTCGGAAAAAATTAAAAACGAAAAATATCAGGCAATTAGTTTAAATAGTATTGGCGTCGTACATTGGGGAAATAAGTCGTATGAAAAAGCTATCCAATATATTGAAAAATCACTCGATTTAAGAAATAAACTTAAAGATAAAAAAGGAGCTTCTGTCTGCTACTTGAATATTGGGATAATATACGACGAACAAGGTAAATTTGACGATGCAATTATAAATTATCAAAAATCGTTGAAATTAAAACGAGAAGTTGATGATAAATCTGGAATTTCAAAATGTTACAACAATTTAGGTCTAAGTCTCAAAAATAAAAAAAACTATAGTCAAGCAATTGAATACTATTTAAAATCATTAGAAATAAAAAGAGAATATAGCGACAAAGAAGGGATGTCGTTAGTTTTAGGAAATATCTCAAATCTATATAACACAATAGCTGACTCATCAAATATTTCCGCAAGCGAAAAAAGAGAAAATTATCATAAAGCAATCGAATTTGGATTAGAATCATTTCAAATTGCAAATGAAATTAAATCAAATCAATCGCTTCTTTTTGCTGCAAATGCAATTATGTATAGTTATACAAAATTAGAAAATTTTGAAAAAGCTATTGAATTCGCATACAAAGTAATCGCATATAAAGATTCCTTATTTTCTGATGAAAAAACAAAAGTCATTACTGAAATGGATGTAAAATATCAAAGCGAAAAACATATACTCGAAATAACAAATCTAGAAAAACAATCACTTCTCGACAAAAAAACAATCGAAATTCAAGATGCACTTAGCAAAAAACAACAAATCTTGATTTTTTCTTTTATATTCGGATTCATTATTATACTTACGTTCTCGACCGTTTTGTATCGTTTATTTATCCAAAAGAAAAAGGCTAACACTCTTCTTGCACAACAAAATCAAGAAATTTTACAACAAAAAGAAGAAATTATTGCTCAGCGTGATGAGATTTCTAAACACCGAGATTTAGTTGTTGCTCAAAAAGAGGAAATTGAAGATAGTATAAACTATGCTAAACGAATTCAAGAAGCCGTACTTCCTATAAGCGAGGCTTCGCGTGCGATGTTGGAAAATCATTTTATCTTATTTCGTCCAAAAGATATTGTATCTGGAGATTTTTATTGGATTGCAAAAATTCAAAACAGAACAATTATTGCCGTTGCCGATTGCACAGGACACGGTGTTCCTGGAGCATTTATGAGTATGTTGGGGATAAGTTTTTTAAACGAAATTGTTCGAAACCAAGAAATTGTAAAAGCAAACCAAATTTTAAATAAGTTGCGGGAAGAAATTATTAATGCCTTGCAACAAAAAGGCGAATTTGGTGAACAAAAAGACGGAATGGATATGAGTCTTATAATAATTAACAATTCACAATTAGCAATTAAAAATTTTATTCAAGCCCAATGGGCAGGAGCAAATAATCCGCTTTACATAGTGAAAAGTGAAAAGTTAAAAGTAAAAAACGAAGATAATACTAAAGTTGACGAACTTTCGACTTTTAACTTTCAACTTGACGAAGTTAAGCCCGATAAAATGCCAATTGCCATTTACGACCGAATGAACGATTTTACAAATCATGAATTTGAACTTCAAAAAAACGATTGTATATATTTGCTAAGCGATGGATATGCCGACCAATTTGGAGGACGTAATCACAAAAAATTTCTTTCTAGAAATCTTAAGCAATTGTTAATTACAAATTGTCAATTGCCAATGCCAGAGCAGAAAATTATATTAGAAACTACTCTTCTAAATTGGATTGGAGATGGAGAGCAAATCGATGATATTACCATTGTGGGAATAAAAATTTAACACACCGCATTATTTCAAGAATTATTAATATATTTGGATAAACTTGAATTATATATTTAATGAGATATTGGAGCTACATATTTATATTAGTGTTTATATTCTTACAATCAGAACTACTAATTGCCCAATATAAACGAATAGGAATACCCTTTGTTACAAATTTTTCGCCTATCGAATATAAAGCCGGAAATCAAAATTGGGCAATCACACAAGATTCTAGGGGTGTAATGTATTTTGGAAATATTGCAGGCCTGCTCGAATTTGATGGAACATCGTGGAAAATTATTGACCCTGTACTTGCTATTGCATTTGCGAAAGATAAAGATGAAACTATTTTTGTCGGTGGCAGAAGCGACTTTGGGTACTTAGCTCCCGATTCAATTGGAAATATAAAATATGTTTCTTTACTTCCTCTTGTTCCAGAACCACATAAAAATGTTGATAATATTTGGTCATTAACTTGTTCCAACAATAAAGTATATTTTTCAAGTGTTAATGGAAAATTATTCATCTATGAAAATGAAAAAATATCAGTTCTTGAAATCGACAAATATCTTGGAGATATAACAATATTTAACAATAAAATATTTATCGAATTATCAAGTGGACTTTATACTCTCAAAAACAATTTTCCTATCGAAATTATAGGTGGCGAACTTTTGAGTAATGCCAACATTCGCAACATGTTTCCATTCGGCGGTGATACGTTGCTAATTGTTACAAGAAGTGAAGGTTTATTTATCTATCACAACAACAAAATCTCTTCATGGGAAACAGAAACATCTTCATTTTTGAAAGATTATCAAGTTTACCTTGCAACTCAATTACAAAACGGATATATCGCCTTTGGAACTGTCGAAAGCGGGGTAATTATTATGGATAAAAAAGGCTTTCCAACGCAACATATTAACCGACTAGGTGGAATGATTAACGATGATCACTGTGGAATTTATACTGATAAGCAAGGAAACATTTGGAGCGGACTTGAATTTGGAATCTCGTACATTCATGTAAATTCTCCTTGGTCAGTTTTTAATGAACTTGCAGGACTTTCAACAGCGTCGTTTTTATCGGTCGCACTACACAACAACAGACTATATGCAGGAAATGCTCAAGGTTTATTCAGTAAAAATTGGAAAAACGACGATAACCCTCTCCTTCCCGATTGGAATTTTGCCAAACAAGCAGGCTTAGATGCACGGAAAGTCTGGGATATTTTACCAGTTAAAAATGATTTATTATTTAGCAGTAGCAATGTTGGCACATATTGTTTAAATGAAAAGTCGTTCTATAAAATATCCGATTTTATCGCTCCTTTTAAATTATTCAAAGAAAGTTATGGAAATTATATATTAGGTGCTGGTGAACACGCAGGAATACAAATTTTTGAACAAATTAATGATAAATGGGAATTTGTTTCTGAAAATCAAAAAATTGGATATATAAGTGCAATTGAAGAGGGTAACAATCATCACTTTTGGGCTTGTCAAGACGAGCAAACAATATTGGAACTAGAACTCATAAAAGACTCAATATCAATTATTCGTACATACGACACATTATTTGGACTCCCCTCCGAATCATCGGTTTCAATATTAAAATTATTCGACAAAATTCTTTTTGGAACAGAAAAAGGAATCTATATTTTTGATGAAAACAGTAAAAAATTTCACCCTTACGATGAAATAAATTCACTTATCGGAGCCAATATTTATATTACAGCAATTAAAAATGACAAGAATGGAAAAGCGTGGTTTTGGGCTTACGATAATCTTTACGATTTATGTGGATATTTTGAAAAAGACAAAAATGGAAAATTTTCTTGCAAGCTATTTGATAAACCTGTAAATAAAATAAATAGCTTCACAAACAATACTTTTTTACCTATCGACGAACACAATATTTTGATTGGTTCGAGCAATAATTTAGTTCACTTCGATCCATCTATTTCAATCGAAAAACCGTTTTTCAATGCTTTAATCCGGAAAGTTTCTTTACCTATTTCAAACGATTCAATAATTTTTAATGGTGCTTTTCTGAATGAAAAAGGCGAACTTATTAACGAACAAAATAACCACGAAAAAATTGTAATTCCTTACGAATCTAATTCAATAAAATTCAATTTTTCATCAACATATTACGAAGAATATCAACGTAATACATATAGCTATAAGTTAGAGGGTTTCGATACCAACTGGTCTTCATGGTCAAATAAAACAGAAAAAGAATATACCAATCTACCTGAAGGAAACTACGTTTTTATGATTAAATCACGTAATTTATACGACTTTGAAACGATACCTGCAGCATATCGATTTTCAATTAATCCTCCTTGGTACAGAACAGCTTTAGCTTTCTTTATTTATATAATTTTGTTCATTGCATTTGTTTATTTTATCGTAAAAATCAGTATTCGCAAAATCGAAAAAGAAAAAATAAAACTCGAAAAAATCGTTCAACAACGAACTGCCGAAGTTGTAAAACAAAAGGATGAAATTGTTCTCAAAAATACTGTTTTGGAACAACAAAAAGAGGAAATATCAACTCAAAACGAGGTGCTTAATCAACAAAATGAAGAAATTACTTCTCAACGCGACGAAATCGAATCGCAACGAGATATGGTGCTTAAACAAAAAGAGCATATCGAATTAATAAACAAAGAAGTTACCGACAGCATTAATTATGCACGTCAAATTCAAAATGCATTACTCCCTAATAATGAGATATCGAAAGAGTTAATTGGCGAACATTTCATAATATACAAACCTAAAGATATTGTTTCGGGTGATTTTTATTGGCTAGTTGAAGTCGAAAACATAACAGTAGTTGCCGTGGCAGATTGTACAGGACACGGAGTACCGGGTGGTTTTATGAGTATGCTAGGCATGTCGTTGTTAAAAGAAATCGTTGTAAAAGAATACATTACCAATCCTGCCGTAATTTTAAGACGATTGCGAAAAGAAATAATTAACTCCTTAGGGCAAACTGGAGCAAGTGGAGAACAAAAAGATGGGATGGATATTGCACTTTGTGCTATTGATTTCAAAAACATGAAATTGCAATTTTCGGGGGCAAATAATCCGCTCTACATAGTTAAAAGTGAAAAGATAATAGTGAAAAATGAAGAAAATACTAAACTTGATGAACTTTCAACTTTTAACTTTCAACTTGACGAAGTCAAAGGAGATAAAATGCCTATCGCTATTTACGAACGAATGGACAAGTTTACTCTACACGAAATTGATTTACAAATTGGCGATAGCCTATATATGTTCAGCGATGGTTTCTCAGATCAATTTGGCGGACCAAGGGGCAAAAAATTTATGTCAAAACAATTGAAACAAATATTAATTAATAATTCTCAATTATCAATGCAAGAACAAAAAGAAGTTTTAGAAAAAACTTTGTCAGATTGGATTGACGACGGAGAACAAATTGATGATATTACAATTCTAGGAATAAAAATATGATTGCACGTTTTCATATTATCTCAATTCTTTTTTTGTGTTTTTTCACAATACAAGCCCAAGATTATTCAACTAAATCAATAGATTCACTAAAATTATTACTTGAAAAATCAAAAAATAAAAATGAACAAATCAATTTAAATCACCAACTTTCTGAAATCTACAAGCAAACAAATATTGATTCTGCTTTTGTATATCGAAAAAATTCTATAAAAATCAATGAGCAAATATTAAAAAACCAAGCCAACAATCAAGAATTATTATTATTAAAGGCAAAAAACATAAATGCATTGGCTGTGTTATATTTCAAAAAAGGAGAATATAAAGAATGTCTTAAATATCTACTAAATGCAAACAATATTCTTCAGAGTTTAACAAAAAAAAACGGGACAGATAAATACTACAACAGTCTTGTAAAGTTATATGCCGACTTAACTGCCGTTTATGTCAATACTAACGAATATAAACAAGCTCAGTATTATAATATGCAGACCTACTTACTTGATAGTATTAACAACAATAAATTCGGAATGTCTGAATATTATTTAAACCTTGGAATAATTGAATACAAGCAAGGAAATTATCAGAAATCAAAAGATTTATTTTTGAAAACGTTAAATTATAAAAAACAATACAAAATTGAAGATGGTCTCGACAGAGTATATACAAATGCAGGAAATGCATGTATGTCAATGGGAGATTATTCTTCATCCTTAGATTTTTACTTCAAAACGCTAAAAATTGACGAAAAAAACAATCTGCCATATGAAATTGCAGGTGATTATAATAGCATTGGAAACGTTTATTATTACCTTAATGAATTCGATAAATCAATTGAATATTATAAAAAACACAGCGAAATTTGCGTAAAAATAGGAAATACTGATGGATTGGCTACATCGTACGGAAATATTGCAAATATTTTAGCCGAATCAGGAAAACTCTCCGAATCGTTAATCTATTATCAAAATGCAATCAATATTTTGAAAAATACAGAAAACGAAAAACACCTATCCTCTGTTTACAACAATATCGGACAATCTTATAACGAACTTAAAGAATATGGCAAGGCTTTCGAATATTTCAATTTATCTCTTTCGATAAAAGAAAAATTAAACGATAAACAAGGTATTGCAATTTTATGTGGAAATATTGCCGATATGTATATTCAGAAAAAAGACTATATACTTGCCATATCATATGCACAAAAAAGTGTCAAAACAGCTAAAGAAATAGGTTCAATATACGACGAAAATTATTCATATGGTTTACTAACTACGATTTTCGAGCATCTTGGAAATTATCAAAAATCACTCGAATACTATAAACTTTATAAGGAAACTAATGACTCAATATACAATAGCGAGAAATCTGAACTTATTACCACTATTGAAGCTCAGTTCGAAAACGACAAAAAACAAAAAGAAATTGAACTTCTAAATAAAGATAAAAAATTAAAAGAGTTTGAATTAGGTGAAAAACAAAAAAAGATTAAACAACAACGTATTTTTTCAATCTTCGTTATTTCGGGTTTTATATTAATATCTTTTTTTATGATTCTTTTATATCGACAGTATAAAGCCAAACAAAAAGCAAATTTCGAACTAAATTTAAAAAACAAAGAAATTGAACAAAAAAATATTGAAATTACTACACAACGAAACGAAATTAGAAAACACCGAGATCTAGTTCTTGCACAAAAAAACGAAATTGAAGGCAGTATTACGTACGCAAAACGAATACAAGAAGCAGTTTTACCAATTAGCGAAATGTCAAGATCAATTTTACCCGAACATTTTATATTATTTAAACCCAAAGATATTGTATCGGGCGATTTTTATTGGTTCGCCGAAATAAATAATAAAATAGTAATTGCCGTCGCCGATTGTACTGGACATGGAGTGCCTGGTGCATTTATGAGCATGCTTGGTATAAGTTTTTTAAATGAAATTGTTCGGAAACAAGAAGTTACAAAAGCCAACCAAATTCTAAACGAACTCCGTATAGAAATAATTAATGCATTACAACAAAAAGGCATTTCGGGCGAGCAGAAAGATGGAATGGACATGAGCTTAGTGGTAATTGACAATTCACAATTTATAATTAATAATTATTATCACGCCCAATTCGCTGGAGCAAACAATCCTCTTTACATAGTGAAAAGTGAAAAATTAAAAGTAAAAAACGAAGAAAATACTAAACTTGATGAACTTTCAACTTTTAACTTTCAACTTGACGAAGTCAAAGGGGATAAAATGCCTATTGCTATTCATTTACGAATGAACGATTTCACAAACCATGAATTTGAATTGCAAAAAGGCGATTGCCTATATATGCTAAGTGATGGATACGCCGACCAATTTGGTGGAAAAAATCTTAAAAAATTCCTTTCTCGAAACCTAAAGCAATTATTAATTAATAATTCTCAATTACCCATGCATGAGCAGCATAAAGTGCTCGATAAAACTTTGTCAGATTGGATTGGAGATGGAGAGCAAATTGATGATATTACAATTTTAGGGATTAGAATATAAAATAAATACCATGAAAATATTAAGGATAATTATTATTGTACCTTTCTTTTTTATTATTCTGCTCACAGTTAATGGACAAGATAGAAAAAAAATCGATTCTTTATGGTGCGAATTTCAGAAAGCAAAACACGATACTACGTGCATCCAATTATTTATCGATATTGGCGTTGAATACGATGCCAAAATGCCTGATTCCGCTTTGTTTTACTACATAAAAGCAATGAATTTAACGGACAAAGTTATAAGCTCATTCCCTGATAATAAAAACAAGCAAAAAAGTAAAGATGAAAAAAAGTTAGATTTTGGAAAAATTAGACTTTCTGCTTTTAAAGCCATCTCCCTTCGAAATGTAGGAAGTGCATACACTAACTTAGGTAATTATAATTTAGCAAATGATTTTTTTATAAAATCATTAAAAATATACCAAGAAATCAAGGATGAATATGGAATATCAAAATGTTATTTAAACATTGGCACTATTCACTATCGTCAAGGAACTTACGACAAAGCAATTAGTTATTTTATTAGATCGTTACAAATTTATGAAAAATTAGGCTTTAAAAAAGGCATAGCCGACGGTTCAACTACTGTAGGACTTATTCATTATCAACAGCATAATTATGATAAAGCCTTAAAATATTTTGAAAATTCTTTGAAAATTTATGAAGAATTAAATGAAAATAGAGGAATTTCAATCTGTTACATGAATATTGGCAACGTGTATAAAGATCAAGGCTATCATGAAAAAGCGATTGAATATTATTCAAATTCTATAAAAATTGCTGAGAAAATAGGCGACAAACAAGGAATTTCAAGGTGCTACACAAATATGGGAATTGTTTTTTATAATCAAAAAAATTATGAAAAGGTTATTACTTATTTTCTAAAATCATTAAAAATTAAAGAAGAACTCGGTGATAAATATGGAATCGCAGTGGTGTGGGGAAATATAGCAGGATTACACGTTACTATTGCCGATTCAGTGTCTTATACAAAAAATGATAAGAATGCACATTACAATGAAGCAATTAATTATGGACTTAAAGCCTTTTACGTTGCAAAAGAAATTAATTCAATTTCATTGCAAAATGAAATTGCTGTATTTCTTAAAAATGCATATAAATCACTTGGAAATTCATCTAAATCTTTGGAATACGCCGAAATATTTATAGCAACACAAGATAGTTTATTCTCCGAAAGAAAAAACAAAGCATTAGCTGAAGTAGAAGTTAAATATGAAGCCGAAAAGAAACAGCTACTGATTGACAATCTTAATAAAGAAAATGCTCTCAAAAAGGCAGAACTTATTCAAAGCGAAGAAAAACGTAGCAAACAACTTATACTCATATATTCTTTTGTAGTCGGATTCATTATCATTCTTGTTTTTTCCAGCATCATTTTTCGTTTATTCATGCAAAAGAAAAAAGCAAATACTGTACTTGCTTTACAAAAAAATCAAATCGAAATTCAAAATTCAAAATTAAATCAAGCTAACGAAGAAATCACTGCACAACGAGACTTAGTCACAGAACAAAAGGAACATATAGAAAAAATTCACAAAGATGTAACCGACAGTATTAATTATGCAAAAAGAATCCAAGAGGCTATTTTACCTATTACCAAAGAAACAAGGTCTATTTTAGGTGAACACTTTATTTTATTTAAACCTAAAGATATTGTCTCTGGTGATTTTTATTGGTTATATAAAAGAGATAGTATTTTATATGTAGCTGTGGCAGATTGTACAGGGCATGGTGTACCCGGAGCCTTTATGAGTATGCTAGGAATTAGTTTTTTAAATAAAATCGTTCAAGAAAATAAAAAAATACAAGCCAACCAAATCCTTGATAAATCACGTAGCGAAATAATACTTGCTCTTAAACAAGGTGGTTTAGGTGGAGAACAAAAAGATGGAATGGACATAGCAATATGTATAATAGATACAAAAAATAATATTATCCAATTTTCAGGAGCAAATAACCCAATTTACATCATAAAGTCCAAAGGTGGAAATATTTTAAAAGAATTTTCCGTTAAATCAACCTCATGCTGTTATAAAGAAAATACGAATGAACTCATTGACAATTCCAAATCAAGTATTTTAAACCCCGTAAATTCTATATTTTATGAAATAAATGCAGATAAGGAACCAGTCGGAATTAGCCCTCAAATGAAGCCTTTTACCAATCATGAATTTCAACTTCATTCTGGAGATTGCCTTTATTTAAGAACCGATGGCTTTCAAGACCAATTTGGTGGACCTAAAGGAAAAAAATTCCTTTCTAAAAATCTAAAGCAATTACTAATTACAAATTGCCGATTGCCAATGCCAGAACAGAAAATTATGTTTGAAACTACACTTACAAATTGGATTGGAGATGGTGAACAAATTGACGATATAACCTTATTGGGAATAAAAATATAAATCCGTTCATCAATTTGTTAATAAAAACACATTTGCCAAAATTTTTAATCTTTGTCGAAAATTATTTTATTATTACCTTAGCTGATTACAAAATTTAATATTTAAAATATGAAACATCTTTTTTACTTTTTTACATTCATTTTTGCTTTTTATAATATTTCTTCAGCTCAAGACACCTTAAGTTTTAACGATTTTGAAGACGAAACATTAGGAACATGGTCTGAGATTAGTGTTATTGGCGACCAAAATTGGTACGTATCGTCGTTTAATGCTAATAAATTTGCATATATTAACGGGTACTCATCAGGTAACGTTGCTAATGAAGATTGGTTAATTTCTCCTCAAATTAATTTTACCGATAACGCTCCAGTCTCTTTTAGCTTTAAAAGTGCAACAACATATACCGGAGACAATATTCAGGTATTAGTATCTACAAATTACGATGGATTTAGCAATCCAAATACCGCAACATGGACAAACTTATCAGCATCATTGTCAACAGGAAGCTATGTTTGGGTGGAATCGGGAAATATTAATTTATCATCATATACCGGAAACGGATACGTAGCTATTAAATATACCTCGTCAACAAGTGCAGCCAGAGTTTGGGAAGTTGATGATTTATTTATCTCTGGTTCACAAGGAACTGTTGAGCCTCCTGTAAATTCAGGCAGCGACACGGTTACTGTTATGCATTATAATCTACTGGCTTATACTTCAAGTACCTACATTACTTGCAATCAAACAAATAACAACATCACAACTAAAGATGGATATTTAAAAACTATTTTACAATATGTTAAACCTGACATTTTTGAGGTTAACGAAATTAGCGATAATTCATCTGATCACGACAGACTTAAAACAAACTGTCTGAATGTTGACGGAATAACATACTACAAACGTGCCGTTATGACCAATAATACGACATCTTGGATTGTAAATGAATTATACTACAATTCTGAAAAGTTTGAGTTAGTTATGCAAGATGTAATTTTAAACGATTTAAGGGATATCAATGTTTACAAATTAAAATACACAACAAACGATGTTGATGGAAATCCGATATATCTATACTGTATTTCAGCACACTTAAAAGCTGGAGAAACCGAAACCGTTGCAAGAGCCGAAATGACAAGCAGTATTATGACTTATCTTGACAACCTTGGTGCTGCTGGCAATTATATAATTATGGGCGATTTTAATCTTTACACAAGCACCGAAACTGCTTATCAAAACATGATTAGCCATACCAATTCAGATACAAAAATGAACGACCCAGTAAACAAGCCTGGCGACTGGGATAATAATTCAAGTTTTGCATATTATCACACTCAATCAACTCGTTACGACTTCGACGGAGACACCGAATGTTTTACTGAAGAGTGTGGAAGTGGTTGTGGTTCTGATGGTAGATTTGATTTTATTTTAGCTTCAAATAGCATTATGAATGGAGATATGAAAGTTTCATATATTTCAAATTCATACAAAACTATTGGACAAGACGGTTTACATTTTAATGAAGCCATTACAGATAGCCCAACAAACACATCTGTTCCTTCTAATTTAATCACCGCACTTTACAATGGTTCTGACCATTATCCAGTAACATTAAAATTATTTATTGAAGCTGATACATCTTCATCAATTGCAGATAAAGTTAATACTAACACAACAAATATTTTTGCTATGCCAAATCCTGCATCATCATCTGTAAATTTTGTATTGTCTGATGTAGCAAAAGACTCCAAAATAAGTATTTACAATACTCAAGGACAAGTAATTGATATTCTTAATGTTCAGAACGGACAATCAAGCATAAACTTCAATATTTCAAATTACGAAAATGGAATCTATTTCTATTCTTTAGAAAACGAGTCCGCAAAAATTACAAAACGATTTATAGTTGTAAAATAGCAAAATACTTTCAGATGCAAAGCGACCGATGCTTAAAATATCGGTCGCTTTTTTTATTTATCTTTTATTCTCTCAACTTCAAAATGTCAGGCAAAATTTTAATTCTTAAAACTAAAACTGTCACACGTTTGTATTCAAATATGTTTTATAAAAGATTGATGATTAAAACAAAACCATATATTTATAACTGAAAAGATAAACAAAAATATATATGCGAATTAAACGAATATTTTCGACTCAACACGTTGAAAAAGAGCAAAATACAATCGACATTTCTCTTCTCGATAAATTAATCGAAAAATACAAAGGAAAAAAAGGAAATCTAATTCCTTTGCTTCAAGGAGCCCAAGCCATTTACGGATATCTTCCAAACGAAGTTTTTGAACATTTTTCGAAACAATTAGGTTTGAAATTGAGCGATATGTATGGAGTTGCAACTTTTTATTCTCAATTTAGACTAAAAAAAGCAGGAAAACACATCGTAAAAGTTTGTCACGGAACAGCTTGCCACGTTCAAAATGCTGATGCAATCACAGATGCAATTAAAGAAACGCTGAATGTTTCGGATGGCGAAACCACTCCCGATGGAATGTTCACTCTGGAATCGGTAGCATGTTTGGGTTGTTGCTCTTTAGCTCCTGTAATGATGATTGGCGATAACACTTTCGGAAAACTCAAATCAACTGATGCAGTGAAAGTTATACGTGAAATCAAGTTGCAAGAAGCAAATTAATTTTAATTCTTTAAAATCTAAAAAATGTCAAAAACAAAAGTTATTGTTGGTCTTGGAAGTTGTGGAATTGCAGCTGGAGCTAACAAAGTTTATGATAAATTATCAGCATTAAAAATATCAGAAAATCTAGATTTCGAACTTGGAAAAACAAGTTGTGTTGGAATGTGTTTTCGCGAACCTTTGGTTGAAATTATCGACGAAACTGGTTCGTATTTGTATGGCGAAATTGACGAGAAAAAAGTAGATGAAATTATTGAAAAACATATAAAACTATTTTCTCCAATTAAAGAATATGTTGTTAAAACCGATTTGTTCGAAACCAAAGACGATAATTTTTTCAAAGGACAAGTAAAAATCGCTTTGCGAAATTGCGGTTTTATAAATCCTGAATTTATTTCAGAATACGAAGCAAGAGATGGTTACAAATCGTTGAAAAAAATAATTTCAGACAAAATTTCTGATCAAGATGTTATCAAAACTGTTCTCGATTCTGGCTTGCGAGGTCGTGGAGGCGGTGGATTTCCAACTGGTTTGAAATGGCGATTTGCAAACAACAATAAATCCGACGAAAAATATATAATTTGCAATGCCGACGAAGGTGATCCTGGTGCATTTATGGATCGTTCATTGTTAGAAGGCGACCCACATTCGGTAATCGAAGGAATGATAATTGGAGCTTACGCGATGGGTTCAAACGGTGGTGTAATCTATTGTAGAGCCGAATATCCATTGGCAATAAAACGATTAAATATTGCGTTGGAACAAGCTCGAAATGCTGGATATTTAGGAAAAAACATTTTAGGTTTAGAAGGTTTCAATCTCGATATTTATGTAAAAGAAGGAGCCGGAGCATTTGTTTGTGGCGAAGAAACTGCATTAATTGCATCGGTTGAAGGCGAAAGAGGAATGCCTCGAAAACGTCCACCATTTCCTGCCGAAGCTGGTTTGTGGCGTAAACCAACCAACATAAATAATGTTGAAACTTTGGCAAATATTCCTTGGATAATTTTGCACGGAGCCGACGCTTATGCAAAATATGGAACCGAAAAAAGTAAAGGAACAAAAGTTTTTGCTTTAACAGGAAAAATTCAAAATGGAGGTTTGGTTGAAGTTCCAATGGGAATTTCTATTAAAGATATTATTTTCAAATTGGGTGGTGGAATTCAAAATGGAAAAAAATTCAAAGCAGTTCAACTTGGCGGACCATCGGGCGGTTGCATTCCTGAACATTTATCTGACACTTTAGTTGATTACGATAGCGTAAATGCAACAGGTGCAATTATGGGTTCGGGCGGTATGGTTGTTATGGACGAAACCACTTGTATGGTTGATATGGCTCGATTTTTCTTGAATTTTACGCAAGAAGAAAGTTGTGGAAAATGTACTTTTTGCCGAATTGGAACCAAACGAATGTTAGAAATTTTAACTCGCATCACGCAAGGTGAGGGAAAACAAGGCGATATTGAATTGTTAGAAGAATTAGCTTATCAAATTAAAGATAGTTCGTTGTGCGGATTAGGACAAACTGCTCCAAATCCTGTTTTAACAACTTTAAAATATTTCCGTCACGAGTACGAAGCACACATAAACGACAAAAAATGTCCTGCAAAGAGCTGTAAACAACTTTTAACTTACGAAGTTGACAAAGTAAATTGCACTGGATGTACGGTTTGTGCTAAAAATTGTCCGGTTAACGCAATTGACGGAGCAAGAAAAGAAATGCACTTTATTAGACAAGATGCTTGTATTAAATGTGGCGTTTGTTATAGTAAGTGTAAATTTAACGCAATTAAAATAAGTTAAAAGTTTATAAAGTTATAAAGTTGAAAAGGCAAAAGAAAAACAATCAAAAATAGTACGTCATTGCGAACGGAATGAAATGGAGTGTGGCAATCTCACAAATTGAAAATATTGAAGTCTAAATTTTCGTCTTCAATAAAAGCAAAAAAATTACTACATTTCTCTCACAATGACGAACAAATTGAAAAAGTTACAAACGTTATGGAAAAAGGCGGATATGTTTATATAATTACAAACAAAAATAATACAGTTTTATATACAGGTGTAACGTCAGATTTGTCGAAAAGAATAGCAGAACATAAAGAAACAATTTATAAAAAATCGTTCACAACAAAATATAATTTAGATAAACTTGTTTATTTTGAGCATTTTAATCTTATTATTTTTGCAATTGAAAGAGAAAAACAAATAAAAGCAGGAACTCGAAAGAAAAAATTAGATTTAATAAATAGTTTAAATCCTGAATGGAAAGATTTATTCGAAGATATAATTCATTGGTAATTAATAAAATAAATATTATAAATAGAACGTCATTGCGAATGGAGTGAAACGAAATGTGGCAATCTCATTCAAAATGTTCAGAACTTCGTAGGTTTGAGATTGCCACACTTCACTTTGTTACGTTCGCAATGACGAACAAATTGAAAAAATTATGTCATCACAATTTGTGATGACATAATTTTTAAAAAAGTAAACAAAATAAAACAAATCATTTTCCAAACCCCTTGGGGTTGGGGCAAAAAACAATATATGAACGAACAATTAAATATAATTCTTAACGGAAATAATGTTAAAGGAAACAAAGGCGAAACAATTCTTCAACTTGCAAAAAGATTAGGAATTGAAATTCCAACACTTTGCAACGACCCAAGATTAGAACCATATTCATCTTGTTATGTTTGCGTGGTTGAAGTTGCCGGAATGAGAGGTTTGCAACCATCTTGTTCAACTCGTTTAACCGAAGGAATGACCATCACAACCGAAAACGACAAAATCCGTACAGCACGAAAAACTGCTTTAGATTTGTTGCTAAGCAATCACTACGCCGATTGTGCCGCACCTTGCAAGCAAACTTGTCCTGCAGGAGTTGATGTACAAGGCTATATTTCATTTGTCGAAAAAGGTTTATACCACGAAGCAGTTGCTTTAATTAAAGAAACAAACCCCTTCCCTGCTGTTTGCGGACGAGTTTGTGTTCGTCCTTGCGAACTTGCGTGTCGTCGTAATTTACTCGACGAAGGAACCGCCGTTGGAATCGACTACATGAAACGTTTCGCTGCAGATTTCGATTTAAATTCAAAATCGAAATACGTTCCCGATATTAAAAAACCAACAGGAAAAAAAGTTGCAATAATTGGAGCCGGTCCTGGAGGATTATCAAGTGCTTTTTTTCTACGTAAAGAAGGACATACCGTTGATGTTTTCGAAGCTGCTCCTAAAGGCGGTGGCTGGTTACGCTATGGTATTCCCGAATATCGATTACCCAATGATGTTTTGCAAAAAGAAATTGATAACATAACCGAACTCGGAGTAAATATTTATTACAACAAACGCTTAGGCGAAAATATCTTGTACAAAGAAATTAAAGATAATTACGATGCAATGATTCTTGCTATTGGCTGTCAAACAGGGACACGTATTGGTTGCGAAGGCGATGACGCATTGAATGTTTTTTCTGGAATTGATTTCTTGAAACAAATGGAACTTTCGGGCAAAAAACACGATTTTAGTGGAAAAACTGTTGGAGTTATTGGCGGCGGAAACACAGCAATGGACTGTTGTCGTACGGCAATTCGTTGCGGAGCTAAAAAAGTTTACGTAATTTATCGACGAACCGAAGCTGAAATGCCTGCTAATCCTATCGAAATTCACGAAAGTAAATTAGAAGGAGTTGAATATTTATTTTTAACTGCTCCAATAAAAGTAAACAAAAACGAAAAAGATGAATTAAAATCTATTGTTTGTATTAAAATGGATTTAGGTGAACCCGATGCTTCCGGAAGAAGAAGACCAATTCCTATCGAAAACTCAGAGTTTGACATTGAAATGGATTTCGCTCTAGCAGCAATTGGGCAAAAAACAACCATTAATTTTTTAGACGATATTAATAGTTATGCCAATGGTACACTAAAAGGCAATAAATGGGGAGATATTGATGCCAATCGGAAAACACTTCAAACTGGTGTTGATTCAATTTTTGCAGCCGGAGATGGAGTTACAGGAGCTGCTACACTTATTGAAGCCATTGCACAAGCAAAAATTGCGTCTCGCAGTTGTCATCAATTTTTGAGTGGATTACCAATTGAAGCTCCGAAACAAGAATTTTTAAGCAAAAAAGATAATTTTAGAAAACAAACTCCTGCAGAATATATTGGCAAATTTGAAAATCAAAAACGTGAAGAAATGCCAACTTTAGACCCAAAAGCTCGAATGAATTTCGACGAAGTTGAATTGGGTTACGCAAATGAAATCGTTGCAAAACTCGAAGCTAGTCGCTGTATGGAATGTGGATGTAGCGAATTTTTCACCTGCGATTTAAAAAAATATGCAACAGAATACGAAGTTGAACAAAAACGATTTGAGGGCGAATATCAAGAATATTCGGTTGATTTTCGACATCCATACATCGAAATCGACAATAATAAATGTATTTTGTGTGCACGCTGCGTAAGAATCTGCAAAGAAGTGGTTAGTGCAAATGCATTGGGATTAATAAATAGAGGGTTCAATACGTATGTTGCTCCAAGCATGGGAAACTCATTACAAGAAACCGAATGCGAATCATGTGGATTGTGCATTTCTGCGTGTCCTACCGGAGCTATAACTGAAAATGTAAACTTTAAACCAGGACCTGTTAAAACATCAAAAGTAGAAACCGTTTGTAACTACTGTTCTGTTGGTTGCGAAATTATCATACATCACAGAGGAAATTTTGTAATGAAAGTAACCGGAAAAAAAGGAGCTTTAATCAACAAAGATGGAAACATTTGTCGTTTTCCAAAGTTCGGATACAGTTACTTAAACGACTCTTCTCGATTAAACAAACCTCTTTTAAAGAAAAATGGTAAATTCGTAGAGATTTCTTTTTCAGAAGCATACGAAATAATTGTCGATAAAATTAAAAGTGTTAATGCCGACGAAAATGCATTCTACGCAGGTGCTCGTTTATCGAATGAAGAATTGTATTTAATTCAAAAAATGGCTCGATATGCAGTTGGGACTAACAATGTTAACAGCTTTTTGTATCTCGAAAGAGGAAAAGGTTATTTCGACAGTTCAAGAGCAAATGTTCCGTTTGAACAAATTAGCGGAGCAAGTAAAATATATTTATTCGGTTCGGAAATAAATAATGACAATGCAGTTGTTGGATTTATGGTAAACAATACAAGAGTAACCAAAAATGTCCCGATTGAAATAGTTACTACCAAGTCAGAAAATAGCATGACTCACAAAGTTGACAAAGTTCATAATATAAAATCGTACTATCATTTGGTAAAAGCCATGAACCATTTTTTATTGGCAAATGGACTTGAAAATGCGATGTTTATCAACGATAATTGTGATGATTTTGACACTTATAAGAAAACGCTATTAACCGAAAATTTCGATGAACTTTTCAAAAAATCAGGATATAGTAACATAAAAGAATTCGAAAATTTTGTAAAAGATTACAATAATCAAATGAATGGGATTTTGATTTTTTCGGACAAGGAGATTTCAGGAAAAACGACACAAGAGCTTTTCAATTTGGCAATGATTACAGGCAAACTAGGAAAAACTTCAAATGGATTAATTTCCTTGAAAGAAAAAAACAATTCGCAAGGAATTTTCGATATGGGAATTTGCTCTAAAATGGGAGTTGGTGGGCAAATAATGAACGATAATACATATCTTGAAAAACTAAAAATCGCATGGAAGACCGATTCTCTTCCAAAACTTATCAAAGCAGGACATATTGATATGCTTGATGAAGGAAAAATTAAAAATATGTTTGTTTTTGGCGAAGATCCTATTGGATGTGCAATAGATAAGAAACGAATATCCGGTTGGTTCAGTAATGCAAAATTTGTAGTTGTTCAAGATTATTTTATGACAGAAACAGCTCAAAAAGCCGATTTAATTTTACCTGCTTCGCTCCCACTCGAAACCGACGGTTCGTTTACAAATACTCAACGTATGATTCAAGAAGTTTACAAACAATTTACTTCAAAAGTTGACCGATTAAATTATCAGCAAATTCACGATTTAATTGAATGTTTTGGCGACAATGAGTACGAAACAATTAACGATGTTTTATTGGAAGCTATTTCTTTGATTCCTATTAAATCAGAAAATCAAAAATTCACGTTTAATATAACTGAAAAAGACAATAGTAAACGAATGTTCAACTTCGGTTGCGATAGTTTGGTGGAAAAATTTGAAGAAGAATTTAAAAACAAATTTGAAAATTAGATAATTTGGTAATTTGAAAATGAAAGTTAGAAAATGTGCTAATTTGGCAATTTGCTAATGTGCTAATTGAAGAAAAGGCAAAAGCATGAATTTATTAATTGAAGATTGATTTTGGCTGTTTATTGCTAATTACTAATTGCAGATTGCTAATTGCCATTCAACTTTATAAACTTTATAAACTTTATAAACTTTTAACTCACAAAAGATGAAAGAATTTAAAAACATAAACGACATACTTAATTTTGCAATCGAAAACGAGCAAAATTCTGTTGATTTTTACCAAAAATTGGCAAAGAACTCCAAAACCGAAAATATGAAAACAACTTTTGAACAATTTGCAAAAGAAGAAGTTGGTCACAAAGCTCGTTTGATGAAAATTAAAGAAGAAGGAATTTTTGAAAGTGATGGACAAAAAATAATCGATTTAAAAATTTCTGATTATTTAATTTCAGGCGATATAAACGAAAATATGACCTACGAACAAGCCTTGGTTTTAGCAATGAAACGTGAAAAATCCGCTTTCAAATTATATCTAAAATTAGCAGAACGTGCTCCAAGTGCTGATTTGCAAAATATTTTCTTAAAACTTGCCAACGATGAAAGTAAGCATAAACTTCGTTTCGAAATTGAATACGACGAATTTGTATTGAGAGAAAACTAAGAATTTAACGGTTTAGGTATGAGTAGTGGCAAATTGCGTAGAATTTTACTGTAAAACCCTGATAAAGTTGAAGCGGGCTACAAACCTTGATGTTTTGCATTTTCCCTGCCATTACTTATACCTGTTGTTGGGCAGCGTACTTCTCTGTTAATTCAATCAATTCATTAATCAGTTTATGAACTTTTGTGCAAGGATTATGATTTGAAAAACTTCTATCAAAATACAAGTTTTCTAGTCTTTCAGCATTCTTGATTGCGTTCTCTTGACTTCCATATTTATTTAAAATTGAAAACATTTCTTTTGAATTCTTCTTATACTTGAAACCAGTGCTATTAGAAGCTCTATTTATTTCTTTTTCAATTAATTTTTGGTATTGTTGACGTGTAATTCCTGTATTGTAATAATTAAAGTGCAATAAATACCAAAGTTCAAACGCTTCATTAGTCCAAGCACAATTAACTTTTGGTCTTGAGTTTTCCCCTTTATTTATAGCATTATTGAAATTTATTGGAGGAAAGCTGTCTTTATCAAATACAGCCCATACTTTATCAATTTTTCTAAGATATTTTTCTTCGTATTTGTTACGTAACTTCTTAGCTTCTTCAATAATAGACAGAGTATTCTTTCCTGTTCCGTCGATATCAATATTAGTCAGTTCTAATACTCCTTTAGGTAATGAGGTTTTGAGAGAATCAAAATAATTTGGTTCAGTTTTTTCACCCTCACAAGCAATTAAATAAAACTTTCGTTTTGATTTAAACTCAACCTTTCGCTTTTTTTCTGCTCTCGCTCGTCTTTTAAGAACGGCATTATCAATTTTTATAATATTAGCCATTACTTAAAAGTTCTTCAAAATTTCCAATAAAAGGGATTGCACCATACCGCCCATTGATATAATCTTTTTCGTATGACCTATCTTTTCTAATTTTTTTATTTGAACCATCCTCTTTATACTCAATCAATGAGTATAAATCACTAGCTTCATATTTATCCTTTTCTAAAAAATAGATTTGGTCTCGTCTAAATCTTCCATATGATAAAAGATTAGTATCATGAGTAGCAAAAATTAATTGTGCATTATTGGTATTGTATTCAGGAGAGTTGAACAAATTAGTAATAGCAGCAGTCATCAATGGGTGAAGCTTTGCATCTAATTCATCAATAACCAACACACCTCCTCCAATCAATGTATCAAAAATTGGTCCCGAAATATCAAAGACTTTATTTGTTCCAGATGATTCTTGTTCACGTAAATCAAAGTCTCTGAACCCGACTTTTTTACCATTTCCATCAAATTTATTGTGAACAGTATTAATCCTAGCAATTGTTTTTCCCTGTAAATCATTAATAATATCATCTAAAAGTTCTGCTGGTAAATCACTAGGTAGAAAACTTTCTTGAAATTTTTCTTTTCTGAATTTTAGTTGTTCAAAACCTAAGTCTAAGTCCTTGAAAAAATCCAAGAGTCTCTCTTTTGACTTTTTTTTGTCAAGTAAAGAAAAAGTAACACCTCTATAATTATCATGGCTTAAGCCTGAAATAGTTTCCAAGTCGTTAAACCAACTAATAATTTTTGCTGCATTTTCTCCATTAAATTGGTCTACTACCGAAAGGAATAAGGCATTTTCTCTTGTTTTTGATTCTAAACCATGACCTTCGTTGAAATCATCTGTTACCCCAATGCCATTCACATCTCGAATAAAAAGAGGTATTTCATTATCTCCTTCTAATTTAAACAACCATTCTCCATGAATTGAGATATTGTCAATTTCAAAACCATATCTATACCTTACATTTTCAATCAAAAACACTAATTCAAAAAAAGTCGGTTTATCCTCTGTACTTGTATTAAGTAAGAAAGGGATAATTTTAAATTTGGCTGCTGATGTTTTTTCTACTGATGTCATTACAATTCTTTTCATTGTAGACATCGCTTTGATAAAATTTGATTTGCCACTAGAGTTAGCACCATATAGAACAGCACTTTTCAAAAGTTTAAACTTTCCCGACTTAAATGTAGAGTCATTATATTCTGTAATATTTGTAGCTTCTAAGGATAAAGTTTTATTTTCCTTAAACGACAAAAAATTTCCAACTGTAAATTCAATAATCATTGTTGTATGTTTGTGAGAATTTTTCTCATTCTTTGCAAAGATAGAAATATTGTGAGAATATTTCTCACAAATATTAATTTATTTTGCAAAAACTTTCATTCTGGCGGTATGCTGCCCAACTCGTTTATATATGCACCAAAGATGTATATATACATACAAATTTGGTTGTATTTTTGCACCTTTTGGTGAATATTATTTTTCGAATATAATTATTAATTGCTTAAAAAATAAATTTTTCTTAAAACTTGCCAACGACGAAAGCAAACATAAAATCGTTTCGAAATTGAATATGATGAATACGTGTTGAAAGAGAATTAACATAAATTTTTCATCAGCAAAACTTTATCTTTTATCACTAATATCTTAATATTCATAAATTTATATTTCACAAATTTAAATGATTTACTAAATTTCGTCAAACAAAAAAATATAAATTATGAAAAAAATTTTAGTCAATTCTTTTATTGCAATCTTTGCAATTATGTTTGTTGCGGTATCTTGTAAAGAAGAAAACGACGACGACGACAATAACAATAATTTGGATTCGGTATATACCGACAATTCTGTTACCTTGGTATCAAACTCAATGACCTCAGATGATGTGTATTATGGAGCCGTAACTTCGGTAATTAGCAATGCCGAAAATTCAGGAAATAAAACAACTTGTCCAACAGTAACACTTGAACCATCTGATTTAACAACTTATCCCAAAACTCTAACGCTAGACTTTGGAACATCGGGTTGCGAATTTGGAGAAATTACTATTTCAGGTAAAATTATTGCAAGTTTATCGGGTAAAATTCGCGAAAATGGAACAACTGTATCCATTACTTTTGACAATTATACTGTTGACACTATTACCGTAGGAGGAACACTTTCGCTAACTGTGCAAGATGTTTCGTTACTTGAATCAACCGTAACATTGATTGACTCCGTTAAAAATGGAGTATTAACCGTTCCATCGGGCACCATGTCTTTAACTACGAACCAAACTATCAAGTGGAATTACAATACCTTAACCGATTATTTTGATGATGAATTTGAAATATCAAATGCTGCAACAAATGCTACTACTTTAGATGAAAGTTCATATTCTACCGAAATAGTCGAGCCTATAATTATTAAAGGCTGTAGCGGTATTTATCAAGCAGTTCAAGGAGTTTACGAAATTTCGACAAGCGAATTAACAAATCCTGTTTCAATTGACTTTGGCGAAGGCACTTGCGATAATACAGCAACTGTTTCGACTGAAGTAAGCGTAACCTACGGAAATCAAACCTTTACTCAAGATTATTCATACGAAATACCATTGCCATAGTTAAGCAATCTTTTAATATCAAGTTCTTGAGCAATCAAGAACTTTTTTTTTAAAATCATAATAAATGTTAAAATAAAAGCAATTTGTTTGCGTTTAATAATTAAATCTAAAACACAATTTTTGCCTATGAATCAAAATTACACCGACGTTTATTTGTTTACAGTTGATGAAAATGGCTCTTCCATTATAAATGTCAACGAGTTTTTAACCAAAATCGACAAAGAATTAGAAGAAATTCTAGGGAGTAAGGAATTGAATCTTGAGCCTAAAAATGAAACTGTAAATGCAATATTAAGTTATTGCAAATAAAAAAATCGTAACTAATCAGTGGATTAGTTACGATTTTTATTATCTGAAACAACTTGTCAAATACAGACTTATACTTCCGTCGAAATGAATTTTAAATCGAAACAATTATGTACATAATTATAACGGTAAATTAATGAAGTTTTCTTAGTAATTTATTTGATTGGTTTTTCAATCCTGTAGAACCGTCGATTAGTGTGTTTTCTAGGATTGCAGCGAATTCGGGAATTAGTTCTGGATATTTTTTTGTTAAACAGAATATTATTTTCATGGAATAATAACGAAGAGCAATTGGTTCTTTTGGATTAAGCCAATTAAAACACAAATCTACTATTTTACCTTGTTGCTCTTCGTCGCTAATATTTTCGATATACTCATACACAATTCCCAATAAATTTCTTATCACACTTTTATCTTTTATTGTGTAGAAATGATTAATTATTTCCGATGAATATTTTTGAAAAAAAACAGGATTCTGTAAGCACGAAAAGTATGCTACTCGAGATGCTCTATTTGATATTTGTTTAATCTCAGCAAAACTAAGATTCAATATTTCACGAAACCGACATTCGTCATTACCTACTTCATTGGCTACGATTTCAATAAGCTTTCGTGAACTATCAACTAAAATTTCCTGAAAATTCATGTTCGTATTTTTTATAAAGGTAGAAAAAATTCAAATCAAAATTGATAATTCTCTACCTTTCTCGAACGTCAGGCTGACATTACAAACATCTGTTTATATGAAAATATTCTAATTATTTTGATTGTATAATTGACCATTTTTAATAACTAAGGAAAAATTGTAATCCGGGATATTCCGATTTTGCTGTTTAAAAACCTATATTTTGCGAATGTTTTTTTTGGAATTTTAAATGTGTAGGCAATATTTTTTTCATATTTTTACAATCAAAGAAAAACAATAATTATGGCAGGAAATATAACATTAACGATGATTAAGCCAATGGCTGTTCACAAAGGTTTTATTGTACCAATATTAGATAAAATAAATAAAGGAGGATTTCAGATTATTGCCCTGAAAATGGTTTGGATGAACAAACCTGAAGCTAGAGTTTTTTATAAAAATTTAAAAGACAAGCCATTTTTTAATAGTTTAATTAGGTTTATGACCTCTGGACCTATTGTTGTAGCAATACTTAGAAAAGAAAATGCCGTTGAAGAATATCGAAAACTGATTGGTTCAACCGATCCGAAAAAAGCCGAAGTTGGTACTATTCGAAGAGAATATGCAAGCTCGATTGAAAAAAATGCTGTTCATGGCTCAGACTCAGATGAAAATGCCATAATTGAAAGTGATTTTTTCTTTTCAAAAATCGAACGTTTTGGCTTAGAAGATTTGGCTTAACGAAAATTGCTTATAAACCTAAGATTATTGTTTATATAAATGTGATTTTAATAGGAAAATCAACTATAATATTGTCATCAGGAGCTTTTAAAAGATTTTTTACTTTATACTTCAATACGTATTCTTTTTCGCCTTTGATATCTCTAGGTGCAGGCTTTAGATTTATTATTGAGATTGTATTAGCTTTCAACAATATTTTATCGGTAACAATCAAAATATTGTCCTTTTCTGCAAGTTCGAGATCAAAATCGAAACAAGATTTATTTTCAATTCGAATATAATTGTAATAATTGTCCTTGCTGTCAGCATCAATCGTAAATTCAGCATTCTGAATATTAATTGATGCATTAAACAACGAAGTTAATAACTCATTATTCCCAAACAAAATATCATTGTAATATAGTATCGTTCTTTTCTGCAATAATGCATTTTTGATTTCAACCAAACTTGTGTCTTTCGAAAAAATCAACGTCATGGGACGATGTTCTCCCGATAAATAATCAAACTCAGCCGTTGCAGGGTCGTGAATATCTGAACCCGACATTAATGTAATATTTTTCGCATTTGCCCAAGAAAAAGCAAGTGGATAATAATAATTTTTATTTACTATTTCGATTCCGTTCATTAGCCCACTTTTATAAATATTTTCGTGAATGCTGTCCCAAATCGGAATATCATTTTCTTGCTTCCAACCTGGATGATTCCAAGTAATGAAAGCATCTTGTTCAGCTGCAGCTTTCAAGGCATCAAAATAGTCCTCTTTGTCAACTTTATGAAGGTCGGTTAGAAACAAAGCATTAAAATGACCATAAGGCATTCGTTTAGTTATTTCGGTTCCTTTAATTAAAATTAATCCGAGTTTATCAGCAATAGGTTTAGCAATTTCGTAATTTCTATTAAAATTATCATCATCAACATTATTTTTATAATGATGACCCAAATGGTCAGTGATAGCAATAACATCAAATCCTTCGCTCCAAGCTTCTTCAACTCTGAAAGAAGGCCACACTGTCCCATCTGAAAATACTGTATGCATATGCAAATCAGCTTTTAAAGTTATAAAACCTGGTATATTAGGAATGTTCCAAATTTTTCGATTAAAATTTTGAGCATCTGTAATTGAAACCATAAAAAGCATCAAAACAACAGCAATAAGCTTATTAAAGCAGTTTATAATCAGACTCAAATTTGCAATTTTAGAAAATATAGATTTTGACATTTCATTAAAATTATACATTTTACTACAAAGATATGTATTCACATGCGAGTTGCAAAATTTTACAAATCGATTATTGATATCAATATGAAAAATTATTTGGTTTTATTCAAAAAATTGAGCACTATAGTTGAAAATATTTCTGGCTGTTCGGCATGTAACCAATGTCCAGCTTTCGAAATTGTTTTAAAATCGGCATTAGGAAATATTTTTAGAATGTCTTGTAAGTCATTTCCTGAAATATATGGTGAATTTTCTCCTTTGATAAACAAAACAGGGAATTCAATAATTGGATTTATTTCTCTATCAAAACCATTCAAAATATTATGAATGTTATTTTTTATTGCTTTTAAATTCAGAAGCCACTCAAAAGAATTATCATCAGCCCGACTAATGTTTTTTAATAGAAAATTACGTAAACTTTTTTGTTTTATGCTTTCACTCAACTTAATATCAATTTCATTTCTTGTACTGAATGACTTTAAATTAAGGCTTAATAAATTAGAAATTATAAATTCGTGATTATTGGCAAATTCCATTTTATAAGCAAATGGACTGATATCTGCAACGATTAATGTTTTAACTCTTTCGGGATATTTTTGAGCAAAGTACATCGCGGTTTTTCCGCCCATTGAATGACCTAGAATAGTTGATTTTGTTAAATTATGCTCATTCATAAATTCAAGTAAATCCTCAAGCATTTCGCCATAATTATGAACCGAACTATGTGGTGAATGACCATGATTTCGTTGATCGATGAGATAAACCGAAAATTGAAAATCAAACCTTCGTGCAATTGTAACCCAATTATCAGAAGAACCGTAAAGTCCGTGTAAAATGACTAAAGGCTCTCCTTCTCCATATTTTTTGAAATTAAGTTTCAACTTATTTCAATTGTCTTAAATACATTTGAATTGTATTCTCCAAACCTAAATACAAAGCATCTGAAATTAAAGCATGACCAATAGAAACTTCGAGTAACCCCGAAACATTTTCGTTAAAATATTTTAGATTTTCTAAACTTAAATCATGACCAGCATTTATTCCCAAACCACATTTAAAAGCAAGTTTTGAAGCATCGGCAAAAGGCTTTACAGCCTTGAATTTATCAATTGAAAACATCGAAGCATAAGGCTCGGTATAAAACTCAATTCTATCGGTTTTTGTTTTTACTGCATTTTCGATATTTTTATGATTGGTGTCAATAAAAATTGATGTTCTAATATTTGCAGCTTTGAATTCGGCAATTATATCTTTCAAAAAAGCTTCATTTTTAACTGTATCCCATCCTTCGCTGGAAGTTAGAGCATCTGGTGAGTCTGGCACTAATGTTACTTGTTCAGGTTTTATGTTGAGAACCATATCAATAAAAGTCCTTGACGGATAGCCTTCGATATTGAATTCGGTATAAACTATAGGTCGTAAATCTAAAACATCTTGATAACGAATATGCCTTTCATCTGGTCGAGGATGTACAGTAATACCCTCGGCTCCAAAACGTTGGCAATCTTTAGCAACTTGAACAACATTTGGAACATCGCCTCCCCTTGCATTGCGTAATGTTGCTATTTTATTTATATTTACACTTAATCTTGTCATAAATATTTCTGTTTTTATCGAAATAAATGTAGTTTTGTCTTTGTCGAACAAAATTAATTGATTTTATAGAACAAATGTAATTATGTTAGCAAAAGATTTAATGTCAGATGTAATTCCTGCTTTAAAAACTTCCGATACGGGTCAAACCGCATTGAATTGGATGGAATTGTTTAGAATTTCACATCTACCGATTGTTAACAATAAAGATTTTTTAGGTCTAGTTTCCGATACTGATATTTATGATCAAAATATTTCTGAAGAACCTGTTGGTAACCATAAACTTTCTTTATTCAATCCAAGTGTATTTGAAAATCAACATATTTACGAAGTTATTGAAATTTTTTCGCGTTTAAAACTAACCACATTACCAGTCCTTGATAAAAATAAAAAGTACTTAGGTTTAATTTCCTTAACAGATTTATTGCATAATTTCTCAAATATTTCGGCTCTTAAAAACCCCGGAAGTATAATTGTACTTGAATTAAACGAACACGATTACTATTTAAGTCAAATAACTCAAATAATTGAGGGCAACGATGCAAAAGTTCTAAGTCTTTACATAACATCTAAGCCAAATTCGACGAAAATGGAAGTTACCATAAAAGTTAACACAACCGATTTATCTCGAATTACTCAAACATTTGAACGATACGATTATACAATAAAAGAAACTTTCCAAGAAAATAATACGGTAAATGAAATTTTACAATCAAGATTTGACTCTTTTATGAACTATATGAATATCTGATGTCAAAATTTTTAATTTTTATTCTTTTATTCTTTTTTATTCTTTTTAGCCAATCTATCTTATCTCAAAATAAGTCTATTTTCATCTCAAAAATCAACATTTTAGGAAATGTAAAAACTAAAGAAAAAATCATTACACGTGAATTAACTTTCAATATTGGCGATTCCATACAGTATGATGCAATCAATAAAAATCTTTCTAAATCAAAAGAAAATATCGAAAATACATTGTTGTTTAACTCGGTAATTATCGATACAGTGAAACTTTCTCCAAATAATTACTCTATTAATATTACTCTTGTTGAACGTTGGTACTTTTGGCCTTATCCAATATTGGAACAAGCTGATAGAAACTTCAGTTCATGGCTTAAATCCAATGATTTAAGCAGAAGCAATTACGGTTTATTCTTTCAACAAAATAATTTCAGAGGTCGGAATGAAATCGTTAAAATAAAAGCCCGCTTTGGTTATAAAGAACAATTTGCAATCAATTATCGAATTCCGTACTTAAATAAGTCGCAATCAATAGGATTAGAACTTCTTTCGTCGTATTTTCGTCAAAAGGAAATAAGTTATGCCACCGTGAACAATTATCCTCAATATGTTAGTTCTGAAAAATATCTACAAGAGTATTTTAACTCTAAGCTTAATATAAATTATCGATATAAACTTTATAATACATTCAACGTTTCGCTATCCTACTTCAACTATTATATTAATGACTTCGTATTTACATTAAATCCCGATTATTTTATTCATGAACAGACTTTACTCCCTGTAAATAGAAATTATTTTCAAAATTTGATAATAAATTTGAATTACTCTTATGAAAAAAGAAATTCCATTATTTATCCATTAAAAGGACAGTATTTGTATGTTGATGTAGAAAAAAATCATGGTATTAGCAATAGTTTTAATCAACTTAGTATTCAAACAAAGTTTAAAAAATATGTGAAATTAAATTCAGTTATATTCTTTGCTTCATCATTACATTTAAAATATTCACTACAATGCAGCAATTCATATATATATTCTGACGCACTCGGTTATGAAGATAATATTCGAGGTTTCGAATATTATGTAATAGATGGTCAAGATTTTTTTATACAAAAAAATAATTTTAAAATAAAATTGTTTGATAAGCAAAAAACGCTCAAATTTATTAAGTTAAAAGAATTTAACACGACATATTTTGCGTCCTTTGTCAATATTTTCTTTGAAATGGCATATGTAAAAAATATTTATTCAAAACCTTCAAATCGTTTCGATAATTGGTATATCTATTCCATTGGAGCAGGCATTGATGTGCTGACATATTACGACAAAGTGATTCGATTAGAATATTCGCATAACAATTTCAAATACAACGGTTTTTATATTAATTTTACAGCTCCTATTTAAAAAAAACAATATGATTGTTGCAATCTATGGTAAAAAAATTGATAAAAGTTTTAAGAAAGAAATCATAAAACTTTTTGAAATACTAGAAAACTATAAAATTAAAGTTATTGTTTTTCAAGAATTATATTCAAATCTTGAAAGAGAAATAAATTTTAAACCTCCAATATTATCAACTTACAATTCAAAAGAAGAAATCTATAAAAAAATTGATTTCCTTTTTAGCATTGGTGGCGATGGAACTTTTCTTGATGCGGTTACTCAGGTTAAAGATTCAGGCGTTCCAATCATAGGAATAAATGCTGGGCGATTAGGATTTTTAGCAACAATTTCTGAAATAAACGAATTTGAAGAAGTAATAAAATCAATTACTGAAAAATCATATGAAATTGAAAAAAGAACCTTGCTTGAAATCAAAACTTCCGCAAATGTATTTAACAACTTTAATTTTGCACTTAACGAAGTAACCATTCACAAGCACGACACATCATCAATGATTACCATTCATTCATATATCAACGATGAATATTTGAATTCATACTGGGCTGATGGATTAATTATTTCAACACCAACTGGTTCGACAGCTTATTCATTGAGTGTTGGAGGTCCAATTGTAGTTCCCAACTCCGAAAATTTCATTATTACTCCACTTGCCCCACATAGCATGACAGTAAGACCAATTGTAATTAACGATAAGAATAAGATAAAACTCAAGGTAGAAAGTAGAAATAATAGCTTTTTGGTTTCATTAGATCATCGAGCTGAAATACTTGATAATTCAGTGGAAATAGAAATTAAAAAAGCTGATTTTAAGATAAATACAATTAAATTGGCAAATCAATCGTTTTATAAAACAATCAGAAACAAACTAATGTGGGGAATCGACAAAAGAAATTAGTACATCTGTCAGAAAAATGAATAAAGTTGTCAAATATCAGGCGAATATTTTTTTAGAAAAATAATATTTTATATTTTTACCAATTGATTTAAAAAAAAGACACAAATGTTTCAAAATAAATATATTCTCATTACTGTCATTTTTATCTTTATCAGCCTTACTGTTTTTGGACAAGGTAGAAGAAGAAGTGCGAGATGGAAACAAAATAGGTACGAAATAATATATGGACTTGGTGCAACTAATTTTCTTGGGGAACTTGGTGGAGCCGATCAGATTGGAACAAATTTCGTAAGAGATTTTGAAGTTTCAATGACTCGACCTCTTGGCAGCATAGGGCTTAGATACAAATTAATGGAAAAAGTTTCTGCTACAACAAAATTTTCATATGGCATATTGAAAGGAGACGATAAAACAACAGAGCAAGTTCACCGAAAAAATCGCAATCTGCATTTCCGATCTCCAATTGCTGAATTTAGTATGAGAGGTGAATTTGAGATTATCAAAGAAAGTGAAGGACATCGTTATACATTGCGTAAGGTTAGAGGTTTAAAAGGTTTTAAATCAAACATTTATGTATTTGCTGGCATTGCAGGCTTTTATTTTAACCCCAAAGCTCAATACGAAGGAAAATGGTACGCTCTTCAACCATTGTGTACCGAAGGACAAGGAATTGTTCCAACCCGAAAGCCATATTCAAGAATTCAAGTTGCTTTTCCGTTGGGAATTGGTCTAAAATACGGACTTGATAGAAAATGGAGTATTGGGGTCGAATATGGTGTCAGAAAAACGCTTACTGATTATATTGATGATGTTAGCACGACTTATATTGACAAAGAAATATTAAGAGCAGAAAAGGGAGACATTGCGGCTTATTTATCAGATCCTTCACTTGGATATAATGAAGGTACAGTTGGTGAACCAAATTGGACTGGAGCAAACCAACAAAGAGGAGACTCGTTTGATAAAGATGCGTATATGTTTCTAGAAGTTACGTTAACTTATAAATTAAAAACAACTCGAAAAGGTATGCCTAAATTTTAATTTATTTGTTTTTTTAATCATAATATATACATTTGTAGAAATTTATGCGAAAAATAATATATTTAACATTCCTATTTTTAATCGTTCTTTCTTTTACTTCATACGCTCAAAGATGGAAAAGAACTAGGTACGAATTTATATATGGAATTGGCTATACTAACGTATTTGGAGATATCGGAGGAGGTGCTGGTAATGCTGGGAATATTTTAACCTCTGTTAAAGACTTCGATATTCAAACTGTCAGACCATCCTTAAATGTTGGTGCACGATTTAAACTTTCTGAATATATATCGTTCAAATTGAATTTAGTTTATGGATATATTAGCTCAAACGATAAGTTTAGTAAAGATCCCGAAAGATCATTGAGAAATTTAAGTTTTTCGTCTCCCATTTTTGAACAAAGCTTTCAAACAGAGTTCTCTGTTGTAAAAGAAAGATATGGAAGACGTTACACGCTCGCAAATATCAGAGGATTAAAAAATCTTCATATCAATACTTACCTTTTAGCTGGTATTGGAGGAGTTTATTTCAATCCTAAAACAAAATATGATGGAATTGAAATCCCACAAAGTTCAAACAATGGACAAAGTGAATTAAGTTCAGGAGCAACGTATCCAAAATATGTTTTAGCTATTCCAGTTGGAATTGGGTTCAAATATGGAATTAATAGAAAATTATCGCTTGGGATTGAATATGGCAATCGTTTTGTGATGAGTGATTATCTCGACAATCATAAGCAAGTTTATTCTAAGCATAACGACTCTTACATGCTTATGACTTTTATTGTATCATACAAATTGCGAACAACCCGTAGCGGACTTCCTAAATTCTAATACGTACTAAATACCGATGAGGTTTTTAAAACTTTTTCTATTGTCAATCTTCTTGATAAACTCTCTATTATCAGTGTCTCAAAATACAAGTGAGATTGGCTTACTTTTGGGAGGAACTTATTATCAAGGAGATATTAATACATCTAAATTATTTCAATCTCCATTTTTTGCAGGAGGAGTTTTGTATCGACATAACTTTTCAACTAGATATTCGCTAAGAGGAAGTATATTTATTGGTAAACTTATTTCTAACGATGCAAATTCAAAATATACATATCAGCTAATTAGAAACCACGCATTTTCATCTACAATAGTGGATTATACTTTACAATGCGAATTCAATTTTTTAGAATATTTGCCTAACAACCCCGATTTTAACTATTCTCCTTACATTTCAACAGGAGTAACATTTGTCATCGCTGGTGGCACACCAAGACCCTATCAAATTGCAATCCCATTGGGAATAGGATTCAAATATAGTCTGTCGCCTAGATTATCAACTGGAATTGAATGGACATATCGAAAAACATTTACCGATTTTATTGATTCTACCATTGGATTAGAAGACGATGAATCTTTCTACAAACAAACAGGATATTCTCACAATAATGATTGGTATGCTTTTGCAGGAATATTCTTAACATATCGATTCAGTCTTACAAAAGAAGGTGTTTGTCCTGCATACGGTAATTATTACAAATAAATTATGAATCAAATTGATAAAAATAAACTTCCAAACCACATTGCTATTATCATGGATGGTAATGGACGTTGGGCTAAAGAACATGGTAAACAACGTACTTTTGGGCATCGCAACGGAGTAATATCGGTTAGAGAAGTTGTTGAAGGTGCTGCTGAACTTCAAATAAAGTATTTAACACTATACGCCTTTTCTACCGAAAATTGGAATAGACCGAAGCTAGAAGTTAATACATTAATGACTCTTTTAGTTTCGACTATAAATAAAGAAACAAAGACACTAATTAAGAATAATGTTCGTTTACTAGCAATTGGAGATATTGAAAATTTACCATCTAAAGTGCAAAAAGAATTGAAAGGAGCTATCGATAAAACGGCTAAAAACACAGGACTTGCGTTAGTTCTTGCTCTAAATTATAGTGCTAGATGGGAAATTATTAACGCACTCAAAAAGATTTCTGTCAAAGTAGAAAATCAAGAAATTGCTGCAAAAAATGTTGATGAAAATCTTTTTATTGAAAATTTAACAACTTTTAACATTCCTGATCCTGAGCTACTTATAAGAACAAGTGGAGAATACAGAATTAGCAATTTTTTACTTTGGCAAATTGCATACACAGAATTGTATTTTACCAATAAACTTTGGCCAGAATTTCGAAAAGACGATTTAAAAGAAGCAATCATCAATTTCCAAAATCGAGAACGAAGATTCGGAAAAACAAGCGAACAAATTCAAACAATATAATGAAAATCAAATTTTTATTTCTTATTTCAATCCTATTATTCAGCCTAACAAGCTTTTCTCAAATCAATAGCGACGGCATTGAAATCGACTATAGCAATCCTAAAGAATACGAAATAGGCGGAATATCTGTATCTGGGATTAAATACTTAGATCACAACGTTGTAATTGGCTTATCAGGATTATCAGTTGGCGACAAAATCAATGTACCAGGCGAAGAAATAACTGAAGCTATTAAAAAACTTTGGGAACAAAAGCTCTTTTCTGATATCCAAATTCAAGCGACAAAAATAGTTGAATCAACAATTTTTTTAGATATTTATTTACAAGAAAAGCCTAGACTCTCAAAATTTAGTTTTAAAGGAGTTACAAAAGCAGAAGCTGACGATATTCGTGAAAAAATTAAGCTTACCAAAGGAAATCAGGTAACTGAAAATCTAATTATCAATACAAAAAACATTATTACCAATTTCTTCGAAGACAAAGGTTTTATGTTTACAAAAGTAAATATCATTCAGTCTGATGATTCCTTACTTGTAAACAATGTAATACTTAAAATTATTATTGACAAAGGAAATCGAATAAAGATTAACAAAATCGAATTTGAGGGGAATGATAAAATTAGCGACAATAAATTAAAGCGTTATTTAAAAGATACTAAAGAAAAAAAAATATATCGAATTTTTAAAGTTTCAAAATATGTAGATTCTAATTTAAAAACCGATAAACAAAATATACTCGATAAATATAACACTCAAGGTTTTCGCGATGCAAAAATTATAAAAGATACCATTTATAAATTCGATGAAAAAACGGTGAATCTAAGGTTTAATATTGATGAAGGAAACAAATATTATTTCAGAAATATCACTTGGGCAGGAAATACTAAGCATAAAACCGAAATTTTAAGTTCGATGCTTGGCATAAATAAGGGTGATATTTTCGACCAAAATCGACTTGACACCAAACTATTAATTGACGAAACCAGCGTTAGTTCATTATACTTGGATAATGGATATTTATTTTTCTCAGCTACACCTGTTGAAATTTTAGTTGAAAACGATTCTATTGATTTAGAAATTAGAATTTACGAAGGCAAGCAAGCAATAATCGACAAAGTTGCAATCATCGGAAATACAAGAACCAACGATCATGTAATTCGTCGTGAAATACGAACAAAACCAGGTGAACTTTTCAATCGTTCTGATATTATTCGTACTCAACGAGAATTAGCTCAACTCGGATATTTCGACCCCGAGAAACTTAACGTTACTCCTACTCCAAATCCGGAAAAAGGAACCGTTGATTTAGAATATATTGTTGAAGAAAAACCATCTGATCAAATCGAACTTTCAGGTGGCTGGGGATCTGGAATGATTGTCGGAACCTTAGGATTATCGTTTAACAATTTTTCGGCAAAAAATATATTTCAACCAAGTGCATATCGTCCTCTTCCTTCAGGCGACGGGCAAAGATTAAGCGTTAGAGCACAATCAAACGGAACGTACTACCAAGCATATAATATGTCATTCGTAGAACCGTGGTTAGGAGGAAAAAAACCAAATTCATTTACAATTTCGCTCTATCATACAATACAAACAGACGGGAAATTGGCTAGCGATGCAACTCAAACATATATAAAAATTTCTGGAGCAGCTATTGGGCTTGGAACTCGATTAAAATGGCCAGATGATTTTTTCTTACTTTATGGAGAAGTTGGTTATCAACACTACAATTTGAATCAATGGAGTTCGTTTAATTTATATAGCACAGGACGATCGAATAATGTAAGTGCAACCATTTCGCTATCTAGAAATTCTATTGATAGACCTATTTACCCTTTCAAAGGCTCCTCATTTACCGTTTCGGTACAATTCACTCCTCCATATTCAGCTTTTGCTGATGCAGACTATGCTACAATGACTGACGAAGATAAATACAAATGGATAGAATATCACAAGTGGAAATTTAACTCTTCTTGGTTTACAACTTTGGCAGGAAAATTGGTATTAAACACAAAAGCCGAATTTGGATTTTTAGGATTGTACAATCGAGAATTAGGTTCTTCGCCATTTGAAGGATTTAATGTTGGAGGAGACGGATTAACTGGTTACAATCTTTACGGACGAGAGACTATAGCTCTCAGAGGTTATGATAATGGTTCTTTGACACCAGACGCAGGAGGAAATATTTACAACAAATTTACACTCGAATTACGTTATCCACTATCATTAAATCCATCAGCAACATTCTATGGATTAGCATTTTTAGAAGGAGGTAACGCATGGTCAAAATTTAAAGATTTTAATGCATTCGATATAAAACGTTCAGCGGGATTAGGCGTAAGAATATACCTTCCAATGTTTGGTTTGCTTGGAGTTGATTGGGGTTATGGTTTTGATGACGTTGCCAATCCAAATGCAAATAAAAGTCAGTTCCATTTTATTATTGGACAACAATTTTAAAATAAAAAAATTAATAATTTAAAACTTAAAACTATGAAAAAAATAATTGGAATTTTAGGACTTGTAATTATGGTTGCAACAACAGGCTTAGCTCAAAAGTTTGGCTTTGTAGATAGCGATTATATTATGAAAAACATTCCATCTTACGAAGCAGCACAAGACCAACTCGACCAAATGTCAGTTGATTGGCAAAAAGAAATTGAAACTTTATACAGCGAAATCGATAAAATGTATAAAGATTTTCAAGCCGAAAAAGTATTGTTAACTGAAGAAATGAAAGTTAAACGAGAAAATGAAATTATTGCCAAAGAAAAAGAAGTTAAAAATCTTCAAAAACAGTATTTTGGAAAAGAAGGCGACTTGTATAAAAAACGTCAAGAATTAATAAAACCTATTCAAGACGATGTGTATAATGCAATTAAAGAAATCTCAACTGAAGGAGCTTACGCAATAATTTTCGATACTGCAAACAGTACTAACATTATGTTTAGTGACCCAAAATTTGATAAAAGCGACGAAGTATTAACTAAGTTGGGATATAAAAATTAATTTTTATCTTTGCCTAAATTTAAAAAATAATAAATAACAGATGAAAACAAAATTCAACATTCTTTTAATTGCATTATTCTTGGTTTCTGCAATCAGTTTAAATGCTCAAAATAAATCAAAATTTGCACATGTCGATTCTCAGGTATTATTAGCAGCTATGCCTGAACGAACAGCAGCTCAAGCTAAATTACAAGAAGAAGCAAAGGCATTAGAAAGCGAATTAGTTACCATGCAAGAAGAATTTCAAGCTAAATACAACGATTATTTGGCTAAAAGAGAAACAATGACAGATCTTGGTAAACAATCGAAAGAAGGCGAATTGCAAGATATGCAAACTAGAATTCAAAATTTTCAGGTAACTGCACAAGAAATGCTTGAGAAAAAAGAAGCTGAACTTTTACAACCAATTATCGACAAAGCTAAAAAAGCAATCGAAGAAGTTGGAAAAGAAAAAGGAGTTATTTATGTATTAGACACAAGCGTTGGTGTTGTTCTTTATTTTTCAGAAGAAAGCGAAGATATTCTTCCTTTGGTTAAGAAAAAATTAGGAATTCAATAGAAAAGATTTAATTTAAAAAATACCAAAAGCTCACTGTTATAGTGGGCTTTTTTTATGAATCCCATTTATTATTTCAATATTTACCTTATTTTTACATAAAAATATTTAGAATTCCATGAAAAAATACATTCTATATTTCTTAATCCTATCAACAGTATATAGTTGCACAAAAGGAGATTATCAAAATAACAAAATTATTTCGGAGGATGACGAAATTTATGTTGAAAATTTATTAATGCTTATAAATATTCAAAATTCCGATTCTACGTATTTAATAACTCATCGAATTGATTCTTTATCAATTTACATCAATGATTCTCTGTGGGGATATTTTTCATCGTCAGAAATTGACACTGCAAAAATTAATAAAGAACAATCGGGGAATTACTTCTTTTCCAACAATAAACAAAATTATTTTTTTATCGGAAATGTTCTTGCTGAAAATGAATTCGAAACCGTTGGCGATTATGCAACATTTATGAATGCATACAATACCTTAAAACCTGGCGATTATGTTTGTATGATTGAATCATATCAAATTGTAGATATAAATGGGCTTAGAAAAACATTTTATCCATACAAATACTTTCCATTTTCTGTAGAAGAAAATGTTGGAAGTATGTATATAGGAGAAATAAACTTAAATTTTAATTAGAAAGTTATGAGAAATTATATAATTATCGGAATTTTGCTACTAACATTAGTTTCTTGTTATAAACCGGGAGAAATCTCAATCGAAAATAATGTGTCAAATGCAACTTTAAATGATATTTATTGGGGAGACATTTATCTTACAAGTGATTTGCTGCCTGGCGAAAGCAGTAATCCTAAAGTTATAAATAAAACAACTGAGAAACTTCCTGCAAGTTATAGAGTTAGCTTTGTTTTGGAAGCAAATAATAAAAAAGTGTATTTAGAAACAGATGAAGAATTCCTTTTAGATGAAGATGACCAAATATTAATCGTTATAGATGATGAAACTTTAGTTGTTAATAAATAATAACCATAATCTAGAGATGATTATATTCCCTGAACAATCTCCGCAATCAAACTAGGATTTTTTTCGAAAGCCGTTCCAATAACAATAATGTCAGCCCCTGCACTAAAAACAGCTATTGCATCTTCTTTTGAACGAATTCCACCACCAACAATCAAAGGAATATTTGTATTCTTTTTTACGGCAGAAATCATATTTAGTGAAACATGTTTTGTAGCTCCACTTCCTGCATCTAAATAAAGCGACTTAAGTCCAAGCAATTCTCCTGCTAAAGCTGTTGCAACAGCTATTTCACTTTTATCGGCAGGCAAAGGATTTGTGTTACTCATGTATTGAACTGAAGTGGTTCGCTCGCCCTCTACAATCATATAACCACAAGAAATAACCTCTAGTTTACTATTTTTTAAAAAGGGAGCAGCAACAATATGATTTCCAATTAATAAATCTGCATTTCTCCCTGATATTAAAGAAAGTAATAAAATACCATCAGCAAAATTTGATAATTGAAGTAAGTTTCCAGGAAACAGAATAACAGGGATATTTGTTAATTTCTTAATCGATTTAATTACCTCGTCGATTTGAATATTGGTTAAACTACCTCCCACAAAAAAGTAATCAACTCCGGAATTCGTCGCTAATTTAACAATCTGTTCTAATTTCTGAATATTTTGAGTTTCAGGATCAATTAGAACAGCAATTTGCTTCTTTGCGTGCTGTTTTTTTTCAATAATTTCTGAGTATATCATCTTAACTTTTCTTTGTCCAAACCAAAATATTGTTATCAAAAATACGATAATTCATGATAAATTCGTGTTTATATTTATCATTATTTACATTAACCGCCATTGTACATGATAAAAAATCGATACTAATTACCTGAATATCTTTAAAAAACAAATGAGTATCGTTATAAATTTTATAAACAGCTTCTTTGGCACTCCACGACAAATACAAATACAACAACTCATTTTTCTTTTCAATCCTCTTCATCTCATTATCGTGCATAAACTTGTGAGCAAGTCTATAAATTCTATCAGAAAGATGTTCAATATCAATTCCAACCTCGTAAGATCTACTTGCAATTAAAGTTAGATAATTACTAGTATGTGAAAGACTGATATGAAAATTTCCACATTTCAAAAAAGGTTTTCCTATTGAATTATAAATTATTTTTGAATTGTCGCCAACAATTTTATTTGCCAACAACCGAGCAACTAACCATTGTTTTCGACGAAGTTCCAACGAAAAGGAACAATAAATACGAGCATCTTCCTTATCTAAATTTGATATAGAAAACAGGAACTCTTCGGATTCGTCAATTTTCCATATTCCAATCTGAATATCATCAGGCTTTTTATCGTAATAAATTATTGGCATAAAACTATTTATTCCAATTTAACGATTCAATTAAACGTAAAATATCTTCACGAAGGTAAGCAACAACAGGAGCTAAGGAATCTTTATTTGGTTTAACATTAAAGTATAAAGCACCACTCATAAAATGCTTTGAACTATCGGTTAAAAAGAAATTTATTGGAGAAGCGGCATTTCCTTTAATGTCATACAATAATCCATATACACGATTTGTATCGTTCAACCACAAGGTCTCTCCTATCGCATCAGCCTTTGCTGTATGTTTATAGGCGTATTTTCTCGACTGTTCCATCAGTTCAGCTACATTACTATGAACATCTTTGTATGTAATATAAACCGTTGCTTTATAATATGGATAAAAAATATTTACCCAAAACGAATCTTTATTGTATTCGTATATTAAACTTTGATTTGAATATTCAAACGAATAAGGATATTGCAAATCAAATTTTTCATATTCTTTTTCAGGAAAATCAATTCTAAAATATCCTTTAGGTTTAGGAACAAATGACTCTTCGCAGGAACTGAAAAGAGCAATACTAAATAATATTGGAATTAAATTTCTCATTAGTTATTTTTATGTAAAAAAACCAAAGACAACGCTAAAGCATTGCCTTTGGGAATAGTTTTATTTCTAAAATATCAAATTCTAAAAACTAGAAAGGGAGATCGCTTCCAGAAGCATCCATATCTGGTTCATCAATTGCTTGAGGTACGTTTTCTTGGCGAGATGAGTACCCTGCTCCATCTTCAGCTTTACTAAGCATTTGCAAGTTGTCGCCAACAATCTCGGTTACATATCTTTTATTTCCATCTTTATCGTCGTAAGACCTTGTTTTGATTTTTCCCTCAATGTATATTGGAGTTCCCTTTTTTACGTATTTTTCAGCGATTTCAGCCAAACCTCTCCATAAAACGATGTTGTGCCATTCGGTATTCGTAACTTTTTCACCAGCTTTATTCTTAAATGTTTCGTTTGTAGCTAACGAAAATGATGCAACCGTTGCACCTCCTTCTAAATGTCTGATTTCAGGATCCTTACCAACATTTCCAATTAAAATAACTTTGTTTAAATTTGCCATTTTCTGTTTCTTTTTATGTTTTATACAAATATATAAAGATTAAATTAATTTTTGAAATTCAATTTCGATATAGTTATTAACTAATTTTGAAAAAGGATACTTACTAATTTCATTTATCGGCACACATTCCATTACATCGGCAATTGCTTTTAATTCGAAAATATTTGCAATAAACAAACTTCCATAGATTTCTTGATGCGACAATTTATGTTTTAATTTCATATTTTGCCTTAAAACAATTTTTGTTGAAAATTTATCGGTCAGGTACTTTTCAAAATCCTTAGCGGTAATTTTTTTTCCACTTTCGTATAGAAAAGGTTCATACAAGGACTTCCAAATATCATTTTGAGTTCGCTTCTTTACATAAACATTGTTATTATTTACGAAAAAAACATAATTAAAAAAACGTTTCTTTTTTTCAGTTTTCTTTGCTTTAATAGGGAAATTAGAAACTTGATTTAATTTTAAAGCTTTGCAGTTCGAGTTTATGGGACATGAAATACAATCCGGATTTGAAGGTTTACAAATCATAGCTCCTAAATCCATAATTCCTTGATTAAAATCGCATGGATTTGAGTTTACAAGCATCTTATTGGCTTCGAATTCGATAGTATTTTTTATTTTATTTTGAGGTGTATTAATCGCAAATAATCGAGAAATCACTCTCACTACGTTTCCATCGACTACAGCAACAGGCTCATTATAACATATCGAAGCAATTGCCACAGCAGTATACTTTCCAACTCCTTTTAGTTTTAGTAACTCGTCGAATGAATTTGGAAATTTTCCGTTCAAATTTTCAACAATATATTTAGCAGTAAAATGCATATTTCTTGCTCTAGAATAGTACCCTAAACCTTCCCATGCTTTTAAAACTTCAATTTCATCGGCCTTTGCCAAACAATATATATCCGAAAATTTTATTATAAATTTCAAATAGTAATCATACCCCTGATTGATTCTAGTTTGCTGGAAAATTATTTCTGAAACCCAAATTTTATATGGGTCTTTTGTTTCTCTCCAAGGCAAGTCCCTTTTATTTTTATTGTACCAATTTAGAATTTTTTCGCCTATTTTCATGTTTTGTAAATAAATTAACAATTTTCATCAAAAATAATTATTCTTATTTTCATTTTTCAAAAGATAAGTTATATATTTGCACTCCTTAGAAAAACAAACGATACTTATCGTAAATTATTGATAATAAAAATATTTAGAAAATGACAAAAGCAGATATCATTAACGAGATTTCAAAAAAGACAGGAATTGAAAAAGTTACAGTTCAAAAATCTGTTGAAGCTTTCATGGAAAGTATTAAAGATTCTTTAGTAAAAGGAAACAATGTGTATTTAAGAGGCTTTGGAAGCTACGTTGTTAAGAAAAGAGCTAAGAAAACTGCTCGTAACATTTCTAAAAACACAACTATCATTATTCCAGAACATTTTATCCCTTCATTCAAACCTGCAAAATCGTTTGTTAACAAGGTTAAAATTAAAGCTAGTAAAAAATAATTAATTTAATAAGATTATATCATGCCAAGCGGTAAAAAAAGAAAAAGACATAAAATGTCTACGCACAAAAGAAAGAAGCGTCTTAGAAAAAATAGACATAAAAAGAAGAAATAGTTCTTTTATAAAATATTAGGTTGCTCTATACGAAAACCTTTGGGAGTTTCCCTTAGGTTTTTTGTATTTGTTCTAATCCATTCAATATTTCACCATACAAATGAGTGCTGAAGACATTATTCGGGAATTAGTAATTGACGTAAGTTCCTCAGAAATTTATATTTCGTTGCTTGAAAACAAAAATCTTGTTGAGTTAAATAAAGATAAACTCAATACAAAATTTTCTGTTGGCGATATTTATTTAGGCAGAATCAAAAAATTGATGCCTGGACTTAATGCTGCTTTTGTTGATATTGGATACGAAAAAGATGCTTTTCTTCACTATTTTGATTTAGGCCCGCAATTTCAAACTCTTAATAAGTTTATTCATCAAGCCTTATCGCCTAAGCAAAAATTTCCAAATATTTCTTACACAAAACCCGAAGAAGATATAAATAAAGATGGTAAGATTTCTGACGTATTGTCGGTTGGACAATATGTACTAGTTCAAATTGCCAAAGAGCCTATTTCATCTAAAGGACCAAGGTTAAGTGCTGAGATTTCAATTCCCGGGAGAAATCTTGTTTTAATTCCATTTTCAGATAAAACTTCGATTTCGCAAAAAATAAAAACTCAAGAAGAAAAAAGCCGACTCAAAAATCTTTTGAATAGTATTGTTCCAAGAGGATATGGAATTATTGTACGAACAGTTGCTGAAAGCAAAAAAGTTGCAGATCTTGACAGTGAGCTAAAAAGATTAATTGAAGCATGGGAGTCGTCTGTAAAAAAAATCAGAGGCATCACGCCTCCTAAATTAATACTTGGAGAATTAAATCGAACTTCTGCTATTCTCCGCGATGTTCTAAACGAGTCGTTTAACAATATTCACGTTAACGATTTAGGAGTTTATAATGAGATTGTTGATTATATTAAAGAAATAGCTCCAGCAAAAGAAAAAATTGTAAAACATTATACCGAAAATCAGCCAATTTTTGAACATTTTGGAGTTGAAAAACAAATAAAAGCATTATTTGGAAAAACTGTTGGATTAAAAGCTGGAGCCTATTTAATAATTGAACATACCGAAGCCCTACACGTTGTTGATGTAAATAGTGGAAATCGTTCGAAAAAAGAGACCGACCAAGAAACAAATGCTCTAGAAACAAACCTTATTGCAGTTGATGAAATTGCTCGTCAATTAAAGTTGCGTGATATGGGCGGAATTATTGTTATAGACTTTATTGATATGCAGCTGCCTGAAAATAAACAACGTATTTTCGACAAAATGAGAGATGCCATGGCATCAGATAGAGCAAAGCATCAAATTTTACCATTGAGCAAATTCTGCCTAATGCAAATTACTCGTCAACGAGTACGACCTGAGACTCACATTTCTACCTCTGAATCGTGTCCTACATGTAGGGGAACTGGAGAAGTAACTCCTTCAATAGTTTTTACCGACGAATTAGAAAATGCTCTAAGCTATACATTAGCAAAAGTAAAAGATTCAACCGTTACACTTAAAGTACATCCATTTATAAAATCTCACCTTAAAGAAGGTATTTTCAATATTCATTTAAAATGGATGCTGAAATACAAACGTCGAATTAAGATTAAATCGATAAGTTCGTACAACTATTTGGAATACCATTTTTACGATTCAATGGGTGAGGAAATTTTCGTATAAAACTTATAAAGTCTTTACATACATAAACTTATAGAAATATACATCGATTTGATTTTAACATTATTTATATTTAATTCAAATAAAAATAGTTGTTTTTTAGTCATTCAAAATATATCTTTGCAATCTGAAAATACAAATCAAAAATTTATATGAAAAGATTATTATTTATTTCATTGTTATTCATTGCAATAAATTCGTTTGCACAAATTTTAGAACCTGTAAAATGGACATCAACTGTAAAAAGGATTAACGATACTGAAGCCGAATTAATTTTCAGTGCAAAAATCGAAGAAAATTGGCACTTATATTCTCAATTTTTGCCCGATGGAGGCCCTATTCCTGCAAAATTTTCTTTTCTACCAAGCAAAAATTATGAAAAAACAGGCAATGTTGTTGAGACACCTGCCCCCGAAGTCTATTACGATGATATTTTCGAAATGAATATTAAACAGTTTAGTAAGAAGGCTAATTTCACTCAAAAAATTAAAATTCTTAACGTAAAAAGTTTCAAAATTAAAGTAAATTTTGAGGGTCAAGCTTGTCTTGAAAATGGACAATGCGTTATGTTAGGTAAAGAATTTGAATTCAACATTGATGGTGTAAAAAAAAAGAGTAATGAAGAAAATCCCAACACCGATTCAGTAAATATTTCGACTATAAATACAGTTGTTGTAAATGACAGTAATAGTTTCACAACCGAAAATCAAAATTCAACAATTAGTACTAAAGTTGAAGCTAAGACCAATCCGATAGAAGAATCCAGCTGGTTTGGAATATTTATTTTTGCGTTCATTGCCGGAATTTTAACACTCATTACTCCATGTGTATTTCCAATGATTCCGATGACTATAAGCTTTTTTATGAAAGGAAAAAAAAGCAAATCGGAAGGATATAAACAAGCCTATTTTTTCGGTTTTTCAATAATCATAATCTTTGCGGTTTTAGGTTTACTTCTTACGATGATATTTGGTAAAGATGCCATGTATATTATCAGTACACATTGGATACCCAACATGATATTTTTCGTAATTTTCATGGTTTTCGCTTTGTCGTTTTTTGGAATGTTTGAAATTACCTTGCCTAATAAATTAATAAATCAGTCGGATAAAAAAGCAGATAAAGGTGGATATATTGGAGTTTTTTTCGTTGCTCTTACTACCGTTTTAGTTTCCTTTTCATGCACAGGACCAATTTTAGGTGCTGCACTCATTGAACTAAGTTCTGGTTCCGACAATAGCATTGTATTCTTTATTTCAATGGTTGGATTTGCACTTGGGTTTGCTTTGCCGTTTACACTATTAGCAATGTTCCCGTCGATTCTTAGCAAGTTAAAATCAGGAAGTTGGTTAAATACAGTGAAAATTGTATTTGGATTTCTAGAAATTGCATTAGGACTTAAATTTTTATCAATGGCTGACTTAGGTGCTAATTGGGGACTTCTAGACCGAGAAACATTTCTTGCATTATGGATAGTTGTATTTGCTTTACTAGGATTTTACTTATTAGGAAAGTTAAAATTCAAAGGCGATAACGATTTAAAATCAATTAGCGTAAGTCGGTTGTTTTTATCAATTGTAACATTCTCTTTCGTAATTTATATGATACCTGGATTGTGGGGTGCTCCGTTAAAAGTTTTATCAGGTTATTTGCCTCCGTTAACTACTCAAGATTTTGATTTAGATAGAATTATATACGAGAATAGAGGTTCAGTCAATATTTCGGATAATGAGAAAGATGTAACACGAAAATATGCTGACATATTACATTTGCCAACAGGATTTAATGGATTTTTCGATTTAGAAGAAGCCAAAGCTTATGCAAAAAAAGTTAACAAACCATTATTTGTTGATTTTACAGGAAAAACTTGTGCAAATTGCCGTGAAATGGAAAACAATGTATGGAACGATAAAGAAGTTAAAAGAATGCTTAATGAAGAATTTGTTTTAGTTGCCCTATATGCCGATGCTAACTTTATCGACTTAGAAGAAAATGATTGGGTTGCTACTGAAGATGGAACTGTAATTAAAACTTTAGGAAAGAAAAACTTAAATTATCAAATTACTAGATTTCAAATGAATGCCCAACCCTATTACGTTTTGATGGATTTCAACGAGGAAATTCTAACAAGTCAAAATAAGTCGTACGATAAGGAAGTTCCGAATTTCATAAATTTTTTGAACGAAGGTTTAGAAAGTTTTAAAAAGAAACATCCTGAAGAATTATAAATGTTACATAATTCAAATTCCAGTTGTTTTTTGTACAACTCTAGGATTTGTTAGTTAAAAACCTTTATCCTTTTTTAGGACTAGTCAAATTTATCAAAAAACTATATATCGGTTAAGACCAAATTCTTTTCTTCGATTAATTTTCGAAGATTTATTAAAGCATATCGCATTCTTCCAAGTGCTGTGTTTATACTTACACCCGTATGGTCTGCTATTTCTTTAAAACTCAATCCAACATAGTGTCTTAATACAACAACTTCCTTTTGATCTTCGGGTAAAAACTCAATTAAACTCCTAACCTCTTTAACAATTTGTTCAGAAATAATTTCTTGTTCGATATTACGCTCCAGAAGCTGACTAGAACTAAACAAATCAATTTCGCTTGCATCATTCGAAACAGTTTGAAGTTGTTTCGCTTTTCTAAAATGATCTATAACTAAATTATGTGCAATCCGCATTACCCAAGATAGAAACTTACCTTCATCTTTATACCTTCCCGATGTAAGTGAATTAATAACTTTGATAAAAGTATCTTGGAAAATGTCCTCAGCAAGTTCACGATCTTTTACGTTGATGACAATGTAAGTATAAACTTTACGCTTATGCCTCTTGATTAAAACCTCAATTGCCGATTGTTTGCCTCCTAAAAACTCGTTCACGAGTTCGTAGTCTGAATAATTTTGGTAACACATATTACCTCCCTTTTTTAATTGGTTATAAGGGTAAAATTTATTCTATAGGCACTTTCCGATTAGTTTAACTTTATTAAATAGTAACGCAAGAACGCAAAAAAAAATTGTTTTTCAAAATTTTCATTAAAAAAAGCAATATATTTCTTAATATTACGAATTGAAATGTTACAAAATATATGCCAATTAATAACAATACGAACAACAACGGTCTTATACGGATTAAAGGAGCAAAAGTTCACAATTTGAAAAATATTTCCTTAGAAATTCCTAGAAATAAGTTTGTTGTCATTACAGGATTATCAGGATCAGGAAAATCGTCTTTAGCTTTTGACACCCTCTATGCCGAGGGGCAACGTCGATATGTAGAAAGTTTATCATCATATGCAAGACAATTTTTAGGCAGAATTTCAAAGCCCGAAGTAGATTTAATTTCTGGTTTGCCTCCAGCTATTGCAATTGAGCAAAAAGTAAATATTCGAAATCCTCGTTCAACTGTTGGTACATCTACCGAAATATATGATTACATTAAACTTTTATATGCTCGAATTGGAAAAACCATCTCTCCTATTTCAAAAACTCAAGTAAAAAGACATAATATTAATGATGTTGTAAACTTTATTTTTTCACAACCCGAAAATTCAGTCGTTTTTATTCTTACTCCTTTTATCTTACCAGAAGGAAGGAACGTAAATCAACATCTTGAAATCTTGCTTCAACAAGGGTATAGCAGAATTTTTTACAATAACGAAATTTTTAAAATTTCTTCAGTCCTTAGCGAGAATAAGAATTTAGACTTAAGTAAAATTGAAATTCTGATTGATAGAATAGAAGTAACAAAATCTGATGATATTCTTTCGAGAATTGCTGACTCAGCTCAAACAGCTTTTTACGAAGGTCGAGGTACTTGCTCTGTTAAAATCGAAAATAAAAATATTACAGAAATTTTTTCAAACAAATTTGAACTTGATGGAATCACATTTGAAGAACCCAGCGAATACATGTTCAGTTTTAATAACCCTGTTGGTGCATGCCCAAAATGTGAGGGATTCGGGTTAACCATCGGCATAGACCCCGATTTAGTTATTCCTAACAAAAACCTTTCGATTTACGAAGAAGCCATCGTTTGTTGGAAGGGCGATAAAATGAAAGAATGGAAAGATGAATTGGTTTACAATGCTTCGCACTTTAACTTTCCAATCCACAAACCTTATTACGAACTCACAAAAGACCAAAAACAATTAATTTGGGATGGGAATAATTATTTTAAAGGACTTCACCATTTTTTTGCATTTTTAGAAGAAAATAGTTACAAAATCCAATATCGAGTAATGTCATCACGTTATCGTGGAAAGACAATATGCCCAGAGTGTAATGGTAGCAGACTAAAAAAAACAGCATCTTTCGTAAAAATAAACAACACTTCGATTCAAGAATTAGTTGGTTTACCTATAAATGAATTAAAGTTATTCTTCAAAAATTTAGAATTAAACGAATATGAACTGAGTATTGGTAAAAGATTATTAATTGAAATCAATAACCGAATTGATTTTTTGATAAATGTGGGGCTTGGATATCTAACATTGAATCGAACTTCAGCAAGTTTATCAGGAGGAGAATCTCAACGTATCAATATAGCAACCTCGCTAGGAAGCAGTTTGGTTGGCTCACTTTATATTCTCGACGAACCAAGTATTGGACTTCATCCTCGCGATACAGAAATGTTAATCGATGTACTCAAACATTTGCGAAATATTGGTAATTCGGTAATCGTAGTTGAACACGACGAAGGTATAATGAAAGCTGCGGATATGATTATAGATATTGGCCCAAAAGCAGGAAGACATGGAGGTGAAGTTGTTTTTCAAGGTAACCATAGCGAACTGTTAAATAGTACTCAAAGTTGTACCGCTAGATTTCTCACAGGAATCGAAAAAATCGAAGTTCCCAAAATTCGACGAAAGTGGAATAGCTACATTCAAATAGTTGGAGCCCGCGAAAATAATTTAAAAAATATAACCGTTAAAATACCATTAAATATTTTTACAGTTATAACTGGGGTGAGCGGTTCAGGCAAATCAACCTTAATTAAACGAATCCTCTACCCTGCACTAAAAAAACTCAAAGGTGGTTTTGGTGAAAAAACTGGCGAACACGATAATATAACTGGGGATATTCATACCATTCACGAAATTGAATTTGTTGACCAAAACCCAATTGGAAAATCATCACGTTCAAATCCAATAACCTATTTAAAAGCATTTGACGATATTAGAACTTTATTTTCGAAACAAAAAGCTGCTCAATATAATGGATACAAACCTTCTCATTTTTCATTTAATGTTGACGGTGGAAGATGTGAAGAGTGTCAAGGCGAAGGAATCATTAAAGTTGAGATGCAATTTATGGCCGACGTTCATCTATTGTGTGATAGTTGTAAAGGAAAACGATTTAAAGATGAAATACTTGATGTAAAATATAAGTCGAAAAGTATTTTCGATATTCTTGAAATGACAATTGATGAAGCTATTGAATTTTTCACAGAGCATGGGCAGGACAAAATTACAGCAAAAATTCAACCGCTAGCTGATGTGGGACTAGGTTATGTTAAACTCGGACAGTCATCTAGTACGCTTAGCGGAGGAGAAAGCCAGCGAGTGAAATTAGCTTCATTTCTAAATAAAGATACTAAAACCACTCACCTATTTATTTTTGATGAACCCACAACCGGTTTACATTTTCACGACATTCGCAAATTGCTTGAGGCTTTTAATGCATTAATAAAAGCCGGACATTCGATACTTGTAATTGAACACAATCTTGATGTGATAAAAACTGCTGATTGGATTATTGACCTTGGTCAAGAAGGTGGAGATAAAGGCGGACATATCGTTTTTGAAGGAAGTCCAGAGGAAATTATAAAAGAAAAAAATTCATATACAGGCAAATTCTTAGCTGAAAAAATATAGCCTTGTTAAAAAACATAAAAATATATTTTGATTATTCAGAATAATATACTTAGATTTGAGTAATTAATTACTCTATTATTTATATTATTTAATAATTTGAATAATAAATACTTAGCAATTATACTTATTTAAATAAATAGGATTTACATTACTTTATTACCTTAAATGAAAAGACAAATTATAAAAATTGACGAAGACAAATGTAACGGTTGTGGTTTGTGTATACCAAACTGTCACGAAGGTGCATTGCAAATTATTGATGGCAAAGTGCGATTAGTTAGCGATTTAATGTGCGATGGTTTAGGTGCTTGCCTCGGACATTGCCCCGAAGGTGCGTTAGAAATTGAAGAACGTGAAGCTGTTCCTTACGATGAAAATGCAGTTATGGCTGAAATGATTAGCAAAGGACGAAATGTAGTAATTGCACATTTAGAACATTTGATTGACCACAATGAATTGGAATTTCACGCTCAAGGAGTTGAATATCTTGAACAAAACAAAGAAAATATCCCATTTGACATATCAGAAATAGTTTTACCAAAAGAAGAAAAAGAAGAAATTATGACACACGAACATCATCATGGGCACGGAGGAAGTTGTCCAGGTTCTGCCTCGAAAAGCTTTGTACCCATAAATATAGGAAATGAAGCAATAAGCGGAAAATCAGAACTAACACATTGGCCTGTACAAATGCACTTAATAAATCCATTAGCATCTTATTTTAGAGATTCTGATTTGCTTTTAGCAGCAGATTGTGTTGCGTTTTCGTTAGGAAATTTTCATTCAAAATATTTAAAGGGGAAAAGTCTAAATATTGCTTGCCCAAAGTTAGATTCAAATATTGAAATATATGTCGAAAAACTAACTCGAATGATTGATGAAGCACACATTAACACCATAACTGTTATGATTATGGAAGTTCCATGTTGTGGCGGACTAATTCAAATTGTGAAAAAAGCATTAAACAATGCAAAACGTAAAGTTCCTGTAAAAGCAATAATGGTTGGAATAAAAGGAGAAATATTATCGGAAGAATGGATGTAGGGAAAGTGAAAAACTAAAAGTGAAAAGTATTAATGTGATAATTTGATAATGTGATGATGTGCTAATGTGCTAATTGAAGAAAGGAAAAAAGAAGGGATAGTAATTGGTAATGAAAAAAGAGTGACGAGTATTTTTCTCATTACTCATAACTTGTAACTCATTACTAAATTCAACTTTACAAACTTTATGAACTTGACGAACTTTAAAAACTTTATAAACTTTATAAACTAAAATAAAAAAAATGAGTATGTTTTGTTATCAATGCCAAGAGGCAGCCAAAGGAACAGGTTGTACAATTAAAGGAGTTTGTGGAAAAACAGACGATGTTGCTAATCTACAAGATTTATTACTGTACACTATGAAAGGAATTTCATTTTATAGTTCAAAAGCTAGAACTATAGGAATTGAAGATTCCGAAGTAAATAACTTTATTATGAACGGTTTATTTGCAACCATAACCAATGCAAATTTTGACAAACAAGTATTTATCAAAAAAATTAAAAAGTCGTTCTTAATTCGAGAAAAAATTAAAGCTACTTATGTAAAAAACGGAGGAACAATTGAAGGTTTAATCCCAAGCTGTGCTACATGGACAGCACAAACAGAAGAAGATTTTGAACGAAAAGCGACTTTAATTGGAATTTTATCAATCGAAAATGAAGACATTCGTTCGTTAAAAGAATTATTAACTTACGGAATTAAAGGAATGGCAGCTTATGCTGAACACGCTTTCAATTTAGGACACATCGATAATACCATTCACGCATTTATGCAAAAAGGTTTATATGCTACTACCAGAACCGATATTGGTGCTGACGAATTGGTTGGTTTGGTGTTGGAATGTGGAAAATTTGGAGTTTCGGTAATGGCTTTGTTAGATAAAGCAAACACATCGGCTTACGGAAATCCAGAAATCACGAAAGTAAACATCGGCGTAAGCGATAAACCAGGAATTTTAATTTCGGGACACGATTTGAAAGATATTGAAGAACTTTTGAAACAAACCGAAGGAACAGGCGTTGATGTTTATTCGCACAGCGAAATGTTGCCAGCACATTATTATCCAGCATTCAAAAAATACAAACATTTTGTTGGAAACTACGGAAATGCTTGGTGGAAACAAAAAGAAGAATTTGAAAGTTTCAACGGACCTATTTTGTTCACAACCAATTGTATAGTTCCGCCAAGCGAAAGTTCAACTTACAAAGATAGAGTTTACACCACAGGACAATCGGGTTTTACAGGTTTTAAACACATTGCCGATAGAGAAGAAAAAGGAACAAAAGATTTTTCGGAAATTATTGCACACGCAAAAACTTGCAAAGCTCCAATTGAAATTGAAAAAGGAGAAATTATTGGTGGATTTGCACATAATCAAGTAATTGCATTAGCTGATAAAGTTGTTGATGCAGTAAAATCGGGAGCAATTAAAAAATTCTTCGTTATGGCAGGTTGCGATGGAAGAATGAAAAGCCGTGATTATTACACCGAATTTGCTGATAAATTGCCAAAAGATACTGTAATTTTAACAGCAGGTTGTGCAAAATATCGTTACAATAAATTAGAACTTGGCGATATTGGAGGAATTCCAAGAGTGTTAGACGCAGGTCAATGTAATGATAGTTATTCACTTGCAGTGATTGCTTTAAAATTAAAAGAAGTTTTTGAACTTAATGATATTAATGAATTACCAATTGCATATAACATTGCGTGGTACGAACAAAAAGCCGTTATTGTTTTATTAGCATTATTGAGTTTAGGCGTAAAAAATATTCATTTAGGACCAACACTTCCAGCATTTTTATCACCAAATGTGGCTAAAATTTTAGTTGAAACATTCGGAATTGCAGGAATTGGAACCGTTGACGAAGATATGAAAATGTTTATGCCAGAACTGCAAAAAAATTAAAAGTGAAAAACGAAGAGTGAAAAGTGAAAAACAATTCAACTATTCACTTTTCACTCTTAACTTTTCACAGTACTTTACAAACTTTAAACTTAAGAAATATGACATTTGAACACTCAAAAGTTTTTACTTTTAAAAATTCAGTAGAATATGCCGCAGGTTCGGTAGTAAGTAAAACAATGGTTAAAAAACCAACAGGAACAGTAACATTATTTGCATTTGATGCAGGTCAAGCATTGAGCGAACACGCAGCTCCATTTGATGCGTTGGTTCAAATTGTTGATGGAAAAGCGGAAATTATAATTAATAAAATTCCTTTTCAACTTTCAGAAGGTGAAAGCATTATAATGCCTGCAAATATTCCGCACGCAGTAAATGCAAACGAAAAATTCAAAATGCTTTTGACAATGATTAAAGAAGTTCCAACATTTAGCGATTTGAAGATGTAGAAGTTAGAAGCTGGAAGTTAGAAGTTAGAAGTTAGAAGTTAGAAGTTAGAAGTTAGAAGTTAGAAGTTAGAAGTTAGAAGTTAGAAGTTGGAAGCTGGAAGTTAGAAATTGGATATTTTATTTCATCTGGGTAAAGAGGGTTAGGGGAATTAAAAAATTTCTCAACCCTCTTCCCTTTTTTTTCAAAAGTGGAAATTTTGAGTCGTTAATATTTTCAAATATTCAATTGATGTTGTAATGAATACCTTTTAAATACTTTTGTTAACGCAAATGTTTGCTAGCAACAATTAGATATACAACGATTTAAAATTGTACATAAGTTAACTTTATTAACTTTAAACAACTTCCGTTCGAAAATTGAATGTAATTTTGTTATTTTTGGACATCCAAATATAATGTAACATGAGTAAAAAGAATTTCAAAAAAGAAATCGTAAAAACACCAATAGTTGAAGAGGTAGTTAAGCCCGAAAATAAGCCTTCGAACAAAGTAATATTTCTTATCATTTTTGCATTTACATTTTTGCTATATGGCAATAGTATTATGAACGATTACGCTCTCGACGATGCCATTGTGATAACTCAAAACGAATTTACCAAAAAAGGAATTTCCGGCATTAGCGATATTGTTTCAACCGAGTTTTTTACTGGTTTTTTTGGTCGTCAAAAAAACTTAGTTGCAGGAGGTCGTTATCGTCCCCTTTCAGTAGTAACTTTTGCTATTGAATATGAATTTTTCGGACAAAATCCACACATCAGCCATTTTATCAATGTTTTGCTTTACGCACTTACCGGAATATTACTGTTTATCATATTATCAAGGCTATTTCAATCATACAAAAAAACAAAATGGTATTTTTCTATTCCATTTGTTGCCAGCATGTTGTGGATTGCACACCCAATCCATACCGAAGCCATAGCCAACATAAAAGGTCGCGACGAAATTTTGGCTTTTCTTGGCTCGTTGTTAGCACTCCATTATACTGTTAAATATATTGATTTACAAAAGATTAAATTTCTATTTTTTAGTGCAATTGCATTTTTCTTATCGCTGACAGCAAAAGAAAACTCAATAACATTTTTAGCCGTAATCCCATTAACTATTTATTTTTTTACCGATAGTTCGATTAAACGAAATCTTATTTCAGTAATTCCTATGTTGATTACTACGATTGCATTTTTAGCAATTCGCCAATCCGTATTAGGAACTTCAATTTTTGATGGCAGCACATCAACATCGGCACCTCAGGAATTAATGAATAACTCTTTTCTGGGAGCTTCTATTGCTGATAAATACGCAACAATTACCTTAACATTAGGATATTACATTAAACTGTTATTCCTTCCTCATCCACTCACTTACGATTATTATCCATATATGATTCCGATTATTAGCTGGAGCGATTGGAGAGCAATTTTTCCGTTAATAGTTCACATTTTGTTAATTTACTGGGCTTTTAAAGGTTTAAAAAACAAAAGCATTATTTCGTATTCCATTTGGTTTTACGCTATAACATTTTCGTTAACTACCAATATTTTGTTTCCGATTGGTGTATTTATGAACGAGCGTTTTATGTATATTCCATCGCTTGGATTTATCATAATTATTACTTATTTCTTGCTTAAATATCTGCCAACAGTCGTGAAAAATATTAAGCAGTACAATACTATCATAACTTCATTTCTTGTAATGGTAATGCTTTTATTTTCGGTAAAAACAATCAGCAGAAATTCAGCTTGGGAAAACGATTTTATCCTATTTACAACCGATGTAGAAGTTTCGGGAAATAGTGCAAAAAGCACAACTTCAGCCGGAGGTAAACTTATTGAAGAAGCCATAAAACCAGGCAACGAAAATGTTAGAAATAAGTATTTGCAACAATCCATAAAACATTTGAATAAAGCTGTCGAAATTCATCCTACTTATGTTGATGCACTTTTGTTGTTAGGAAACGCTCATTTTCAATACAACCAAAATTTTGTGGAAGTAATGAAGGCATATAATCGAATACTCAAGATAAATCCGGGATATGACAAAGTTTATACAAATCTGGAAATTATGTTTGCTAAACACGAAAACCAAGAGTTTGAGCTCGAAGTTTACAACAATTTATACAAAATTGCTCCAAATCGATACGATGTAAATTATCATTTGGGTTCGCTGTACGGAAAATTTAAAAACGACCTTACAAATTCAATATTTTACTTAGAACGTGCTATTCAATTAAATCCTAATAAAATTGAAGTATATAAAGATTTGGGCGTTGCGTATGGAATGAAACAGGAATTTAAAAAATCTACCGAAGTTCTCGAAAAAGCAGTTGTATTAGACAATAAAGATGCACAAATGTTTGTAAATCTTGGACTTTCGTATTTGCAATTAGGTGATAAAGACAATGCTCGAAAAAATTTCGACAAAGCAGGAGAAATTGACGCAAAATTTAAAAACATGAGCAATCAACTCATAAAATAGGATTATGCGATTAAAGATTTTATTCTTGTTTTTCATACTTGCTTCTTTAAGCTTTAAATTTTCTGCACAGGAAAATGCAATTGATGAAGATATTTCACAAGAATTTATTGACTATGTTTTACTAAAAAGTAATAATTCGTTTGGTATTATTCCCTCTCCATTAATTTTACATTACAACAAATCGTCATTAAATGTAAAATCGAGCAAAACGCTTCCAGAAAAATACGATATGCGAACCGAGAACTTATTAACTTCGGTTAAAAATCAAGGAGGATGCGGCGGTTGCTGGAACTTTGTTGCCATGGGAGCCATCGAATCGAATTGGATTAAAAATGACTTGGGTATTTTTGATTTATCGGAGCAAAACATGAGAACTTGTCATAATTACACAACATTTGAAGATGGGAGTTGTTCAGGAGGGAATCACTTGATTTCGGGAGCATACCTTACTCGACATGCAGGTCCAATTCTCGAATCACTCGACATTTATAACACCAATCCTGATGCAATTTGCAACGACAGCCTTCCACAAATTGCCTTTGTTGACGAAATGGTGCTATTGCCATACAATCTTGATATAATAAAACAAAGCATTTTAGATTACGGAGGAGTCTATGCAAACATGTATTGGAACGAAAGTTCGTATAGCATCGTAACAAAAAACTATTATTACAGCGGAACTCAGCCTGTTAATCATGCCGTTTTAATTGTTGGCTGGGACGATACAAGAGCAACTTCAGGCGGAACTGGAGCTTGGATTGTTAAAAATAGTTGGGGAACTTCGTGGGGCGAAAACGGTTATTTTTATATTTCATACAACGATACCAAAGCCTTATCGTCAACCGCAATATTTCAATCAAGAAGCGATTACGACAGCCTATCTACAATTTATATGTACGACGAACTAAGTTCTACTTCCAGCACAGGTTATGGAGAATCAGTCGCATATGGATTAATCAAATTTAAAGCAAATGCAAAACAGAAAATTTATCGTTTAGGCACATTTTTAAATGCATCGAATTCAGAAGTCGATTTTTTTGTATATTCTATGAAAACAGGAAACACCCTTTCAAACCTTATTTACGCATTAACAAATCAAGAATGCGAATATCCGGGCTATTATGTTTTTGATATACCTAAACCTATTCGAATAAATAAAGATGAGGAATTTTATATAAAAGTTCGCTACAACACTCCTGGATATAGCTATCCTATTCCAGTTGAAAAATATGTAGCTAATTACGCTGACCCCAGCATCGAATCAAACTGTTGTTGGATAAGTGCCAATGGCGATTCGTGGACAGCAATTGGAAATGACATTTCTGATGGAGAGAAAGATCTGTGTATACGGGCTTATGCAACTCCTGATACAAGTTCGCTGATACCTTCAAAATTTTCGTTTAGAATTTATCCAAACCCAAACAACGATTTTTTAAACTTATATTTCAGCAATTACGAACCTACTGAAGCCTTGCTCGAAATTTTTAATAGTCAAGGAAAAATAGTTTATCAAGAAAATATCAAATCGAGTGAATCGTATTTTACCAAAAGACTTAATTTATCAACTCACATAAGTAAAGGATATTACTTTATAAAAATCAGTACGAAGAACGAAACATATCTCGAAAAATTCATTTTATTCTAAGTTATTGAGATTACGCACTACATATCAAAACTTAAATCTTGACGATTTCAAAAAAAAACTTCTCATCTGGTCAAGTAAATTCGAATATGTTGCATTTCTCGATAGCAATAATTATTATCAACATCAGAATTCAAAATTTTCGTATCATACTTTCGATAGCATTGTTGGTGTTGGACACATATCATTATTTTCGCCTACAGAAAATTCATTTGAAAATCTAAATCGTTTTTTCGCCGAAACAAATGATTGGATTTTTGGACATTTAGGTTACGATTTAAAAAACGAAATTGAAGATTTATCGTCAAATAATATTGACTTTTTGAATTTCCCCAATATTTTCTTTTTTCAACCCAAATATGTTTTTATTATACAAAACAATCAGTTACATGTTGAGCATTTTAAAAATATTAATCCCGATACGGTTATCGATGAAATATTAAATCAGCAAATTCACAAATCTGAAAACGAGTTAAAAAAAATCGAAATATTATCACGTTTTACAAAAGACGAATATATCGAAACTATAGACAAGGTAAAGCAACATATCAAACGTGGAGATATTTATGAAGTAAATCTTTGCCAAGAATTTTTCAACAAAAATGTAACAATTTCTGCTATCGATATATATTCAAAATTAATAACCGTTTCCCCCACTCCATTTGGATGTTTTTATAAAATTAGCGATAAATATTTATTGTCGGCTAGCCCCGAAAGGTTTTTAAAAAAGATAAATAACAAATTAATTTCACAGCCCATCAAAGGCACCATAAAACGTGGAGGAAGCAAAATCGAAGATGAAAATTTAAAATTTGCACTAAAAAATGATAATAAAGAATTGGCTGAAAATATTATGATTGTAGATTTGGTAAGAAACGATTTAACCCGAACAGTGCTTAATGCCTCTGTTAAAGTTGAAGAGTTGTGCGAAATTTACAGTTTTAAACAAGTGCATCAAATGATTTCAACCATCAGTGCAGAAATCGACAACAATCTGGCTTTATCCGATATTTTCAAAAATACATTTCCTATGGGCTCAATGACTGGGGCTCCCAAAATTAGAGCAATGGAAATAATCGAAAAATACGAAAAAACAAAACGAGGGCTATATTCCGGTGCAGTTGGATACATTAATCCTAAGGGAGATTTTGATTTTAATGTTGTAATTCGTAGTATTTTTTACAATTCTGAGAATAACTATCTTTCGTTCACAGTTGGCGGAGCAATCACAGCCAATTCAGTTCCCGAAAACGAATACAACGAATGTTTATTAAAAGCAAAAGCAATTTTAGAAGTGTTAGGATAATAAGTTGAAAGTGGAAAGTGAAAACGAAAAGTGTAGAGTGGAAATCATTTACATTGATTCTTTTTATATTGGTTTACTGATGTTTACGAAAATCATCTAACAAACTCGGGAGTTACCAGTTTTTTCCTTTATCTGTTATTATCTCGTCTGTCAAATGGTAAAAGTAAAGAGTCGTTGTAATGGTAGCCATAAAACTGTCCCCATATCTTTTTATTTTTTTCTATTGTTGCTAAACTATCAAGTGTTAAACAATTGTCAGTTAGTTCATAAACAATTGTCGGATTATAAAATGCAGTATCTCCATTTTCAATTGTTTCCCCGTTTGACAGAATGCCACTTAATTCTAATTTTTCATCATTGTCAATGTCTACGGGATTCCAATTAAAAACTGGTAATCTTTCTTGTTCTATTTTTCCATCTTTAGAAATTGTCAGTTGTGTTAATTCATTTTGATTCGGTCGTTCATCAACCTCAATTAATAACTGACAACTTCCATCAGCACACTTTAAAAATTTTGGATATTGAGTGGATTCATATCCAGTAAGCCAATATTCATTTATGGTGTCTTTGAAAATTAATTTGTCATCAAAGAAAACAGAAATTGGCTTGAAACTTAAACCACCAAAATCGTTTGAGTATTGTCCAGTAAATTTTATAAGGTCAGAAAATACAATAACTGTGTCAGGTTCTATAGTTAAATCATTAGAATTCTGCTTACTTATTCCACAAGAAACATTAGCTAATATGAGAAGATAAAGCAATAATTTCATTTTCTTTTGTTTTTATGTTTCATCAAAATTGTCGTGTTGTCGTTCCTAAAATACTCATTAACTTCTAAATAAACTCAATCTAGCTCAAAACAAATTTTTTGATACTTTCCACAACACCATTTTCGTCGTTGCTTTTGGCTACAAAGCGGGCTATTTTTTTGATTTCCGGATGTGCATTTTCCATTGCAAAACTATAAAATGCAGAGTCCATCAATTGAATATCATTCAAATAATCACCAAAAACCATTGTTTCTTCAGGTGAAATATTAAAAATTTCTTGCGTTTTTTTAACCGCATAACCTTTGTTCGCATTTTTAACAGAAATATCTAGCCAAAATTTACCGGAAATAGCTACCAATAAATCGTTTTCAAATTCAGCAAATGCACTTGCATTATTATCTTTTGTTCCTGTTAAATCACAAATAGTAACTTTCAAAATATCGTCGTCAACTTGAGATAAATCGTCAACAATTTTGTAGCGAGCATAGTATTTCTCAACTTGAGTAATGAACTCGGGTGAATTTTGTTCAATATAAGCGAATTTTGCTCCGCATAAAATTCTATATGCATGAGTCAGCGTCCGACTCTTTTCTATCATTTTAATAGATGTTTGTCGGTCTAGGCTCGAAAGTAAAATTTGTTTGTTTTGATACAAAACATAACTTCCATTTTCAGCCATAAAAACAATGTCATTTTTCAATTCATCAAATCGAGCCAAAAGATTAAAATACTGACGCCCGCTTGCAACAGCAAAAAGTATATTTTTTTCTTTCAATCTTTCAAAAGTTGGATAAAATTCAGGATTTATTTCACTTTTCGAATTAAGTAAAGTGCCATCCATATCGGCAACAATTAATTTTATGTTCATTTGAATGTTGTTGAAAATGATAGAAACTTATTTACTTTTTAATTTATTCATTGCAACTATTCGCTGTAAAAGCGTTGGGTGCGAATAATGAAAAAACACATAAACAGGGTGTGGTGTAAGATTACTCAAATTATTAACTGATAATTTTTTTAAACCGGAAATTAAAAACTCTTTTTTATAAAAATTCCCTGCATATGCATCAGCTTGATATTCGTTTGCTCGCGAAAGCATATTCATAAACAAGCCCACGATTAATGAAATAGGACTGTAAAGCATTCCAAAGGCAATCAATCCTATATGAAAGCTAACATGCTCAACTCCTAAAGCTTTTGATAAATCGGCATTTCCAATTAACAATCCCAAAATATAAAATGTTATTCCAGTTTGAACAAGTGCCAATAAAATATTCATTAAGGTATGTTTCTTTTTATAATGTCCAACCTCGTGAGCCAATACTGCAACGATTTCTTCGGTTGTCAAATCCTTAATCAGCGTATCATACAATACAATTCGTTTTTTAGCTCCAAGTCCTGTAAAATATGCGTTTGCTTTGGTTGAGCGTTTCGAACCGTCGATTACAAATATGTTTTTAAGTTTAAATCCAACTTTTGAACTAAACTCGCTAATTGCATTTTTTAACTCTCCCTCCTCCAATGGTGTTTGTTTATTAAATAGTGGAACTAGAATCGAAGAATAAAACATTGTCATAAAAATCATAAACATACTCACAACTCCCCAAGCCAATAACCAGAAATATTCGGGTGTAAATTGATAAAACCAAATAATAACCCACATCAATCCACCACCAATTATTATTGCAAGCAACCAGCCTTTAAGTTTGTCGAGAATAAAAGTATTAACAGTTGTTTTGTTGAAGCCAAATTTTTCTTCAATCACAAACGTATCATAAATAGTAAAAGGTGTATTTAACAAATCGGAAGCAAACATAATTATTCCGAAAAACAACAACGAAACTAAAATTTCATTCTCCGCATAATTCCGTGCTAACTTATCGACAAAAGCAAAGCCATCGAAAAACAACATTACAAGTATTAATAGCAAACTGAATGTGCTTGTAATATAAGAAAAACGATGATTTACCCGCTCGTAATTTTGCGATTTTTTGTACTTTTCCTCGTCGTAAATTCCTTCAAGTTCTGTAGGTAATTTCTCTGACCATTTTGTAGAATTCAAATAATCAAGAAACCGTTCTAAAATAAAATCAAAGATAATGATTCCAATAATTATAAAGAAAATAGTGGTTGCCATGAATTAATGTGCTAATATTTTTAATGTGTTAATATGCTAATTGTTTAATGTGCTAATTTGTTAATGTGCTAATGTGCTAATTTGTTAATGTGCTAATGTGCTAATTTGTTAATGTGCTAATTAAAAACTTTACATCTTTATGAACTTATAATTCTAAACTCGCCTTAATCTTCCCAACTTTTCTACTCAAATTCTGTATTCACTTTTTCAAAATCGACTTTCGATTTTAGTTCAGTTTTTGCAACGTAGAATTTAATTTTTGGTTTAGTTCCCAGCGAGCGTACAGTAAATTTTATTCCCAAATTCTCACATTCAAATCTAAATCGTCAACAATATCGGTGATTAATTGAAAATATTGATAATTGCTTTTTATAAATTCTTTGTTGTTTATTGGTTCGAAAAAACTTTGTTTTACATTTTCCCAATTGCTTCTTTTTATAATTTTGATGAATTTCATTTTTTGGGGATTTGGGTTGAAAATTCTTTTTGTTTTTTTTTAAGCAGTTTTTAATTCCTTTGAATTTTACGATTAATTATGCTGCGTAACTATCGGAAACACTATCGGAAAGAAAGAAAATAACTGACAAAGGCAGAAGTTCAAGATGATGTCAAAGGTTTTGAATCAGGAAAAGAATCAATTATTAGTCTCATTTTACCTTTCGACTCAGCCTTGAAATGCCTTGAAATATCCATTCTTTTTTCCACATAATCATTTGAAAATTCATCCTTTTGATGATAATAAATTTTTATTTTTTCACAATTCTCATGTTCAAAAATACCATTTAATAAAACTCTATCTGAAAGACCACAAGAATGCCCCATTATATGTACTTCATATTTCAATTTTCGATTTCCCATTCCTAAAAATTTAAATAAATCTTGATAATTTCTTGTCATAGAATAACCAAAAGATTTAAAATTCTTTAAAAAATCATTATTATTTAATTGTTCTATTTTTTCGTGATAGGAATCTATTTCATCTCCATAACCGAAAATAATTGGATTACTCTCATTATTTAGTTTTCCATGTATATAATTTACTCTAAACTGGTTTTCATCAAACAATGTTTTATATAATTCAATGGTAGAAGTGTAGTTAAAATTTAAGAACAAAATATTGTTCGGCTCACTTTTATTTACATTGTCTTTTATTTTCATAAGATGATTTTGAATATCCTTATTCATTTTTCTCTGAACATTCTCATTTGGTTCTAGTTTAATCTCCACAGTCGATAAATACTGTTGCAATTCTGTTTTGATTATTTCAAAGCTATCATTTAATCCGCTAATTGCAAATTCTCCGTTTTCGATATCTTTATAATAATCAATAAGCAATTTGTAATATTCAGATTCAATATCAACCCAATTTAGATTGCCAAGATTATTAATTAGATTATTAATAAAATCATGTTGATAATCTATTTCAAACTGTTCCATTTTATAAGCTTTTTTAAAATCATATATTGATTTAAAAAAATCAATTTTTTTGGGATTATTTCCTGTTAATAATTTTATTAAGCCATCATTATAAAACAACTTTGTATTTAAAGCTACTATAGCTTCATTCAAATACCACAAGATAAAATCGGAATATCTAGTTTTTAACCCATGAGCTAAATCAAAACCATTTCCTATAATTACAAGTTTATTCATATTTTAGAAAGACTTTTATAATGTGATAAATTTTCCCCAAGTTCGTTTGTTATTTATTTGACTTGTTAGTTTATAAAAATATTCTCCTTTAACAAATGACTGTGCATTTATAGTTATAGTATTGCCCGAAATATTAGATTCAGAGTGAACTAATTTACTGTTTCTATCATAGATTGATAAATTAAATTCTTCGAAGTACGGATTTTCAAAATCAATTGTAAAAAGATTATTAGATGGATTAGGATATATTTTAGATTTTATATTATCAAAGCGGACTTCTGTAACTCCTTCAACAAAATCAAAAAAACAAATATTGTCAAACATCAAGCCTCCTAAATTATCATAAATTGAATCGCTAGTAAATGAAAATCTGTACAAAAGGGTGTCGCCCATTTGAATATTAAACAACGAACCTAAATCTGCTAATAGGACATCTAAGCATTTCCACTCATTTGAATTTCCGGTTAAAATTGGTTTGTTAGAATACCATGTTAAATTTGCACAATATGTTGTATCGTTAACAATATCTACCCATGTATTTCCCATATCGGGAGAAAATTCAATTGACCCGAAATCATTTAAAGAATCAGTTTCAACCATGTAAAGCCCGGATAATATTTTTAAACCGTAATAATCACCCATTCCAACAACATTCCAAATCGTAAACGAAGAATGGTTATTAACGGGATAAGGGTTAAGCGTATCTGTAATTATTGCTTTTGACATTGTATCTCCCCATAGTGTAGTAAAGGAATTTTTTTGAGGTAAGCCAATTTGCCAAATATTTGTAGAATTAGTATCAATTTGAATATGACTTATACATGTCGTATCAAAATAATAGCAATAACATGTACTGTTTTCTTGTGCATAAACTGCATTAATGCCAAACCAAATGAAGATAAATATTATTTTTTTCATAACGTTATTCAATTTATTTTGCCTTTTTTCCTTTCTCAAGTGTTTTTACCTGATAGTTTTTTTTTAGTTTTAAAACCAATTTGTTTTCTTTCAGTTGGTTTATTTTGTTTTTCAATCAGTTCGTCAAGATAGTTAAAAACGAGTTTTTCCCAAACTTGATATTCCATTTTGGAATATCAAGTTTTCCAATTTCTAACCTCTAACTTCCAACTTCCAATTTCCCCAACTTTAAAAACTTTATGAACTTTACAAACTTTCAACTCTACAATCCCAAACTCTCCTTAATTTTTCCAACTTTTCCACTTAATTCAGCATTTACTTTTTCAAAATCAGCTTTCGATTTGAGTTCAGTTTTAACACCAACGTAAAATTTAATTTTTGGTTCAGTTCCAGAAGGGCGAACGGTAATTTTGCTTCCATCTTCTAAAAAGAATTGCAAAACATTCGATTTTGGCATGTTGATTTCAATTTGTTTTCCGGTTGAAATTGTGGTTATTTTTTGAAGTTTATAATCACGAATTTCGGCAACTTTCGAACCTGCAATTTCTTTTGGTGGATTGTTTCTATAATCAACCATCATTTGTTGAATTTCTTCGGCTCCCGATTTTCCTTTTTTAACAACATTAATCAAATCTTCTTTATACAAACCAAATTCTTCATAAATTTCTAAAAGCAAATTATAGAAAGTTTTTCCATTATCTTTAGCCCAAGCTGCAGCTTCAGCAATCAAAGCACAAGCCATAATTGCATCTTTATCGCGAACAAATTCGCCAGCCAAATAGCCGTAACTTTCTTCGCCACCGCCAATAAATTGTTTTTTGCCTTCGTTTTCTAAAATTAAAGCAGCAATAAATTTAAAACCGGTTAAAACATCAAAACATTCAACGCCAAATTTGTCGCTCATATTTTTAATTAACTCTGTGGTAACAATTGTTTTACAAACATATTCTTTGCCTTTTAGTTTGCCATTTTGTTTCCATTTTGTGAGTAAATAATACACCAAAATTGAACCCGTTTGGTTTCCATTCAATAGAATAAATTCGTTTTTATCGTTTCTAACCGCAATTCCAACTCGGTCGCCATCAGGGTCGGTTGCCAAAACTAAATCGGCACCAACTTGTTTTGCTTTTTCAATTGCTAAACGTAATGCGTCAGGAACTTCAGGATTTGGCGAAATCACAGTTGGGAAATTTCCATCCGATATGTTTTGTTCCGGCACATCGTAAATATTTGTGAAGCCAAATTTCTTTAGTGTCATTGGGACAAGTTTCACGCCAGTTCCATGAATTGGAGTGTAAACTATTTTAATATCATTGTTTCTTTTTATTGCATCAGGCGAAAGCGAAAGTTCTAAAATTTTGTTTGTATAAATTTCGTCAATTTCGGCACCAACTATCGAAATATTTTGTTCATTTCCAGTAAATTTCACATCGTCAACCGACAGAATTTTTTCAACTTCTTTAATTACATTTTCATCGTGAGGAGCAATTAATTGTCCGCCATCGTTCCAATAAGCTTTGTAACCATTGTATTCTTTCGGATTGTGCGAAGCAGTAATTACAACACCTGCGTGACAATTTAAATGTCGAATTGCAAACGAAAGTTCAGGCGTTGGACGCAAAGCATCGAACAAAAAAACTTTAAAACCATTTGCTGCGAATATTTTTGCCGTAGTTTCGGCAAATAATTGGCTATTATTTCTACTGTCGCAAGCAACGGCAACTCGAATTTCTTTTTCGTTAGAAAATCCTTTTTTTATGTAGTTGCAAAATCCTTGAGTAGCCATTCCAACTGTGTAAACGTTCATTTTGTTGGTTCCAACTCCCATAATTCCACGCAAACCGCCAGTTCCGAATTCTAAATCTTTATAAAAGCTTTCAATCAATTCATTTTCATCACTTTCCATTAAATGTTTTACTGATTTTTTGGTTTCGGCATCAAAATTTCCGTTTAACCATTTATTTGCTTTTTCTTTAACTTGTTTTAGAATTTCGTTGTTTTCCATAAAATGTGTTGTTAAATTTGACTTGAAAATACAAAATCATATGGTATTTTCAATATATTTGAACTCTTATTTTTAAAATTTGATATTTAAATATGAGATAAAATATTTGACAGAGTTATTTATCGAAATTTTTGTGTTGATAATCAGCTTTTTGAGAATTTAATATCTGACCTTTGTTAAAGTAAATGTAAACTAATTAAAATTATACATAAATGAAAATTTCAGTCGTAGGTACCGGATACGTAGGTTTAGTTTCAGGAACTTGTTTTGCAGAAACAGGGATTACAGTTACATGCGTAGATGTCGATTCAGACAAAATTAATAAATTAAATAAGGGTATAGTTCCGATATATGAACCAGGATTAGATGACATGATTCAACGAAATGTTGAAAAAAGCAGATTGTTTTTTTCAACCGATTTAAAAGAAAGTTTGATTGATGCCGAAGTTGTTTTTATCGCTGTTGGAACTCCACCTGATGAAGATGGAAGTGCAGATTTAAAACACGTTATTGGAGTTGCTCGCGAAGTTGGTCAGCACATGACAAAATATTTGGTTGTTGTTACAAAAAGTACTGTTCCAGTTGGAACTGCGGTAAAAGTTAAAAATGCAATTAAAGAAGAATTAGATAAACGTGGAGTGAATATTCCTTTCGATGTGGCTTCAAATCCTGAATTTTTGAAAGAAGGAGATGCCATTGACGATTTTTTGAAACCCGACAGAATTGTAATCGGAATAGAATCGGACGAAGCTGAAAAAACCTTACGTAAACTATATAAGCCATTCGTGTTAAATAATCATCCTATTTTATTCATGGATATTCCATCGGCTGAAATGACAAAATACGCAGCAAACTCTATGCTGGCAACCAAAATCAGTTTTATGAATGATATTGCAAATCTTTGCGAAATAATTGGAGCTGACGTTAATTCGGTTCGTCGTGGTATTGGTAGCGATTCGCGAATTGGAAGTAAGTTTATTTATCCGGGAGTTGGTTATGGCGGTTCGTGCTTTCCTAAGGACGTTAAAGCATTGATAAAAACTGCACAAGAAAATAATTATACATTGCGTGTACTCCAAGCTGTTGAAGATGTTAACGATTTACAAAAATCAGTTTTATTTAATAAGATTTATAAACATTTTAATGGAAACTTACACGGCAAAAAATTTGCAATTTGGGGTTTATCGTTTAAACCAAACACCGATGATATGCGAGAAGCTCCATCGTTGGTAATTATCGATAAATTAGTTAATCACGGAGCAAATGTTGTTGCTTACGATCCTGTTTCAATGGAAGAAACACATCGCAGAATAGGTGATACCATAACGTATGCAAAAGATCAGTATGAAGCTTTGTTAGATGCTGATGCTTTATTAGTTGTAACTGAATGGAATGAATTCAGAGTTCCTAATTTCCAAATGGTAGAAAAATTATTGAAAAACAAAATTATTTTCGATGGGCGTAATATTTACGAACCAAGCGAAATGAAAGAATTGGGATTTATTTATTACGGCATAGGTCGAAAAGTGTAATTTTTTTACAAATCCTATGGTTGTTGCCTAATTATACAATATTTAGAGTAATTACAATAGTATCGTTATGGTTACACATAAATAGGATATTGTTTTTACATTATTACAAAAAACGTACATTGGTCAATCATTTTTGATGATACGCCAAAAAAACTAGATGTAGATTCATAAAACCCAAAAACTTCCCTTTTCGATTTTAATATATTCTTACATTTGTAATACTGTGGAGCAAAACCACAATAAAAAATGGGCGATACCGAAAAGCCTTATGAGTAGGGATAATAAATATAAATTATATGAATAAAAAAAATTTACTTTTGGCTTTAGTTGCATGCGTTGGTTTTATAAATACGACTTTTTCTCAAACAGAAGCCGTAAATGTAAAATATCGCAGAAGCTCATTGCATACAATTATTGTTGAATCCGAAAACTTTCCACGCAAAGATGTCGTTTTAAAAGCATATCAAAATGCTCCATTCCCAGATAAATACAACGATCACTCAATTGGAGATAAGTCATTCGACCCTGCAAAATATCCTTTAACTGCTGAAGAAAAGTCAGGATTATACAAATCATCAAAAATGGGGAAATTAGCAGCAAGTACTGGAGAAGTTACGATTGACTCTGTAAATAGAGAATTATCGGTAAGAATTGAAAAATATTTAGCACAAGAAAAAATAGCAAACAAACTTATTGCAAAATGGTTTAACCGTCAAGATGATGGCAGCTTTGACATGAATTTAATTGGCGAAAGAGGTTCATACGATGCTACCGAAATGCAAGCAAATATTGCGAAAGGTTCTGCACGTGGCGTTTCTTCATTGGCTGATGCCGGAGAAGAATTAATTGGAAATACCTTTGTGGTAATTAATAAAATGAATTTTGTGGAAAATGAGCCTGCGGCAAGAATCGCTAGAGATATTGCAAAATCACAAGCTAATGGAATTAAATTACCTGTTGCTCAGCAAGCTGCATTAAAAGCTGCCGACGAAACATATGAAAAATCAAAAGAAGGATATTCTGTTTGGGCTACAGCATTCTTATATAAATTATCATGGAACGATTCAATTTCGGCTGTTTTTTATAACGATTTATGGATAAATAAAGGCACTTCTGACGCAGCTAGAAAAGAAGCATTTGATAAAGCAAATTTTAATCTAGAATTTGTTGGAGACGAAAAGGCTACTGGTTTAGTTTTGTTTTCATTGAAAGAAACTAGAACCGAAGACCAAATTATTGAATTGGCAACTGTTCGTACCATTGATGCTGTTTACGCAAAACTTCAAAAGAAATACGATGTTTTCAAAACCAAAACGCCTATCTTAGGTGTAGACCCTATTACTGCAAAAATTGGAATGAAAGAAGGTTTAGAAGGCGGGGAATCGTTTGAAATACTTGAACAAAGCATTGACCCAAAAACTGGAATGACAGTTTACAATAGTAAAGGAAAAATTACGGTTGACAAAGATTTAATTTGGGACAATAGATACAATGCAGGAGATGGTCCAGTCGAAGGAACTCCAGCACCAACTCTTGACCGAACAACATTTAAAGGAGGTAAGAAATTATATCCAGGCTTATTAATCAGACAAACTAAATAATAAACTAAATTTTTATAAATATGAAAACATTAATCAATCGCTTAAGTTTTATTTTTATTCTATCCTTATGTACTTCTTTGGTTACTTTTGCTCAAGCAGGAAAAAAAGCTGACAAAGACACCGAAGCATGGAGATATGAAGTGGAATGTGTATCTACAGGAGCTGCTGGTACATATTTAATAAAAGTATGGTCGTATTCAAAAAAACCGAATGTGGCAATCGAACAAGCTAAAAAGAATGCTGTTCATGGTATTATTTTCAAAGGATTTTCAGGAGCTGGTGCTGGTTGTACACAAAAACCATTAGCAAACAGCCCTGCATTAGAAGAAGAAAAAGCAGACTTTTTTACTGAATTTTTTACCGATGGTGGAAAATATATGAAATTTGTTAGTGTTACAAACGACGGAGCTATTCAAGCTGGGGATGTTGTGAAAATAGGCAAAGAATACAAAGTTGGAGTAGTTGTTTCGGTGTTAAAAGATAATCTAAGAAAAGATTTAGAATCTGCCGGAATAATCAAAGGTTTAGATGGTGGTTTATTTTAATAGGCAATACTATGAAAAGTAAATTAGTAATATTTTCGATAATTGTGCTGATGTTCAGCACAATTGTTGAATCTTGCTTTGCACAAGATAAAAACTCAGGCTATTACACCTATGAAACTGAATGTTTGGGAGTTGAGTTAGATGGTTCACAAACACTCAAAGTTTGGGGAAGTGGTAGAAATCGTGCTGATGCAATTGAACAAGCCAAGAAAAACGCAGTTCGAGATGTCTTGTTTAACGGAATAAAAAAAGGCAAATCAGAATGTAACGTAAAACCTGTTATTTTTGAAGTTAATGCACAAGAAAAACATGAAGATTATTTTAATAAATTTTTTGCTGATGGTGGTGATTTTCAAAAATTTGTATCCCCTAAAGATGGCTCAAAATATCACGTAGAAGTAATAAAAGATAGAAAAAAAGCTGGCTCACAAGAAAATTATGCAGTTACTGTTCGTATTCTTCGTGCTGAACTTAAAACCAAAATGACAGAAGATAATATATTAAAAACCAATTAAAAATTAAAAGTCTATGAAATCAAAATTAACATTATTTGTTGCTATATTTTTTATTAGCATTAGTCTTGGATTTTCTCAAGCAAAAAAACCAACCATTATGATTGTACCAAGTGATGTTTGGTGTAATACAAACGGTTACATGATGGAATTTGATAATCAAGGAACAGTTGTGAAAATTCCTGATTATAAAAAAGCATTGCAAGAAAATGCCGATTTATTAACAGTTATTAGTAAAATAAATGGAATGATGGCTGAAAGAGGATTTCCACTAAAAAATATGGAATCTGCAATTAAAACATTAGAATCAGAAAGTGCTGAAGATGCGATGCTTACAAGCAAAGGAGGAGCTAGTGTAAACGAAAGCCCAATCGACAAACTTAAAAAAGTTGCAAAAGCCGACATTATCATGCAATTAACATGGACATTGAATACTACCGGACCTAAAAAATCGGTAACATTCAATTTACAAGGATTAGATTCTTATACCGACAAACAAGTTGCAACAGCAGTTGGAACGGGAGCACCATCGTTTTCAGCAGAAATTCCTGTATTATTAGAGGAAGCAGTTCTTGCTCATCTTGACAATTTTAACGCTTCGCTTCAAGCTCATTTTGAAGATATGGGAACAAACGGTCGTGAAATTATTATCAGAATCAAAAAATTTGACTCATGGGAAGAAGATTTGGAAACCGAATATGATGGAAAAGAATTATCATCAATAATTGAAGGATGGATGACCGAAAATTGTGTGAACGGAAGATTTAGCACAAGCGATGCAACTGAAAATATGATGCTTTTCGAACAAGTTCGTATCCCTTTGTATGGAGCTGATGGTAAGGCAATTGATGCTCGTGGATTTGCAAAAGGATTACAAAAATTCTTAAAAGAACCTCCATATGAAATTACAAATAAGTTGATGATGAAGGGTCTTGGTCAAGCTGTAATCGTATTAGGAGATAAATAAAAATAATATTAAACCAATTAAATATGAAAAAAATACTTTTTATTGCCTTGGCTTTCGTAGTTTCAATAAATACTATGAAAGCTCAAAATTCAACAGGCAAAATGGACGACAAGGGCAGATTGGCTCTTACGGCTTGGGTTCCTGAGCAAATTGAAAGCATGCCTGTTGCTGCTAGAAAAAATTTAGAAAATAAATTGAGTCAAATTATTACTTCAAATGGTATGGCAGGAAGTCCGTTTAACTCAAGATTTATTATTACTGCAAATGTTACCGTTTTAACTAAAGATTTAACTGCGACTGCTCCTCCTATGCAAGCTTACACGCTTGACGTTACGCTATATATTGGCGACGGCTTTGAAGGAAAAAGCTTTGCAAGTTATTCTACTACTGTAAAAGGTGTTGGAGAAAATGAAACAAAGGCTTACATGGCTGCACTTAAAAACATAAAATCTAGCAACCCTGAATATCAAGCATTTATTGAAAAAGGAAAGAATAAAATTATTGAATATTACAATACACAATGTGATTTCATAATTAAAGAAGCTCAAACACTCGAAAGTCAAAATAAATTTGACGAAGCAATATGGAAATTGACTAGTGTTCCTGATGTTTGTGCCGATTGTTTCAATAAATGCATGGACGCAGTTGCACCTATTTTCAAAAAGAAAATAGATTACGATTGTAAAGTAAAATTGACCGAAGCTAACAATGTTTGGGCAGCAAGTCAAAATTACGACGGAGCTAGTTCTGCTGGAGCTATTCTTTCAACTATCGACCCAGAAGCTGCTTGTTATAACGAAGCAAAAGCATTATCGTCGCAAATGGCAAAAAGAGTGTTGGAAATCGATAAAAGAGAGTGGAACTTAACTTGGGAACAAGAAGTTGGTCTTGAACGCGATAGAATAAAAGCATACAGAGACATAGGAGTTGCATGGGGAAATGGACAACCTCAAAATGTTACATATAAAAGTTTGTGGTAGAATTGAACTTAAAAAATTAAAACAAAAGCACATTGAATCAATGTGCTTTTGTTTTTTGTAGTAACTAATGTATTGTAAGACGTATTATTTGATTTGAGAATTTTATGACAAGCTAAAAGAACTATCAAAATTTGAAATTAAATTTTCATTCCCAAAATAGTAATATCATCAATTTGTTCGTAATCCCCTCGCCATTCAATCATTGCTTTTTCCATTACAAGCTTTTGCTCCATCATTGATAAATGACAATTGTTAATGAATAGTTGTTTCAATTGCTTCGACATAAATTTTTTGCCTTTTGAGCCTCCAAATTGGTCTTGAAAACCATCACTGGTAAGATAAATAGAATCACCTTTGAATAATTGTATTTCGTGATTTGTAAACGGATTCATATGTTCAAAAATTGCGACAGGCATTTTATCTGGCTTTAGTTCATAAAGTTCAAAGTTAAAAGTTGAAAGTTCATCAAGTTTAGTATTTTCTTCATTTTTCACTATGTAAAGTGGATTATTTGCACCTGCCCATTGAGCGAGATAATAATTATTAATTGAAAATTGTGAATTGTCAATTACCACAAGGCTTATGTCCATTCCATCTTTCTGTTCTTCTAAACTTCCTTTTTGTTGAAGAGCTTCAATAATTGATATTCGCAAATAATCGAGTACTTCGCTGGCTTTTGTAACTTCTTTTTTACGAACAATTTCATTTAAAAAAGAAACTCCAAGCATACTCATAAACGCACCTGGAACGCCATGACCTGTACAATCAGCCACTGTTACAATAAGCATTTCGTTCACACGTGTTGCCCAATAAAAATCGCCTGAAACAATGTCTTTAGGTTTAAATAAAATAAAATGTGAGCCTAAAATTTTATTGGCATAATCACCAGTAGGCAAAACAGCTTGTTGAATATTTAAAGCATAATTAATACTATCGGTAATTTTTTGTTTTTGCTCTTCGATATGATCTTTTTGCGACATAACTAAATCACGCTGTGATTCGATTTCATCGCGTTGTGCCATAATTTCTTCGTTTTGCTGATTCAACAAACTATTCTTTTCATCAACAATTGCTTTTTGCTTTTCTATTATTAGCTTTTGCCTACGTGTAACTTTAAGTCGTTGTACTACAAAAAAAGCAAATACACCAATTAGAATTATTCCGGCGATAACAAAAACAATAATTATTTTTTGTTGACGGCCCGTTTCTTGTTGTCTGAGCAATTCTGATTGTTGCAACTCTTTTTCCTTGTTTAGTTTCTCTATTTGAAGTTGTTTTTTTTCTGATTCAAACTTTTTTTCCGCATCCGCAATCGAAGACGTCTTCTCTAATTCAAACATGCTATCATTCGCAGCAATAAAAATCTCAGCAAATTCAAAAGCTTTTTCGAAGTCCCCCATCATCTTATATGCACTAATTATTGTATGAGAAGCTTCTCTTTGGCGAGGAATAGCATTAATTTCTTTGGCGAGTAGATATGCTTTTGTTCCATATTCAAGAGCTTTTTTTAAATATGTCGATTTTTCAATTGATGAGTTGGCAAGCAAAACATTCAAAGCTCCAATATTATTATAACATACAATAAGTCCGTTTTTATCCCCTATTTGTTCAACTATCTCCAATGCATTTTGATAATATTCAATAGCCATATCAAAATTGCCTTTAGCTTCATACACTTGTCCTATATTTGAATAACAAGCAGAACTTCCACTTATATCTCCTAATTTTTGAGTAATTAATAGTGATTTATTGTAATAATCAATTGCTGTTTCATGCTCTTTTTTTGCATTGTAAATAATTCCCAAGTTATTATAGCAACCCGACATTCCTCTTAAATCGCCTAATTCTTCTTTATATTTCAACGATTTTAAATAATACTGAATTGCTTTTTCATAACTATTTTGAAAAAAATGAATATTTCCAATATTGTTGTAACAGTATGAAATTCCTTTTTTATCATTAATTTTTTCCAAATAAGTTAACGATTTTAAATAATGCTGAATCGCTTTATCAAAACCCCCCATATCGGTATAAATACTTCCTATATTTGTATAACATCCAGCAATGCCTCTTTTATCGCCAACTTCGGTATTTAATTTCAATGAATTATTGTAAAATTCCATTGCTTGTTCATAATTGCCTTGGTCAGAATATACGTTCCCAAGACTAGTATTGCAACTTGCTAAACCTTTTTTGCCTTCAAAAATATGATTCGGGGTAGATTCTTTGTCAATAATTTCATTATAAATATTCATCGATTTTAAATAAAAATCTATTGCCTCATCATAAATCCCCAAACCGTTTTTTACAAATCCAATATACCTCAAAGATGTTGCTTTATGAACTAGAAATTTTACTCTTAAGATATCATCATTTTTTTTCGACAAGCCTTTATCAGCGATATTTAAAGCTTCGTTGTAAAAAAATACAGCAGTGTCAGGATTTTCAGATTCAAAATAATACCCGATTTCCTCATTTAAGAGTATAATGCGAGTTGTATCGTGCTTGGCATTTTTATAAAGAGCCCATAATGAATCAATATTTTGATTCTGCGAAAAACAAGAAAACATAGATTCTCCAATAACGAAAACCAACAAAAGTAAAAAAGGCTTAATTAATCTCATTTTATACAAAATACTTCTTTTTTCAAAGATAATTTTTTTTATATGAATTCTTAAAAAAATAGTATGCTTAATTCGATTGTATTTTGATGAGTTATAAAAACATAATTCTTATTCTTTTGTCATTAGCAAGCAAGCTATTAATCCTTGATATAATTCAGCGAAACTAAAGCTCATCACAAGAAAGTTCATCTTACGTTCAATAAAAAAGATAATTGACAATATTTTTTGTTGCAATTACAGCTATGATATTAAAAAGTTATCTTACATTTTTTACTACCTTTGCCATGAATTTTAAAAAAAACATATGAAAAAATTTAACTTTTACTTTTTCCTAGTATTAAGCATTGTAGTTGCTATGTCTTCTTGTAAAAAAGAAGAAGACGACGATGATAACAACAACAATAATAACGAACCAACTTACGAATTTAAAGACCAAGTGCTTCAAGGAGAAATTTCAGGAGTTGCATGGGAATTTAAAGCCGGAAAATACGAACTTGATTATTGGGATAGTACTGAATATTCGGTTGATTTATACGATACTACAGGAGCTGAAAATTTTACAACTGTTTGTGATGTTTGGACTGGCGATTTCGATTACAATATTATGTTTTCGTGTCCGCAAGATACTGGTTTGTACGAATTAGGTTGGGGGTCACAATCTATAACGTTAGTCGATTGGACAGCCGATCCTGTTTTGAACATAGTTTTAACCGAAGGAGCCTTACATATTATAAGCAAAACCGACAGTACGTTGACTGGAGAAATAGACGCTGCTTCAGATAACGAAAGTTATATAAACGGATATTTTACCATCAGTTTGTGTCAATAATTTTGATATGCGAAAATGGAAAATTGGAGTAAAGAGTTAAATATAGCCATTACTGTAGCCGATGCCAATGGAATAATTCAAGATATGAATCAAAAATCAATGATGACTTTTCAAAAATCAGGAAGCGAATCGTTGATTGGAAAAAGCTTATATGATTGTCATCCGCAAAAAGCAAACGAGAAAATTAACGAACTAATGGCAGAACAAAAGACTAACGCCTATACCATTGAAAAAAATGGAATTAAAAAACTAATTTATCAAACACCATGGTTTGAAAATGGAAAGTTTAAAGGATTGGTTGAGTTATCGCTCGAAATTCCGTTTGAGATGAAACATTTTGTTAGAAATCCATAAATAGAAAAGGGCTTAATAAGCCCTTTTTCATTTAATTTTCGTCAGCGTATTTTGTTAAGCGACTTCTATATTCGAGAATGTCTTCCCTATTACGTTTATTGTTGCTATCTTCGATAAGTGAAAGTAAGTAAATCAAACTATCGATTTGAAGTTTAACATCCTCGTGAATGTCTCCAACCTCTTCATTTTGTGAATCGTCAAACAATTCATCTTCGGGAATATTAATAAAGAATCCTTCGAAATTTTCGAGATGTTCGTAAGTTAAGCGAATCAATTTTACCAATACAGGATCTTTATCTTCAATAGCATAGTTTCGCAACTCTTTTAAATCTTTTATCAGTTTTCCGTCAATTTTTTCAGTATCCAACAATCTTTTGTGAATTCGATTAACTAATTTCAAACCTTCAATACTATTCATATTTTTCTTTATTAAAATTCAGATGCAAATTAAGCCAAAAAAATCTGCTTATTACTGCTTTATTTCGGGCTTTTATTAACAAGAATTGTTTAAAAATATTTACTCATTCAAAAAGTAGAATTAAAAAATTCTTTTCAATTCGTTTACATCTGGTTTAATTGGAGCAGGCATATCTAATAATGGCTGAACCGATTTTAAATCTTTTAAACCGCTACCAGTAAGCATTGTAACAACTTTTGCTCCTTTTGGAATTTTATTTTCACGCATATATTTCAAAACTCCAGCAAATGAAGTTGTAGCAGCTGGTTCAGAGAATAAACCTGTGTTACGGCTTAAAATTTTTGATGCTTGCATTATTTCTTCGTCAGTAACTAAAAGTCCGTGACCAGCAAAATCTTTGATGAATTTTTTAGCCATATAGAAATTTCGTGGAATATCAACCGAAATTGAATCTGCAATTGTTGAGCTTGGATATGAAACAAAATCTTCGTTTTCTAAATTTGCAACAATATTTTTACTTTTATCTGATTGAACACAAACAATTGTTGGCATTTTTTCGATAATTCCTAAATTCAATAAATCTTCAAATCCTTTGTAAACGCCAGAAATAATAACACCATCGCCAACTGGAACGAAAACAAAATCTGGTGATTTTTCTTTCAAATTTGAGAAAATTTCAAACGAAACAGTTTTCTTTCCTTCAATTGTGAAAGGATTAAAAGCTGTGTTGCGGTTGTACCAACCGAATTGTTTTGTTGCCTCAACGCTCAAATCGAATGCATTATCGTAAGTTCCATCAACAGGAACTATTTTTGCTCCATACATAATAATTTGAGTTAATTTTGCCAATGGAGCAGCTTTTGGAACAAAAATTATTGCTTTTTGATTATTTGCAGCACACAATCCCGCCAAAGAAGAACCAGCATTTCCAGTTGATGCAGCAACAATTGTTTCAATATTATTTTCTTTTGCGAAAGCAGAAACTAAAACAGATGCTCGGTCTTTAAAAGAATAAGTTGGATTTTGAGAATCGTCTTTAAAATACAATTCAAAGGTTAGTTTTTTTCCTTCAATTGTATCGAAATGATACATTGGATTGTTTCCAACTTTTAATTTAGGAAAACTTTCAACCGATTTTATTGGCAAAACATCAATCCAAGCTTTTTTTTCTAATTGTTTGAATAATTCTACTTTTGGATATTTTGCTTTAATTTCTTCGTAATTATAATGTGTTTTTAAAACGCCTTTTGGTGGCATTGTTGGAGTATTGTGTTTTTCACATTTTGGACAAAGATATGTTACTTCGTTTGATTGGTATTTTGCACCGCAATCGTTACATTGATAAAAATATTTGCTCATTTTTTTGATTTTTAGTTTTTTTACTTAAAACCTCGGATAGTTCATTAAGCTATGAGTCTGTATTCAAGATTTATAAGTAATAAAATAGTTATCGTTATATAATCTGATGTAAAATTAATAAAAAAGACGAAATGTTTTAAGGAATTGATTTTTCTAATAAAATGCAATGATATCAAGATAAGATATACGTATTTTTTTAAAGTTTTTACCCTTTAAAGTTAATATTTCGGTGACTGCCATCGCAAAAAGGCATTTTTTTCGAAGCACCGCAACGACAAAGTGCTGATTTTCCTGAAATATTTAGTTCGCTTCCATCGATGTTAATTATTTTGAAATTTCCCCTAAGCTACCACAAGGCTCAGCCTTGTGGTAAACAAAAAAAAGATTAAATTTGTATAATGAGCAGAAATTACATGTTTTATACATACACACACGACAACATAAACGACAAAGAAAAAATGTATCTCGATGCCCAATATTTATATGTTTCAAATAGATTGGGAAGTTGTGTAACATCGTTCCCGACAGAGTTAATGTCAAATTATACCACAAGGCAGAGCCTTGCGGTAGCGGGGGTTAGACAAAGGCTGGATTTTTAAGAATTATTTATGGATATAAAATTGATTAATAGGAATTTAAAAGTATGAAAAAAATAAAAGCTATTATATTTTTTCTAAGTACATGACAAAAGATTGAGGCATTTTTTATAATCTACTGTTATTCTGTTAAATAAAGCATGTGAAATAAATATTAATCCA
>MEOF01000033.1 GCA_001769505.1 Bacteroidetes bacterium GWF2_33_38
TATATTGTTGAGATAAAAAACAGTGGGTTTGTGAAAACTGAGAAATTTATTGTGGAGTAAAATTATTCACATTATTTTTCCTCATGAAGTAATAAATTGTATTTATTATTGAATAATAGAGTGTTTGGCAATGTTATAATTGTTGGTACAAATTATTAACAAAAAGCATCAGGTTTTGTAAACCTCGATGTTTTTTTTATTTAGAACACAAAGCAAACTAATATTTTTCAGTCTATTTTCAACGAAAAATGGAATTTATTATGATTATATGAGACATAATTTTAAATTTGGGGAAAATATCAAACACTCGTATTTTTTTGATTATGGCAAACATAGAATCTTCGGGAAGAGATGGTTTTACAAGTAAATTTGGCGTATTAGCAGCGGCAGCAGGTTCTGCAATCGGACTGGGTAACGTTTGGCGATTTCCATATTTGATGGGTCAAAATGGAGGTGCTGCATTTTTGATTATTTATCTTGGAATTGTACTTGGAATAGGTGTTTCGGTAATGCTTTCGGAATTTATTATCGGGCGAAGTGCCGGACAAAATGCTTATGGTGCATTTAAAAAACTATCGCCTAAAAAACCTTGGTTTTTGGTAGGATTCATGGGAATTGTTGCGGCTTTTGTAATATTAGCATTTTACTCAACCATTGCCGGTTGGACATTGGAATATATTTATCTTTCGGCTGTCGATGCTTTTTCGGGCAAAAGTTCCGACGATTTACAATCAATCTTTGTTTCTTTTACACAAAGTGATATTAGACCATTGATATGGCAATTAATTTTTATGGCAATTACAGCATGGATTGTTTATTTGGGTATTCAAAAAGGAATCGAAAAGTATTCAAAAATATTGATGCCATCGTTGTTTATTATTTTGCTTATTCTTTGCGTTCGCTCGCTAACACTCGAAAATGCAAGTGTAGGACTTAATTTTATGTTTAATCCCGATTTTTCAAAAATTGATTCTAGTGTTATTTTAAACGCACTTGGGCAAGCTTTTTTTTCATTGAGCGTTGGTATGGGAGCCTTGATTACTTACGGCTCTTATGTAAATAAAAGTAATAATTTAAGCAATACATCGTTTCAAGTTTCTATTGCTGATACTTTGGTTGCTATTCTTGCCGGAGTGGTAATTTTTCCCGCTGTTTTTTCATTTGGTTTAGATCCTAAAGAGGGGCCTGGATTAGCCTTTGTGGTTTTACCCAATATTTTTCAACAAATGACTGGAGGGGTTTTCTTTGCGGTATTGTTCTTCTTGTTATTGGCTATTGCAGCATTAACATCAACTATATCTGTTCTTGAGGTTGTGGTTGCATATTTTATCGAAGAATTGAAGATGAGTCGTTTAAAGGCAACCATCATTTCTTCATTTTCAATTTCCATAATTGGTGTTTTTTGCACTTTATCGTTTGGAGCATTTCGAAATTTTAAAATTTTCGAAAAAACCATATTTGATTTAATGGATTTTTTCGCCTCGAATATTTTGTTGCCACTAGGAGGCTTATTGATAGTAGTATATGTTGGTTGGTTTTTAAATCTTAGCTTGGTAAAGAGCGAAGTTACCAATGAAGGAACGCTGAAAGGTCGTTTTTTTGGAGTATTTATATTTATCATTCGATTTGTGGCACCACTTGCCATAATGTTGGTTTTTCTTAATGGATTGGGAATTTTTAATTAAAATAAATTTTATGCTAGAATACATTGACTCGATAATACAGTGGTATAACGAATATATCGGAGGATATTTAATTTTGTTTATTTTAGTGCCAACTGGAATTTTTTTCACCTTTAAATTTCGATTTTTACATATTACCGGTTTTTGGCATGCCATAAAAATTGTTGCAGGAAGATATGATAAAAAAGGAGAGGCCGGCGACGTTAGCCATTTCAAAGCATTGTCCACCGCACTAGCTTCAACTGTTGGAACCGGAAATATTGTTGGAGTAGCTTTGGCTATTTATTACGGAGGACCAGGAGCCATGTTTTGGATTTGGGTAACTGGATTTTTAGGAATGATGCTAAAGTTAGTAGAATGTACACTGGCTTTGAAATATAGGAAAATTAATCCTGATGGAAGCGTTTCAGGAGGACCAATGTATTATATGGAAATAGGACTTAAAGAAAAACTCGGGAAATTTGCTAAAATCTTAGCCGTTATTTTTGCGTTTGCAGCAATTTTATGCTCTTTTGGAACTGGTAATATGGCTCAATCAAATTCAATGAGTGAAGTTTTATTGAGTAACTATGGAATACCGACTTTAGTTTCTGGATTGGTAATTACGGCATTAGTTTTTTTAATCATCGTAGGAGGAATAAAACGCATATCCGATGTAGCTTCAAAAATAGTCCCATTCATGGCTGTGTTTTATTTTGTTGCATCATTAGTCGTATTAATAACTTTTGCCAATAAATTACCTCATGCACTTTATTTGGTTGTTCATGATGCTTTTACAGGAACTGCTGCAACTGGAGGTTTTTTAGGCTCGACTTTTATTATGACAATGGTTTGGGGAGTTCGTCGAGGCTTATTCTCTAACGAATCGGGACAAGGTTCTGCTCCAATTGCTCATGCTGCAGCAAAAACAGAATATCCTTTGCGAGAAGGTCTTGTTTCTTCCATTGAACCTTTCGTTGATACGCTAGTTATTTGCACATTAACAGCTATGGTAGTAATTGTAACAGGAGCATGGGAGCTTGGCGCTGACTACAAAGGTGTTCGCATGACAGTAAAAGCATTTGAACTCGGATTAGATGGCATTGGTATAGGATTTTTGGCAAAACATGTGGTTGCAGGAGGTTTATTAATGTTTGCTTTTACAACCGTTATTGGTTGGTCGTATTATGGAACTCGGGCGACACAGTACATTTTTGGCGATAAAGCAATTAAGCCATATTATTATGTATATACGCTCTTTGTTTTTCTTGGGGCGATTTGGGGACTTGACATGGTTTGGCATTTTGTTGATATGGTTATTACATTTATGACAATCCCAAACTTAATAGCTTTGCTTCTTCTTACTCCGGTTATGAAGAAAGAAATAGACTCTTATTTCATAGCAAAGAAAAATAATTTCAAATAATTATATGAGTTTTAGGGATTTATTTTCATTTTCAAAAACAGAAAAAAGAGGCGTTTATGTTCTTTTGATTATTATTTTGTTACAAATTGTAGTGCTCAGCACGATGGATTTATTTAAAGAAAGCAAGCCAATAGATTTTTCCGATTTTGAAAAACAAATTGATGCATTTTATAAATCCTCGAAACAAATAGATGCAAATGTAAAATCGGAATCATATACAGAAAACCAATTAAATTCAGAATTATTCAATTTTGACCCGAATTCAACTTCTGTTTCTGATTGGAAAAAGTTGGGATTTAGCGATAAGCAGATAGCTGTCATAACTAACTATATAAATAAAGGAGGCAAATTTTACAAAAAAGAAGATCTCGCAAAAATCTATGTAATTTCAGAAGAACAATACAAAAGAGTTGAGAATTATATAACAATTAATGATAATCGTCAAAAATTCGAGACAAACAATAAAACATATGAGAAAGAATCGAACGTCGTTGAATTGTTTGATTTTGACCCCAACAAAACATCTCCTGAAAAAATGCTCAAACTTGGCTTGTCTCAAAAGCAAATAAATGTAATTAATAATTTTCTTTCGAAAGGTGGTAAATTTTATAAAAAAGAAGACTTCAAAAAAATATATTCGATTTCAGCAACACAATATGAGATGCTTGAACCCTATATCAAAATCGAAAATATCAATGAGAAAAAGTATAGCAGCAATGTGATGGTTGAAATAAATTCTGCCGATTCGATTGCTTTGCTAAAACTAAATGGCATCGGACCTTCTTTTGTGAAAAGAATCTTAAAATATCGCTCAATGATTGGAGGGTTTTACAAAAAGGAACAACTCATGGAGGTTTATGGTTTAACACAAGAAGTTTATAATAAAATACAAACAAACATAAATATTGATGAAACTATGCTTGTTAAAATCAACATCAACAAAGCAACTGTTAACGAAATAAATGCTCATCCATACATTGATTTTAAACTAGCCAAAGCGATTGTTGAGGTTAGAGGCTTCAACGGAGAGTTTTCGAATGTAGAAGATCTTAAAACATTTAAACTTGTTGATGAAGCTACATTTTTGAAAATTAAGAATTATTTATGCGTAAACTAAGAAAGCTCCTAATTTAATCTCTGCGAAAAAATTCTTTTAGAAAAGAAAACAGGAAAAATTTTGCTAAGAAATAATTTATTTAATACCTTTGCATTCCTTAAAAACAAAATGATATGATAGTAATTCCTATAAAAGAAGGCGAAAATATTGATAGAGCTCTTAAAAGATTTAAGAGAAAGTTTGAAAAAACAGGAATCGTAAAAGAGCTTAGAGAGAGACAAGCATTCAAAAAGCCTTCGGTTAAGAAGAGAGAGCAAATGATAAAAGCTGTTTATGTACAGCATTTACAATTAGAAGAAGTTTAGTCTGTAAATTATTGCTAAGGAATATTTTTTTACGTAACTTTATAATTCGGTTTACGTAATAGTTTTAAGTATTCCTTTTTAATATTTTTATGTATAAAGACAGCTTTCTTAATTACCTGCAATATATAAAAAGATACTCTGACCATACTGTCAAATCTTATCAAATAGATTTGACTCAGTTTATTTCTTTTTGTCAAGAAAACAATGTTATGGATGAAGCTAAAGCTGACTATAAATTAGTCAGACTTTGGATTGTTTCGTTGATGGAATCTGAAAATTCTGCTCGTTCGGTAAACCGAAAAATTTCAACACTTCGTACCTACTATAAGTATTTACTTAAAGAAAAAATTGTAGAGAGAAGTCCTTTGCAAAAAATTATTCCGCCAAAATCTCTAAAGAGTTTACCTTCATTTATCGAAGAAAAAAGCATGAATGCTTTGCTTGATAATGTTAGTTTTACTGATGACTTCGAAGGTGTTCGTAATAAACTAATCATCGAAATGTTCTATTGTACAGGTGCTAGAAGATTTGAATTGATAAATTTATTAGTTAAGAATATAAATTTTCAAAATTCCACAATAAAAGTACTTGGGAAACGCAACAAAGAACGAATAATTCCGTTTAATACAGAATTGAAAAATCTTATTGAATTATACAACTTAAAAAGGAACGAGCTCGAGGTGATTGAAAATAGCGAATTTTTATTTTTAACAAAAAGTGGCAAAAAGATTTATCCTGAACTTATTTATAGAGTGGTTAAATCGTATTTGTCCCTTGTAACGACTTCAGAAAAGAAGAGCCCTCACGTGTTACGACACACATTTGCAACGCATATGTTAAATAGAGGAGCTGAATTAAATGCAATAAAAGAATTATTGGGACATTCAAATTTGGCGGCAACCGAAGTTTATACACATAATACATTTGAAAAATTAAAACAAATATATAAACAAGCTCATCCAAGGGCATAAAATTATAGGAGGAATTTATTATGAATATTAAAATTAATTCAGTAAAATTTGATGCAGATAAAAAACTTGAAGATTTTATCGAAGGTAGAGTTACTAAGTTAAATAAAATTTATGATGATATCGTCGGAGTTGAGATATTTTTGAAACTTGACAATAATTCGTCTCTTGACAATAAAATTTCTGAAATTAAAGTCGAAGTTCCCGGAAATGACATCTTTGTGAAAAAGCAAAGCAAATCGTTTGAGGAGTCTACAGACCTTGCTGTAGAAGCTTTGAAGCGACAACTGAAGAAGCATAAAGAAAAACAAAGAGGACTTTAAATAAAATTTTAAAGAAAAAAAGCCAAATTTTTTTGTCTTCTAAATAAAATTGTATAAATTTGCGAACTCTTTTTGGAAATTATATCCAGAAAGAGTGCGTTCTTTTGCCAAGCCAATGTAGCTCAGTTGGCCAGAGCAGCTGATTTGTAATCAGCTGGTCGGGGGTTCGAATCCCTCCATTGGCTCTTTATTGAAAATTAAAAACTAGTTGGGGAGATACCAAAGTGGCCAACTGGGGCAGACTGTAAATCTGCTGGCGTACGCCTTCGTAGGTTCGAATCCTGCTCTCCCCACCAAACTTTTTGATTATTAAGCGGGAATAGCTCAGTTGGTAGAGCACAACCCTTCCAAGGTTGGGGTCGCGGGTTCGAGTCTCGTTTCCCGCTCTTTTTTTTGGCCGATGTAGCTCAGGGGTAGAGCGCTTCCTTGGTAAGGAAGAGGTCACGGGTTCAATTCCCGTCATTGGCTCAGAGAAAAATTAGGATAGAAAATAAGAAAAATAAATTAAAATCTAACAAAAATTATTTAGAGTTATGGCTAAAGAAAAATTTGACAGATCCAAACCGCACCTTAATATTGGTACAATTGGACACGTTGATCACGGTAAAACAACTTTGACATCTGCAATTACAATGGTGTTGGCAAAAAAAGGTTTTTGTGAAGTAAAATCTTTTGATTCAATCGATAACGCTCCTGAAGAAAGAGAAAGAGGTATTACAATTAATACAGCTCACGTTGAATATTCTACATCAAAACGTCACTATGCACACGTTGATTGTCCAGGTCACGCCGACTACGTAAAGAATATGGTAACTGGTGCTGCTCAAATGGACGGTGCTATTATCGTTGTTGCTGCAACCGACGGACCAATGCCTCAAACTAGAGAGCACATTCTTTTAGCTCGTCAGGTAAACGTACCAAGATTGGTTGTTTTCTTGAATAAAGTTGATATGGTTGAAGACGAAGAAATGTTAGAATTAGTTGAAATGGAAGTTAGAGAATTACTTTCTTTCTACGAATTCGACGGAGATAATGCTCCAGTAATCAGAGGTTCTGCATTAGGTGCAATGAATGGTGAAGCAAAATGGGAAGAAAAAGTTGTTGAATTGATGGATGCAGTTGATAATTATATTCCAATTCCACCAAGAGAGAACGAAAAACCATTCTTAATGCCAGTTGAAGACGTATTTTCAATCACAGGAAGAGGTACTGTTGCAACAGGTAGAATTGAAACTGGAGTTGTAAATACAGGAGAAGAAGTTCATATTATTGGATTAGGTGATGAGCCAAGAAAAACAGTTGTTACTGGTGTTGAAATGTTTAGAAAAATATTAGATAGAGGTGAAGCTGGAGATAATGTTGGTTTATTATTAAGAGGTGTTGACAAAAAAGATATTAAGAGAGGTCAAGTTATTGCAAAACCAGGTTCAATAAAACCTGCAACCAAAGTTAAAGCTGAGGTTTATATCTTGAAAAAAGAAGAAGGTGGACGTCATACTCCATTTCACAATAAATACAGACCACAATTCTATATCAGAACTCTTGATATTACAGGAGAAATTATACTTCCAGATGGCGTTGAAATGGTTATGCCTGGGGATAATATTTCGATTGTTGTTGAATTAATTTACCCAGTAGCTATTAACCCAGGTTTGCGTTTTGCAATCCGCGAAGGAGGAAGAACAGTTGGTGCTGGTCAGGTAACTGAAATTATAGGATAAAAAATAAGTTTGTTACGTAAAAGTTTACTTGTTAATCTAACGGGTAAACTTTTATGTGAGAAACGGGTGTAGCTCAGTTGGTAGAGCACTGGTCTCCAAAACCAGGTGTCGGGCGTTCGAGTCGCTCCTCCCGTGCAAAATAAATAGGAAAATGACTAAGATAAAGTTATATATTGAAGAAGCATTTAATGAATTAGTTCACAAAGTTTCTTGGCCGACAAGAGCCGAGTTACAAAGTAGTGCTATCGTTGTTTTGGTTGCATCTTTGATTATCGCTGTAGTTGTTTACTTGATGGATGCTTCATTTAGTAATATAATGAAGTTTATATACGGAATGTTTTATTAATAGATGATTTGAGGAGTTGGTAAAATGGGAGATATAAATAAAAAATGGTATGTCGTCAGGGCAATAAGCGGTAGTGAGAAAAAAATCAAAGAGTATATCGAAAACGAAATTTCAAGATTAAATCTACAAGATTATGTTTCTCAAGTACTAATTCCAACTGAAAAAGTTTATCAAATTAGAAAAGGTAAAAAAATCAGTAAGGAGAGAAATTATTTTCCTGGATACATATTGATTGAGGCAGCATTAGTTGGAGAAATTCCTCATATTATCAAAAATATTACAGGAGTAATTGGATTTTTGGGCTCGAATGATGGTGTTGCGGTTCCTTTACGTATGTCAGAAGTTAATAGAATTTTAGGGAAAGTTGATGAACTAGCTGAGAGCGAAGAAGAAATCAATATGCCGTTTTTTATTGGTGAAAATGTAAAGGTAGTTGATGGTCCATTCAATAGCTTTTCAGGAGTTATTGAGGAAGTTAACGAAGAAAAGAAAAAATTAAAAGTAATGGTAAAAATTTTCGGACGAAAAACACCATTAGAACTAAGTTTCTTACAAGTAGAAAAAGAATAGTTAATCTTGAAATTATAAGGTTATGGCAAAAGAAGTTGTTGGATTTATTAAATTGCAAATTAAAGGTGGAGCAGCTAACCCATCACCACCAGTAGGACCAGCATTAGGTTCTAAAGGTGTGAACATTATGGAGTTCTGTAAACAGTTCAATTCTAGGACTCAAGATCAAGCGGGTAAAATATTGCCTGTTATCATCAATGTTTATAGCGATCATTCGTTTGATTTTATTGTAAAAACGCCTCCTGTTGCGGTTCAGGTACTCGAGGCAGCAAAATTAAAGTCTGGTTCATCTGAGCCAAACAGAAATAAGGTTGGAAATATTACTTGGGAGCAAGTTAGAGCAATCGCAGAAGCTAAAATGAAAGATTTAAATGCTTTTACAGTTGAGTCTGCTATGAGTATGGTTGCAGGAACAGCAAGAAGTATGGGCGTATTAGTAAAAGGAGATAAACCTTTTTAATTTTAATTATTGTTTAAAATGGCTAGACTTACGAAAAATAAAAAATTGGCACTATCCAAGTTAGAAGAAGGAAAAGTATATACTTTAGCCGAAGCCTCTTCCTTGATGAAAGGTATAACAACAACTAAATTTGATGCCTCTGTTGATATCAATGTTAGATTAGGTGTTGATCCACGAAAAGCTAATCAAATGGTTAGAGGCATTGTTACCTTACCACATGGAACTGGAAAAGAAACAAGGGTTTTAGTTCTTTGTACTCCTGATAAAGTTGAAGAAGCGAAAGCTGCTGGGGCTGATCATGTTGGATTAGATGATTATGTTGAAAAAATTAAAGGAGGTTGGACGGATATAGATGTTATCATTACAATGCCTTCAGTTATGGGAAAAATAGGTCCTTTAGGAAGAATATTAGGACCAAGAGGTTTGATGCCAAATCCGAAAAGCGGAACTGTAACAATGGAAGTTGGAAAAGCAGTAACTGAGGTTAAAGCTGGTAAAATTGATTTTAAAGTTGACAAGTATGGTATTGTACATTCGTCTGTTGGAAAAGTTTCTTTCGAGCCTGTTAAACTCAAAGAAAATGTGAAAGAATTTATGTCAACAATTATGAAATTGAAGCCATCATCAGCAAAAGGAACATACGTTAGAAGCGTTTTTATGTCTAGCACAATGAGTCCTGGTGTACAGATTGACCCAAAATCAATTGACGAGTAAAGAGATTAATTACCTTGTAGAAATTAAGTTATGAAAAGGGAAGAAAAAGCGATTATAATCGATAGTATTAAGGAGCTTGTAAATAAGTATAATCATTTCTATCTTACAGACATATCAGATTTAGATGCTAAAAAAACTAGCGATTTAAGAAGACAATGTTTCGAAAAAGAAATTGAATTAGTTGTAGTTAAGAATACATTATTACAAAAAGCTCTTGAAGCAGGAAACAAAAAAAGCGATGAATTGTTTGTCTCATTAAAGGGAGCAACATCAGTAATGTTTTCAAATGTAGGAAATGATCCTGCGAAGCTAATTAAAAGTTTTAGAAAAAGTGGTAGCAGCAAACCGATTTTAAAAGCTGCGTTTGTAGAAGAGTCAATATATCTTGGAGATGATCAACTAGAGAAATTAGTTAACATCAAATCTAAAGAAGAACTTATCGGAGATGTTATTATGTTACTACAATCTCCAATGAAAAACGTTGTTTCTTCATTACAATCAGGAAAGCACATCCTAGCTGGTATAGTTAAAACCTTATCAGAAAAAGAATAAATAATAAAATAGTATTTGTAATCAATTAAAAACTGTAATAAAATGGCAGATTTAAAAGCGTTAGCAGAACAATTAGTTAACTTAACAGTTAAAGAAGTTAATGAATTAGCTAATATCCTTAAAGAAGAGTATGGTATTGAACCAGCAGCAGCAGCAACAGTTGTAGCAGCAGGACCAGCAGCAGAAGCTGCAGTAGTAGAAAAATCAACATTTGATGTTGTGTTAACATCTCCAGGTGGTGCAAAACTACAAATAGTTAAATTAGTAAAAGATCTTACAGGTCTTGGACTTAAAGAAGCTAAAGCAGTAGTTGATGCAGCTCCAAAAGCAATCAAAGAAGGTGTTTCTAAAGAAGAAGCTGAACAAATTAAAGCTCAATTAGAAGAGGCTGGAGCAGAAGTTGAACTTAAATAAATACACGTTTTTTTTTTAACGTAGGTTTAGAGCATTTGCTCTAAGCCTTTTTGTGTTATTTGTTATTAAGTCCAACTAATTATTAAATTCAATGTCTAAAAATAGAATTAAATTTGGATCCTCAAAAAATCAATTAGAATATCCTGATTTTCTTGAGATTCAATTAAAATCGTTTGCTGACTTTTTTCAGTTAGAGACAACTCCGGAAAAACGCAAAAACGAAGGATTATTTAAAGTTTTTTCTGAAAACTTTCCAATCACAGATACAAGAAATAATTTTGTATTAGAGTTTATAGACTATTTCATTGATCCTCCTAGATATTCTATTGAAGAGTGTCTTGAGAGAGGATTGACTTATAGTGTTCCTCTAAAAGCAAAATTAAAATTGTATTGTACTGATCCTGAACATGAGGATTTTGATACCGTGATTCAAGATGTATATCTTGGAACAATTCCGTACATGACACCTAGAGGAACATTTTGCGTAAATGGAGCTGAAAGAGTTGTTGTGTCACAGTTGCATCGTTCTCCAGGGGTATTCTTCGGGCAAAGCATGCATGCAAACGGAACAAAGCTGTATTCAGCTAGAATTATTCCATTCAAGGGCTCGTGGATTGAGTTTGCTACTGACATAAACAATGTCATGTATGCTTACATCGATAGAAAGAAAAAGTTACCTGTAACAACATTATTAAGAGCTATTGGATACGAAAACGACAAGAATATTCTTGAAATTTTCAATTTGGCTGATGAAATTAAAGTTACAAAAACAGGATTAAAAAAGGTAGTTGGAAGAAAATTAGCAGCTCGTGTACTAAAATCTTGGATTGAAGATTTCGTTGATGAAGACACAGGAGAAGTTGTTTCTATAGAACGAAATGAAATTATAATTGACCGAGAAGTTGTACTAGAGTCGAATCATGTTGATATGATTGTAGATTCTGGAACTGATACAATTCTTCTTCATAAAGAAAATCAAAGTCATTCTGATTTTGCTATAATATATAATACACTTCAAAAAGACCCTTGTAACTCAGAAAAAGAGGCAGTATTACATATTTATCGTCAATTGAGAAACTCTGAACCACCTGATGAAGCAACGGCTCGAGATGTAATTGATAAACTTTTCTTCTCCGACAAGAGATATGATTTAGGTGACGTAGGTCGATTTAGAATTAATAGAAAGCTTTATGATAATAACGATGTTGATACGAAGGTATTAACAAAAGAAGATATTATCAGAATTATAAAATATTTAATCGAACTAATCAACTCAAAAGCAGATGTTGATGATATTGATCACTTAAGTAATCGTAGAGTTCGAACAGTTGGAGAACAACTTGCTAATCAATTCTCAGTTGGGCTTGCTCGTATGGCAAGAACAATTCGTGAGAGAATGAACGTTAGAGATAACGAAGTATTTACTCCAATTGATTTAATAAATTCAAAAACGCTATCTTCTGTAATAAATTCGTTCTTTGGAACAAATCAGTTATCTCAGTTTATGGATCAAACAAATCCTCTTGCTGAAATGACACATAAAAGAAGATTGTCGGCATTAGGACCTGGCGGTTTATCCAGAGAGAGAGCTGGCTTTGAGGTTCGAGACGTACATTATACTCATTACGGAAGACTTTGCCCTATCGAAACTCCCGAAGGACCAAATATTGGTTTGATTTCTTCTCTTTGCGTATTTGCAAAAATTAACGAATTAGGATTTATTGAAACTCCATATAGAAAAGTTGACGCAGGAAAAGTCGATTTATCTGAATCAGGTGTTTTGTATCTAAGTGCAGAAGAAGAAGAAGTAAATGTTATTGCTCAAGCAAATGCTCCAATAAAAAATACAGGTGAATTTGAAAATGCAAGAGTAAAATCTCGATTTAAAGGCGATTTTCCATTTTCTGAAGCAGAGGCTGTTAATTTGATGGACGTAGCTCCAAACCAAATAGCATCAATAGCGGCTTCATTAATTCCATTCTTGGAACATGATGATGCTAACCGAGCTTTGATGGGATCGAATATGATGCGTCAGGCAGTACCATTGATTAATCCAGAAAGCCCAATCGTTGGAACGGGTATTGAAAAGATGGTTGCTCAAGACTCTCGAATTCTAATCGCAGCTGAGGGAGAAGGTATTGTAGAATCGGTTGATGCAAAAGAAATTATTATCAGGTATCATAGAACAGAAGACGAAAAATTTGTTTGCTTTGATGATGAATTAAAAGTCTATATTCTACCTAAATTTAGAAAAACAAATCAGAATACTTGCGTTGACCTTAGACCGATAGTACACAAAGGTCAAAAAGTTACTAAAGGACAAATTTTAACCGAGGGTTATGCAACTAGAGATGGCGAATTAGCTTTGGGAAGAAACTTAAAAGTAGCTTTCATGCCATGGAAAGGCTATAACTTTGAGGATGCGATTGTTGTTTCTGAAAAATTGGTTAAAGAAGATGTATTTACATCAATACATATCGACGAATTTATCCTTGAAGTACGTGACACAAAACGTGGCTTGGAAGAATTAACAGCGGATATTCCAAATGTTAGTGAAGAAGCTACTCGAAATCTTGACGAAAACGGATTAATTAGAATCGGAGCTGAAGTCGGACCTGGCGATATATTGATAGGGAAAATTACTCCTAAAGGAGAATCTGACCCATCTCCTGAAGAAAAACTTTTAAGAGCAATCTTTGGAGATAAAGCAGGAGATGTAAAAGATGCATCTCTTAAAGCATCACCATCATTGAGAGGTATTGTAATTAATAAAAAACTTTTCTCACGCTCAATTAAAGATAAAAAAATTAAGGCAGCTGAAAAACTTTTACTTTCAAAACTTGAAGACGAGTTTGGAAAATATACACAAGAGCTTAAAGCTACGTTAATTGATAAACTATTTATTGTTGTAAACGGAAAAACATCACAAGGAGTTAAAGATTATTTAGGTGGAGATGTTATTATTAAAGGCTCTAAGTTTACACAAAAGATTCTTCAATCAATTGATTATCTTGATATTAATCCAAATAAGTGGACGACAGATAAGAAGAAAAACGATCAGATTAAACAAATTCTACGAAACTATATTATTAAGTATAAAGAATTAGAAGGAGATTATAAACGAAAACGTTTTAATATTACAATTGGAGATGAACTTCCAAATGGAATCGTGCAATTAGCGAAAGTTTATATCGCTAAAAAGCGACAGCTTAAAGTTGGCGATAAAATGGCTGGAAGACACGGGAATAAAGGTATTGTTGCCAAAATTGTTCGTCAGGAAGATATGCCTTTCCTCGAAGACGGAACACCTGTCGATATTGTTTTAAATCCACTTGGTGTGCCATCTCGTATGAACTTAGGTCAGATTTACGAAACTGTTTTAGGTTGGGCTGGAGAACAATTAGGAACTAAGTTTGCAACGCCAATTTTCGATGGTGCAACCTTGGATGAAATTAATGACTATACTGATAAAGCCGGCGTTCCAAGATATGGGAAAACATATTTGTACGACGGAGGAACAGGTCAAAAATTTGACCAACCTGCAACCGTCGGTGTTATTTATATGTTAAAACTTGGGCATATGGTTGATGATAAAATGCACTCACGTTCGATAGGTCCGTATTCTTTGATAACGCAACAACCATTGGGAGGTAAAGCTCAGTTTGGTGGTCAGCGTTTTGGAGAGATGGAGGTTTGGGCTCTAGAAGCATTTGGTGCAGCACACATACTTCAAGAAGTATTAACTGTTAAATCAGATGATGTAATCGGCAGAGCAAAAACTTACGAAGCTATCGTTAAAGGTGAGCCAATGCCAGCACCAGGGATACCAGAATCTTTAAATGTGTTGTTACACGAACTTAGAGGTTTGGGCTTGAGTGTTAATTTAGAATAAATAAGGTTGTGGGTGCTACTGAAGTAGCACCCTAGACTTTTTTTCAAATTTATAAAATAATAATCTTCATAATATGGCTTTCAGAGCAGATAAAAAAATCAAAAGTAATTTTACAAGAATTAAAATTGGGTTGACTTCACCCGAAGAAATTCTTGAATTATCGAGTGGCGAAGTTCTAAAACCTGAAACTATTAATTATAGAACATATAAACCCGAAAGAGACGGTTTGTTTTGTGAAAGAATTTTCGGACCGGTAAAAGATTATGAATGTCATTGTGGTAAATATAAGCGAATAAGATATAAAGGAATTGTTTGTGACAGATGTGGCGTTGAGGTTACTGAGAAAAAAGTGAGACGCGAAAGAATGGGACACATTGCATTAGTTGTTCCTGTTGCTCATATTTGGTATTTTAAATCCTTACCTAATAAAATAGGTTATCTATTAGGACTTCCTACGAAAAAACTAGATTCGATAATATATTATGAAAAGTATGTTGTTATCAATCCAGGTGTTAAATTTGTCGATGGAATCAATTATCTTGATTTCTTGTCAGAAGAGGAATATTTGGATATTTTGGAACAACTTCCAAAAGAAAATCAACATTTAGATAATCTTGACCCCAATAAATTTGTTGCCATGATGGGGGCTGAAGCGATTTACGAATTGCTTAGCCGAGTCGATTTAGATGCACTATCATACGACTTAAGAGATAAAGCAAATAAAGAAACATCTCAACAACGAAAGAGCGAAGCTTTAAAACGACTTAATGTAGTTGAAGCATTTAGAGAGTCTGTTGGAATCAACAAACCTGAGTGGATGATTATGAAAGTAATCCCTGTAATTCCTCCAGAATTACGTCCGCTTGTTCCTCTTGATGGAGGAAGATTTGCAACATCAGACTTAAACGACTTATATCGACGAGTTATTATAAGAAATAATCGTTTGAAACGACTTATTGAAATTAAAGCACCCGAAGTAATTTTAAGAAATGAAAAAAGGATGCTTCAAGAATCAGTTGATTCATTATTTGATAATTCAAGAAAATCAAATGCTGTAAAAACTGATGCAAATAGACCTCTTAAATCTTTAAGCGACAGCTTAAAAGGAAAACAAGGTCGATTCCGTCAAAACTTACTTGGAAAAAGGGTTGATTATTCAGCTCGTTCGGTAATTGTTGTAGGACCGGAATTACAACTACATGAGTGCGGATTACCTAAAGATATGGCGGCCGAGTTGTACAAGCCGTTTATTATCAGAAAATTAATTGAAAGAGGAATTGTAAAAACGGTCAAATCAGCTAAAAAAATAGTTGATAGAAAAGACCCTGTGATTTGGGATATTTTGGAAAATGTATTGAAAGGACATCCTGTGCTCCTTAACCGAGCTCCAACTCTTCACAGGCTTGGTATTCAGGCGTTTCAGCCAAAGTTGATAGAAGGAAAAGCTATTCAACTACACCCATTGGTTTGTACTGCATTTAATGCCGACTTTGACGGAGACCAAATGGCTGTGCATTTACCTTTAGGAAATGCCGCTGTTCTTGAGGCTCAAGTGTTGATGTTAGCTTCTCATAATATTTTAAATCCGGCAAACGGAGCTCCGATTGCAGTTCCATCTCAAGACATGGTTCTTGGTTTATACTATATGACCAAAGAGCGTAAAAGCACAAAAGAGAGAATTGTAAAAGGAGAGGGGTTAAAATTTTATTCTCCTGAGGAGGTAATTATTGCTTACAATGAACAAAAAGCTGATTTACATGCTTCAATCGAAGTAATAGAGGAAGATATTGTAAATGGCGAATATGTTACAAAATTATTAAAAACTACTGTAGGACGCGTGCTTGTTAATAAAGTTGTGCCTAGAGAGGTTGGATATATTAACGATGTTTTAACAAAGAAATCGTTAAGAGATATTATCGGTAAAGTAATGAAAGTTTCGGGTATCGCTGCAACAGCTAAATTTCTTGACGATATTAAAGAATTAGGATTTTCAATGGCTTTCAAAGGAGGATTATCGTTTAATCTCGATGATGTGATTATTCCTAAAGAAAAAGAGTCGCTGATTGATGAAGGTTACAAACAAGTTGATGAGGTAATGAATAACTATAACATGGGATTTATTACAAATAACGAAAGATATAACCAAATTATTGATATTTGGACACATACAAATGCCCGATTGACTCAAACAACCATGAACCAACTAAGTACTGATAATCAAGGATTCAATCCTGTTTATATGATGCTTGATTCAGGTGCAAGGGGGTCAAAAGAACAAATTCGTCAGCTTTGCGGTATGAGGGGTTTGATGGCTAAACCACAAAAATCTGGTGCAACAACATCAGAAATTATCGAGAACCCAATTCTTTCCAATTTTAAAGAAGGATTATCGGTTCTTGAGTATTTTATTTCAACTCACGGTGCACGTAAAGGTCTTGCCGACACTGCTCTTAAAACAGCTGACGCAGGTTATTTAACTCGTCGTTTGGTTGATGTTTCGCAAGATGTAATTATTAACGAAAACGACTGTGGAACACTTAGAGGACTTGTTGCATCTGCATTAAAAAATAACGAAGAAGTTGTTGAATCGCTATCAGATAGAATTTTAGGAAGAACATCGGTTCACGATATTTATAATCCTTTAACTGGAGAGCTTATTGTTGAGGCAGGAGAAGAATTAAACGAAGAAATTTGTCAAATAATTGAAGAATCTCCAATTGAGCATGTAGAAATTCGATCGGTACTTACTTGTGAATCAAAATCAGGAGTTTGTACGAAATGTTACGGACGTAATCTAGCTACCGGAAGAATGGTTCAAAATGGCGAGGCTGTAGGAGTTATTGCTGCTCAGTCAATCGGAGAGCCGGGCACTCAGCTTACTCTTAGAACATTCCACGTTGGGGGTACTGCTTCGAATATAACAACTGACTCAAATATTACAGCTAAATACGACGGTGTTGTTGAAATCGATGAGTTGAGAACCGTTGAATATAACGATGATTCGGCAAATTATGATATCGTCATTGGACGTTTGGCAGAACTTAGAATTGTAGATGAAAACACAAATATAGTTTTAACAACACACAATGTTCCTTATGGTTCTAAATTATTTGTAAAGAGCGGGTCTAAAGTTAAGAAAGGAACAGTAATTTGCGAATGGGATCCATATAATGCTGTTATAATTTCTGAATTAGCAGGAAAAGTTGCATTTGAGAATTTAATCGAAGGTGTTACTTATCGAGAAGAAACTGATGATCAAACAGGTTACAAAGAAAAAGTTATTATCGAAACAAGAGATAAAACAAAATCTCCTGCAATTAAGATTATGGCCAAAAAGAATGAACTTCTTAAAACATATAACCTACCAGTTGGTTCACATATTGTCGTAAACGAAGGAGCTAGCGTAAAATCAGGTGATTTTATTGTTAAAATTCCTAGAGCTGTTGGAAAATCAGGCGATATTACAGGAGGTCTTCCTCGAGTAACCGAGTTATTCGAAGCGAGAAATCCGTCGAATCCATCAGTCGTTTCAGAAATAGATGGCGAAGTTACATTTGGAAAAATAAAAAGAGGAAATAGAGAGGTTGTTGTTCAATCAAAAACAGGTGAAGTTAAAAAATATCTTGTTCCGCTTTCGAAACAAATTCTTGTACAAGAAAACGATTACGTAAAAGCTGGAATACCATTATCTGATGGAGCAATAACACCTTCTGATATATTAGCAATAAAAGGACCTACAAAAGTTCAAGAATATATCGTGAACGAAGTTCAGGAAGTTTATCGACTACAAGGAGTGAAAATTAATGATAAACATTTCGAAGTAATTGTTCGACAAATGATGCGTAAAGTTGAAATCGTTGACCCAGGAGATACTAAATTCCTTGAAAAACAAAGTATTGATAAGTGGGTTTTTATGGAGGAGAACGAGTGGATTTTCGGAAAAAAAGTTGTTGTTGATGCTGGCTCTTCAGAAACATTTAAGCCAGGACAAATTATAACAGAACGTCGTTTAAGAGACGAAAATTCAGTATTAAGACGAAAGGACTTGAAATTGGTTGAGGCAAGAGACGCAATACCAGCAACGTCAAGCCAAAAATTACAAGGTATTACAAAAGCATCTTTACAAACGAAGAGCTTTATGTCAGCAGCATCGTTCCAAGAAACAACAAAAGTTCTTAATGAGGCAGCAATATGGGGTAAAGTAGATGAATTGGAAGGCTTAAAAGAGAACGTAATTGTTGGACACTTAATTCCTGCAGGAACAGGTAAACGCGAGTACGAAAAAGTGATTGTTGGTTCAATGGACGATTATACTAAAATGATGTCATCTAGAGACGTTAATGTTGAAACTGTATCAAAAGCATAATTATGGCAGAAAATCCTAAAAATCAACTGAGTATTGAATTAAGTGAAGAGGTTGCACAAGGTGTATATTCTAATCTCGCTGTAATTTCACATTCAAGTTCTGAATTCGTGGTTGATTTTGTAAGAATTGTTCCCGGAACTCCTAAAGCAAAAGTACATTCAAGGGTAATATTGACTCCTGAACATGCTAAAAGATTGATTCATGCTTTGCAGGATAATGTAAATAAATATGAAGCTATGCACGGTCCCATCAAGAAAATTGATGGGCCTGCAGCTCCTATAATGCCAGTAAACTTTGGCGGACCTACCGCTCAGGCATAAATTATAACCTACGAAGCAACCTTTTGTGTCTATTTTGAGTCTAATTTGTGTAACAAAATAAAATAAACATGAAAAATAAATTGTATTTTTTAGCAGTTATAATTGCTGCTACCATTTTTGTGTATTCCTGCGATGAAGCATCTCAACCTGATACAGAAACTCAAACAGCTATTGATAATGCAAGAGCCGAAGAGGCTGTATCGCAAATCTATTCTACCGTAAATCATTACGGAATTAACGAAGAAGGAATTAAGTCTGGACTTTCTGATACAACTTGCCCGATAATTACGGTTGATACAAGCATTTCGTTCCCTCGAACTTTGTTTGTTGACTTTGGAGAAACTGGTTGTGTCGGACCAGATGGCGTTACTCGTAAAGGTCTATTGAAAATTACTTATTCGGGTCATTGGTACGATCCAGAAGCTAATACAACTGCATCGGTTGAACTAGTTGACTATTATGTTAACAGTGTAGGTCTTGAGGGAATATTTTCGATAACATATAACGGTGAAAATTCTTATGGAGGACCTTCGTTTACTATTGAATCGGATTCGGCTAAGCTAACCTTAGTTTCGGGAAGTGAAATAACTTGGAGTTCAACAGAAACTATCAATTGGGTAGAAGGTTTTGACGACTTTATTTATGAGAACGATGTTATTTTAATTACAGGAAGCTCAAGCGGAGTTAATTCAGAAGGACGTGCTTACGAATCGGAAATTACTACAGAATTGAGAAAAGAAATGTCGTGTGATTATATTGTTTCAGGAATTTATGAACTTACACCAGAAGGCTTAGCGAAACGATCTGTTGATTTTGGAGATGGTGAGTGCGACGATGAAGCTACAGTAACTGTAAATAATGTTACGCTTGATATTACGCTTTAGAATTTAATGTTTTTTAATCATAAGTGTTCAAAGAAGGAAGTCATTATGGCTTCCTTCTTTGTTTTGATTATATTAGAGCGGAAAACGGGATTCGAACCCGCGACCCCTCCGATGGAATCGGAGGGCTCTAGACAGCATATTCGAGAACAAGTTGTTCTGTATATTTTCTGCTTTTCATTTTTTTGATTTTATACTCGAATTGACGAGCAGATTTTAAATCGGAACAAGGAATAAAAGCAACAAGTTTAATCGGGAGAATATTTTTGGTCGCCTTAACGTAGCCATTCTGATGACTAAAAATTCTTCTTTCCAAGTCATTTGTGCTACCAACGTAAAATCGTTCATTTCGGCAATACAAAATGTAAACACCAATTTCCATTGAGCGGAAAACGGGATTCGAACCCGCGACCCTCAGCTTGGGAAGCTGATGCTCTGCCAACTGAGCTACTTCCGCAATATCGATTGCAAAGTTATGAAAAAAATCAATTTATATGCAACTATCATTTATCGAAGAATTTCAAAAACATATTAAGATTGAAGATATAAGAATGTTCATTAAAAAATAGTATTTTCGTTTTGAAATGTTGATTTTTAGTCTTTTTAAAAAATATGTATCTACAATCACTCTAAGTGATAGTGAGCTAATCTCTAAATATAAAGAGACTGATGCTTCTGTGTATTTTGCAGAACTTTATAAAAGACATACTAGGTTTTGTTTTCTTGTATGCATGAAATATCTTAAAGATGATGAAAATAGCAAAGAAGCAGTGCTTCAAATTTTTGAAAAGTTACTTTCGGATATAAAAAGACATGAAATCGTTAACTTCAAACCTTGGTTACATACAGTTACCAAAAACCATTGTTTACATATTATACGAGACCAATCGTATAAACTGAAACGAGAAAAGGAATTGAAAAAAGACTACGAAACTTTTATGGAATCTGATGAGGTTTTGTATCATGCAAACGAAATAGACAAAGAAGAGATGATTGTAAAGCTCGAATATGGTATGATAAAATTGAAAGACGAACAACGACTATGTATCGAGTTATTTTATTTGCAAGACAAATGTTATGAAGAAGTTGCCGAAGTTACAGGATTTACAATGAACGAAGTGAAAAGTTATATTCAAAATGGAAAACGAAATTTAAAACTTTTATTAACCGGACAGAAATGACAAATAGGATTAATAAAATTTTTTCTCATTCAGAATGCATTTCAACCGAGATGAAGCAAAAATACATTTCGGGCGAATTAAACACAACTGAAAAACATATGGTTGAACTCCATCTTATTGATTGCGAAATGTGTTCGGATGAACTTGAGGGGATGAAATTGATTCAAGCTCAAGAGCTAAATGCCAAAGTTTCAGAAATTAACAGTATAATTGATGCTCAAATCTTTAAAAAAAACAAAAAAATATGGTTTGCTGATTATAGAATTCAAGCCATTGCGGCATCAATTCTTATAATGTTGTTTTTTTCAATTTTTTACATAAACGATTATTTTAACAACAAATCGGATAAAATATTTAGCGAATATTTTGAACCGTTTCATGAAAATAAATCTAATTTAGGAGATAGTTTGACCAACCAAAAACAGATGTTATCCGAAGCATTACCAGCTGAAAATGCGATTGAAAAAAGAGAAGGAAATTTAACCGAAAATATCGATGAAATTTTAATTGAAAACGAGAGAGCGATTTCTGAAAAAGAGAATCGCGAAGTTGAAAACGCTACAAAAACACCATATGTTGTGACCGGAAAATCGATAGATGCTAACGATTTGGTAGTAACGAATATGGAAGAATCCCCCCAAACAATGAATGAAGACATTGCTAAAGCAGAAAAAACAACGGTTTTTTTGAATTTAGATGCTACAAATAGTCCAGCTACATCAGTCACAAAAGAAGATTCCGATGATTCGCAAATAGCTTATGGTGGAGCTGTATCGCAAACTAAAAATACCGAATCTTTATTAGCCGACATCCCATATGAAAATAATTTAGTCAATGTTGATAATTTCGATAAGAAAAAAGAAGATTGCAACAAAGAATCAGCACAACTTGTCGAAATTACTTCAACCAAAAATGCTCGTTCAAACAATAAAGAAAGTCTGAAAGATGTTTCGAATGAATCAAGGAGCGAAGTCCCAACTTCAATTGTAACATCAAGTTTTTCAACTGGTGAATTTGAATTAGGAATGGAGCAATACAATGCGAATGATTTTTTATCAGCTATTAAATCGTTTAAACATTCGATAAATAATGGAGTTAATAAATATAAAGCAATTTTTTATATTGGAGTTTCATATTTGAATATTGGGGAAGTCGAAAATGCAATTCAATATTTTCAAACTATTGAAAAAGATAGGAATAATGAATTTTATTTTGATACACAATGGTATTTGGCTTTATGTTATACAAAAAACAACGAGCTATCCAAGGCTCAGTATCTTTTGAAAAAGTTGATTGAATCGGAGTCGACTTATAAGGAAAAGGCCGAAAAATTACTAAAGGAAATTAAGTGATACGTCCTTTAAAGAATTGCTAATAATTGTAGGTGATTTTTTCACTATAATTGCTAATCTTAACAACAACTGACTTGCTATTCTTGTATTTAATTGCACGAATATTAAATTTTATCTTTTCAGTTATTTCTTTTTCACAAGTTTCTGTTTTTACAGAATGTTGAAGATAAAGACCAACTTGAGGAGGCATGCTTTTCGCATACATTCCATTAAAAAGCAATTCAAAACTATGTTCTCCGCAGCCACCTTTGTATTTAACATCAATAGTAAGGATACTGTCAACTAAGTTTGCACTTTCTATAACGTAATCAAATTCAGATGGAAGAGAATAATCTTTATTCACAATGATTGACTTAACCGAATCCTCTTTTTTACTTTTGGAATTCTTTTTTTGACAAGCACAACCAGACGAAATACTAATTAATGTAGTAATTATAGTCAAATAAAATAATGTTTTCATATTATTGAGTTTATACACAAATGTATGAAAAACTTTAACAAAAAAAAAGGCTCAAAAATTTGAGCCTTTTTAAGAAGTTGATTTATGTTGATTATTTTTTCAACATTACTTTTTTGGTTATCAC
>MEOF01000034.1 GCA_001769505.1 Bacteroidetes bacterium GWF2_33_38
ACCAAAAAAGTAATGTTGAAAAAATAATCAACATAAATCAACTTCTTAAAAAGGCTCAAATTTTTGAGCCTTTTTTTTTGTTAAAGATATAGTTGCAAATTTTTTATTTTGTAATTATATTTATAAATTTACGACAAGGAATTATGTTTAACTAAATTAAAATTATGAGAAAATTTACATTGTTTATTGCTTTAGTCTTTGTTGTTGCTTTCACGCAAGCTCAGATTGAAAGGAGTATTTCGGTGCAAAAAGCTCCTCCCGAATTAAACAGTTCAGAAGCAGTTAAAGCACAAACAGCCGAACAGTCTAATAGAGGAGTGTTTTGGTCAGAATATTTTACCGATGGAGTTTTGCCGGCAGGCTGGCAAAATGTCGATAACTCAGGAAATAACTTTGTTTGGATTTGTACCAATCAACCTCCGGGAGGAACCTATTCAGCGAATATTCCTGTAATCAGTTCAACCAGCGGAGGGCATTTTATGCAGTTACGCGGAGATTATTATAATACTCCAATGCCAACCCCAACAAATAAAATGGATGCTTATTTTCAAACACCGCCAATCGATTGTTCCGAAAGAAATGGTGTTGTCGTTGCTTTTAATCAATACTTTAGATATTATAGCACCGTTACATGGGTTCTTCAAGTAAGTAACGACAATGTAAATTGGGTGTCGTATGACTTAAAAGAAGGTTTGGCAGGAAATGCATCATCGGCAAATCCTGTTAAAATGGAATTTAATATATCGAGCGTTGCTGCAAATCAACCAACTGTATATTTGCGTTGGTACGTAGCCGGAACAAGCCATTATTTTTGGATGGTCGATGATATCGAACTTACAGAACCTACTGTAAACGATATTCAATTAGCCAAAATATATCCAGAGTTTTATGGGATTGGATTTTATTCAAAAATTCCAACTACTCAAGTCCAAGATTTTTATTTCTCTGCAACTGTTTCTAATTTTGGGATAGCAGCACAACACAATGTTCGATTAAATGGTGTTGCAAGCGATTTTTTGTCGAATGTTTATTTCGATAATTCGTCGGTAGCTACTGACATAATTGAATCAGAAGCGGTTGATACATTCGGAATCGAAACTGCTTTTGCTTTGCCGGCAGAAGTCAGATCTTATGAAGCAACATTTTCTATTCTTCAAGACGAAGTAGATGATGTTCCGGGTAATAATGTTGATAAGGTTTGGTTTGATGTAACCGATTCGATTTACGCTCGAGATATTACGATTACAACACGTACAGGTCCATCGAACTATACCGATGGTGTTGATGGGGATAAGGTTGGAGTTGTGTATTATTTTCCAAACGACGAAGAAATAAATTCTATTACAGTATTTATTAGTTCATATAGCACAGAGGGAACATCTTTTATAGGAAAACTTTTAGTTGATGACGGAGTCGGCAATTTAATTGAAAAAGCTACAACAGATATTTATACATTATCGGCATCAGACATAGGACAGTGGATAACCGTACCAATTATAAAAGATGGTGCATCAGAATTTATCGAAGCCGGATCTGACGGAATTTTGGCATATGCAATGATTGAATGTTATTTTGAAGGAATAGGCGACTTTTATGTAGGTGCAGACCAGTCGATTCATCATATTTTTGAAGACGAATCTCTTTTGATGCTTGGTTCAAGCAATTATTGGATTTCGATGGTTCCTGCGGTTCGTATAAATGTAAATGTTCAAGGAGCAGAACTTTCAAGTTCAATTATTACCCGTGTTAATACATCATGTAATGGAGTTGCCGATGGCGAAGCCGTTGTTTATGCAACAGGAGGAACTCTTCCATACACGTATTTATGGTCAAATGGAGCAACAAACGATACAAATACAGGTTTAGTTGCCGGAACTTATTATGTTACGGTTTCTGATAATGTTGGAGCAACTACACTCGATACCGTAATAATCGAACAGCCCGAAGTATTAGCAATTACAGCAGTAATTATTGACGAAGGAGGTTATCAAGCCTCTGATGGCGAAATTAATATTACCACAAATGGCGGAACATATCCTTATTCGTATGTTTGGAATACTGGCTCTTATTCTGATGATATTGAAAATTTAGCAGGAGGCACTTATACGATTACCGTTACAGATGCAAATGATTGTGTTGCGATTGAATCTTATGAGGTCGCAGGGTCAGCTTGTGGTATGACTTCTGAAATTTCAGGAACAAATGTTTCTTGCTTTGCAGGAAATGATGGAACCGTAAATTTTACAGTTGCAAATGGAACGGCTCCTTATACATTTGAGTGGTTATCAGGACAAACAACAGAAGATTTAATAGGCTTAGAAGCTGGTTATTATAGTGTAACAGGAACTGATGCTGAAGGTTGTATTTCATATGCAAATATTACCTTAGAACAACCAACAGCTATATCTTCATCTTCAGTAGCTGCTAATGCTTTATGTAACGAAGGTTCTGACGGTTCGATAGATTTATCGGTAAGTGGCGGTACAGCACCATATACTTACGAGTGGAACAATGGAGCTTTAGCACAAGATGTTCCCTCATTATCAGCAGGAGATTATGTAGTAACAATAACTGATGCAAAAGGATGTGAGCTGTTAGACACAATAACAATTTCAGCACCTAACGCATTAGTAACGACTTTGAATAATATTGTAACCTTAAGTTATTGCAATGGAGGTAAAGCTATTGCAGATATGAGTTATACAGGCGGAACAATACCATACACATATTTATGGTCAACTGGTTCAACAGCAGCAGATTTAGCAATTATGACAGCCCCTGCAGAAGGAACCTATATAGTAACCGTAACCGATTCTCATGGCTGTATAGCTTTAGATACCATAGTAATTGATATGCCAGACATTATCTCTGTAACAGGAGTAGTAACACCAACAATAGGAACTGATGGAGCAATAGATATTACAGCAGTAGGCGGAACCACTCCTTTTACTTATACATGGAGTAATGCAGCAACTACAGAGGATTTAACAGGATTATCAGAAGGAATTTATACCGTAACGGTAAAAGATTCGCACAACTGTACATCAAACTATGTTGGAGCAGTAAATGATGCATCATGCGATTTAACCGTAAGTTTAAACCCAACGTCTTTATTATGTAATGGAGATGCAGACGGAAGCATAGCATTAGATACAACCGGATCAAGTGTTTCTATCGCTTCTTATGCTTGGAGTAATGGAGCAACAACACAAAACTTATCATCATTGGTTGCCAATATATATACAGTAACTGTAACCGATGATTCAAGTTGCGTTGTAATAGCATCAGCTGTAATAACTGAACCAGAAGAGTTAAGTTTAGATATGATTGGGACGGATATTTCATGTAATGGATTAACCGATGGTGCAATTGAGACTACCGTATCAGGAGGCACAACAGCTCATACTTACTTATGGGATAATGGAGAAACAACAACAGACATCACAGGATTATCAGCAGACACATATTCTGTAATCGTAACCGATGCAAATAACTGTACAGTTGAAGATTCAGTAACCATTATAGAACCAAGTGCAATATTAGCAAGCATTGTTGGAATAGACATCACATGTAATGGCAATTTTGATGGTTCAGCAGACTTAAGTGTAAGTGGTGGAACAGCACCATACACATACGATTGGAGTAACAATGCAATGACCCAAGACCTTGCCGATTTATTGGTAGGAACATATGCTGTAACTGTAATTGATGCCAACGCATGCGAAGTCGCAACGACAGTAGATATAGCAGAGCCATCATCAATAGAAATAAGCATAGTTGGAACAGATGTATTGTGTTATGGAAATTTTACTGGAGTAGCCGATTTAAGCGTAAGTGGCGGCATCACACCATACACTATTACATGGAGTAATTCAGAGGCAACCGAGGATGTTTCAGATTTAGCAGCAGGCACATACACAGTTGTCGTGTTAGATTCAAATTCATGTTCAGCTAATGCAAGTGTAGTAATTGCAGAATCAGCAGAAATAGTTGCCAGCATTGTTGGAAGCGATATTACATGTAATGGTTTAACCGATGGCGAAGCCAACTTAACCGTAACAGGCGGAGTTAGTCCATACGCATTTGCATGGGATAATGCAGCAAGTACAGAAGATTTAACAGGATTATCAGCAGGCACATATAATGTAGTGGTAACTGATTCAAATGCATGTACAGCAACAGCATCAGTAATTATTTTAGAACCAACTGCTTTATCAGCAAGTGCCACAGGAACAAATGTATTATGTAATGGAGCAGCAACCGGAGATGCTGATTTAACAGTAACAGGAGGAACTGCCCCATTTACTTATGCATGGAATAATTCAGCAACAACACAAGATTTAACCAATGTAGTAGCCGGCACATACAACGTAATCGTAAGTGATGTAAATGTTTGTACAGCAACAGCATCAGTAAGCATAACCGAGCCAACGGAATTAATTGCATCAACCGTAGTCGCAGACTCATCAACAAGCAACGATGTAACGATTGATTTAACAGTTACCGGAGGCGTAAGTCCATATACCTTTGCATGGAGCAATGATTCAACAACAGAAGATATAACCATTGATGTAGCAGCAACTTATTCTGTAACCATAACTGACGCAAATGGATGTTCTGTTAACACTTCTGAAATAGTAATAATAACAGCCATCAACGATGCGGTAACAAATACTATCAACATTTATCCAAATCCAAGTAAAGGATTATTAAATGTAAGCAATGTAAAAGGAGCCGAAGTATCGATTTACAACATAATAGGCGAAACCATAATAAAAGTAACATCGACTACAAACAATGTATCTTTAGATATGAGTGAATTATCAAACGGAACATACATTGTAAGAATTGTAAAAGATTCGAATGTGATAACCAAAAAAGTAATGTTGAAGAAATAATCAACATAAATCAAATTCTTAAAAAGGCTCAAATTTTTGAGCCTTTTTTTTTGTTAAAGTTTTGTTAAAATTTTGCTTTTATCTTTTCATAATGTTAATTTAGATTAATTAAAAATAAATAAAAAATTAATACTATGAAAAACATACTTAAAACATCCGCAGTATTTTTATTTGCATCTCTGATTTTTTTTACTTCATGTAGCAAAGAAGAATTATTAATGAATAATAAAAATACAAATAACATTAATAATGATGTTATTAATGTCAAATCTGAATCAACTTCAAGTAGTGTTGTATTATATGCAGGACAACACATTGAATCTGGCTCAGTGAATGTTGAAATTATAGATGAAACTTTATTTGTAACCTATTCTACATCAAATGGGTTTTTATTAAAGGATGTTCACTTATTTGTTGGACAGAGCCTTGACTTAATGCCTCGAACACAAAATGGAAATCCAAAAGTTGGTCTGTTTCCTTATAAAGCAAACGATTTAGGAGGCAGAATAGAATATATTTTTGAAATTCCATTATCAAATATTGGTGTAATAGAGAGTTTATGTGGAAAAGATTTATATCTCGCGGCTCACGCTGTTGTATATAAAAATAATTCAAATGGATGTTCTCACAGCGAATCAGCTTGGGCTGATGGTCAGTTAATTTCTAAACATGGCAGTTGGGCTACATATTTCTCATATAGAGTTCTTTGTGATATTACTTTGCCAGAAAAATGTCAAAATGCTTTTGCTTTTGGAGAAAGTTCTTTTATCGAATCCGGATTAACGGATAATGCTGAAGGTTGGGTGATTAATTTATCAGAAATAGGCTATTTTACTACTCCTATTTACGTTGAATCAGACCAAAATACCATACAGGTTGGAAATCTTGAGTATTCTTATGATGGGCGAGAATTGTTTATTTATTACAATATTTTTAGAGGATATACATTGACAGAAACACATTTGTATGCTAGTGATTTATTCCCAAATACTATTAATCCAGGACAATTTTACCATCAACATTATTTAACAGATGCTAGTAGAGATGAATTTAGAATAGCTGTTGTTGGTTCCGAAATTTATATTATAGCTCATGCTGTTGTTTGCCCTAGAAAGATTGCTAAAATATAGTTATTAATAGCTGTAAGAGAAAGCTGCTTAATAATTAAGCTGCTTTTTTATTTACCGGATTAATGTTACAGTTCCTGTTTTTTGGAATTCCATTCCGCTTGGCTTTTTAGAGATTACCAACCAAGTATAAACGCCAGATTCGCCCAAACTACTACCTCCAATTCTTCCGTCCCAACCATATGTTTCCGGAGACTCAAAGTCGTACTTGTTTGTTTCGTAAACAATTTCGCCCCAACGATCGTAAATATAAAATTGAAAATTATTGGCATCAAAGCCATTCCCTGAAATGTAAAAAACTTCATTAATTCCATCCTTATCGGGCGAAAAAGCTGTTGGAGCATAAAAAGTTAAATGTTCATCAATTTCAATAATAACCATTGCTGTATCATGACATCCAAATTGACTTTCAACATATAATCCAACTTGATATTCGCCTGGATATTTGTATTCGTAAACTGGACTTATTTGCTCACTAACACCCACTTCATCACCAAAATTCCAGAGACAATAATATGTGTCTGAAGAAACGTTCTCAAATGATATTTGAGGTTTTATAATAGTTGTGTAAGTAGGATCTGCATTGAATGCGACAATCGGTTTTTTGTAAACAGTAATATAGTTTTCTTTCGTAACAATATTTCGACATCCATTAGTTCCTGTTACAGTTAAGGTAAGGTCAAATATGCCATCGTTATTATATATATAATTTGGATTTTTCTGGGTAGAAAAACTATTATTATCTTCAAATTCCCAAAAATATGTTTGCCCTTCATCGCTACTAGACTCAATAAAATTGACAGTAAGTGGTTGGCAACCACTTGAAACATCCGGTGTAAAATTATTTGGAGGCGTTTCGTATAAATGCAAGGTAACCGTATCATATGCCGTAGGTGTAGTACAATAATCTTGAAGGGAAAAAACATAATGCAAAATAGTATCTGCCCCTTGTGGAATATATGTTTGCCCAGAAATAAAAATTACGTTATCGTTCAATAAATTACACCAATATGGACCACCACTTCCTCCAGCAGTTTCCATATCAAATTGAATTTCGCTTCCTGGACAAAAAGATGTTTCAGATGGAGTAACCGAAAAAGATAATTCAGGGTATAATTGAGCTTTTGCATTAACATAACTTGTTGTACAGCCTACTGCATCAACAGCATATAAGTTTAAAATTGTATTTTCATAAGGGGGGATAAACGTAATCGTTTCACCGCTGTCAAGTCCTAACTCTGGATTATACCAATAAAATGTGTATGGAGTTGTTCCGCCAAAACCAAAAGCAGCTAGTGTTGCTTCGCTTCCGATACAAACTTGTTTGTCTTCGGTGATTACAAAGAAATTTGCGGGTTGAGGAACTGTTGCAACTCCTCTTACAAAGCAATCGTTTGCATCAGCAATAGTAAAATAATAATTCCCTTTAATCAGACTTTCATTAATATTTGTAGTAATTCCATTTGACCATAAATAAGAGTATGGTGGTGTTCCTGCACTTGCTATTAAGGTTGCTTCTCCATCATTATCGCCATGACATTTTACCGGTTCTATCGCTTTTACGTAAGTTAATTGTGTTGGTTGTTCAATTATAAAGTCTGCTTGAACAGAGCATGCATTAATATCTGCAACCGTAACAGAATAAGTTCCGATACAAAGACTGCTTATTTCAGGAATCGTGGTTGTTTGATTTGTTGACCAAGAATATGAATACGGCTCAACTCCTCCTATTACAGTGAGTTCTGCTCCTCCATCGCAAGAACCATAGCATAAGGTTGAATCCTCGTGAATTGAGATGATTTTTACTACTGCGGGAGCATATGCTTCGAGGGTAGTAGGAAAGTTAGAAACACAAGAATTCATAACAACACTATCAAGGGTAATATTGTACATTCCAGGTATATACCAAGTTACTTCATAAGGCCCTTGAGAATTTCCCGAAAGAATTGCAGCATTGTCAAAATCCCAATAATATTCAGCTTCGGAAGTTGCATTTCCTGTATATAGAACATTTAATGTGTCGCCTGTGCACATTAAACTGTCTATTGAAAAATTTGTTGTGGGAATAGGTTTTACTAAAATTGTGTCGGAATATACTTCGGTGTAAACGATATTACTTACTGTTACTGAAACAATATAAGAGCCTATTGCGTCCCACTCTAAAACATAAGGCCCCTCGTTGCTTCCCGAAATGATATTTGCCCCATCAAAATTCCACACGATTGTTAATGAATCGTGATAAGTACCATTATATGTGATGGTAGAAGTATTATTCCCAAAACAAATATCATTTGCATCGAAATGGGGAACAATAGGAGATGCCACATATACAATAGCCGAGTCGTAAACTTCTCCGCCACACATGTCTGTTATGGTTAAATAATAGGTTGTTGTTTGAGTTGGACAAACCGAAATATCTTGATTATTTGAACTAGTATTCCAATTATAATCAACAAAATTCTCATTTACATTATGAAATGAGGTAAGAGTTGTACATTCATTAGGTTCCACTATAACCTCATCTTCAAAAATTCCTCCTTCGAGTTCGTCTTTATCGTTAATGTTTATTGTAAATGAATTATATTCAACATTACAAGGGCATCCATTTCCTAAAGCAATATTTATTGTTTCTGTACCCTCTGTTAAACCGTCTAATATTGCGGTGTAATAAATAGTATCGTGAATAACACCTGCAGGAATGGTGTAGTTTAAGGGTATAAAATTAGTTAAATCAATTGTTGTCGAAGCTGTTCCTGTAATAGTGGTTAAAACTTCGAGTGGTTGAGAAATGTTAAAAGTGTCGGCTCGGGAAAAAATTAAACGATTTTCGCAGCCTTCAAATGTCGTAAACGATTCTGCTCCATTCACAAGCAAGTGTTCGCTAACAACTTGCTCGCCCGATGAAAAACTTCCGGCTTCTAAAAAAACTCCTGAATCTAAAGCTCCGTCGGCACCATCAGCAATAGCTAATTTAATATGATACGTTTCGCAAGATTGCAAATACATGATTGCAGTCAGAGGAACAGTAAAACCTTGATACAAAAAAGCATCACTTGTTGAAACATAATTCGGGTCGTTGTTTATATATAAATTGTCGTTTATGGCGAGACATGGTTCCCAAGGAGTATCTCCAGTATTATCATGAATATTTGCTATACATACAGGTTCGTTAGTTCCGGGAATTAAAGCAACATTTACAGCATTATCTGCGTAAGTACCATTGATACCTGGTCCACTTACAAAAAACGCAAAAACATCGTTATAAACTTCACAATTATATGTTGGGTATTCATTCGATGCAAATATAAAACGAAATTCGGTTGTGTCAGATGAAGGAACGAAATCGAATTCAAGAATTGAAACGTCATGAACTGACAAAGTGCCAGCATTTTCTTCTGCCATTTCTTGCAAATCGCTTTCTACAGGTGTATTTGAAGTAACAAATCCAGGATCCATTTCAGAACCATCTCCGCTTGCATTTAGTACATTTCCTGTCGATAAAATAATCCCTGAATTAAAACCAAGAATAGTTCCAGAGCCTTCGAAATAACCTATAGCTGAACTTGCTCCTTCATACTCAACATTTGAAGCTTCTAAACAACCTGTAACCAAAATATCTTCGACTAAATATTGTGGTGTAAAGGTATTTGTTAGTACATCGACATTAGCTGGAGGGTTGTAAGCACAAATACTGAAACTTCCTTGAGATGTTGTTCCTGTAGGCCAAAAACGAATCCAAATCATTTGCCCTGCAAGATTATTACCTGGTCTTATTCTAGCACCTGAAGGCATTCCAGTGCTACTCTCTGAGCAACTTACCATTGTTAAATTATTGCAACTTCCTTTGTAAACAGCTATTCCTCCCGAAGTTACGGTTCCTGCCGAAACATCAATATTCAATCTTCCTGAAGCTGGAACTTGGACTGAAAACCATACGTCTTGCCCATTATAATTTGTCGCACAAACAGGATCTGCTATTGTTGTGTGAGTAGCACCGGCTGTTGAATATTGTTGATTTACACAATTATTATTTATAGGAATACTTGTTGCAGCACATGGGTCGTCATTTGATGGCGGCGGAGGGGGTACATAGCAATTTGATGAACATGATATTTGTGCTACAAATCCGCTCCTTTCGACTGATGCATCAGAAACCAAACGAATAGTTATGCACGAAGACGAAGAAAAAACATCTGCAGGAACGACAGCTCCTGTGAGAGTTGCTAACAATGTTGAACTTGTGTTAGCTCCATCGTAAACGTAAACAAAATCGTAATTATCTTCAAGATTAAAACTTGTAAAATCAACTTTTATACAAGACCCATTTGTTGAACAAAATGTAATTTGCTGATCTTCATTTGATCCATAATTTCCAGTGTCATCGCCACTATCATATAAGGTAGCAATACAAGTATTGATGGTCTGTCCATCGCTTGTTTCAATGTTATAATTAACTGCAAAAGCAGTGTTAATTACCAGTATTAAAAGAAAGCCTATTATAATTTTTTGCACGTACATTCAATAATTTATACCAACCATAGACGGAAAAAAAATGAAATAGTTGTATTATAATGGAACCAAAAATACAGTTTAAAAATGAATTTAAAAAAAATAGTTGAAAGTCAATTCGTTCGAATTGACAAATTGCTCTTGCCTGTCATTTTCGAGGGAAGCGAAGCGACGAGAAATCTGAATTGTAAAAAGCAATAAAAATGATTTTTTGCAGGAAACTCGAAAAGACAAAAAAGAGGAATAGATTTCTCACATACGTTCGAAATGACAAAAAACTCAAAAATGACAAATTCGAAGTAAAACTATTTTATAAGCGTCACTATTCCTTTTGCTTCATGCGAAACATCAAGATTATCTTTATAAACCAAATACCATGTATAAACTCCAATTTCTGCTGTAATTCCACTTTCTAAACGACCATTCCAACCAAATTCTTCAGGATTATCGTAATTAAAGTTCTGTGTTTCGAAAATTAATTCGCCCCATCTATTGTATATTCTAAGTGTAAATTCTTCAGCATCAATACCATTTCCTGTAATAAAGAATACATCGTTAATCCCATCATTGTCAGGGCTAAAAGCGGTAGGTGCGTAAAGAGTATATTCATCGTTAACTTTTACCATTACAATGGTTGTATCGGTACAACCTAAATTGGTTGTTACTACCAATTCAACTTCATAATCCCCAACTTTTTCATATTCATGTGTAGCATTTTCTGAGTATTCATTATCTCCGTCTCCAAATTCCCAATAGTTTAGGTCGTTATACAATGAATTATTGGTGAAATTAAAGATTGGTTCAATAATCGAAGCATATCCTGGTTCAACTGAAAATTTTGCTGTCGGATTTTGATAAACAGTAATATAAGCTTCCTTGGTTTCTCGGTGAGTACAACCACCTTGCGATTTCACATCAAGGGTAATATCATAACTTCCTGGATTTTCGAATGTGTGTTCAGGATTTCTTTCAAAAGCTATATTATTCAATTCTCCATCATTAAAATTCCAACGATAATTGTATTTTTCTCCCGTAAAAGGTGAATTTTCATTAAAGTTAACATTTAGAGGGGGGCAACCCGCTAAGGTATCTGCTGAAAAAACATTTGGAGGTGTTGGGAGTAAATAAATATCGAAAGTATCAACATCGATTGGAGAACCACAAAAATCTTTAGAAGTTATTACATATGTTACTGTTGTGTTATCTCCATCTGGGGATAATTTAAAAGGAGGTGTAACCATTCCATAACCAGCTAGATCACAAGTATAACCAAATCCTTGACCTCCTGTTATTGTCGCCGATACTGTCAAGGTATCTCCTGGACAAATAGTTTGTGGATCGGTTTTAAAAATTGCACTTACAGCTGGGTAAATTTTTACACTCACATTCAAAGGATCGCTTAAACAATTATGACCATCAATTCCGTACACGCTATATCCTGTAACCGGTTGCGTTGGGGATACAATTAATTGTTCTGTTGTATCTCCAGTTGACCAAACAAAATCATATGGTGCTGTTCCTCCTGTAAAACGCGAAGCATAAAAAGTTGCTGACATCCCCTGACAAATCCACTTTTCAGTCGGAGTTACAATAATTTTCAATTTGCCTGGTGCGGTAATCATTTGACTTGACGAGGCAATACAAAGATGCCCATCGGTAACATTTACGGTATAGTTTCCAGCTCCGATATTATTGATGTTTGCTCCTAATGTTCCTGTATTCCAAATATAAGAATATGGTCCAGTTCCTCCTATTGCTGTAGCTATAGCAGAGCCATCGGAATACCCATGACACGAAGGTCTTGTAAAATCGGTTACATCAACAGTTAATTCTAGCGGTTGTGAAATTGAAATTGAATCTATAGCTATACAACCATGACTATCGTAAATAGTTACCTGAGTTACTCCTGCACATAAACTTTCGTTAATTTGCGATGTTTCAATATTTTCCCAAAAGTAAAAATAAGGTGCGGTTCCTGTTCCTGCGACAACGTCAACTCGACCTTCTCCATCACAACTTTCATAACATTTTGCATTTTCAAGAACAGTTGTCGTTGTTTGAAGCGGACTTGGTGCTGAAATAATAATTTGTGCGGTGGCGGTACAAGAATTTGCATCGGTAGCCGTTACTGTGTATGTATTTGCACACAAGTGGTTTACACTACCCTGACTTCCTGCACTATTTGACCACAAATAGGTGTATGGGGATGTCCCATAAATAGCTTCAGCTAATGCTGTTCCATCGCAATTACCAAAACAAGAAGCGTTCATATAACTGGTAATATTTACAAGTAGTTGTTCAGGTTGAGTAATATTAACCTCAATCGTTCCTTCGCACATATTTGAGTCGTAAATGGTAACAACATAAACTCCTTTACATAAATTTGTACGTGTTTGTGATACACTTCCATTCGACCAAAGGTATGTATATGGAGGAGTTCCTCCTTCAGGAGAAATTGTTACTTCTCCATTGCATAATCCATAGCAACTTACATTTGCAAGGTCGGTTAAAGTTGCCGTAACTTCCAAAGGTTCTGTAATTCTAATTGTATCTATATAATTGCAATTATTTGCATCGGTTACAGTTATTGAATATAGACCGGCGGCTAAATTTGATACGGTATTTGTTTCTAAACTTGAAATTACAGAAGCATGTCCCAACCATGTATAGGTATAATCGGGAGCTTGATTTGCAATAACGCTTACCGTTGCGGAGCCATCGGATGAACCAAAACATAGGGTATTGCTTGAATCAGTAACGCTTGCAATTACTCCATTTTCGTCCTGTATTAAAATGTTTAAAAATCCAAAACATCCATTGTCATCATTTATTGTAACATTGTAAGCCCCTGAAGCTAATCCTGAATTAGTTGCTGTAGTTGGAAAATCGCCAACTCCTGTTCCCCAATTGTATGAATAATTTCCCGAACTTGATGTGCCTCCTGTTGGCGTAACTTCTGCAGAGCCGTCTTCTTGTTCGCAATGTGCATTTGAAATTAAGGTCGATGTTGCTGTGATTGCTGTTGGCTCTTGAATGTTGATGGAGTCTGTTGCGGTACATCCATTTGCATCGGTAACAGTAATGAACGCCCAGCCATCGCATAAAATATTAGTTTGATTGGCAAGTTCGCCATTTGACCATAAATAAGTATATGGAGTTGTGCCAAATGTTGCTTGACTCAATGCAAAGCCGTCGCAGGTATCGTTGCATGATGTGTAAGCAGAATCAATAATGTCAATTGATAAGGATTGTGGCTCAGTAACATTTATACTGATTGATGCTTTACAATCCCCTGCATCAGTAATATTTACTGTGTAAACATCTGAACATAAACCCGTGGCAATTGAATCGGTTATTCCTGTCGAACCCCATGAATATGTGTAAGGGTATTGTCCTCCGGAAACCGAAATTGTAGCTTCTCCGTCGCAGGCTCCATTACACGATGCTTCAACTAAGGATTCAAGAGTAATCAACATTGAATCAGGTTCAATAATTACGATTGAATCAGAAATAAAACAACCAACAGCATCGGTTGCAGTAAATGTATAAACTCCGGCACATAAATCTTGTAAATCTTCGGTTATTGCAGCATTTGACCAAATAAAAGTTATGGCTGAAGTTGCATTATTGATGGTTAAATTTATAGACCCGTCGCATTCGCCATTACACGAAACATCGGTTTGTGCAATATCTATCCCAAAACTTGTAATTTCAACCGATAAAGTTGTATCGTAAACACAACCCATATTATCAACAACAGTGAATACATAATCATAAGTTCCATTGTTATTTGCAACAAAAGAAGTGTTATTTGAAGTATCACCTGTAAGCCATTGCCCAGTCCAAACGCCTTCGTTAGGAATCGAGGGTTCGAAACTCCATGGTGCAGGATATAAGGATTCGTCGAAATTGATTGACCAATTAAAAATGTATCCATTGTCAGCTAAAATATTGTCAATTACGTGTATTGACCATGTTCCGTTTAAGGGGCAACCAACCAGAGGATCATAACTATCAATAGGGATGTATGTGTCGCTTGGAACTGAGACTCCACTAGCTGTTCCTAAGTTGTTTATAGTAGAGCTACCTGTCATATTAAAACAGTAATCATATCCACTTCCAGGTAAATTAACAGTTGGATCCTGATTGGGAGAATTATCATAATCAGAGTGGTCAACTCCGCCTAGCGGTTCTCCTAAGAAAGCACCTGAACTAGAAGTTCCAGAACCTGTATACAAATCAAATAACATTGCTGTGCTTCCATTTGGGCATTCGATGTAAACATCTAAGTCGCCAAGATACGAGTGTTCGATGTTCAAGCAAATATCAACAACATCGTTAACGTCTTCTAAGGTTTGTCCAAAAGTAAAGGAGTTGAAAAATATAGGTGCAGTATATTCATCTCCACTACCATCAGGCAAAAAAGTTGTGTCGGCTAAAACAACGGGGGCTGCTGCGTTCCAAATTGCAGGAGTTGCAACACCAGTTAAATCAACAGAATATCCAGAGCAAGTTGTGGTTGGGTTAATTTCGGTTCCTGCAAATGAAGGCGTAAGCGAAACTCGAACTTTTTGTTGAATATCGTTTAAGTTTCGGCAACCGTTATTATCAGTAATTGTCAATGCAAGATCATAGCCTCCTTCATCGGGAAAAACATAATAAAAATCTTGAAGGTTTGAAACGATTTCGTTATTAATTGTCCACTCGAAACTTGAAGTAGCATCGTCTTGGTGATAATCTTCATCGTTGTTATTGTATATTCCAAGCCCTTCGAAATGAACAATGTCTCCTTGGCAAATATCAATAAATGGGACACCTCCTGTTGAATATGCTTCTACTGACTGGCAAGGGGGAGAACAAATTGCATTTGCTGTCCATCCATTTCCTCCTTCGGCCACATCGTTAGATTGAAAATGGAATGTTAAACAACCCGAAGTATTCAAATAAGAAGGTTTAATAACTTGTGTAGGGATATTTCCCGTTGTAAAACAGTCAATTTGCATGGCGGTTGTATCCATTCCATCGTAAACACATAAGATATCAGACGCATCGAGGTCAAAAGCAGTGAAATCAATTTGAGAAGCTAAATTCGGATCAGATGGGCAATAAGTTACAATGTTGTTTTCACAAACAGAGTAATCGCTAGTTGCTCCGCCTGAATCGTAAAATGTTGCCGCACAAGTTGTAATTGTATCTGGAGCCAAAGCTGTGAGAGCTATATTTAATGTAAATCCTGTACATTCATACGTTTCTTTAGTCGCAACTATGAAATAATAAGTTTGACCTCCTGTAAGTTCTAAATAACAAATAGTTGGAGCTCCAGTATTGCTGGTTGCTGTATAAACACAAGTTGCACCTGCAACATCAGGACAATTATTTAAAACAAATAATCCCATATCGTCAACAGTAGTGTTTGAAATAGCTGCAGAAATAAATTCATTCGCAACCGGAGTATATTCAAATACAAAGTCTTCGCCATTCATATATTCGCTCCCACAAGCATCGGAGCTATTGTAATCGCTTTCAAATCCACATGTAGTTGCGGTATGATTATAGGGAATTGCATTGATAACCTCAGGTGTAGCACAAGTCATTCCTACTGGACAGGCAGCACAAGGTCCGCCGCAGTCAACACCTGTTTCTCCTTGATTTTGAAGTCCGTCGGTGCAGGTTGCTGCGGGAGAATAAGCACAAATACTAAATGTTCCTTGTGTGTTTCCTCCGTATTCCCAAACACGAACCCATAATGTTTCTCCTGCGGTTCGTCCTGTTAATTCGATATATGACATTGAAGCATTTGCACTTCCATCATCATCGCAGTCAACTAGTGTTAGAGCATTACAATTAGCTCCAGAATAAACGGCCATTCCTGCGTCAGTTATAACTCCTGAGTTTTGGTCAAGGATAATATGTCCATCTGTAGGAACCGTAATTGAAAACCAAATATCAGGACCTGAAAAACTTGCACAGCCTGGATCTGGAGGTCCAACAGATTCGGTCATGCCAACATTTGTATATTGCACAAAGTTACAAGATGAGTTAACTGTTAATGCAACAGGGTTGCAAACATCGTCGCCAAGTCCACATGCAGGGCAGGTTGCTCCACCGCAATCAATTCCAATCTCATCTTGATTTAAAATTCCATCACTACAACTAGGGGCAGGAGGAGCTCCAAAAGTTACAGACCAGCCTAATAAATTTCCTGAGTCAGAGGCATAATCATCACCAACACAAAGTTGCCAATTACCATTCGCACTTTCAGAATTAAAATCAGAAAAACTACCTTCTGGTTTGTAGCTTCCTGTAATTGGACCGGTAGATGATACTGTTGTTATTGAGGCTGATGCATACATATCGAAACACATTGAGCCTATACTTGTTCCAAAATCATCTCCACCACCTCCCCGACCTAAAGAAAGTGGGACTTCGGTTCCAGCAGGGCTTACTAAATATATATCCAAGTCTCCATTATATGTATGTTCAATGTAAATGCAAACTGATGAGATGGTTATACTTGTTCCATCAATTGTTCCTATTCCTGAAACATTGACTGTATTACATACTCCGCCACCGGGGTAAGTGTTTCCATCGTCAGGTATTGCTACTGAAATATTTCCGGAACTAAAAGTTTGAGAAAACGAAAAAAAGGTGCTAAAAATGAAAAGGAAGAGGATATATATGTTTTTCATTTACCTAAATATTTATTATATGTGTCAATAAATCAAGTAATTATATATGATTCTTCGTCTTGGAATTATATATAAATATATTAGGAGACGAATGTAATACTTTTTGGTTGTTTTTCTTTAGATTTTTTAATGAAATTTTTTGGATGTGTGATAACAGAATATAATGGCTAAATGCTATATTAAAAAAGTAAATCAGTAGTTAAAATTTGATTTTAATCGGATTTAAATTTTTCTATTTTTGTCATCTTCGATTGTTACAAGGTACAGTTTTTCAACTTTAGCTCTTGCCCATTCTGTTTTTCGAAGGAATTTCAAACTTGAATTTATACTAGGATTTTCGATAAAACAATTTATTCTAATTTTTGAACCAAGTTCTTCCCAACCATAAAAATCGTGTAATTTTTCGAGCATAACTTTTAATGTAATTCCGTGTAAAGGATTATTTTTTTGTTCTATCTGGCTCGTCATTTCAAAATTTTTACGTTGATTTGAGTATAAAATTTTTTATTTCAGAATTTGTTAATGCTTTTACGTTGGTAAGTAAAAAATTAGGTTTTAAAAATCCCCCGTATTGATTGCATTCTCTTATAAGTTTTTGAAAAAAGTCTTTTAATTCTAGTTTTAAGGGAAGTAACAAAACTCCCTTACAAAAATTTTCTTCGAAAGAAATTTCTTCGAGTTGACCTTTCTTTTGTTCAATCACAAAATCTAATTCATCACTAATAATTTTTTTTTGATAGTCTTCAAATTCACTTTCGTCGATTTTTATTAAAACTACAAAGTATCTTAATAAATTTTCTTTCCCGCCCAAACCAGTAGAGATAATTACTCTTTGTTCATCGAGAAGCGAATTTTCAAGCAACACTTTGCTTTCTTGTAAAGCTAAGGCAGCCCAGTCTTTAAGTTCGTTGCTAACGCTTTTATTAAAAGATTCAATTGTTCTAAACGAATCAACATCACCAATAGCGGCTAAATTTATAAGAATTATTTTTTTATCATTTAACGAGATCCTATCATCGTAAAGTTTAACAACTTCATTGAAAACATCCTGACTTTTTGACTTATTTTCTACTTTTCGAGCCAATTCAAAATACTCGATTTGAGTACTTACATCTATTTGTTGGTCAATAATAGAATAATTATCGGGAACCGATTCAAGAAATTTTTGAATGTCGATATTTTTTTTCTCACTATCCATAGCAACATAACGAATTAGAGTTCTGATTATTTTGCATCACAAAAATACAAATAAAATACCAATATGTTGGTATTGCCAAATTTGCACTTCAAGAGTACGTTTGTACAGAAATTAGAAACAAAATGAACTTATCAGACTTGTTGACTGGAGAAAAAGGTTTTATCGTTAAAGTAAAAGGACGAGGAGCTTTTCGTAAAAGAATCATGGAAATGGGTTTTGTGAAAGGGAAGTTGGTTTCGGTAATTAAAAACGCTCCGTTAAACGACCCTATTGAGTATCAAATCATGGGTTACGATGTTTCGTTACGTCGGAATGAAGCAAGTTTGATTGAAATCGTTAAAAGCGATGTTGATTTGGATTACAAGGAAAATTCGTTTAATGGAACAATTGAAGAGCACGAGATAAAATCAATCGTCAAAGAAAAGGAAAAGACCATTAATGTTGCACTTGTAGGAAATCCAAATAGTGGAAAAACAACTCTTTTCAATCATGCGTCAAATTCAAAAGAACATGTTGGTAATTACAGCGGAGTAACTATTGAGGCTAAAACGGCAAATTTTAAATACAAAGGCTACCATTTTAATATTACCGATTTGCCTGGAACATATTCTCTTACAGCGTATTCTCCCGAAGAGTTATTTGTGCGTTCGTACATTCACAACAATTTTCCCGATATAGTTGTAAATGTGATTGATACTTCGAATTTGGAACGTAATTTATATCTTACATCGCAATTAATCGATATGGATATAAAAGTTGTGGTTGCATTGAATATGTACGACGAACTGCAAGCAAAAGGCGACAAATTCGACTATGTTTCGTTAGGAAAAATGCTCGGAATTCCGTTTGTTCCAACAATTAGTTCAAAGGGACGAGGAATTGCAGAACTTTTCGACAAAGTAATTGATTCTTACGAAGATGCAGATCCAATTACCCGACACATTCACATTAATTATGGAAGTTGCACCGAAAAAGCTATAAAAAAAGTTCAGGAGAAAATTAAATGTCCCGAAAATTTATTTTTAACTGACAAAATTTCGTCTCGATTTCTCGCATTAAAACTTTTAGAACGTGATAAGGAAGCCGAAAACTTGATTTCTCCTTTACAAAATTCTAGTGAAATTATTGAACAAGCGGAAAAGGAAATTAAACAACTTGAAGAAAATTTGCATGAAGATTCAGAAACAATAATTACCGATGCAAAATATGGATTTATTGCCGGAGCATTGAAGGAAACATACAAAGAAAGCGGAATATCGAAAAGAAAACGTACCGATATTATCGATACGTTTATAACTCATAAATTATTTGGATTTCCTGTTTTTATTTTCTTTATGTGGCTAATGTTTCAAACAACATTTAGCTTGGGGGCTTATCCAATGGGATGGATTGATTCATTCGTTTCGTTTGTCAGTAATCACATTGAAAAAATGATGACCGATGGAGCGTTGAAAGATTTAATTATTGATGGAGTTATCGGGGGCGTTGGAGGGGTTGTGATTTTTTTGCCAAATATTCTTATTCTCTTCTTTTTTATCTCGTTGATGGAGGATACCGGCTACATGTCGCGTGCAGCTTTTATTATGGATAAAATAATGCACAAATTCGGGCTGCATGGAAAATCGTTTATTCCATTAGTAATGGGATTCGGCTGCAATGTCCCAGCAATAATGGCAACCCGAACCATTGAAGGCAAAAACGACCGATTGCTAACTATTTTAATCAATCCCCTGATGTCGTGCAGTGCGAGGTTGCCGGTTTATGTTTTACTGATTGGAGCATTCTTTCCGAATTATCCCGGGCTCGTTTTGTTTTCGATTTATTTAGTCGGAATTTTATTGTCGGTAATTGTCGCAATTATATTGAAAAAAACAATCTTCAAATCAATTGAGTCGCCTTTTGTTATGGAACTTCCACCGTATCGTATGCCGACCATGAAAAGTACCATAAAACATATGTGGAGCAAAGCCGCACAATATCTTCAAAAAATGGGCGGAGTAATACTTGTTGCTTCGGTAATAATTTGGTATTTGGGATATTATCCGCTAGAGATTGAATATTCGAAAAATTATGATCAATTAATTTCGCAAACAAGTGCTCAATTTGAAACTAAAATTGGGCAAGTTGATGATTCGGTGCAGATTAGAAATTTACAAATTCAACAAACACTAGAGATTGATAAATTGTTGATTGAGAAGGAATCTGAACATCAAAAAAACACATACATAGGGCGAATGGGTAAGTTTATCGAACCAGTAATAGCACCTCTTGGAATGGATTGGAAGATGGGTGTAAGCATGATTGCCGGCGTTGCGGCAAAAGAAATTATAGTAAGTACAATGAGCGTTTTATACTACAATCAAAAATCGGAAGTGGAAGTTATAGACAAGGATTACGACAAATTATCGAATCGCTTGCGAAATTACACAAACGAGAAGGCAGAAAAACCATTGAACCCTGTAAATGCATATGCTTTTATGTTGTTTATTTTGATTTATTTTCCCTGCATTGCGTCAATTGCTGCTATTAAAAAAGAAACAGGAAGTTGGAAATGGGCTTTATTTACGGTTGGGTACACAACTGCATTGGCATGGCTTGTTTCATTTAGTTTTTATCAAATAGCAAGTTTATTTATGTAGAAAGTTTGTCAAGTTAAAAGTTTGTAAAGTTAAAAAACGAGTAATACTAGTTTAATTAAAAAAGTAAAACACATGCAAATACTGATTACACATATTATTTTTTCGATTGCGATGGGATATGTTTTTTACCAAGTATTTCATATTCTTTTTCGAAAACCGAAATGTTCGGGTTGTGCAGCTGGAGTATGCAGTGTTGCTGCGTTAAAACAAAAACGGCGAATATAAATTTGTGCCCAATTTGTTCTGAAAAAAGTTTTTTTTGAAAGAATGATACAAAATATTGTTATTCTATTTTTTAGAGTCGGTCTTTCATTTCAAGATTTAAATTTGACAACTTCCATTATTATACCAATTACGATTCAATGTGACCGACACAATTTAAAAATAAGATACCCGCTTTTGCGGGTATGTGGTAATTTTTGAGGCACATTCCCTTGAAAAAGGGAATCTAAAAAATCACATATGTGTCATATGGAAATAGAATTGGTATTAGATTGAGTCTTTCCAAAATTCATAAAAAAATTTTAACCGTCACTAAGCTTAAAGTTTTAAAATAAATTTTATTACTTTGGTGAAAATTATCAAACATGATTAACGGCAAGAAAATTATAGTTGTCATGCCGGCATATAATGCAGAAATGACACTGGAAAACACGTATAAAGAAATTCCCTTCGATGTAGTCGACGAGGTAATCTTGGTTGACGATTGCAGTAGAGACAACACATCGAAACTAGCCGAAGAACTTGGGATTAAACACGTTATTCGACATGAGCAAAACAAGGGTTATGGAGGAAATCAAAAAACGTGTTACAACAAAGCACTAGGTTTGAATGCCGATATAGTAGTTATGCTTCATCCTGATTACCAATATACTCCCAAACTTATTCATTCAATGGTATATTTGATTGCAAACGATTTGTATCATGTTGTTCTGGGCTCGCGAATTCTTGGAAATGGAGCTTTAAAAGGAGGAATGCCATATTACAAATATGTTTCAAACCGATTTTTAACTTTTTTTCAGAACCTATTAATCGGACAAAAATTATCGGAATATCACACCGGATTCAGAGCCTTTTCGAAAGAAGTGCTACAAACAATAAATTACAACACAAATTCCGACGATTTTGTTTTCGACAATCAAATGCTTTCGCAAATTGTATATGCCGGATATGAAATTGCTGAAGTAACTTGTCCAACAAAATATTTCAAAGAAGCATCGTCAATAAACCTCAAACGAAGTACGATTTATGGAATAGGAGTATTGAGTGTTTCTGTAAAACACTTTTTACAAAGAATAGGGCTTGCGAAATTTAAAATGTATAAAAAAAGGATGGACTAAAGTCCACCCTATAAATCGATTCAAAAATCAAATCCTGAGATTTTAATTTTTAATTATTTTTTCTACTTTAATGCTAGTATTTGATTTAACTTTAATGAAATATATACCATTCGGTTCGTTTTCAATATTTAGACTTATGTTTTTGGTATTATGTACGTTTTTTTGAAAAACAACCGAACCTATCGAATTTATTATCGTAACTTCAATATCCCCCTCGAATCCTTCTATTAAATAGAGATTAAACAATCCGCTATTCGGATTGGGTATCACTTCTATAATAGAACCAAATTTTTCATGCGTAATCTCTCCATTTTCAAGTAATCCTTTAAGTTGTTGTTTTTCAATAATAAAAGCATAATCGTACGCATAACCTGAAGCTAAACAAGGTGGTGTCAATGTAAGTATTCCATCAACAGTTGGAACACTTGTTGATTGCTGACAATCAGTATTTGTTACTTCTGTTACAGATGTATTTGTTGCATTAGTAAAATATCCTAACGTATTATACCACTTAATATTATAAGTTGCATTGCTCAAACCTGTTATTGTAAAATATGGCATATCTAAAGGATCCTTTACATAGTCAATAGGAATAGGTGTTGAATCATCTTCTGTACAGAATGTTTGGGAAGAAGTGCAGTTGTCCTCATCTAAGTCAACCGAATAATGATAACTATTATCTGTTAATTCAAAATTAGTTAAATCTAAATTACCATAATCATCATAAGCCGAATAATAATCGTAATTAGCCCAATAATTTGAACGGTTATAAACCCAACCAATTGCATAATTTTTAGTCGATTCAACCAAGGTAAAAGCCCCCAATACATCAGCAAGGGTATAATTACCCCAATTGGAACTATTATAGTTAGTAGGATAACATTGTGGGATATATTGCTCCTGCAAATTAATGTTATTATCAGGTAGTGTTTTGTTTAAGAACTCGGTTAAAGTTGTTAAATGATTTGTAAAATCGGGTGTAATATCTTCTATGGGGTAATCTGCATTAATAACTGGATTCCCATCTTCATTAATTCTAATACATGTATTAGCGTCGGTTATTTCATACCAATTAGGCCAAAAGTTTGGAGCAGCCTGAAATTCAGTTTCAAAATTGGTATAAATCGTACCATATATTGAACTAGAATTATTTATATATGCATTCTCTGCCTTCTTTAAGCCAATATCAGATAAATAAAATCGATAAAAATATAAACCAGGTCCAACTGTGCCCATAAAAGCTGAAGCCCAAAGTTGATTATGAAATTCAACACTATTGTACATTCCTATATGTTTTTGTGCTGGATCATCACCAATCCCAACTTCAGGTAAATCAATTGGCTTATTCAAGCCATTACTGGACAAGAAACTGCGTGTTAATTGAACACCATCATATAACTTGAAAAGCCCATTTCTTTTGCAAGAATAAAAATCAAAGCCCTCGACATCTATTGTCGGTATTTTAGATATATTATTTGCAGGATTGCTAAGATAATCTGGATTAAGATATCCGCTTATGTGATTTAACGATAATAAATGTTTTGAGACATCAAGAGTTTTAAAATAAAGAGACATTTCAGGAACCCAATTTATCAATTTATTATTTATATCATTATTTCGTGTATCCAATCTACCACATGGATTATCAGGATCTGAAAATGACTTATGATTAAAGGTTGTATTTTCCAATTCTGCCCACATATCAAATAAGGCAATGTTTGTACTGTAGCCCCATCTTGCAAGAATATACTTTAGTCTGTTTTTGTAAAGTATTCTTACATCACTACCCTCTTCTCCAAAAAAATTCAATATAGAAGTTGACGTGCTAATATCTTCAGTAGGCATTAATGTTCCTTCATTAACTAAATTTGCATCTCCTAATTGGACTGCCTTTCGATAGGGGTGAGAGCCCAAATAATCGCGAGAACCGTTATTCCCATCATTATCGAAATTATTCTGTGTGTTTTCACCACACATAAAGAATGATTGAAAAAAATTTAAAATATAGTTCAGATAAATATTATTATCTTCTGCTTTTTTCAAAAAGTTATCAAATTCCCACATTGTATTTTGATGCGAATCGTAATTTAATGGATAATCTTGTTCAATAAAAAAATTGTTATACTGCCCAATCCTTAAGTAATTACCCCTTCCTTTTATATTATCTAAAAATAAACTATTGAGGTAATATTCTCCTGCCGAGTTGGTATAAACATTCCCATCTAATGCAGCAGCATCCATATTTCCATAACCAACAGGAATAAATGTTTCGCCTGCTTTACTAAACGACATATACTTGCTACCAGAATTAAATTTCAAATAACCTAGATTATCAGAAGATTCAACTGTGAACGTTTTTTCATCATTATTTTCATAAACCACCTGATCGTAGCAAGAAATTTTTATTTTTGTCGAGTAATCTCCAATTTCTGGTGGTGCGAATCTTGCTCGCCAGCCTTTTGAGAGTTCTACCCAATCTTCTGGTAAATTCGTAACTGAGGGATCAGAACTTGCTCCAAGAAATTCATATTCATAATCTTTGTAATAAAAGCCCCAAGTTTTGAATGTTTCTCCCGTAGATATATGAGTAAAAGTAATTTCAATTTCTATATCTTCAAAATCATAGGGATTGGTAAATTTATTTGGATATGTATTTGAATTAAAAAATGCATCAATGTCATCTTTTAAATTAACACTAACCTTTTCAGGTTCTGTTGGAATCCAATCTCCATTGGCATTTACAGTATAATCGTTTCTGGTAATATCTACTTCTGGTAATATAATACCAAATTCCATTTTTTCAAGTTGAGCATAACTCCCATTTGCATTTGCCTGTGTTAATATTGTCAAATTATCGATATATGCATGAAAAATACCTGTAGAAAAGCCACCTGCATGAAATCCGGGATTAAGTTGTATTTCACTGGCTGAAACATAATCAACAACAGCCGTTGAGGTGTAACTTACTCCGGCTGAATTAGAAGTTAAAGTACCGACACATGGATTACCACCTGCTGGAATGTAATAATTACCCGTAGATATTGTTCCTGTATTTTCATCATCACAACTCTGAGCTCTAGTTTCATTTTGATTAAATAAAGCTAAAGTAATAAATAATATGAGTATGATTTTATTTGTTATTTTTTTCATAACATTGCCTTTTTATTCCTGATTGTTATTCAATTCTATTTGAAACATCATCTATTTGACTTTTCATTTTGTCAATCAGTTTTTGCTGTTCTATAATGTACAATGTTAATTCTTCAATTTTTTGTAGTAACAATGCATCCATATCTCCAAGGCTGAATCCGTTTTCTGTTACTTCATTTTCTGAAGGAACATTAGGCAAATGATTATTTTCATTTATAAAATTCTCAAGCTCCCGTAACGACATTAATTTATAGTCGCTTTCAAAAACAAAATCAGACCAAACATCGGTTTTTACAAAAATTACTTTAGCATTTAAAGTAGCATTAATGTAGGTTGTTCCATTGTTGGCGACAGAAAATTTGGTAACCCCAGATACATCTTCCATTATTTTAAATGAATGAAGAATACTTTGATCTCCTGGATTACAAATATACTCAGGCTTAGATAAATCAATCAATTTTTCAGCTTTAATATTCCCATTTACAACTAATTTCTCACTTGGACTTAGGAAACCAATTCCGACATTTCCTGCTAATGACATAGAGGTTGTTTCATTACTAGGATCAATAAAATAATTTGCATTATCTAAATCCTTGTAAATTCTCGAGTTTACTATTTCAAGTTTACTTTCAGAACCTGGATTACAAAAATAATTAATGTTATCTAAATCATAAAAAATATTAGATTTTACATTTAGTATTTTGCTTTCAAACGATGGGTTACAATAATATGCTGTATTGTCTATATCAATAAAACTACTAGCTTTAACGTTTCCCGTAACAACTAATTTTTCACTTGCATTTGTAGAACCAATTCCGACATTTAACCCATTTTGATATATTTCGCTATTTCCTAAAACGCCTAGTGGTGCAACATATTTCGGTATATAATTAACCGATTGTGAAAAAACATTGAAACTCACAAGATTAACAAAGATAAATGTAGCTAAAACTTTTAAATTGCTCATAGATAAAATGATTTATATTAATAATTTACGAATTAAATACAATATAAAGACTTTTTAATCACTTAACATTATGTTATTAAGCATTGTGATTTGTTTTTGGTGGTTAATTAAAATAAATAATTAGAATTGTTTTTATTTATTTTAATTTTGTCGAGTAAACTGAATCGAAAAATCTGATATAAAAAAGGATTGCTTTTATTTTATGACTATGAAAAATATAAAATTTTTAATAATCATTTCCGTATTTCTGTATGGATGTGGAGAAAGTGCGACAAACAACGATATTAAAGTTGTAAATTTCAATCCTTTTGCCAATTTTAAAATTGACGACGATAGCTTATTAATCATCGATATTGACTATACAAATGCAATTGATAGTGGCTTTATAATTCCATCAATAAATCAAATTGCGAGAGGAAAATTTGCTGTTACTTTTGATATCGTAAATAACTCTGGGATTGCAAAAGAATTTTATTATAAAATATACTACCAAAACGAATCGTATAAATTTCCCGAAACACATATACATTCAAATGAAAATTTTTACGGCTCGTGGGAAAATACATCAAAAACATTTGTGGCTACTGGGAAAATAGATTCAGATGGTAAAACACATACAATTAACGACGAAATAAGAATCGTTGGAAATCCACGAAATGAAACCTGCTATTTTGGAAAAAATAATACACAGCACAATGAACAAGATATAATTTCAACAATTGATAAAATAAAAGGCGATGCTAATTGGTACAAACAGATTGTTGAAAAAGCGAAGAATAATAATATTTCTATAGAAAAGCAATTAGAACTTGACGCTATTTATATTTTGAATCAAAATACTGATAAAGACGGCGTTAACCAAAGATGGAAACGAAATCCAAGAGTCGGCTCTTATAAATTTTTGCTTGTTTTAATTGAAAAAGAAGAATATGAGGCAAAATTGATTCCTGACTATATTCAAGACATAAGTATGAACTTTGATAATACTTTCATTAACCCTTTCTACTATTTTTTATATGGAGATGGGAGTAAACTAAAAAATGTTTATTTAAGCACAAACAATTCACTTAAACTTATTGCAAAGCCAAATTTAGGATCTGGTATATACATCGACAAAGATAAATTAGCTGGAAGAACAATAAATAAATCATATTATAGCAATGAGTGTGGAGAAGACAATGACCTATACAATAAAGCTCATTTCCAGCAATTCTTTCATGATTTAAGAAGCGAAGATATCATAAAAAATGTACCCTTAGTAAAAGATATTTTTAATGAAGATTATACAATTGACGATTTTGAAAACAATAAGCTAAAATACACCGATGATAAATTAATTGTAACCAATGTTCAATTAACCGACTGCCCATGCAAAACTGTAAAGTCTGACATCGAAAATCAAAAAATTGTGATGATAAATCCTTCAACAAAAGAAGGCGAATGGAAAAAAGAAAGTGTTGGCGTTAAAACAAGGCACGGGTTTACGTATGGGAAATATAGGTCGAAAGTTAAAATGACAGAATTGCTCAATAAACACGGTGTATGGAACGGAATCACAAATGCTATTTGGTTAATTTTCCAAAATGGAGAATGGAACAATAGAAGAACCTGTGATAATAAAGGGTATATTCCGAAAGATCAATATGGTCGTGATAGTCAGCGAGTTAATAGCATTGATTACTCTGAAATTGATTTTGAAATTATAAAAACTAGTAGAGATTGGCCAAAAACTTCATATTCCGAAAAATATAATATAAAACCTTCCAATAACGATAAAAAAGAAGATATAATTGTTGCATGTACTAATTGGGATATGGCATGTCCATCGCCATCAAAATTCGACGTTGGAGTACATACTATTGAATATAATAACGAAACTTTTTATTTACATCGATGGGATCATTGGTATAAAGCACTAACATCGAAAATTCCTGCAAATGAAAGCGAACTTTTCGAATCTGAATACTATTATTTCGAAATTGAATGGAAGCCTACTGAAATAATATGGCGAATAGGACCTTCGGTTGATAAAATGAAAGTCGTGGGATATATGAATGAAGAATATTCGTCAATTCCTAATAATCAAATGCTGATGGTATTTACTCAAGAATTTCACCTAGGAGATTGGTGGCCTCTAACACAATTTCATCAAAATTACATTCCCTTTCCTCAACAAGATTATAAGGGAGAAATATACGAAATAGTAATTGAATAATAACTTTATAATGAAAAAACAAATATTGTATTTAACCGGACTGACTTTATTGGTTTTAATATTTTTTTCAATATTTTATGGAAAAGTGTTGCTTAATCCCAATAGCTATCTTTTCAATAAATATGGCGATGGCATAAAAACATATTACACGTATGCATTTCATATAAAAAATGACACTTCTTATACTGAATTTTCGGGAATGAACTACCCATTCAATGAAACTATTTTTTATGCGGGAACACAACCCGTTTTATCGAATTCAATTAAATTGATTTCAGAGATTTTTCCTTCAATTGCCGATTATTCTATTGGGATTCTGAATTGGTTGATGATTATGTCTTTCCTCTTATGTTCGATATTTCTATATTTAATATTTCAAAAACTTGGCGTTTCAAATTGGTATGCAATTATTGCTGCATTAGCAGTAACAGCACTCTCTCCACAAACATTTCGATATTGGGGACATTATGACCTTTCATACCATTTTTTCTTTCCGCTAAGTTGGTTTTTAGTTATTAATCTGTATGAATCTACCAAAAAAATAAAGTGGACAATATTATTTTTTATCAATAACCTTTTTTGGCTCTTTATTCATCCATATTTAGGAATGATTTCGATAATGTTTAGTCTAACATATTGGTTAGTCGATTTTATTATAAACTTTAAAGAAAAACGCAAGAATCTTATTCAATATTCTTATTTATTTATTCATTCTATTTTACCGCTATTGATACTTAAAATTGTATCAACTGCTGTCGATTCTCACATTGATAGGACAAATAATCCTGTTGGATTTTTTCTATACACTACTAATTTAATCTCTGTTTTCACCCCTTACACTGTTGGAGGAATGCGTTGTTTTTACAATCTGTTTGTAACGGGAGGTCAATATAGCGAAGAAGGAATTGCCTATATAGGATTTATTCCAAGTATTACTTTAATTATTGTTTTTGTTTTATTAATCGCAAGAATCATTAAGAGGAAAAAACAAAATAAAAAGTTGATTCTTTTTAATGAAACAATTGGAATTTCTACTATTTGTGCTATTTTATTATTGTTTTTTGCTATGGCTTATCCTTTTAAATGGAACTTAAGTATTATATTAGATTGGTTCTCTTTCCTAAAGCAATTTCGTGCATTAGGACGATTTGCTTGGATATTTTATTTTGTAATTTCTGTTTTTAGTTTTTACTTTATATTCAATGCTTTTAAATTTTTAATAGAAAAACACCCCCGCAAAAAATATTTTTTTTATTCGATTTTAATTATTGCCCCTATTTTTTCAATTTATGAAGGAACGATATATCATTCAAAATTTAAACACGAAATAACGAAATCTCCCAATTTATTTGATAAAACTCAACTTCCTGAAAGCTATACAAATGCAATAAATAATATAAATCGTGAAAAGTATCAGGCAATAATTCCAATGCCATTTTATTTAACTGGATCAGAAAATTTTCAAATTGATAGTTGTGCAGAAGTTAAAATTAACTCGAAAATACTTTCATATCATTTAAATATGCCAATAGCGGCAGCTTCGCTTTCACGTTCTTCTTTATCAGAAGCACGAAAACTAGTACAAATAGTTACTCCCAATTATTATAATGAAACTTATGACGAAGATATTACAGATAATCGTCCATTTTTAATTGTAAATTCAAATGAGAAGATGAATCCGTATGAAAAAAAAATAATTAATAAATCAACACTTATTTACGAGTCAACATTATTTAAATTATATGAACTATCTCGCGAAAAATTATTTGAAGACGAAACACATGATTTAATTGATAATTTTAATATTGACTCCCCCAAATTAACATATAAAGACGAAATGTTAGTTACAGATTCAACAGCATTTGTATATTTTGATAATTTCGACACTCAAAAATCAGATTTTACATATTTTGGAAAAGGGGCTTACAAGAATGCAAAATGGGAGTATAATAAATTTTTTGTTGTAAATTCAAATATACTTAATCTTAATCGAAATTATGATGTTAGCATGTGGTATTATAACAATGGAGACCGAATTAATCACGTTATGGCAATTGCTGAAGAAAATTTCATCGACGAAAGTAAAGCCAATTGGAATTACCTTACAGATCCTCGCTTTTCAAAAGTTGTAAATGGATATTGGTCGTTAATTGAATGGGCTTTTAAACCTATAAAACCAAATACAGAATATACAATAATGACAAAAGCGATAGACCAAAATAAAGATACTATTCATGTAGACAATCTTTTAATTAAACCAAAAGGTGTAAATATTTATAAAATAATTACAATTAACAACGACTCTGTTAATATCATGTTTAATAACCACATTTTTCACATTGCTAAAAAAGAGGCAGAACCGATAATTATTAAATTTCTAATCGAGAAAATTAAGACGAATCAAGATTGGTTGAATGATATTAAACTAAAAGCAATGAAGCAAAACATATTATTAGAGAATATGATTTGGCTAGATGCTAAATACATGGCAGAAAGATTAAAAATCGAATAAACAATGAAACTATTTGCTCTTGTTTTTATATTAATATCATTTATTGTTTCGACGAACGATTCTTTGATACAAACAGAAAAGAAACCTGATTCAGATACTTTAAAATACATTTTTATTTCGCATTTATATCAATGGTATTCTGGAGGTAAAAAAGTTGATTTACGAGTCGAACAACTCAACCTATCCTCTTATTCAGGTATATGGTTAGGTGGTGATGTTTGTAGCGAAGCTGCACAGAGCTTTACCACGCTAGAATACATAGATAATTTGTTTGATTTGAGCAATACGTTGACCTTATGGACATTGGGAAATCATGATACTCGTAACTTTAATATGGAATGGATTTCTGAATTTACAAATAAAAATTCTTACTATACAACACATTCTAATGGAATTACATATATTGTATTAAATACGAATTTTGTTCCATATGATTGTGAAAATATTGATAATCAATACCGATTGTTGACAAATGTTTGTGACACAATAAGTACATCTTCGCACTTAATAATTTTAATGCATCATGGGATTATCTCCAATGTATCAGGAGTTCCACAGCCTGATACATATGCACATACAAATTATTCATATTGGAATGCTAATTGCTATTCTGCCGATAGTAACTTTGCTAACACAATATATCCAAAATTAGTTAAAGTTAAACAAAAAGGAATTGATGTAATTTGTATTGTTGGAGACATGGGGTCGTTGCACAAAACGATTGAACTAACTTCACCTGATAGTATAAAAATATTAGGTTGCGGATTAAATAATTCATACTTTTTAGACTCGGTTGAGTTGTCTCAGGCAGACAAGGATAAAGTTCTAATATTTAAACACATTCCTGAGATAAGAAAATTATTTTGGAATTTTTGTGATTTAGATTCATTGTTAGAATCTCAAAATTAGTGTTTAATTGATAATTTACCAGTATATTTTTCGCCATTATCTAACGTAATATTATACAGATACACCCCTTCTTTTAAATGACTAACCGAAATTTCACTCTTATAACTGTTTTTAACTTCGTAAAAATCAATTTGAACACCTTGTAAATCATAAATGCTTAAATAATATTTAACACTTTTAAATTTAGGAATTTCAATTATTAATAATTCATCTGCGGGATTAGGAAATACATATGCATGCAATTCTGTCGAATCAAAAATATTGGAAACATAAATGATATCACCATTTTTGTTGATTTTTAGCAAATATATGTCTTCGTCGCCGCTCCCAAAACTCCTCGTTTTTCCAAGTACCGCAACGTTTCCTTCTTGGATACTTGCTACTGAATAACAATAATCTGATTCATTTCCTCCAAAAATGTTATTCCATATTATATTTCCATTAAAATCTGTTTTAATGATAATTACATCTGTCTTATAATCATCACTATAACTGCTTGTCGTACCGCATAAATAAATTTCACTATTGTTATAAATACACATTGATTCACCATATTCAAATTCGCCTTCTCCGTACGTTTTTTCCCATCCAATATTACCAAACTCATTAATATTTATTAAGTAAATATCAAAACTTCCATTGCCATACGATTGAGTTGATCCCATAATAAAATAACCCCCATTTTGGTCACTGATAATAGACTTTCCAAAATCATGTAAATTTCCCCCATATATTTTTCGCCATTCTTCAGTACCCGAAACATCGGTTTTAATTAATAGAATATCAGCATCGTGATAATAATATTCTATGGTTGGAGAATTAAATAAATACCCTTTTGTTGTTCCAAGCAATAAAAATCCATCATCGTTATTTGCACACACAACATCAAAACCAAAATCAACATAGTTTGATTCGTATGTTCTCGACCACTCAATATCACCATTTACGTTAAGTTTATTTAAATAAATATCTCCATCATAATTTACAGTATTTGAATATCCTATTACAATAAGCTCTTCATCATGAATTTCTTTAACCGAAAAATACATTTCATTATAACTTCCCTCGAAATATTTCTGCCAAATAATATTTCCATTTGAATCAAGTTTTATAATAACACCATCGATTCTAAAACCATTGTCTATCAAACTCCAACAATATCCTGAAACTATATAATTTCCACTAGATGTTTCAATCGCATTAGTAGCAAAATCAAAAGAAATACCGCCGATATATTTTTGCCATAAGATATTTCCTAGTGTATCCGTTTTTATTAGCATTATATCATTACTTCCTGTTCCTGAACTTCTTGTATTAGCCACTATTAAATACCTTGAATCTGAAGTATAAATGATTTTGCATCCACTATCATTCTTTGTCCCTCCATAGGTATATTCGCTTTGTGCTTGAACAAAAAATGTGTAAGAAAAATATATACTAATAATTAGAATCGTCCTCATCAATTATATAAATTGGTCGCTTTTTATTTTCATCAAACAGATATCCAATGTACACTCCTATAATCCCGATTAAAAAAAATTGAACCGCAAACAAAACACTTATAAGAACAACTGTTGTAGTGTATCCAGGAGGCACATTACCGAAAATTCTCATTACAATGGAATAAATTCCAACAATTAAAGAAAAAACACTACAAATAATTCCCATTAACAATCCAAGGTAAAGAGGAATTTTCGAAAAGGAAACAATTGCAACCGTCGAAAGAATAAGCAATTTAAAAAAAGAATACTTACTTTTGCCACCTATACGAGCATTTGCCGTGAACTCAATGGTAGTTTTTTTAAACCCTACACTCTGAATAAAGCCTCGTATAAATCTTGCTCTTTCGCGATATTCTGATTTAAGAATATTTGCAACACGTTTAGAAATCATAAAAAAGTCGGAAGCATTCTGCTCGAATTTAATTGGAGATATTTTATTAAGCATAAAATAAAATACCTTTGATGTTAATCGTTTGTATAGTCCACCATCATGCCTTTCTTTTCTTACCATATTAACAATATCATATCCATCGTTATACGCCTTAATCATGGCAAAAATCTTATCTGGAGGGTGCTGCAAATCAGCATCAAGACATATTATGACATCTCCAGTGCTTTTGTCTATTCCTGCCAACATAGCAGCCTCATGTCCAAAATTTTTGGAAAAATGAATGTTTTTTACATGGGTATGCTTTGCACAAATATCGTTAATAATTATTCTACTATTATCAACGCTTCCGTCGTTAACAAAAATCACTTCCCTTTCATACTGAATTTCTTCCAACACCAAATTCAATGTATTCCAAAAAAGCAGTATTACATCTTCCTCATTAAACATAGATACAATAATTGAAATTTTTTTCAATTCTCTTTTTGAAGAATTTTGCAACATATATAGTATTATTTTAAACCGCTTAAAGGTAATGAATAATATGTTAGTATGAAAAAAATAACTCTGTAAATACTCATAAAATGCTGACATTTATGTAAAGTTGAAAAATTATAATAATTTTGTCAATCTATAAAAATGAAAAAAAAGATAAAAAAACAAAATGTATAAACATTTTTAGCCGTTTCGAAAAAAGGAGTCCTAAAAAAACAATTAAAAAAAATTCAAGCAAATGAAAATAGAACGAATAATATTTTTGCTAATTACCATTATTTTAATTGGAGTTGGTTGTAAAAAAAAGCAAACATTTCAAAAGATTAAACCAACTTTATTAGCTTCTTGCACATGTGGTGCCGAAAAACTGAATGCAGACAGCAAAAGATTTGACTGTGGCAACAATATTACTTGTTCAGGAGTTGATACAAGAACCGAAGAAAAAGTTCGCTCAGGAAAGTATGCCGTACGATTATCAAACGATTTTCCTTTCAGTATGACATTCCAATTTGACGATGTAAAACAAGGCGAATATTTTGAAACTTCCGTTTGGTATTTTGGAGAAAATGGAAAAAGTAATATAATTGCATCTGATTTATCTGGTAAAAAAATATATATAGTTGAAAACCGAATAGCTAAAATTGAAAATGGATGGAGACTACTAAAATTAAAATTCAGCATTCCTGTTTATGAAAATACAAATTCTATTAAAATATATCTATATTGCCAATCTAACAAACCTACATATTTCGACGATATGACAATATCTCGATACAATATAAGACCTCGTAGCAAAAAAGAATCTGCATTATACCTTGAATACAAACCTGAACAATATGAACTTTTTAGAAGTCTTAAAGAAAAAATTTTAGAAGCATTTGTAATTGACAATAAAGAAAAAGAATGGGTAAAAGCAAATCTCTTTTATGAAAATCAAAAATATAAAACAAAAATCCGTTTTAAAGGAGATTGGACTGACCATGTTAGCTCTGACAAGTGGTCGTTTAGAATAAAAATAAAAGATGACTCATGGCAAAATTTGCGTACTTTCTCTATTCAGTCTCCAGTAGTTCGAGATTTTATGCATGAATGGGTGCTTCATAAACTTTTTACCTACGAAGACGTCTTAACCACTCGATACGAATTTATTCCCGTATATGTAAATAATATATATACGGGGATATATGCATATGAAGAACATTTCGAAAAACAATTAATTGAAAATAGAAATCGACGTGAAGGACCAATTATCAAATTCAATGAAAATGATATGTTTTCTAAATCAAAACACGAATTTAAGTCAGGTAGAAATGTTCGACTACCTATAATTCAAGCAAGTGAAATATTACCATTTGGCGAAAATAAATTATTTGCAGATACTTCAATGAAAAGACAATTTGAAATTGCACAAAATCTTTTAAATGCATATAGAACCAATGCCTTATCTCCTGAAGATGTTTTTGATTTGGACCCTTTAGCAAAATTTTACGCCATCATTAGTTTAACAAAATCCTATCATGCATTAGCTTGGCATAATCAACGCTTCTATTTTAATCCCATAACTCAAAAGCTAGAAATAATCGGATATGATGGAGGAGATCCGCATGGATATTCATACGGATGGGTTAAGCCAGCTATTTTTGGCGACTTTGAATTTTTACATGGAATAAAAGATGCTAATTTCGATGAAAATTTATATAATTTCAATCTCAATTTATTTAAAAATAAAACCTTTTTGAATTTATATGTAAAATATCTTGAAAAATACAGCAATCCAGATTTTATTACCGCATTTAAACAAAGCATTAATACTGATTTTGAAAAAAATTTAAATATAATACAAACCGAGTATCCTGATTATATCTTTAATTTTGAAAAATTATTTACGAATGCTCAGAATATCAAAAAAGCTATTGAACCATACAAAAAAACCATTTCTAAAAATGATTATATCGATAAATTTGAAACATTAAAAACGTCTAGTTTTGATGTAAACTATGACTTTTTTTACGACAAATTAATGTTAAAAGCATATAAAAAAAATATTGCAAAAGACTCTATTAAAATCCAAATTGCGAGTTTTATTTCCAAAAAAATTTATATAATTGGAACTGAAGATAAACAGGGAATTATACATAAATTCAACAATGAAGTTGCAATATCTCAATATAAACTCGAACCTATTTATTGTGAAATAAATTGTCATGATGGCGACAGTTTGATATTTTATTCACAATCAAAAGATAAGTTACAGAAAGTAAAAATTCATGACTGGCAAATACCTAATTCAAATATTCCATTTCAACAGTTATTTTTAACTAATGATATCAGAAACATTGCAATATTTGATGAGAAAAATAAAGTTATAACTTTCAAAAAAAAGACAACAATTTCAAAAAACATAATTATACCATCTGATTACTCTGTAATTATTACCAAGGGATCTTCAATCGACATTGTTAACAACGCTGTATTTATGACTTTTTCACCTATACAAATCGATGGAACAGAAAAAGAACCTGTTACAATAACTTCATCCGACGGCACAGCTCAAGGCTTTACTATTTTACGAGCTAAAGGCAAATCCCATTTAACCCATGTCGTTTTTGATGGATTAAACACATTAAATTATAATGGATGGAATCTTACTGGAGCTGTTACTTTTTACGAATCAGATGTCGAATTCGGAGATTGCACATTTAAAAATAATAAATGTGAAGATGCATTAAATGTTATTCGTTCAACATTTGATATGAAAAATTGCATATTTAATAACATCTTCTCAGATGCTTTTGATTCAGATTTTTCTGATGGAATCATATTGAACAGTCGCTTTGAAAAAATAGCAAACGACGCCATCGATTTTTCAGGCTCTAATGTAAAAATTGAAGACTGCAATATCGTAAATGCGGGGGATAAGGGAATAAGCGGGGGAGAAAATTCAAAAATGAATATTAGCGATATTATTATTAAAGGTTGCAACATAGGAATCGCATCAAAAGACAAATCGGTATTAGAAGTTAATAATTCAACGCTGGAAAATTGCAAATACGGGTTCGTATTATTACAGAAAAAACCAGAATACGGAGATGCGTCTTTAAATGCAAATAATATTAAACTTAATAACTGTGCCGTAAACCATTTAATAGAAAGTGGTTCAGATTTTTATATTGATGGAGAAAAAATAATTGGGAAAGAAAAAAAATTAGCTGATATTTTTTATAAATAACATTATATTTGTGCTCGAATTGAATAACTAATTTTTAAAATAAACCTATATGAAATCATCGTTTTTTTTACAACTGCTTTTTGTTACAATAGTTTCGCTTACTATATCATGTAACAATGATGAAAAAGCAACTGAAATATCTGAATTTGTTTTCTGTGATGCTGAAAATTTGAGTGCTGATAGTTCAATGATTGTTCCATCTACAAAGTTTTGGACTTCAACTTTTAAAGGAGGCAAAATGATTTCAGACGAACAAGCCAAAAATGGAAAAAGTTCAATTAAGCTATTTGATAAAAATCAATTTGGATTGACTTACATAGTTAATAATGTTAAGTCGGGAGATAAATTCGTTGCTGAAGTTTGGCGATTTGGAGCAGATTTAGCTCTTGTTGCATCAGCGAGAGATTCTAAATTATTTTATAAAGACCAAAAAGAAGCAAAGGAAAAAGATGAGCGTGGTTGGGAAAAACTTGAATTAGAAATAACTATTCCTGCAGGATATATTGAAACCGAATTGCTTATTTATGTTTGGAATCCTAAAAAAGATATTGCAAATTTTGCCGACGACTTAAAAATTAGCTTTATTCAAAAAACATCTGAATAAAAATAAAATTACTTTTTTATTACAAAAAACCATTGACTTTTTAAGTCAGTGGTTTTTTGTTTATATATACGTCAATTTTTTGCATTGCACATTTAACATTAAACATGTAGATTTGAAAAAAAAATGTATTGAGCATACTATTAGCTATATTGTACGTTGTTGTGTTTATTTTTTTGATTTATCGTTTAGAGTTTTTCCAAACCAATGGTATTTCAAAACGAATAATAAGTGCGATTTTTATACTTAAAATTCTCAGTGGTTTTGGGCTGATTTTTATTTACACTCATTATTATAAAACTCGCGAAAGTGCCGATATATACAAGTATTTCGACGATGCAAAAGTTATTTATTCGGCTGCTTACGAAGCTCCTGTTGATTATTTGAAGATGATTACTGGAATTGATTCCGATTCTGATTATTTAAGAGAAATGTATTTTTCAAAAACGAATTCTTGGTATAAAGAATGGGACTATCATTTGTACAACGACAATCGAACGATTACTCGATTTAATGCTCTTGCCATGCTTATTTCAAACCAAAGTATTTACATTCATACTATATTCATGGCTTTTTTATCGTTAATCGGGTTATTGTCTATATATAAGGTATTTGTAAATTATTTGAAAGGAAAAGAAAAATTGTTAATAATTTTCACGTTCCTATTGCCAACCGTTATGCTATGGTCGTCAGGAGTGCTTAAAGAAGGCATTTTGGTTTTTGCATTTGGAATTATGTTTTTGGGTTTTTATCGAATGATTCAAAAGTTCAGTTTTCGATACCTTCTGTTGTTTTCAATAGGAATAGCTTTACTTTCAATTACTAAATTTTATACACTAATGGCAGCAATTCCAGGAATGATTGCATTGCTTTGGATACAAAAAACAAACGGAAAACGACCTTTTTTAAAATTCATAATTGTCCACACATTAGCATTTATTGGAGTCATAAGCAATAATTATGTTTTATTTGTTTTGTATAAAAAACAAGTCGATTTTCAAATCCTGATTGACGGTTTAACAACCCAAGTTGGAAGTTACATAAGTGTTCCTAATCTAGAGCCAACGGCTTTAAGTTTTCTCAAAAACGCACCTATTGCATTTTCAAATACTTTTTTACGACCGCATATTTTCGAAGTGTATTCTCCGGTTGTATTTTTTGCTGCCGCAGAAAATTTACTCATAATCATGGGTCTTGTTTTGAGTTTGATTTTTATAAACAAAAGGAAAATCTCAAATTATTCCCTTTTGTATTTTTCTATCTTTTTTGTTGTGATAATGTTTATTTTGTGCGGATTAGTAACTCCTGTTATGGGTGCGTTGGTACGTTATAAAATGCCTGCATTGCCATTCCTCTTCATTATTTTTATCATGATTGTAGATATTGATAAAATCAAACGGTTTTTAAAAAAGGGATAATCTAATACTTCGGTCAACTTTGACAAAGTTATTTTTACAAGAATTGTAAATGCCTAATATTCAATAGTTTAATAAAATCAACGCAACTTTGTCAAAGTTTTGATTATCAACATAATATGAAAATTAAACGAACTATTGATAATCAACAGTTTGAAAACATTGAAATAACAATAAACTCTAAGTACATGACAAAAGATTGAGGCATTTTTTATAATCTACTGTTATTCTGTTAAATAAAGCATGTGAAATAAATATT
>MEOF01000035.1 GCA_001769505.1 Bacteroidetes bacterium GWF2_33_38
GTTATATGATATTATCATTTTAAATCGTTTTTATAGGGGCTTTGCCAAAGTTGACCGAAGTATTGTTAAATCAATTTCTTCATTGTTTCGTAATCAATTTGACCTTCAGCAGTTTTGTTTCCGATTTTTGGCGATGCATAAGTAAATGGAGCACCCATTTCAATAGCTTTAACTCTTGTAATTTTACCAATTTCTCCCATCCCAATTGCTACAATTGGAGTGTGAAATTTATATAAATCAAGTATTCGTAAATTGTCTTTTTCGCTATTCGATTTACACGCTATTTTTACAATGTCTGCACCTTGATTAAAACAGTTTTTTATTATTTTTTGAAGTTCTTTTTGGCTTGGAGTTTTTTCAAAATTGTGATACGAAATAATGATCTTGGTATTATATTTTTGGGCAAATGGAGTTAATTCTAGTTTTAAATTTTCAAACAATTCTGTCTCGATATCAATGAATTTTGCTCCAGATTTAATGGCTAGTTTTAAAAGTTTAATTATTTCATTTTCTGAATAATATCCTATTCTACATGTAGCGATAGTTTTAATAGGGAGTTTAAATAATTTTTCGAGTTCTAATTCGCTAAGTTTTACCAAATCAATTCTAATTTCAGCCATTTTCGCTTTTCCGATTGCTTCAATACAATCGATAAAATTTTGCTGGCTTATGCTAACACAAATCATCAATTTCTTTCTTTAAATCAGTTAATTTTATTTTTTCAATTACGGCATTTCCTATTTTGTTAATAAACACAAAATGAATATCTTCAGATTCTCGCTTTTTATCCATTGCAATTGCTTCGATAATCTTGGTTTTATCAAACAAAAATTCAGTAGGAAGTCCAAAAGACTGGATTAGGTTTTTAATCATTGTGAATTCATCTGTTGAAATTAAATTTCTTCTAAGCGAAAGCTGAGCTGCGACAACCATTCCAATGCTAATAGCCTCTCCATGAGATATATTGTAATGCTTTTCAATGGCATGACCAATGGTATGTCCAAAATTCAATTTTCGGCGTTCGTTTTTTTCTTTTTCATCAGCATTTACAATTCTCGATTTGATAATTATAGAGTCGGTTACTAGTTTTTGAATGATTTCAAAATCTAAATTTATTGCTTGGCTAACATTCGATTTTAAATATTCTAACATATTCGAATCAGCTATTAAACTGCATTTGATAATTTCAGCATAACCATTAAGAATTTCCTTTTTTTCTAAGGTTTTAAGCATGCTAAAATCACAAATCACAAATTCAGGCTGATTAAACGTCCCAATAATGTTTTTGTAGCCAAAAAAATTCACTCCATTTTTACCTCCAACACTCGCGTCCACTTGAGAAAGTAGGGTAGTAGATACAAATCCAAAACGCAAACCTCTCATATAAGTCGATGCGGCGAATCCTGTAATATCACAAACTATTCCGCCGCCAACGCCGCAAATGTAACTGGTTCTATCTACATTATATTCAATAAATTTTTCGTAAATTTTCGAGACAGTTTCAATTGTTTTTATTTTTTCGCCACAGTCAATTTCGATGATTTTGTAAGATTTTAAATCCTTATTGTAAAGTTTATTGACAATTTTATCGGTAATTATAATGGCATTATTGGGAATATATTTCGATATATTTTTAATCGTTTCCCCAAGTAAAATAGTTGAATTGGAATGACTACCTATAATTTTAATTGTTTCCATTTTTATATATCAACGATTATGATTTAACCAATTTTCAATTATTTTTTCGCCCCAAGGTGTTAGAACTGATTCGGGATGAAATTGAACGCCTTTTATATCAAAATTTTTGTGCGATAGAGCCATTATTTGATTGTTCAAATCTATACAAGTTACTTGTAAACAAGCGGGTACTGCAACTGACGAAACAATCCAAGAATGGTATCTACCGCCATCAAATAGAGTGGGAATATTTTTGAAAATAGGTTCTTCTTTTTTTATAACTTTCATCGAAGTAGAAACACCGTGAAATACTTCGTCTAGATTTTGTAAAGTTCCCCCAAAAACTTCGGCAATTGCTTGTAAACCAAGGCAAACTCCCAAAATACTTTTTTTTGTTCCATAGGTCTTAATCAAATCTTTCATAATTCCAGCTTCATTAGGAATTCCAGGACCCGGAGAGAGAACTATTTTGTCGTATTTTTCAATTTCGTCAAGCGATATTTTGTTGTTTCTGAAAACATCAACTTTTTGATGTGTAATTTTAGTAATTACATGAACTAAATTGTAAGTAAAAGAGTCGTAATTATCCAAAATTAATATTTTTTTCATTTTTTATTCAGTAAATATCATATCCATTCATTTACAATAAATGATATTCTCTTTTTAACGTAAAAATACTATAAATTAAGTACGATACAAAAATTGAAGTATCATCATATTTCAAAAAAAGAAGAAATATATTCCTCTTTTTCGACGATTTATCAAATATTCAGATTTTTATAATTAAAAACCATCATGAAAATAGTTGTTTATTTTATAGTTATATCTTTGATAATCAATATTTATAGATAAGATTTATGAAATCTTTATATAATATTGTCGAAAAATGTTTTTATTTTGCTTTAGCTGTATTAAATTTGCAGATAGAATAAAAGATTTATAAAAGTGAATAAAGACGAACTCATATTAAGTTTAAAAACAAATATAGATAAGTTAAAATCTTTATATGAGCAAGTTAAGCATGAAAATCAAGTTTTGCTTAACGAGAAGAAAAGTATCGAAGAAAAATTACAAAACAATGTAAGTAAAAATGATGAATTGGAACAAAAATACAGTTCATTGAAGGTTGCAAAAGCTGTTTTGTCAACTAACACAGAAGATGTTAGTGAAGCAAAACAACGAATTAATATATTAGTGCGGGAAATAGATAAGTGTATTGCTCTTTTGAACAAGTAAAAAAATGGAAGACGAAAAATTAACTATAAATTTGAATATTGTCGACCGATTTTATCCACTAAGGATTGATAGGAAAGAGGAGGAGAACATCAGAAAGGCAGCAAAGCTCATTAACGATAGAGTATTTCAGTATAAGCAGCGTTATGCTGATAAGGATACTCAAGATTTTTTGTCAATGGCTGCTTTGCAGTTTGTAATTAAAATGAATGAATTTGAAAGCAAAGCAGATGTTTCGCCAATTTTAGATCAAGTTGATAAGTTAAATAGTGACTTGGAAGATTATTTAGAAAAAGAATAGACACTAAGTTCTTTATATACGAGTTTGCCCGCATATTAGAATTTTTACTATTTGTAAAACTCAACATTAAAAAAATTAGAACAAAGCTCGTTTTGTTAATGACAGGCCTCAATTCTCTCGTAGAATGTTTCTTATGAAACCGGTGGACGTCAAAGATTGTACGGCCGTTCTATCCATGTAAATATGGAGTTTTAGTAAATATTAGGTTCTTTATGCGGGTTTTTTTATGGTTTAAATTAAAATTTATTTAAAATTATGGGATTAATTAGTATAATAGTCGGAATAATAGCCCTCATGGGAGGGGGAGTTATTTCCTATTTTGTATGGAATAGTGCTTTAGATAAAAGAAAAAAAGCAATTGTGCGAGAAGCAGAAACTGAAGCTGAAGTTATTAAAAAAGACAAAATTTTACAAGCTAAAGAAAAATTTTTGCAACTAAAATCTGAACACGAAAAAGCAATAAACGAACGAAATGTTAAGATTGTTGCTGCTGAAAACAGGATCAAACAAAAAGAGCTTACCGTTAATCAGAAAGTAGAAGAGTATCAACGCAAAAAAAACGAAGTTGATGCAATTCGTACAAGTTTAACTTCTCAAATGTCTCTTGTTGAAAAGAAAACAGAAGAACTTGAAAAAATATACAAACAACATGTTGATCAATTAGAAGTTATTTCTGGAATTTCAGCGGAAGATGCTAAAAATATGTTGGTTGATTCGTTAAAAGCTGAAGCAAAAACTCAGGCAATGTCGCAAATCAATGAGATTGTCGAAGAAGCTAAAATGACTGCAAATAAAGAAGCAAAACGAATTGTATTACAAACCATACAACGTGTTGCAACTGAGCATGCTGTCGAAAATTCAGTTTCTGTTTTTAATATCGAGAATGACGAAATTAAAGGTCGAATCATAGGACGCGAAGGACGTAATATTAGAGCGATTGAAGCCGCTACCGGAGTAGAAGTTATTGTTGATGATACTCCCGAAGCGATTATTTTATCGGCTTTTGACCCAGTGAGACGTGAAATTGCGCGTTTATCTTTACATCAATTGGTAAGCGATGGTCGTATTCACCCTGCCAGAATTGAAGAAGTTGTTAGTAAAACCAGAAAGCAAGTTGAAGAGGAAATTATCGAAGTCGGAAAAAGAACGACCATCGATTTAGGAATTCATGGTCTTCACCCTGAATTAATTCGATTAATTGGTAAAATGAAATACCGTTCATCATACGGACAAAATCTTTTACAACATGCACGCGAGGTTGCAAATTTATCGGCAATTATGGCTTCAGAGCTTGGCTTGAACCCTAGGATTGCAAAAAGAGCCGGATTACTACACGATATAGGAAAAGTACCTGATGATGAACCAGAAATTCCGCACGCATTACTTGGTGCTAAATTGGCTGAAAAATACAAAGAAAAACCTGAGATTTGCAATGCCATAGGTGCACACCACGATGAAGTTGAAATGACAACCTTATTTGCTCCGATTATTCAAGTTTGCGATGCAATATCGGGTGCTAGACCAGGTGCAAGACGCGAAGTTGTTGATTCATACATCAAACGATTGAAAGATTTGGAAGATTTAGCTTTATCACACCCAGGCGTAATCAAAACATATGCTATTCAAGCAGGTAGAGAATTACGTGTAATTGTTGGAAGTGAAAAAGTTTCCGATGCTGAAATCGAAGTATTGTCAAACGATATTGCACAACGAATTCAAAACGAAATGACTTATCCAGGTCAAGTAAAAATTACCGTTATCAGAGAAACTCGTTCGGTTAGTTTTGCTAAATAATTTTGAATGAATAGTAAGGTCGAAAATAAAATAATATTAGTAACTGGCGGAGCCGGTTTTATTGGTTCAAACATCATCGAAGCCTTATTGAATACAAACAATAAGGTTTTATGTTTGGATAATTTTTCTACCGGAAAACGTGAAAATATCCAAGCTTTTATACAAAACAAAAATTTCACTTTAATTGAAGGGGATATTCGAAATATTGATGAGTGTAAAAAAGCAGTCGATGGTGTCGATTTTGTTCTACATCAAGCAGCATTGGGTTCTGTTCCTCGTTCGATAAACGACCCAGTTACATCTAACGAAGTTAATATTACAGGCTTTTTGAATATGCTGGTTGCCGCAAAAGATGCAAATATAAAAAGATTTATTTATGCTGCTAGTTCATCAACATATGGCGATTTGAAAGAATTACCAAAAGTCGAAGAACGAATCGGGAATCCTCTATCGCCATATGCGGTAACAAAATATGTAAACGAATTATACGCAAAAGTTTTCTCTGATTTATATGGAATTGAAACCATCGGATTGCGATATTTTAATGTTTTTGGTAAACGACAAGATCCAAATGGGATGTACGCAGCTGTTATTCCAAAATTCATTTCATCGTTTATAAAATACGAAAGTCCATTGATACATGGAGATGGGACTCAATCTCGTGATTTTACGTATATCGACAATGTTGTGCAAGCAAATTTACTTGCCATATTAGCTGATTCTAGTGCTGCTAACAAAATTTATAATGTAGCATTTGGCGAAAATACTTCATTAAACGAGATGACAGCCGTTATTAAGGAATGTTTATGCAAATTCGATTCAAACATTGCTAATGTATTAATTAATTACGGAGAAACTCGTCAAGGAGATGTAAAACATTCGCTAGCATCAATCGAAAAAGCAAAAAATATTTTAGGCTACAACCCTCAATTCAGTCTAAAACAAGGATTGAAAGAATCAATTAAGTGGTATTGGGAATCATTAAAGTAGTTATTCTCAAAGAATATTTACGTTAAAACTTTTTTACTCTAAACAAGTCTGATGTCCGATAAAGTAGTCAAATCCGATTTTTACAAAAATGTTCTCACTTTATTAACAGGAACTACAATTGCTCAAGCATTGCCGATTGCAATATCACCAATTTTAGCTCGCATGTATTCGCCTGAAGATTTCGGCGTTTTGGCTTTATTTGTTGCAATTACGTCGATATTCGCAGTAATTGTTAACGCTCGATACGAATTGGCTATTGTACTTCCTGAAAAAGATGAAGATGCAATAAATATTTTAGCTTTAGGTGTCTTAATTTCAATTATTTTTAGTTTAATTATACTAATTGTTGTAATCATATTTCATAATCAAATTCTGATTCTTTTAGACAATAAAAATATCTCGCTTTGGCTATACTTTATACCTTTAGTAGTATTGTTAACAGGACTTTACAACGTATTGAACTTTTACAATACTCGTATCAAAAATTTCAAAAATATTGCAATTTCTTCGATTTATAAGTCGATTAGTATGGTTATCGTTCAGTTGATTGTCGGATTTTTCAAAACAGGAGCTAGCGGTTTGATTATTGGAAGGATTGTTTCTTTCTTTTCGGGAAATTTCGGGATGCTTAATGTTGTTGTTTCCGATAAAATACTGATGAGTAAAATCTCAAAAAGTGGCATGAAAAAAATGGCAAATCGTTACATCGACTTTCCGAAATTTTCACTTGCTGGAGCTTTGGCTAACTCAATGTCGATAGAGCTATCGAATGTATTTATGTCGTCGTTATTTAATATTTCCACTCTGGGTTTCTATTCGTTTGCAAACAATATGTTGAAAATGCCTGGAGCATTAATTGGAAAATCGATATCACAAGTTTATTTTCAAGAAGCCAATAAAGAGAGGATAGAGAAGGGAAATGCCGTAAAAACTTTTGAGGGAACTGTGAAAAAACTTTTTTTTATTTCTTTTCCTATTTTTTTGCTTTTATTCTTTTTTGTTGAAGATATTTTTGCCTTTGTTTTTAGCGAAAAATGGCGTGTTGCAGGACAATACGCTCAAATTTTGATTCCGTATATTTTTGTGAATTTTATCGTTTCTCCAATAACGATTACAAATTCGGTTTTCGAAAAACAAAAAGTTTCGTTGATTTGGCAGCTGGGTATGTTAGTTTTAACGCTATTTGTATTTTGGCTAGCATGGACTTATAGTTTCGAAATCAAAACTCTGTTGTATATTTTAACCGGAATCTTCACATTTTACTACTTAGTTTTTTTATTGATTTTGTACAGAATTGCGAAAGGTTAGACGATAATAAATTAGAAAGAGGATATTATAACTTGTGTTTGATTAACATAAAAATCTCGATAGTTTAACATCTTTAAAAAAACAACATTATTATGTTCAACAAAAGTAGGTCTGTAGATAACAAACGTTTAAATCTTTTCGTGAAAATTTTCGAGCTTAGAGAAATATCTCTAAAGACGGGTGCTGAAAACTTTAGTTTGGTTAAACTTGCGGCAATTCTTTTAAATCATCGAGTTTCTAAATCACAACAATTATCAAATTGGGATCGCTAAATGCTAACTGAAGCACAAATCAGATATGTCACAACTGATGCGTGGTTATGCTTGAAAATTGCTAATGAACTTTAGTTAGACAATTCTTTCAGTATGTGTTTTGTTCAAACTTACAAAACGGCATTATGTTAAATTACTGTTAAATATTATTTCAGATAGCTGAATCTTTTATTTAAAAAGTAATTTTATCGCCTATTATTGCTAATATAAATAGATTGTGAGAAAAATATTTGTTATTGTATTATTATTCCATTTTTGCGTGACTTCTTTCGGGCAAAATACGTTTTCGATTAACGGAAAACTAATTGATTCATCAAACAATAAACCTGTCGAATATGCTTCTGTTGCTATATATAAACTGCCCGATACTGTTTTAGTAACAGGAACAATCACAAATGCTAAAGGTGAGTTTTTTTTATTTAAATTGACACCCGGAAAGTATCTTATAAAGTCAAGTTTTGTTGGCTATCAGACGAATTCAAAAAATGCTGAAATTATAAATACCTCTGTAAATCTTTCAGAACCTATTTATTTAAACACAACTTTCTCATCTCTTAATGAAGTTCAAGTTACAGCGACTCGCAACGAAAAGCAAATGACGATTGAAAAAACGAAAATTAATATAGCACAAAACATTTCATCGGTTTCGGGGAATGTTACCGATGTTCTTAAAAGTCAGTCGTCGGTTAGTGTTGACGGAGAAAATAATGTTTATCTGCGAGGAAATAAAAACATTTTGATTCTGATGGACGGAATACCAACAACAATTTCATCGCTAAATTCAATTCCTGCTTCAACTATCGAAACAGTTGAAATTATTACAAATCCTGATGCAAAATACGATTCGGAAGGAACGGGTGGAATTATAAATATCGTAACAAAAAGACAAAATGTTTCAGGCGTAAGTGGTGCAGTTTCATTAAATTATGGCTTTAACAACAGAATAAACGGAGGGCTTAGTTTCAATTATTCAAAAGGCATATGGGATATTGGTTTCAATTACAATGGAAAATACGAGCAATCAAACATTCAAAGCAATCTGACACGGCAGTTATACGCACAAAATATCATCGTTGACCAAGAAATAAACTCATTGCAAACGATTCCAACTCACACGGCAGCGTTCTTAATTTCGGCAAAACCCAAAAAGAAAACAATTGTATCTCTGGGCGTTAAATTAGTGGTTCCAGAATTGTTTAATTTACAAAACATATCCGGAAAGCAGATAAATGATGATTTGCCGGCGATTTATTTTAATCGAAAAAATGATATTACTTTTTCAAGAAAAACTATTGAAAGTACGCTGTCGGTCAAAAGAATATTCGAGAAAAATAAAAATGAACTTTCATTTGATGCTGCTTTTTCGCGAACAAAAGGAAGCCGTCCAGCAGAATATTATGTTGAAAATCAGTTAACTCAAAAATCGTCAGGTGGTGGTGCACCAACAAATGCAACGTTGCAAATAGACTATCTTAAATCAATTTTTAAAACTGGTAAAATTGAGAGCGGGTTAAAAGCTTTTTCACGTTGGAATAATTTTGATTATGATTTTTATGATTTGGACTCAACTTCAAACCAATGGACTATAAACCCTGCATTCAGCAACGATTTAGAGCATCAGGAATATATTTACTCATCGTATTTGATGTATTCCGACAGTTTATTCAAAAAAATATATTATAAAGTTGGTGCAAGGGTGGAATACAACTCTTCGGAATTGATTCAAAAATCTATTGATGAAAAAATTTTCAAAGATTATGTTTTCCCTTTTCCTTTTTTGCTGATGAAACACAACCTGAATAAAACTCAAAGTATTGCTTTAAGTCTGAATCGAAGAATAACACGACCAAATTATCCGCAATTAAATCCTTTTATAAATGTCATTGACCAAATGACTTACGAAACTGGAAATAAAAATCTGGAGCCAGAGATTCTTGATAAGTTAGAATTTAATTATTCTTTAATCAAAGAAAAAATTCAGTTTAAAACCAATATTTTTGTTAGCACTACAAAAGATTTTATTACACAGGTTTCGTTATTATCAGTTCCTGATAAATTAATACTTACATATGTTAATGGAGATAGACAAAACAAAATCGGTGGAGACTTTGATATAACGTATAAAATTAATAAATTTATTTCAGTTAATCCGGCATTTACAGTATTTCAATCAAAATCAACAGGGCAGTACAATGAAATAGATTTAAGTACAAATAATTTGGCATGGACGGGAAATTTAAAAATTATTGTGAAACCTGAACAAAAAACCGAGTTACATGTATTTTTTAATTATAACTCACCTATAGCTTTGCCACAATTCAATGTAAGTGAAGTATATTACGCAGATATAGCTGTGAGACGGGCATTTCTAAAAAATAAATTTTCGGTCAGCCTTACTTTAACGGATGTTTTAAATAGCCGAAATTGGGAAATCCAATCAGATAACGCAATATATAAACTTAATAATTATAGCAAAAGTGAAACCCGAATCCTGTGGCTGGGATTAACCTATAATTTTAATTCCTATAAAGCTGCTAAATCCCAGAAACCTGACGGACAGGAAAGCGATGGAGGTATAATAAGAATAGGACAATAATTTGTTGCCTGAAAAAACTTGAAGATTTTATAAATTTATTTTTCAAAACAATATTTTTTGTTTAAATGTTTATATATTTGTAAACTATTAAACAACTAAACAATGAAAGATAAAACATTATATGTTTTGCATTCCAATATCTGTAAAGCATTAGCGAATCCAATCAGGATTGAGATTATTGATATTCTGAACGAAAAAGAGTTGAGTTTTAGTGAGATTCAGGAATTAACCAGCGTTTTAAAGTCAAATTTATCACAACATTTATCAATGATGGTTTCAAATGGAATTTTAATACAACGGAAAGAAGGCTTGAATTCATATTTTAAACTCACAACCGAAAAAATTGGAATTGCATGCCGAATTATGCGTGAAGTTCTAATCGAAAATATCGAAAAACAAAAAGAAATCATTAACAATTTAAAATATTAAAATGAAAAAATCAATCTTAATTTTGGTAGTAATAATGGGCGTTTTTATTCATTTTAGTTATTCACAATGTGGAGTCGAAACAATAAAAAAACAATTGCCTACAAGTATTGGGATAGTAATTTATTCAAACGATTATGAAACTCTTTTCAATGCAATGCGATTTGCAAATTTCTCAAAAAGTGAAGGCGACACAGTAAGCATTTTTCTACTTGGAAAAGGTGTCGAACTCGACAATATTGTTAAAGAAAACAAAGATATTAAAGAGCAGGTCGATTCCTTTTTAGATAATAAAGGGAGCATACTCGGTTGTGGCACATGCTTGCAAAGTAGAAAAAATAGCGAGCCTCAAGTATGCAAGTTTTCGTCGATGGCTGATTTATATGAAATTGTAAGGAAAAATAAAATTGTATTAACTTTTTAGTAACAACTCAGCAAACAAAAAAATATTTCGCTAAGCATAATAGCAGAAAAAGAATTATCAAGATTAGCGAGAAACAAAAGACCCTGAATAGTACCACCATTATTAATAAAATCAATATGCAAAAAGTACTAATTGTTTTTAATCGTGAACCATACGACAACACAGACGTAACATGGAATGGACTCCGTTTGGCAGAAACTCTCAGAAAAAGCGGAAACGAAGTAAGAATTTTTCTTATGAACGATTCGGTTGATATGGCAAGAGATGTATGCAAACCACCACAAGGCTACGATCAGGATTTATCACAAATGCTAAAAGATTTAATTTCGAAAAATGTATTAGTAAGAGTATGTGGAACATGCATGGCACGTTGTGGAGTATTTAAAAATCACCCTTATTTTGAAGGAGCCGAAAAATCAACAATGGGAGCATTGGCAGAATGGGTTACTGACAGCGATAAGGTTCTGACATTTTAATATTTCATTGATTTCAAAACGACGGTAAAATAAACCAATATCTTCAGCATTGATTTATCGTAGAACATAGCTCTTTTTTTTCAAAAAAATTAGTAGCTTTATCGAATGAAATTAGCAGAAAATATTCTAATAGGATTTCGTCCGATAATTGAAGCAGTAAATGCTGGAAAAGAAATCGAAAAAGTACTTTTTAAAAGCGGCTCGACTGGAGAATTGTATCACGAAACATTTGATTTAGTTCGTAAAAATAATATCCCTTTTCAAGTTGTACCTATTGAAAAATTAAATCGGATTACCCGAAAAAATCACCAAGGCATAATCGCTTTTGTATCGGTAATTGAATATAGTAATATCGAGAATTTATTGCCAAGTTTGTTTGAAAACAGCGTAAACCCATTAATTGTGATGCTTGATCAAGTATCCGATGTGCGTAATTTTGGAGCAATCGCCCGAAGTGCCGAATGTGCAGGAGCAAACGCAATTATTGTTGCTGAAAAAGGAATGGCACAAATAAATTACGATGCCATAAAAACTTCGGCAGGTGCCTTATTGAAAATACCTGTATGTCGAACAAAAAGCATGATGAAAACCGTTGATTTCTTAAAGAACAGCGGACTTAAAGTCTTTGCCTCGACTGAAAAAGCCTCTATAAATATTTACGATGCTGATTTTTCTGTTCCTACAGCAATTATTCTTGGCTCCGAAGAAAAAGGTATTTCAAACGATTTGTTGTGTAATTCCGACGAATTGGTTAAAATTCCAATCTTGGGTACTGTCGAATCGTTAAACGTCTCAGTTGCTGCGTCTGTCGTATTGTATGAAGCAATTCGTCAAAGATTATATAAATAATTGGTTATAAAATATTTCCAATTATGTTTTTTTTCATATTTTTATAGAAATGAAAAAATTATAATATGGTATCAAAACGAATATCCTCAGTTTTTTTTATTGTATTTTTAGTCGTAACAATCATAGTTGTTTATTCTTTTGCCGACAAAAAAACAATCAATGTTTCTGGCATTGTTAAAAGCGAAGGCAAACCGCTTGGAGGCATAGTTGTTAATGTTTTATGGGGAAAATCAATTCTAACATCTGTAAGTACAGGCTCGAATGGAAAATATGTAGTAAACCTAGAATTGCAAAAAGAATATCGATTAGAGTATTCTAAAGCTGGGTTTGTAACACAGACTTATAATATTTCCACCATAATTCCACAAGAAGATGTTGATTATGGGCTTTATGATTTTGAAGGATGTAATGTTGAAATGGTTCCTATGTACAATGGATTGAATATTTCCTTATTCGATAAACCTACCAATAACGTAAAATGGAGCGAAGATGGATTTTTGGAAATTGATTCTAAATTTTATTCTTCTATCGAACCAAAGTTTAAAAGCGTATTATCACAAGTTCAGACATTAAGAAAAGCAGCGTTTGACGAAAAAATGAAAATAGCTGAAAAATATGAATTGGAAAAAGATTTTAGTAATGCATTGACTTCATACAACGAGGCAAAACAAATACTTCCAAAAGAAAAACTTCCTGTAGAAAAAATTGAAAAAGTAAAAAAAACATTGTCTGCTACAATGTCTGAAGAGCAAGCCTATAGTGAAAACATAAATAAAGCAAACGATTATGCAAGTCAAAAAAAATACGATTCTGCGATAAAATATTATCAAAATGCAATGCTTTACAAACCCGAAGACCCTGCTGCAATTCAAAAAATCGCTGATTGCGAAATCCAAAAAAATAAAGAATATTCCAATCTTAAAAATAAATTCGATTCATTTGTACAAACCGCTGAGCAACACTTAGCAAAAAACGAATTTGAAGAAGCCATTTTTTCGTTTGAAGAAGCTCAAAAAATACTTCCTGGCGAACAATATCCAAGTAATATGATTGCTCAAACAAGAGCGAAAACAACTGTGCAAAAAACATACGATAAAGCTATTTCAAAAGCCGACGAGTATTTTAAAGATAACAAAGATGATTTGGCCATAAAATGTTATAAAAAAGCCTTAGAAATAAAGCCCCAAGAAACATATCCGAAAGATAAAATTACAGAAATTGAGAACAAACAAACTCAAGTAAATCAAGTTTTTGCTGAGAAAAAAGACGAAGGCTCAACTAAAGAAAATATTGAAACTAAAACCGAAATCGAAACAAAACAATCGGATTCAGATACCAACAAGGAATTTGACAGCTATGTAAAAAAAGGCGATGAACTAAATAAAAATTTGAAATTTTTAGATGCTATTTCGGAATACAAAAGTGCACTAAAATTAAAATCAGATAAAATCGTTCAACAAAAAGTTGATGTCGCAAATCTTCAACTCCAAAAACAGAAAAATTGTCAACAATATTTTACATTTCTCGATGAAGCCGATAAATTGCTAAATGCTAAAAAATATACCGACGCAAAACAAAAATATGATCAAGCAAATTCGATTAGTAAAATTAGCGTGGGAGAATGGGCTGCTTTATGTGGTAGAGCCTACGACAAAGATTATCTTACTAAAAAAATACAAGAAGTTACAAAATTATTAGATACACCAGCGAAAGTCGTTGCAGATAATAAATCTGTATCTAAAACGGACGAAAATACGGCTGCTCCAAAAAATAAAGAAAAATCTAAAGAAGTGCTTTCAAAAGCAACAAAAGAAGTTCTTGTAAAAGACGAAAATTTAGATACCCAGATAAATGAATATTTTGACATGCTATCAAAATATGAAAAGTCAGGTAATGTTAAAGAATCAGCAAATATTATGAGCTCAATCGGAGATATTTATCTTCAGCAAAATAATATATCTCAGGCTCTAAAATTTTACGAAAAAACGCTTATAATTCGAGAGAAAGAGGGAGATAAAAAAGAAATTGCTAATGTAATCGAAAATATTGCTATCGCATATTACGACTCAGGAAAATATGAGTCAACCATAGATTTTTACGAAAAATCTTTGCAATTAAGACAAGAAGTTGGCGATAAAGTAGGAGTCGTAAATGTGATGAACGAATTAGCTTCGGTAAACGAAAATTCCTACCGTTACGACAAAGCAATTGATTACTACTCCAAATCGCTGAAATTATCAGAAGAATTAGGAAATAACGAAGAAGCATCAACACTCTTAACAAATATTGGAGATATTTATTTCGAACAAAAAAATATTGATCAATCACTTATTTATTATGAAAAATCGTTATTACTCAATGAAAAGCTTGGGAACGAAGATAATGTTGCAACTTCAATGAATAATATTGGAGTTCTATATTACAGTAAAGGAGATTTGAAAAAAGCAGAAGATTATTACTTGAAATCTACTGAACAGTTTGAAAAATCCGGTAATAAAAAAGCAAAATCCTTAAGTTTAAATAATCTTGGTAATATAAATTTTGAATGGAAAAAGCTCAATGTTGCCCTAGACTACTACCAACAATCGCTTAAAATTAAGGAAGAACTTAACTATATTGTTGGAGTCGCTACCTCATTGCACAATATCGGAATGGTTTATAAAGAACAGAACAACAATGTAAAAGCTATTGAATACTATCAAAAAAGTAATAAAGTTGCCGACGAGATTTCATACAAGGAAATTATGTCTAAAAATTACTTGGCTTTATCCGAAGTTTATAGAAAAGAAAAGAATTACGAAAAAGCACTTGAAGCTTATAGTAATTATGCTAACGCTAACTACGTTGATAATGAATCCGAAAACAAATCAATGCTCGTTTCTGAAATGTATTCTGAAAAAGGAATTTTAAACAAAGATTCTGAGATTAGCCAACTCAAAAATGAAATACGAAAACAAAAGCTATTAGCACAATTCGAAGCAAATAAAAATAAACTCCAATTAGAGATTAAGAATATGGAAATAGAGCAACGAGAAGAGTTGATGCAAAAACAACGTGTTATTATTTATACTTCTATTATCGCTCTGGCAATAATTTTAATTTTCGCAATATTCCTATTCCGATTATTTGTTCAAAAAAGAAAAGCAAATGTTTTACTTGCTTTTAAAAATGAAGAAATACTGCAACAAAAAGAGGAGATCATCGCTCAACGCGACGAGATAGAAGTTCAACGCGACTACGTAATTAAACAGCGAGATAAAATAGCATTTCAAAATAAAGAAATTACAGATAGCATCGAATACGCAAGCATAATTCAAGGTGCGATATTACCTCCATTGAAGTATTTATCAGAAATTTTACCCGAACATTTTGTCTTCTACAAACCGCGAGACATAGTTAGTGGAGATTTTTATTGGGCAAACCGAAAGCACGATAAAAACATTATAGTTGTAGGCGATTGTACAGGACATGGCGTTCCCGGAGCATTTATGAGTATGTTAGGTATTTCGTCATTAAACGAAATTATTAATAAAAAAGAAATTATAAGTTCTTCCGAAATATTAAATACCTTAAAACAATATATTATTTCATCATTACATCAAACTGGTGAAGAGTCAAAATCGCAAGATGGAATGGATATATCGATTTGTATTTTTAACAATGATTATTCAAAAGTTGAAATTTCGGGAGCATACAATCCTGCTTATATAATTCGAAATAACGAAATTATTGAACATAAAGCAGATAAAATGCCAATTGGAATTTCAATAAAAGACGATTCGTTTACAAGCAACGAATACGAATTGGCCAAGGGGGACTCTATTTACATGTTCTCCGATGGATTTGTTGATCAATTCGGAGGTTTGAACGGAAAAAAATACAAAGCACCACGATTTAAAGAATTTTTATTAAGTATCAATAAATTGAACATGAATGACCAAAAGAATAGCCTTGACTCAGAATTCAATCAATGGAAAGGCTACTTAGCACAAGTTGATGATATTATAGTAATGGGGATAAAAATTTAAAAAACATTTTAAAACAACAACCTTTCCGAAAGTTTCGGAACTTTCGGAAAGGTATAAATAAATAATATTGAACTTACAGAATAAATTTACAAATGAAACCTTTAGAAAACATTAAAATTCTAGACCTGACAAGAGTTCTTGCAGGTCCTTTCAGTACAATGATTCTTTCAGATTTGGGTGCAGAAGTAGTCAAAATTGAAGTTCCTTTAACGGGTGACGATTCAAGAGCTTTTGGTCCATTTAAAAATAACAAAAGCATGTACTTTTTGAGCATAAATCGAGGAAAAAAAAGCGTTTCAATTAATCTAAAGTCCGAAAAGGGTAAAAAAATATTATTAGATTTAGTTGAAAAATTTGATGTAATAATCGAAAACTTCAAACCTGGAACTATGGAAAAACTAGGGCTTGGTTATGATGTTATCAAAGAAATAAATCCAAAAATTATCTACGCTGCTTCTTCAGGCTTTGGGCATACTGGTCCCGATTCTAAAAAGCCGGCTTATGATATTTTGGTTCAAGCCATGGGAGGAGTTATGAGTATTACAGGTTGGCCTGACTCTCCTCCGACTAGAGTTGGAATGTCATTGGGAGATATTACTGCTTCTTTTTACACTGGACTGGGAATATTAGCAGCCCTATATCAACGAACAATTACAGGACTTGGACAAAAAATTGATGTTGCAATGCTCGACTGCCAACTATCAATTCTTGAGAATGCTTTACTTCGATTTCAAGTTGATGGAGTTCCCCCGAAACCAATTGGAAATCGACATCCTACAATTACTCCATTCCAAGCTTTTCAAGCCAAAGATAATTATTTCGTTATCGGAGTTGGAAACGATTCGATATTTGTAAAATTATGCCATGCCATTAGCCGTGAAGATTTATTGCTCGACGAGAGATTTAAAACAAATTCAAGTCGAACGAAATATTTAACTGAAATAGTTAATATACTAAATAATGTCTTTTTAACAAAAAACGTTGACGAATGGATGACTATTTTAGAAAACGCTCAAGTTCCTTGTGCTCCAATCAACACAATTGATAAAGTAATGGAAAATCGACAACTGAAAGCACGAAATATGATAGTTGAAGTAGAAGATAAAGTTATTGGAAAAGTTAAGATTGCCGGAAATCCAATAAAAATGACTTCCATACCTGAACAGACTACCAGAAAACCAGCTCCGGAAATTGGAGAACATAATATTGAAATTTTATCAAGTTTGCTGAACATGTCAGAACATGAAATTAATAAATTAAAAGAAGAAGGCGTTTTATAAAGATTTATTTATGTACACTGCAAAAGTTAACTTAAACGAAATAGTTCAGGAAATACAATCAAATAACTTAAATGTTATCGAAGGAATAAACCATGTTTGCGATAGAATCGAAATAAATGAGCCTGAAATTCATGCACTTAAATGGGAAGAGGGAAGGCGAGAGCGTTTGATAACAGAAGCTCAGCAACTTGAAACAAAATATCCTGATCCTAATAGTCGACCTGTATTATATGGAGTTTTAATCGGGGTAAAAGATTTGTTTCGAGTCGATGGATTTATGACTAAAGCCGGATCTAAGTTACCGCATGAAATATTTGAGGGAAAAGAAGCTTCGTGCGTGACGAAATTAAAGAACGCCGGAGCGTTAATTGTCGGAAAGACAGTTACAACTGAATTTGCCTATTTTGAACCAGGAATCACACGTAACCCAATTAACAAAGATTTCACTCCTGGAGGCTCTAGTAGTGGCTCTGCTGCTGCGGTTGCTGCTGGATTTTGCCCGATTGCGTTGGGAACTCAAACGATAGGCTCAATAACACGTCCAGCATCTTTCTGTGGAATAATTGGTTTTAAACCAAGCTATAACAGAATTTCGTCAGATGGAGTGATTCCTTTTTCGCCTTCAGCCGACCACGTTGGGTTTTTCACTCAAGATATCGCTGGAACAAAAATAATAGCATCAATATTATGTAATGAATGGGATAACAGTGTTCAAATAACAAAAAGATTTCCAGTATTGGGTATTCCCGACGGAAAATACATTCAACAAGCAACAAAAGAATCATTGGACGTATTCGAAGAACAAATTTCTAAATTGCAAAATATAGGCTTTGTTATTAAACGAATACCAACATTCGATTTTATTGATGCAATTAATATTCGGCATCGAAGAATGATTGCTGCTGAAATAGCCGAAGTTCATAAAGAATGGTTTCCAAAGTATGAACATTTGTACAGAGAAAATACTAAAAACATAATTCTCGAAGGACAAAAAGTATCAAGAGATGAACTTCAAAAATCAAGGGAAGGTAGGTTGATATTTAGGCATATGCTTGAAAATTTGATGGATAAAAACGGAATAGATTTATGGGTAAACCCTTCAACTATAACCGATGCTCCAAAAGGAATTTCTCAAACAGGAAGTCCAATCATTAATTTGCCATGGACTTATGCCGGATTGCCAACAATTACAATTCCTGCAGGATTTTCGAAAAATAAATTACCAATGGGATTACATTTTGCTGCTAAGTACTTCAACGACGAGAAATTACTCGCTTACGTTGGAAATATTCATGAAATGCTAAATAAAAACACATAATTCAATTTCAAGAAAGTAGGACTACAATATCTTTTTAAATATCTTTGTAAATAATCGAAAATACTTATTCAATGAAAAAAATACTTGTTACTGGAGGTGCCGGATTTATAGGTTCTCATTTATGCGAGCAATTGTTAAACGATGGTAATGAGGTTATTTGTTTAGACAATTATTTTACGGGCAGTAAAACAAACATAGTACACCTACTTACAAATCCTTATTTTGAGTTAGTTCGCCACGATGTTACAATGCCTTATTATGTAGAAGTTGACCAAATTTATAATTTAGCTTGTCCTGCTTCACCTATTCATTATCAATACAATGCGATAAAAACTGTGAAGACTTCGGTAATGGGAGCTATAAATATGCTTGGCTTAGCTAAACGAATAAAAGCAAGAATACTTCAAGCATCTACCAGCGAAGTTTACGGAGACCCAAAAATTCATCCTCAAACCGAAGAATATTGGGGAAATGTTAACCCAATTGGGACACGTTCGTGTTACGATGAAGGAAAACGATGTGCTGAAACACTATTTTTTGATTATCATCGTCAAAATAAAGTTGATATTAAGGTAATACGTATTTTTAACACTTATGGTCCTAGAATGCATCCAAACGATGGGCGAGTAGTTTCTAATTTTATTGTTCAAGCTCTTAAGGGAGAAGATATTACAATTTATGGAAATGGAAATCAAACTCGAAGTTTTCAATATGTTGACGATTTAATCAATGGAATGATTAAAATGATGAATTCAAGAAAAGAGTTTATTGGACCGGTGAATGTTGGAAACCCTGGAGAGTTTACCATTAAAGAATTAGCCGAAAAGGTCATTAAACTGACCGATTCAAAATCTAAAATTATATATTTGCCTTTACCTCAAGACGATCCAACTCAACGTCAACCTAACATATCGCTTGCAAAAAAAGAATTAGGATGGACGCCGACAATAAAATTAGATGAAGGATTGGTAAAAACAATTGAATATTTTAAAACAATTATTTAGTTTACTTTTTTGCCTTTGTGTGGTGTTTTCACCGCACAATAAAATCTGTCAAGTGAAAACACATGACAGAGAGGAGCGTAATTAAAAGCAGAGTTCAAAGGAATTGAAACTCTGCTTGAAAAAAAATCTGAAGATTGGAAATATAGTAGTGCTAGAGATTTTAATAATGAAAAAGGTTTAGTATGTTTATGTTTGATTTAATTTTGTTAAAAATAAATGTATTTGAATATTATTCATACTACAAAACAAAGGTTAATGAAAAATGCTTGTAATCTTATATACCACAAGGCAGAGCCTTGCGGTAGCGAGTGAACGAGCTGAGATTAACAATAAACTTAAACAGACAAAATAATGAAAGTGAAAAACTTTAAAATAAAAGCATTTATTATTTGTTTTTACTTATGTGTGTTATAATATTTTTCTAAGTACATGACAAAAGATTGAGGCATTTTTTATAATCTACTGTTATTCTGTTAAATAAAGCATGTGAAATAAATATTAATCCATATTTAA